>CAJTTT010000019.1:55904-70163 GCA_910579285.1 uncultured Lachnospiraceae bacterium | reverse complement strand
AAGTAATTCTTGGGACGCAGACTGCCGAGTCTGCGTCTATTATACTCTATGGAGAAAAAAGTCGCAACCAGGCGATTTTTTTCGAGTAAAAGTCTGGCAAAACCGGGCAGAAAGGATAAAGAAATATATGACGAGAGAAGAGGCGAGACGCAGGGCAAAGGAATTAGTGGGTCAGATGACGGTTGAGGAGAGGGCTTCCCAGCTCCGTTATGATGCGCCAGCGATTGAGCGGCTTGGTGTGCCGGCCTACAACTGGTGGGGAGAGGCGCTGCACGGCGTGGCGAGAGCCGGCGTGGCGACCAGCTTTCCGCAGGCCATCGCTATGGCCGCCACTTTCGATACAGAATTATTGCGAAAGGCCGGGGATGTGGCGGCAACGGAGGGAAGGGCGAAGTACAATGCGTATTCTTCGGAAGATGACAGGGATATCTACAAAGGACTGACCTTCTGGTCACCAAATGTGAATATATTCAGGGATCCCAGATGGGGCAGGGGACAGGAGACATACGGGGAAGATCCGTATCTGACTTCCAGACTGGGTGTGGCTTATGTGGAAGGACTGCAGGGTGATGATGATGTGCTGAAGTCTGCGGCCTGTGCCAAGCATTTTGCAGTGCATTCCGGGCCGGAGGCGGTGCGCCATGAGTTCAATGCATCAGCTACAAAGAAGGATATGGCGGAGACCTATCTGCCCGCCTTTAAGGCCTGCGTACAGGAGGCCGGGGTGGAAGCCGTGATGGGTGCCTACAACAGGACAAACGGGGAACCGTGCTGCGGAAGTAAAACACTGATGCAGGATATACTCCGGGGCGAATGGAAATTTGAGGGGCATTATGTGTCAGACTGCTGGGCAATCAAAGACTTTCACGAAAAGCATCTGGTGACGCACACGATGGAGGAGTCAGCCGCGCTTGCTTTAAAGACCGGCTGTGACATCAACTGCGGCGTAACCTATCTTTATCTTCTGAAAGCTTTGGAACAGGGGCTGGTGACGGAGGAGGAGATTACAGAGGCGGCCGTGCGTGCGTTTACCGCGAGATACCTTCTTGGGCTGTTTGACGGGAGCAAGTACGATGAAATCCCCTACGATAAGGTGGAATGTGAGGAGCATCTGGAGGTGGCGCAGCAGCTTGCCAGGGAGTCGGTGGTGCTTCTGAAAAATGACGGTGTCCTTCCGCTGAGAGATGTGGCAGGAAAGACCATCGGTGTGATCGGGCCGAATGCGAACAGCAGAGAGGCACTGGTAGGGAATTATCACGGTACTTCCTCCAGATACATTACAGTTTTAGAAGGAATACAGGACAAAGTCGGACATAATGGAAGAGTTTTATACTCCGAGGGCTCGCATTTGTTCAAAGACCGGGTGGAAAATCTGGCTTGGGAAAATGACCGGATTGCGGAAGCGGTGACAGTCGCAAAGCACAGTGATGTGGTGGTGCTCTGCGTGGGATTGAATGAGACGCTGGAAGGAGAAGAGGGGGATACGGGCAACAGCTATGCGTCTGGGGATAAGGCAGACCTGCTTCTGCCGGAACCTCAGAGAAAGCTGATGGAGGCTGTATTCGCTGTGGGCAAGCCGGTGGTGGTATGTCTGATGGCGGGAAGCGCGATTGACCTTTCCGAGGCGCAGGAGAAGGCAGCGGCGGTTCTCCAGCTCTGGTATCCTGGCGCGAGGGGAGGAAAGGCGGTGGCGGACATTCTGTTCGGGGAATGCTCCCCGTCTGGAAAGCTGCCGGTAACCTTTTACCGTTCCCTGGATGAGCTGCCGGCTTTCGAGGATTACAGCATGAGAGGAAGGACTTACCGTTATATGGAACAGGAGGCGCTCTATCCCTTTGGATACGGACTGACTTACGGTGATGTGCAGGTGGAACATGCGAAAGTTATCTCTAAGGATGTGAAGTCCGGGGATGTGACTGTGCATGTGGCGGTGAAAAACGCGGGAGATACTGCAACCGGGGATGTGATCCAGATTTATGTGAAAGACCAGAAGTCGCCTCACGCTGTGCCCAATCACAGTCTTTGTGCCTTTGAGCGGGTTTATCTGGAAGCGGGCGAGAGCAGAGAGATAGATCTTGTTGTCAGAAGTAACGCTTTCCTTGTAGTGGATGAGGAGGGGACGTTTGTTCCAGGCAGCGGCAGTTATGTGCTCTATGTGGGCATTGGGCAGCCGGATCAGCGGACGGCGGCGCTTACGGGTAAGAAATGTGCGGAGATTGTTGTGGGTTAGTGTGAAAAGTGCACAATACCATATCTTGTATATAGCGGATGGGAGGAGCTTCTCATCCGCTATATCTTGTTTTGAAAGACTTTGTTATCGAAAAAACGTTAATAATTTTTCTATAGGGCAAAATTTCTGGAACCGTTGTATTTCCATGCCGATTATGTTATATCTGAGTTATGAAATCAATCCGGGCTGTGGATCCCAGCCTGCAACCATTTCTATGGAGCGCTGCTCCGTCACACTTGTCTAAGAAAGGAAAGCATATCTATGAAACAAAATGAAAAGAATGATCAGACAAAATTTTCACCGACAGAAATATCTTCCCTTGACAAAGCCTTTCGGTATGCCAACGGGGATATTCTCTACAACATGACGAATGACTATATGTTCCGCGCGGTTTTGCAGACGAATAACAAAGTGCTGAGGGGACTGATCTGCTCTCTGCTTCACCTTGCGGAATCGGAGGTAAAAGTGGTTGAGATCACAAATCCCATTATTTTGGGAGAAGCTGTCAGGGACAAAGAATTTCGTCTGGACATCAATGTAGTAATGAACAATTCGATTCTGATTAATCTGGAAATGCAGATTACGAATAAATTAAATTGGGAAAATCGTTCAATTATGTATTTATGCCGCTCGTACGACCAGCTCAACCGCGGACAGGATTACAGGGAGGCAAGACCGGCCATACATATCAGTTTCCTGGACTATACGCTGCTTGATGAGTATCCTGAGTTTTATGCGTCCTACAAACTGATTAATGTGAAGAATCATCAGAAATACAGTGACAATATCACTCTGTATGTGGTGGATTTATCCCGCATTGATCTGGCCACGGAAGAAGATAAACGGTATCATATTAACGATTGGGCGTCCCTTTTTAAGGCTGTCACATGGGAGGAATTGAAAATGACTGCATCCAAGGACGAGTATTTAAAGGAAGCAGCGCAGACTATATTTCGGATGAGCGCTGATGAGGAAATCCGTAAACGGTGCCGGGATCGGGAAGAATATTATCAGGACCTGCGAAACTATGAACTTAAGATAGAGCAGGACAGGAAGGAACATGAGGAGGATCTGCGCAACTATGAGAGGAAAATAGCGCGCGTGACAAAGGAAAAAGAGCGTGCTGTGCGCGATTATGAAAAGGCGGCAATTGAATACGAGTGCGGCCGAAAAGCGCAGGCTGATGAAATAGCGCGGCTTCGCGCAGAAATTGAGAGATTAAAGGGAAATAGCGAGAACATGGATAAGTAAGGTGAAGCGCGGGTTTTCTTGACAAAATGTCCTAAGTTGCATATTCTAAATATGGTAGAAAATTCTTGACGGCATTTTTTGCAGAAGGAGCAGCTTGATGGGCTTTATTGGCAATATAAAGGAGGAAATCCGTATCATACGGGAGAGAGACCCGGCCATTCACTCGAACATGGAAGTTTTTCTTTATCCCAGCTTCAAGGTGATGTGCTATTACCGGCTGGCGCACAGGCTGTATCTGCGCCGCCATTATTTCTGGGCCAGATGGGTTTCCCAGAAGGGCGCGCGCAGGACGGGCATCGAAATTCATCCGGGAGCGCAGATCGGCAAGGGTTTTTTTATTGACCACGGTCATGGTGTCATAATCGGGGAGACTACGGTGATCGGCGATAATGTGACGCTCTACCAGGGTGTGACACTTGGGGGCACGGGTAAGGAGCAGGGGAAAAGGCATCCTACCATCGGCAATAACGTGATGATCAGCACAGGTGCGAAAGTGCTTGGTTCTTTCAAAATTGGAGACAACAGCAAGATCGGAGCGGGCAGCGTGGTGCTCAATGAAGTGCCGCCTGGATCCACAGTGGTGGGCGTACCCGGGCGCGTAGTCAAGCGAGACAATATGGCGCTGCCTCAGGAAGAGCTGGATCAGACCCATCTGCCGGATCCGGTTCGGGAAGACATCATGGGTCTGCAGCGGGCCAATGCCGAACTGACGAACAGGCTGCTTGATCTGGAACAGGAGTTGAAAAGTCTGCGCAGAGAAAAGCGCGGGGTAAATGATAAAATGAAAGAAATAGGTTGACATAACTAAAATGACGGGCAGAAGCGAAATGCAGGCTGCTTTGGCAGGAGGAGATTATGAAAGTATACAATACATTATCTGGGAAAAAAGAGGAGTTTGTGCCGATTGAGGAGGGAAAGGTCAGCATGTATGTGTGCGGACCTACGGTTTATAACCTGATTCATATCGGAAATGCAAGACCCATGATTGTGTTTGACACCGTGCGCCGCTATATGGAGCACAGGGGGTATGAAGTCAATTATGTGTCCAATTTTACAGATGTGGATGACAAGATCATCAAGAAGGCCAACGAGGAGGGGAACGATCCTTCCGTGATTTCAGAACGCTACATCGCGGAGTGCAAAAAGGACATGGAGGCGCTGCATGTGAAGCCTGCCACAACCCACCCAAAGGCGACCTGCGAGATTGGCGGCATGATCGAGATGATACAGACGCTGATTGATAAGGGACACGCCTACGCGGCGCAGGACGGCACCGTTTATTTTAAGACGAGAAGTTTTCCGGGATACGGAAAGCTCTCCCATAAAAATCTGGACGATCTGAGGAGCGGAGGCCGCTCCCTGTTAGTGTCTGGTGAAGAGCAGAAGCAGGATCCCTTAGATTTTGTGCTCTGGAAACCGAAGAAGGAGGGCGAGCCTTTTTGGGAGTCACCCTGGTGTGAAGGACGGCCTGGCTGGCATATCGAGTGTTCGGTGATGAGCAAGAAGTATCTGGGAGAGGAGATTGACATTCACGCGGGCGGTGAGGATCTGATTTTTCCCCATCACGAGAATGAGATTGCCCAGTCGGAGGCAGCCAATGGCAGACCCTTTGCAAAGTATTGGATGCACAACGGCTTCTTAAATATTGACAATAAGAAAATGTCCAAATCACTCGGTAATTTCTTCACGGTGCGCGATATCAGTGAAAAGTATGATCTGCAGGTGCTGCGGTTCTTTATGCTTTCTGCTCATTACAGAAGCCCTTTAAATTTCAGTGCGGAGCTGATGGAGGCTGCGAAAAACGGTTTGGAGCGTATCGTGACCTGCGTTTCCAATTTAAATTTCCTGCTGGAGAAGGCCCATAAGCAGGAACTGAGCGGCGAGGAGGAGAAAACGCTCCTGCAGGCGAAGGATTTTATGAAAAAGTTTGACGAGGCGATGGATGATGACTTTAATACGGCAGATGCCATATCCGCCATTTTTGAACTGGTAAAGTTTGCCAATACTTCTGTCGGCGAGGGAGCAAGCGCAGCTTATATCCGTGCGCTTAAGGATGAGATCGTAGAGCTGATGGATATCTGCGGGCTTTCAGTGGAGCGTGGGCAGGAGATACTGGATTCGGAAATTGAGTCACTGATCCGGGAGCGGCAGGAAGCAAGAAAGGCGAAAAATTTTGCCAGGGCGGATGAGATCCGTGACCAGCTTTTGAAAAAGGGTATTATTCTGGAAGATACGCGCGAGGGTGTGAAATGGAAGAGAGCCTGACGATTCTTGAGGCAATCAAGCGGGATTTTGCCTGCAGGGAGATTGACATACGCACTTACTCGCCGTTAGCGCTGGCATACATCGGAGATGCGGTTTACGATCTGGTGATCCGCACTGTGGTGGTAGAGCGGGGCAATACCTCTGCCAACAAACTGCATAAAAAGACGGTTACCTATGTGAACGCGCGCATCCAGGCGCGGATGATCGAGGCTATGATGGAGGAACTGACGCCGGAAGAGCAGACGGTCTACAAGCGTGGAAGAAATGCAAAATCTTATACAACGGCAAAGAACGCCACCGTCATCGAGTATCGGAAAGCGACGGGCTTCGAGGCGCTGTGCGGGTATCTGTATCTGACGGGAAAGCAGGAACGGATGCTCACGCTGATCAAAAAGGCAATTGCGCTCGTGGAGATGGAGATATGACAGCCGCATAAGAAAAACAAGCGGCTGCAAGTTTGAACGAGGCCGTGAAAGAAAGGAAGAACGGCTGTAACAGGAAGAGAGGTTTACATAATTTGGAAGAAAATACAGGAATCATAGAGGGCAGAAACGCCGTGATTGAAGCCTTTCGGGCTGGCCGTACCATAGACAGGCTCTATGTGCTTGACGGCTGTAAGGATGGGCCGGTTATGACCATTAAGCGGGAGGCGTCCAAGCAGGGAACGCCTGTCAAATATGTGACGAAGGAGCGGCTGGACCAGATGTCTGAGACAGGCAGGCATCAGGGCGTGATCGCGTCTGCGGCGGCTTACGGTTACGCGGAAGTTTCTGATATCCTGCAGAAGGCAAAGAACAAGGGGGAAGAACCCTTTATTTTGCTTTTGGACGGGATTGAAGATCCCCACAATCTGGGAGCCATCATCCGAACGGCAAATCAGGCGGGGGCGCACGGCGTCATTATTCCGAAAAACCGGGCAGTGGGTCTGACGGCTACAGTGGCAAAAGCCTCAGCAGGCGCGCTGAATTATACGCCGGTAGCGAAAGTGACCAATCTGGGTCAGACCATCGAGGAACTGAAAAAGGAAGGACTCTGGTTTGTGTGCGCGGATATGGATGGTACGTCCATGTACGGATTAAATTTAAAGGGTCCAATCGGCCTTGTGATCGGTGCGGAGGGGAACGGCGTAAGCCGCCTTGTCAGGGAAAAATGTGATATGACTGCGCAGATTCCCATGCGGGGAGATATTGATTCCCTAAATGCCTCTGTGGCGGCGGGGATTTTAGCTTATGAGATTGTCAGACAGAGATTAGAATGAGAAGAATAAATGAAATATTGGCGGTCGTGATCCTTTCACTGATAGCTGTGCTTGTGGCGGCGGTAGGGATGCGGCTGTATGATAACTATATAGTAGATAAGCAGGTCGAATCGGAAATCAAACTCCAGGAGGAAGTGCTCTCGAGAAACAGGGAAGCCCATGACCGGGTACAGGAGATGCGCCAGGAGATCCAGGAGCTTTCCGGGGATCGTGAAAAACTGGGACAGTTTCTGGAAGAAATCCGTGTGGATTCCGAGGAGGCGGTTCCTGTTTCTGTAATGATGGATTTTGATGCCAGCGGCATGTCGGGAAATTTGGATATCTCGGAGGCGCAGGGGGTGTCGGAAAATATGCTGTATATTTCCGGCAATGCGGTAAGCTCCACGGAAGCCGAAAGCTGGTCGGGCAATACGGTAAATCCGTCGAAAGACGGGAGCCGGACCGATCAAGGAACGGGTGAGAAAACGCCAGACGGTGATACGCTGTCCGGGCGCGCATCTGGCTGGCAGGATGGCGATACGATATCTGGCAGTACGATCGGGGGGTCAGGTAATCGCATAAGCGTATCGGAAAATAGAGTGAGCGTATCAGGTAATATGGCCGGTGTATCGGAAAATAGAGTGAGCGTGTCAGGTAATATGGCCAGTGTATCGGAAAATAGAATGAGCGTGTCAGGTAATATGACCAGTGTATCAGATAATAGTCTGAGTGTATCGGGCAACGGCGCCGTCTCTGAAAATACAACGATATCTGGAAATGGGACATTGTCCGGGAATATGTTGGATCTGCTGCCGAAACTGGAGATGATTTCTCCCGCGGTCACGCTGGCCCAGCGAAGACAGATCCGAAGTTCCCTGGAGGAGACGCTGTTGGTTAACTGGGAGGATCAGGCATGTCTGGAGGAGCGGTGTGTGGACTTTTCCGGGAAGAAAATTGCCTGTCTGGGGGACAGCATTACGGCGGCGGCCAATCTGGAAGGGGAAGCAGGGTATCTTTCTTACTCATATCCCGCTGTGCTGAAGGAGCTGCTTGGAGCGGAGGAAGTATACAATCTGGGGATCGGCGGCTCTTCCATCGGGCGGTACTGGTCGGATGCCTTTGTGGAGCGCTATAAACAGATCCCGGAAGATACGGACATCATTATTGTCATGGGCGGCACCAATGATGGTTTCTGCCTGTCTGAGAAAGAATTTGGCAATTTTACGGAACGCAGGCCCTGGACATTTTGCGGG
The DNA here is from genome assembly GCA_910579285.1 of uncultured Lachnospiraceae bacterium. Classification (GTDB taxonomy): domain Bacteria; phylum Bacillota; class Clostridia; order Lachnospirales; family Lachnospiraceae; genus UBA3282. The sequence goes on along the minus strand of CAJTTT010000019.1, from coordinate 61,927 downwards.
GATCTGGATGAGCTGATGCGTGGACTGAAGGAGAATTATCCTGATGCGGATATCTTTTTCGTCACGCCGCTGCCGAATATTTTACAGGATTATCTGATGCGGGAGCGGACCTATCTGCTGCCCCAGAAGAATGTAGCAAATGTGATTTTGACGTTGTCTGCGGCTTACGATATTAAGGTGATAGATCTGTACAATTCCAATATACTGGATTCCCATGACGCGGATGTCGTGGCGGATTACATGCCGGACGGCGTACATGCGAACAAGGCGGGGTATCGCATTCTGGCAGAGCATATCGCAGCGGAACTGGTGCGGAGCTATGAATAGGCAGTTTGTGAAATAGATGGACAAAAGAATGACAGGTGGTTCCATTTTACGTCTGATGACACTATAATTAAGATTAGAAAAGGCCAGTCGTCTGCAAAGCGGGCGCAGAAGGGAGTATATATGGATTTTTTTGAAAAGATTGGAGATACCATCACTTCTAAGGGAAAAGAAGTGACGGGTAAGGCGAAGGATCTGGCTGAGATTGCGAATCTGAGAGGACAGATCAGTACCTGTGAGGATGTAATCCGAAAGAATTATATGGAAATTGGCAGATTATATTATGAAAAAGAAGGATTGGAACCCGGGCCGGAGTACGAGGCGATGTGCCGGGCAGTCAGCAATGCAAAGACAGGCATTGAGGATCTGGAGGAGAAAATCAGAAGAGTAAAGGGTATATGAAACAACGAGCGCATACGCGCTCGTTGTTTTTTCGAGTCCGCGAAGCGGATCTCGCAATTGAGCGAAGCTCAATTTGTTATTGTGCAGGCGGCTGCTCTGGCTGGGGCTGTTCCGGCGGCGGCGCCTGTCCGGCAGCTTCTGCCGCAGCCTGTGCAGCCGCTGCGGCGGCCGCGGCATTCCGCTGTTCTATTTCGGCCCGCTGTGCCTCGATTGTTCCCTCAAATCCGGGTGTGGCGAAAAAGACTTCGTCATGGGGGCACATATTGGTCTGCTGTGCAGGTACAGGCACACTGCTGACGGAACCGTCCTCGTTTACTACTTCCGTTGTGGCCGTGGGGGATCCGCTCTGCAGGGCTGCATTTTCGATCGGCGTCAGCTCAACCACACCCTCCACTTTGAAGGGACAGAACTCTCTGGCCGGAAGCGTGCTGTACTGGCAGATCTGCCCTGCGTAGTGCACATCGCAGGTTTCGGAAGGAATGGTATTCTCTGCAAAATATTCCGTGCGAAGCGTCCCGTCACAGAGCCCTGCAATGGGCAGTTTCCCGGACCGTGCGCAGACGGTTGCAGTTACGATGCCGGAAGGAACGCTGAAGGACTCGCTGGGCAGTTCCTCATGGATCTGTGACATCACGGCGCGCCACAGTTTTTTTGCCAGATTTTTCTCATCGCCGGACAGTTTCACGTTGTTGTCAAAGCCCGCCCAGGTAGTAGCCGTGTAGTAAGGCGTGTAGCCCGAAAACCACACATCGTTGTAATCGGAAGTGGTGCCCGTCTTTCCGGCGATGGCCATATTGCCGAAGTTAACCGATCCGCCTGTGCCGCTTGTGACCACATCGACCATAGCGTCCGTCAGGAGAAAGGCAGTGGTTTCTTTGATCACCTGCTTGGAGTTTGGCATGGTATTGTCCAAAATAATATTGCCGTCGTGATCCAAAACTTTCGTGTAAAGTTTCGGCTTGATATAAGTGCCGCCGTTTGCAATGCAGGCGTAGGCGGCGTTGAGTTCCTCATTCGTAACACCATGAGTGAGACCGCCGAGAGCGGTAGTCTGCTGGATATCCGAGAAGATCTCCCCGTTGATCTCCTCACGTTCCACAATGGTGGTGAAGCCGAAATTTCTCAGATAATCAAAACCGAGCTGAGGTGTGATCTGCGTCAGTGTCTTCACGGCCACGATATTCATGGAGTCGCGGATGCCGTCCCTGAGGGAGGAAAGCCCGCGGTATGTCTCGCCGTACCAGTTGGCTACGGGCCGCCCGGTGGCGTAGTTGAAAGGCGCGTCATTCATAACTGTGGCGAGAGTGAGTCCTGCGCTGTCTAAAGCCGGTGCGTAAGTGGACACCACCTTGAAGGTGGAACCCGGCTGTCTGGTTGTATCGGTGGCACGATTTAAGGTACGGCTGGCGGTTTTGGCGCCCCGGCCGCCGACCATAGCCACGATACACCCCGTGCTCTGATCCTCCACGACGAGGGAAACCTGAGGCTGAGGGGTCAGGTTGATGTTTTCACCGAAGACTTCATCGCCTGGCCGCATCACATCGGCTTTGTACGCTTCAATATCCTGATAAGCCTCCTCCTGCGAGGTGTAGATCAGATTATAGCTGGGCGAACGGTTTTCCTTCCAGTAGCTGCGGAACATTTCCGTGCTGACATTTTCCCGGTCCCCGTTTGCACGGTCGATGGTCAGCTCATAATGCAGGTACCATTTGGTGTTTGCGGGGAAATTGCTTTCGTCCGCAAAAGCGCTGTCACAGATTGCCTGGATTTTAGGATCCTGGGTGGAGTATATTTTCAGACCGCCGCTGTAGAGCAGGGTGTAGGCCTGCGTTTCGTTGTAACCGGCAGCAATCAGATCTTCCATGACGTCGTCCGTCAGCGCATCCACGAAATATGTACTGACAGCGTTGTCTTCATTTTTGGCGTCTGCCACCTGGATGCGGGAATAGACATCATCGGCAAGTGCGTCTTCGTGTTCTTCCGCGCTGATATAACCCTGCTCCAACATATCGTCCAGCACCTTTTTCCGGCGTTTCATGTTCTCATCCGGGTGTGTGATGGGGTTATAGCGGGACGGGTTCTGTGTGATGCCTGCGATCACTGCACACTCGGACAGAGTGAGCTCGTTTACATGCTTGCCGAAATACCGCCTGGATGCGGCTTCCACGCCAAGCGTATTAGACCCCAGATTGATGGTGTTCATGTAATTGATCAGGATGGAGTCTTTATCCATGACCTTTTCCAGTTCCAGAGCCAGGTACTGTTCCTGAAACTTTCTCTTGAATTTATCCGCCCAGGAATCCTCGGAAGTCCAGTCCGTAAAGACGTTATTTTTGAGGAGCTGCTGGGTGATGGTGCTGGCGCCCTCGGAGAAATGCCGCTTCTGGATGCCGATCACGCCCGCGCGGATGATACCCTTGATATCGATGCCGTTGTGGTCATAAAAACGGGCGTCCTCGATGGCTACAAAAGCGTCCTTCAGATCCTGCGGAACCATGTCGATGGAAACCGGGATGCGGTTGGCGTCGGTAGAGACCAGTTTCTTGATCTGAGTTCCCTCGATATTGTACACAAAGGTGGAAAAACCGGAGGGTGTCACGTCAATGTTGCTGATGTCCGGCGCAGTTGCCAGAATACCTTTAAAGGCGCCGATGCCTGCGCTTGCGCCGACAATGCAGATGCCGATCATGGCGATCAGAAATACCTGCACAAAGGCAAAAGCTACCTTCCTGCTCCATTTTTTGCCTGTAGAATGAAGCGCCTGCTGTTTTTTGCGGACGCCCTTTTTGCCGTAGTTCATAGGGTACTGCCTCCTCGACTTGCTGTCATAGTCGTAAATGCCGATATCGTCAAACTTTTCACAATCGGCCAGAATCTGTCCGGCCTGTGACGATTATAGCAAAATTCCTCTGGTAAATAAAGGTTTTTATGCTTTATTAAGAATTGTTTACGATTCTGTGCATATTTATACTTGCACTGGCGGGAGAAATGTGCAACGATGGTTACATGGATAAGTATGCACCGTATAAAATTATTGAATATGGGGGCGAAGGGGAGATTGTAGAGAAGAAATCCCGCTTTATCGCCCATGTGCAGGCCACTCACACAGAGGAGGAGGCGGCTGCCTTTATCGAGGCTGAGAAGAAGCGCTATTGGGATGCCAGACACCACTGCTACGCCTATATCATAGGGGAGCAGGGGGAGACCGTGCGGTATTCGGACGATGGGGAACCCTCCGGCACGGCGGGCAGACCCATTTTGGAGGTGCTTACAGGCTCCGGCATTCGTGGACTGACGCTGGTGGTGACCAGATATTTCGGCGGTACGCTTCTTGGTACCGGCGGGCTTGTGCGCGCTTATACGCAGGCGGCGCAGGCGGGAATTGCGGACAGCCGTGTGGCTGTGATGAGATACGGGTACACTCTTAAGGTGGAGACAGACTATAACGGAATCGGCAGGATCCAGTACCTTTTGGGACAGCGGGGGATTCCGATAGAAGAATCGGTCTATACACAGCAGGTATCCCTTGGATTCCATGTGCCCTTTGAGGAGAAGGATAAACTGATAAAGGACATTACGGAGGCTACTGCCGGCGCAGCGCAGGTAAGCGCCTCAGATCCTTTCTATTATAAATGTAAAAGCGCGGAAGCGGCTTCCGAAAGCAGGCCTGGTTGACACAAGCCCGGCCGTCTGGATGCGGTTCTCCGGCGGAAAGGCGGCATGCTATGGGTGAAAATACGAATCGGGAAATGACAGCTGAACAGACCAGAGCTGACAGAATCATAAATGACTATGCCAATTTTGGCGTGGAAGAGATCAGGGAGCTTCTCAGAAGGGGGCAGTATACCAGTCTCAGAAAGATCATTGAGGAGCTGAATGACGCGGATATCGCCGATTATATGGAGGAGATGGAGGAGGAAGAGGTCGTTAAAATCTTCCGCATTCTGCCAAAAGATACGGCGGCGGACGTTTTTTCCTATCTGGAGATTGACAGACAGCAGTCCATTATTACCTCCCTGTCAGATAAGGATGCGGCGCGTATCATTGACAACATGATGTCCGATGACGCGAAGGAACTGATGGAGGAGATGCCGGCCAATGTGGTGAAGCGTCTGATTGCCAACACCAGCCCGGATACCAGGCAGGCCATCAACCATCTGATGCGCTACCCGGAGGATTCTGCGGGCAGCATTATGACGGTGGAATATGTGGATTTGAAAGAACACTACACAGTGGCCCAGGCCATCGACCGAATCCGCAAAGTAGGGCTTGACAGCGAGACCATCAACATCTGTTATGTGCTGGATTATAAGCGGACGCTTGTGGGAACGGTGGCGCTTCGCTATCTGCTCCTGAGTGACCCGAACGCCGTGATCGGCGAGATGATGCACAGAAACGTGGTATCCCTTCATACTCTGATGGATCAGGAGGAGGTTGCCAGACAGTTCAAAAAGTACGAGTTTACCGCCATGCCTGTGGTGGATAACGAGGACAGGCTGGTGGGGATCATCACGATGGATGACGTGGTGGACATTCTGGAGGAGGAGACCACGGAGGATATCGAGAAGATGGCGGCTGTGATGCCGTCCGATAAGCCTTATCTGAGAATGACGGTGTTTGACGCCTACAAAAAAAGGATTCCGTGGCTGCTGCTTCTGATGATCTCGGCTACTTTCACGGGAAGCATTATCACCTCTTTTGAGAATGAGCTGAGCCGCTATGTGGTGCTGACGGCTTTTATTCCCATGCTTATGGATACCGGCGGCAACGCGGGCGGACAGGCATCCGCCATTATCATCCGCGGTATTTCCCTGGAAGAGATCGAGTTTAGCGACTGGCTGATGGTGATCTGGAAAGAAATCCGCACGGCGGTTTTGTGCGGTCTGACCCTGTCGGTCTGTAACTTTGTCAGACTGATGCTCTTTGACCAGGTGGGTGTACAGGTGGCGTTTGTGGTATGCCTTACCCTGCTGATGGCAGTGATCGTGGCAAAGATGGTCGGCTCCACACTTCCCATGCTGGCAAAAAAAATCGGGCTTGACCCGGCGGTGATGGCAAGCCCGTTTATTACGACGATTGTGGATGCAATTTCCCTGCTGATCTATTTCCGCGTGGCGGAGATTGTGCTGGGGATCTGACGTGTACTTTACACTTTTGGCGCAGCCTGTTATGATAAAATGGTAGCGGTTGTGTCGATTATGAAAGTGGGTGATGGAATGCCGGGTGAAAAGGAATTGAATGTAAACCTTTTAGACAAGCTTGATTTATTGGAGAGATTGGAGATGGCAGGTCAGGAC
>CAJTTT010000019.1:12404-55894 GCA_910579285.1 uncultured Lachnospiraceae bacterium | reverse complement strand
CGGAGAGTGCGTATGCACGAATTTGCGAGTCTGACTGCGGACCCGTCGTTACGTTTATTTCTTCGCTGCCGCAGAAATCGCAGCCCGCTTTCTCAGTGTCGGATCCAGAATCTTTTTGCGGATTCTAAGGTTTTCGGGCGTCACCTCCAGCAGCTCATCGGTGTCGATAAATTCAAGCGCCTGCTCCAGACTTAAAACTTTGGGCGGTGTGAGCCGCAGAGCCTCGTCCGCGGAAGAAGAGCGGGTGTTGGTGAGCTGCTTTTTCTTGCAGACATTCAGCTCGATGTCCTCCCCACGGCCGTTCTGCCCGACAATCATGCCGGAATACACTTTTTCGCCGGGGCCAATGAAGAGGGTGCCGCGCTCCTGGGCATTGTAGAGGCCGTAGGTGATCGCCTCGCCCGCCTCAAAGGCGATGAGGGAGCCCTGCTTGCGGTACTGGATATCGCCTTTGTAAGGGCCGTAGCCGTCAAAAATGGTGTTCATAATACCGTTGCCCTTGGTGTCTGTCAAAAATTCGCCCCGGTAGCCGATCAGCCCCCTCGAGGGAATGGAAAACTCCAGACGGGTGTAGCCGCCGGATGCCATGCCCATATTTTTTAACTCTCCCTTCCTCTGGCTCAGCTTTTCAATGACTGTCCCGGAAAATTCTTCCGGCACATCCACATAACACAGTTCCATAGGCTCCGTCTTCTTGCCATTTTCATCGGTTTTGTACAGCACTTCCGCCTTGCTCACGGCAAACTCGAATCCTTCCCTGCGCATATTTTCAATCAGCACGGAAAGGTGCAGCTCGCCGCGGCCGGACACCTTGAAGGCCTCCGTGGTTTCGGTCTCTTCCACACGCAGGGACACGTCCGTGTTAAGCTCTCTGAAAAGCCTGTCGCGCAGATGGCGGCTGGTGACATATTTGCCTTCCTTGCCTGCAAGGGGGGAGTCGTTGACGCAAAAGTGCATGGCAATCGTGGGCTCCGAAATTTTCTGGAAAGGAATCGGCTTTGGATCGTCAGTGGAGCAGAGGGTGTCGCCGATATGGATGTCCGCAATGCCGGAGATTGCCACAATGGCGCCGATCGCCGCCTCCTTCACTTCCACCTTGTCCAGGCCGTCATACTCGTAAAGTTTGCTGATTTTGACTTTTTTCAGCTTGTCGGGATCGTGGTGGTTTACAATGACCACTTCCTGGTTGACCTTGACGGAGCCATTGTCCACTTTGCCGACGCCGATGCGGCCCACATATTCGTTATAGTCGATGGTGCTCACCAGAATCTGTGTGCCCGCATCGGGATCGCCCTGGGGCGCGGGAATGTGCTCAATGATGGTGTCAAAGAGGGGGGTCATATCCTTTCCCTTGACGGTAAGCTGTGTGGTGGCGGTGCCGGTCTTGGCGGAGGCGTAGACGAAGGGGCAGTCGAGCTGCTCGTCATTTGCGTCCAGATCCATGAAAAGTTCCAGTACCTCATCCACAACCTGAATCGGTCTTGCTTCCGGGCGGTCGCATTTGTTGATACACACGATCACGGACAGATCCAGCTCCAGCGCTTTTTTCAGCACAAATTTCGTCTGGGGCATCGGTCCCTCAAAGGCATCCACCACAAGGATCACGCCGTCCACCATTTTCAGCACGCGCTCCACCTCACCGCCGAAGTCGGCATGGCCGGGGGTGTCAATGATGTTGATTTTGGTGCCCTTGTAGGTGACGGCGGTATTTTTGGAAAGAATGGTGATGCCGCGCTCTTTCTCAATGTCGTTGGAGTCCATGACGCGCTCCGCCACTTCCTGGTTCTCCCGGAAAACACCGCTCTGCTTCAAAAGCTCGTCCACCAGGGTGGTCTTGCCGTGGTCCACATGGGCGATAATTGCTATATTTCTCACATCTTCTCTTGCCTGTCTCATATAATACTGCGCCTTTCCTGTTTTCTATCCTGTTTGTTGTAAGGTAATCGGGGAATCATCTCAATAACCCCGAAGATTATAACACCTGCAACCTCTTCTGGCAAGTCACGCGACCCCTAACAGTTCTATTTTCCCTCTGTATCTTATATATTGATAATACAATAACAGTTCAGGGCCAGACTCTGTACGGCGTTGAAATACTTGAGCAGAATGGAGGAAAACATGACGGATAAGGTAATTGAAAACAACCAGGTGGCGGTTATGGGGGAGATCGTGAGCGATTTTTCTTTCAGCCACGAGATTTTTGGAGAGGGATTTTATATGGTGGATATTAGCGTGGATCGACTCAGTGAGTCAACTGATATCATACCTGTGATGGTGTCTGAAAGGCTCATTGACGTGACTGAGGACTACAAGGGATTGAAGATATGCATCACAGGACAGTTCCGCTCTTATAACAGACATGAGGAGAGAAAGAACAGGCTGGTTTTGTCGGTTTTTGCGCGTGAAATTGAATTTGTGGACGATATCGGGGAAGGGGCGAAGACAAACCAGATTTTTTTGGACGGTTATATCTGTAAAGCGCCGGTTTATCGAAAGACGCCGCTGGGGAGGGAGATTGCCGATCTGCTTCTGGCGGTAAACAGGCCTTACGGCAAATCGGATTACATACCCTGCATCTGCTGGGGACGAAACGCCAGGTTTGCCAGCAGTTTTGAGGTGGGGAGCCGCTGTGCCATCTGGGGCAGGATCCAGAGCCGTGAATATATGAAAAAACTGTCGGAGGAACAGTTGGAGAGGCGGATCGCCTATGAGGTCTCTGTCAGCAAGCTGGAGCTGGTGGAGGAGGAGTGAGACTTGCATCCCCAGAAGGATTGTGCTATTCTGAATTTAAGTATTTAAATAAGGAAATACGGGGTGCTGGCTATGGAAAAAGGCAGGATTCAGATATATAGCGGGGAGGGGCACGGAAAATCTCCGGCGGCATTGGGCCGCGCGATTCAGGCAGCCTGCGAAGGGGAATATGTCGTCATCATACAGTTCCTGAAGGGAAGGGGCCTGACGGAGTCGGAGTTTGTGAAGCGTCTGGAGCCGGAGATCAAGATCTTCCGCTTTGAGAAGTCCGAGGAGGATTTTTCACATCTTTCCGATGAGCGCAAGGAGGAGGAGGGCCGTAACATCAAAAATGGCCTGAACTTCGCCAAGAAAATCCTGAATACGGGGGAATGCACCCTGCTGATTCTGGATGAGGTTCTTGGGCTGATAGACAACGGTATTATCACGGTGGAGGAGCTTAAGAATCTGCTTTCGGGGAAGCCGGAGGAGATGGATATTATTATGACGGGCATCACTTTGAACGACAGGGTCTGCGCGCTTGCGGATCAGGTGACGAAAGTTGAGACCATGCATTTTAAGATATGGGATTGACACAGATGTGCCCGGGTGCTATGATGAACCATAGTAAGCAGCATAACCATTTCTGTAAGGCAGAAAGCAAAATTGTTCATGTTGTTGACTATAACATTATAAAGTTTGATAGAGGTTGCGTTATCTATCAGTACGGGCATGGATGTGACAGGCACAGGGGAAATGCCCCGAAAGGAGAGGACGCCGAAAGGGGAGACGGCCTGTGCGTTTTTACCTTGGGCATGCAGTTAAGAGCTGTATGACTGTCATCGATAAGATGGGGCGCTATCCAGACCGGAAACGGCAGATTTATGAGCTGGCCCTGTGTGGCCGGCTCTTTCCGCGTATGTGCGGTGTATAGAATCTGCTTATGTCAGAGACAACAGAAAGGAGATTTTCATGGCGATATTTAAGGGAGCGGGCGTGGCGATTGTCACCCCATTTCACGAGGATGGGAGTATCAACTACGAAAAATTTGCGGAGCTTGTGGAGTTCCAGATCGAAGGGGGGACGGACGCGATCATCGTCTGCGGCACGACAGGGGAATCCTCCACGCTGACCCATGAGGAGCATCTGGATCTGATCCGTTTCTGTGTGGAGACGGTGAAAGGCAGGGTTCCTGTGGTGGCGGGAACCGGGTCAAACTGTACGGAGACGGCGGTTTACCTTTCCACGGAGGCGGAAAAGTACGGTGCGGACGGCCTGCTTCTGGTGACGCCTTACTATAACAAAGCGACCCAGAACGGTCTCTATGCCCACTATAAAAAGATTGCAGACTCCGTGAAGCTGCCTATCATCCTCTACAACGTGCCGAGCCGCACAGGCTGTAATATCCAGCCCCAGACGGCGGCGAGACTGTGCACGGAGGTGGAGAATATTGTGGGCATCAAGGAAGCCAGCGGCAATATTTCCCAGATTGCCAAGCTCATGTCCTTAGCGGGAGACAAGGTGGATCTGTATTCCGGCAATGACGACCAGATTGTGCCGATCATGTCCCTTGGCGGTATCGGCGTGATCTCTGTCCTGTCCAACGTAGCGCCCAGACAGACCCATGAAATCTGTCAGAAGTTTTTTGACGGAGATGTGGAGGGCAGCAGGAAAGAGCAGCTTCGCGCCATTGACCTTTGCGATGCGCTGTTTTGTGAGGTGAACCCGATTCCTGTGAAGGCGGGCCTTAATCTGATGGGCAGGGAAGTGGGCGGCTTACATATGCCTCTGTCCGATATGGAGCCGGCAAACGTGGAGCGGCTGAAAAAAGCCATGCAGGATTACGGAATTCTTTGATCGAAGGAAGCAAAATGCACGTTTGCATGACGGTATGGTTTGCGGTATCATAAAGTATGTCGAGACGTCTGTCGGGAAATGTCCCCGGCAGATGTTTTCATCATACAGGAAATTTATGTATCTTAATTTTGGCTATGTAATGTCAGTGAATTTAGAATGAGGAAGGAGACGGCGGTATGGTAAAAGTGATTATGCATGGCTGCAACGGTAAGATGGGACAGACGATCTCATCTCTGATTGCGGCGGATGAGGAGATTGTGATTGTGGCAGGCGTTGACGCTGCAGACAGCGGGAAAAATGACTATCCTGTATTTCAGAGCATAGGGGAATGCACGGTGGATGCGGACGCGGTGATTGATTTTTCCGTGGCGGCGGCAGTGGACGGTCTGTTAGACTACTGCGCGGAGAAAAAGCTGCCCTGTGTTCTGTGCACGACCGGGCTTTCCGAAGCGCAGATTGAAAAGGTGAAGCGGACTGCCAAAAAGACGGCGGTTTTAAAATCTGCCAATATGTCTCTTGGCATCAATATGCTGCTCAAACTTTTAAAAGAGGCGGCCCAGGTTCTTTCCCCGGCGGGTTTTGACATCGAGATCGTGGAAAAACACCATAACCAGAAGCTGGATGCGCCCAGCGGCACGGCTCTGGCGCTGGCGGATTCCATCAACGCGGAGATGGGGGACAGTTTCGAATATGTTTACGACAGAAGCCAGGTCAGACAGAAGAGAAACGCGAAGGAGATCGGCATCAGCGCGGTCAGAGGCGGCACCATTGTGGGCGACCATGATGTGATCTTTGCGGGAGCGGATGAGGTGGTTACGTTCTCCCACAGGGCTTACTCGAAAGCGGTATTCGGAAAAGGAGCCATTCAGGCGGCTAAATTTCTGGCAGGGAAATCGGCGGGATTATACGATATGGCTGATGTGATAGGATAAACCCTAACATTATAGGAGAGTTTTATGGACGATTTGGAATTAAAGTATTTGAAGAGCTTTGCAAGACATTACCCGACCATTGCGGCGGCTTCCACGGAGATTATCAATTTGCAGGCGATCCTGAATCTGCCTAAGGGCACGGAACATTTTATGACGGATATCCACGGGGAGTATGAGCAGTTTAACCATATCCTGAAAAACGGATCCGGCTCTGTGCGCAGGAAGATTGACGAGGAGTTTGGCAACACGTTGAGCATCAAGGATAAAAAGAGCCTGGCGACGCTGATCTATTACCCCCAGGAGAAACTGGATATCGTCACACAGCAGGAGGATGAGGATTCCATTGAGGACTGGTACAAGATCACCCTGCACAGGCTGGTGCAGATCACGAAACGGGTTTCTTCGAAATATACCCGTTCCAAGGTGAGAAAGGCGCTGCCGGCGGACTTTTCCTATATCATTGAGGAGTTGATTACGGAGAAGGCGGAGGTGCAGGACAAGGAAGCCTATTATAACGAGATTATCCACACGATCATCCGCATTGGCCGGGCGCAGGAGTTTATCGTTGCGCTGAGCAATCTGATCCAGCGTCTGGTGATCGACCATCTGCATATTGTGGGGGATATCTTTGACAGAGGACCGGGACCGCACATCATTCTGGACACGCTCTGCCAGTATCACTCGGTGGACGTGCAGTGGGGCAATCACGACATTGTGTGGATGGGAGCGGCCAGCGGCCATCTTGCCTGTATCGCCAACGTGATCCGCATGGCGGCCAGATACGGAAATCTGGATACGCTGGAGGAGGGCTACGGCATCAACCTGATTCCGCTGGCAACTTTTGCGCTGGATGCCTATAAGGATGCGGACTGCAGGGCTTTTGCCATCAAGTACAACACGGATTACGACACCAAGGATCTGAGCCTGGACATGAAGATGCACAAGGCGATAGCTATCCTGCAGTTTAAGCTGGAGGGGCAGTTGATTATGAGACGCCCGGAATTTGCCATGCAGGACAGGCTGCTGCTGGAGCACATTGACTATGAGAACAAGGCCCTTGTGCTTGACGGGGTTTCCTATCCCCTAAAAGACGTGGATTTCCCGACGATCAACAGAAACAGACCTTATGAGCTTACGGCGGAGGAAGAACAGGTGATGGAGCGGCTGCGGCAGGCTTTCGTCAAATGTGAAAAGCTTCAGAAACATGTGCGCTTTCTGTTTTCCAAAGGCGGTCTTTATAAGGTGTATAACTCCAATCTGCTTTACCACGGCTGCGTGCCTATGGATGAGGAGGGGAATTTCAATAAGGTTAACGTTTATGGGGAGGAATACAGCGGCAAGGAGCTCTATGACGTGCTGGAGCATTATGCCAGAAAAGGCTATTATTCCCATGATCTGAAGGAGAAGCTTAAGGGTCAGGATATCATCTGGTATATCTGGGCCGGCCCCAATTCCCCGGTTTTCGGCAAGGATAAGATGGCCACCTTTGAGCGGTATCTGGTGGAGGATAAGGAACTTCACCAGGAGCATAAGAACGCCTATTACAGACTCCTTGACAGTGAGATGGTGGTGAATCGGATTCTGCAGGAATTTGGTCTGGATGAGATCCATTCCCATATCGTGAACGGCCATGTGCCTGTGGAGCGCAAAAAGGGAGAGACACCCATCAGGTGCGGCGGAAAGCTGCTTGTCATCGATGGCGGGTTTTCCAAGGCGTATCAGGGCAAAACGGGAATTGCCGGGTATACGCTGGTGGTGAACTCCCACGGGATGCGGCTGGTGGCCCATGAGCCTTTTGAATCCACGGAATCAGCCATCATCCATGAGTCGGATATTTTTTCGGATTCCTTTATTCTGGAGACAACGGCCATGCGGCAGAAAATTGCGGATACGGAGACCGGCGCGGAGTTAAGGGAGAGCATTCATCAGCTGGAGGAGCTTTTGCAGGCATACAGGGACGGCATATTGATTGAGAAAGGTTAGCGTGAAAAGTACTTCTAACACTCGCAGCAGAGGCTGCTTCGCGAAGTGAAAAGTGTTTCTGACAGGAATAAAAAGAAAGAGTTCTCGGGGACGCTGCCTCGGGAACTCTTTTTCGCTGTATAGGAAACTGCGATTGGTTTTCTCAACCGCCGCCGTCCGGCGGTGATTTCTGTTAGCGCACTTTGGAGGATGTGCCCGCGTTGTCGTTGCCGGTCATATCGTCTACCATGTTTTCCACGCCTGTAGCGGCATCGTCAATGATATCGGAAGCAGCGTTTCCTGCATCACCTACCGCATCGCCGATGGCGCCGCCCACAGAGCTGCCATTTGTGCCGTTTGTGCCTGCCGTGGCATCGTTCACATTGTCATTATCATCCAGGGTGCCATCCATATCCGTGCCGTTCATTCCTGTGCCGTTGGTATCCGTGTCTGTACCGATGGTATCTGTGTCATCCATTCCTGTGCCGGTGGTGTCTGTGGTACCTGTACCGTTGTCATTTGTGTCGGCGGCGCCTGTGCCGTTGTCCGTGCCTGTATCCGTGCCGGCAGTCCCGGTTCCGTTCTGTGTGCCTGTGCCGTTATCCGTGTTTGTGTCGGCGTTTCTGCTGCCGCAGGCGGTCAGTGCAGCCATGCTCAGAACCATGAGAGAGACAAAAAGTAAAGTTTTAAATCTTTTCATAATTTCACTCCTTTGCTCGATTGCTGAATCCTTTGCATGAGGTTCTCCGCATGCAATTTTTTAAACAGAATGTTTGGTAAACTTCCTGTTCTTATGTTATTATGTCAGATAGAAATGAAAATATGCATCCGGCGCAGAACCAGGAAAATTGCTATAAAAATATGCGATGAACGCTTGCGTTCAAGAGCATGATTTTATGGCAGTTTATTTGGAGAGAGCCAGACAACGGGGAAATACGGAGTATTTCCGAGTCTGGTTCTGCGCAGAAAAAAAGAAAAGGAAAAATTATGAAATTTCGACCTTGTATTGATATTCATAACGGCAGTGTCAAACAGATTGTAGGAGGAAGCCTCAAGGACGCGGGGGACAGAGCGGCAGAAAACTTTGTGTCCGGCCAGGACGCTGCCTTCTATGCCGGACTTTACCGGGAACGGGAGATCAAAGGAGGGCATATCATTCTGCTGAACGCGGCATCCTCCCCGTATTATGAGGAGACGAAAAGGCAGGCTCTTTCGGCGCTCTCGGCATACCCGCGGGGACTGCAGGCGGGCGGCGGCATTACGCCGGAGAATGCGGCAGTTTTTTTGGAGGCAGGCGCAAGCCATGTGATCGTCACCTCCTATGTTTTTTCGGGAGGACAGATACAGTACGACAGACTGCGGGCGCTTGTAAAGGAAACCGGGAAGGAAAATCTGGTTCTGGATCTGAGTGTGAGAAGCAGAGAAGGCCAATACTATATTGTGACCGACAGGTGGCAGAAATATACTTCGGTGGAACTTTCGGAGAAGGTTCTTGATGAGCTTTCCGCATATTGTGATGAATTTCTCGTTCATGCGGTGGATGTAGAGGGGAAAAGCGCCGGTATCGAGGCGCCGGTGGCAAAGCTTTTGGGAGACTGGGGAAAAATTCCAGTTACTTACGCGGGCGGTGTGCACAGTTTTGCGGATCTGGATCAGCTGAGGGATCTTGGCAAAGGGAGAGTGGATGTGACGATCGGGAGCGCGCTTGATCTTTTTGGCGGAGAGATGGCTTTTGAGGATGTGCTGGCTTACATGGAGAGCAAATAAAGAGAACAGAAAAAAACCTGCCGTATGACAGGTTTTTCTTCTTCTCTAATCCGTTACAACAATAGCTGATTCTAAATAACAAAGTCTTACTAAGCTGACTCTAAGAACATTATATTTAAGAACAGGCACATCGTGATACTGATTATCGATGTCATAAGAAGCGCAAGCTCTTATAACTTTGTTACGTTTACGGCCTGAGGTCCCTTCTCGCCGTTTACTACTTCATACTCAACCTCTGCGCCCTCTTCGAGAGACTTGAAGCCTTCCATGTTGAGTCCGGAGTAGTGAACGAATACATCGTTACCCTGCTCGTCAGAGATGAAGCCGTAGCCCTTCTGGTTGTTAAACCACTTTACTGTACCTTTGTTCATTGTAGATACCTCCAAAAATATTAAAAAATTACGTTGATTGACAACACCCATAGGATAGCATAAATCTTATAAAATGTAAAGCATTGTTTTTGGCTTTTTCCGTTTATTTTCGGTTACAGCACATTGTCCAGCGTTTTGAACAGAACCTGTACATCGATGGGTTTGGCAATGTGTCCGTTCATACCGCATTTGATGGCTTCTTCCCGGTCTTCCGTGAAGGCGTTAGCGGTCATTGCGATAATCGGAATGGAGGAAAGCGCATGATTTTCCAGATTTCTGATCCGTCTGGTTGCCTCGTAGCCGTCCATTACAGGCATTTGCACGTCCATCAGCACTGCCTGGTAATAACCGGGTTCTGATTTTGCCATCATATCGAAGGCAATTTGCCCGTTGTCGGCAACGTCCACGCTGAAGCCTGCACTTTCCAGGAGCACCACTGCAAGTTCCTGATTCATTTCCACGTCTTCCGCCAGCAGAATCCGCCCTGTGTGACGAGGCTGGAGGTCTTTTTCAGCGTTCTCCTCCTCCGGGGACTTCGGGCGCAGCACAGATTGGAGACAGGAACTCAATTCCGATAAAAACAGCGGTTTGTTACAGAATGCTGTTACGCCTGCCTCTTTTGCCTCCACCTCAATATCCGACCAGTCATAGGCGGTCAGGACAATAATGGGCACGTTGTCGCCGGTCTCCTTTCGGATTCTTCTTGCCACTTCCACACCGTTCATATCGGGGAGGAGCCAGTCAACGATATACACAGAATAGCTTGTGTTGCGCATAATGGCCTGGTGGCTGCGCAGCACTGCCTCTTTGCCGGAAAGCGTCCATTCGGCATGCAGGCCGAGCTGGCCAAGCATATACGAAACACTGTCGCATGTATTGAAATCATCGTCCACCACAAGCGCCTTGCAGTCCTTCAATTCCGGCAGAACCAGAGACTCTTTCTTTTCGGTGTGCAGACGGAAAGAGAAGGAGACTGTAAATTCGGTTCCAACGCCCGGTTCGCTTGTTACGGAAATGGAACCGTTCATCATATCCACAATATTTTTCGTGATGGCCATGCCGAGGCCGGTTCCCTGGATTTTGCTGATGGTGCTGTTGCGTTCCCGCTCGAAGGGCTCAAAAATATGCGCCACGAACTCCGGGCTCATGCCGATGCCGCTGTCTTTGATGGAAAATTCATAGTAGCCGTAACCGTCAGGAGCGCCCGATTTTTCTGTGATCCGCATGCTGACATGACCGCCGGCTCCCGTATATTTTACGGCATTGCTGAGCAGATTCAAAAGAACCTGATTGAGGCGGAGCTTATCACAGTAAATATCTTCGTCCACAACATCCACCGTATCGATCTGCAGCTCGAGCTGTTTGGCATGAATATCCGCCTGCAGAATATTGCGCAGGCCATGCAGGATCTCGGGAAGGCTGCAAAGCTTTTCATCCAGATGGATTTTCCCGCTTTCGATATGGCTCATATCCAGTATGTCATTGATCAGACTCAGCAGATGGTTTCCGGATGTCTGAATCTTTTTCAGATATTCCGAAACCTGTTCCTTCTGGTCAATATGTGTGATAGCAAGATTTGTAAATCCGACGATAGCGTTCATCGGGGTGCGGATGTCATGGGACATATTTGACAAAAATACGCTCTTTGCCTTGCTTGCCCTGTTGGCCTGGGAGAGGGCTGCTTCCAGCAGTGTGTTCTGTTCCATTTCCCGGCGGATATCCGCATCTACGCTGCGAAATCCGAGAACGATTCCGCGGCTGCCGTCTTCCGCTCCTGCACTAACGGCCTTCATCTGGAAATAGATAATCTGGCCGTCCTGCTGTTTGCGGTAATTGACCGAGTATACCTGTTTCTTACTCAGCTCTTTTGTCAGGGTATCCAGAGAAATAGCGTACCGCAGCGTTTCACGGTCTTCCTCGTATACCCATTCTTCTATGTACTGCTCCATACTTTCTTTCAAGGAAATTTTATTTTCAAAGATATTGTTCACTTCACGCTCACCGGTACGGACTGGAACAAGCATGCCTGTATCGGGCTCTACGAAGCACACAAGGGTGAAATCGCGGCTTAAAGCCTGCACAAGCTCCATCTGCCGTCTCGCGTTTTTCCGCTCCTGCTGCTTCTGTTCGGTGACATCCAAGAGAAAACGCTGGTAGAACAGCTCTCCGTCTTCCTCATAGAGTTTGATGTTGCCCATGACGTGGAGAATTTCGCCGTCTTTGTGCTGCACGCGGTATTCCACATTGACGGTATCACCCGCTTTTTTCAAGGTACGGATGCTTTTGCACAGATGCTCCTTATCCTCATCCGCCACGGTCGGCGCGATCAGGTCAAAGCCGTCTGCTGTCAGCTCTTCCGGGGTTTCGTAGCCGAGAATCTTGAGCGCGGCCCTGTTGATGTTGATAATGCGCGAATCCTTCAGACTATGATTCATTACGCCGCAGTCGATGGTGGCAAGGATCGTTTCCAGCGTCTGGTTTTTGCGAATGATTTCCTGCTCATAGGCACGTTCCTGCGTCACGTCAATGCCTATGCCGACAGTTCCCATGACGGTGCCGTCCCAGTTATACAGGGGGGACTTGTAACACATAAGTGTTCTCATCTCTTCCCCGGCTTTGATGGTCTCCTCGGATATCAGTGTCTTTCTTGTGCTCATAACCTGGTGTTCCGATTCGATGCAGATGGGATCGTCCTCCTCCACATCCCAGATATAGGCGTGCCGGCGGCCCTGTACCTGCTCCTTGGTCTTGTTGACCGCTTGACAGAAGCTGTTGTTTACTTTTTCATGGACACCGTCCTTATCCTTGTACCACACCAGATTGGGAATGTTATCGATCGTTGCTTCAAGAAAGTGGCTGGTTTCCCAGAAATCCCTGCTCATCTGCATGGCTTGCTGCCACCTCAGGAAACGAAAGCGGATCTCATCGTCAGACATGGGCATAATCCAGATGTCTGAAATATCTTTTAACGCCGGGTCTGAGCAGAGAATCTGCATCTGCTTTTTGTCTGCAAGCAGAATAATCTGCGTTCCAGCATGGTGGTTCGTCAGAATGGTCTGCAGAGCAGGCTGCATCTCCATATGAGACAGATCGGCTATGATTGCGTCCGCTTTTTGGGACAAAGAAGCCTCCACCTCGTCACTTTCGGAAAAAATATGGGTAAAATTTTTTAGAGAAGGCATCTTTTTTATCACGTCCAAAGCGCGGCTGGGATGCCCTGCAAAATAAATATGGAGTTGACAAGTATACATATCTGATTCCCTCTGCACAAGTTAAATTTGACTGCTACTTGTTATTCTAACAAGCCTGCAAATTTGTGTCAATATGGGAAAGGTTTTGCAGAAAATTTCGTGTATAAAAATTTTTCTGTTTTTTTTACGAGTTGAGGCGGCCAAAGATCAGATCATAGCCGTCATTTCCGTAATTCAGGGAACGGTTGACGCGGCTGATGGTGGCAGTTGACGCGCCGGTTTTTTCAGCGATTTCAAGATATGTCCTGTGCTGTTTCAGCATGGATGCCACCTCGAAGCGCTGGGAGAGGGATAAAAGCTCGTTAACGGTACACAGATCCTCGAAGAAATCATAGCATTCCTCCTGCGTCTGCAGGCAGAGGATGGCCTGAAAAAGATGATCAACAGCATCGGTTTTGAGTTTTTTATTCATAGTTTTCTCCATTTCTGCGCTGCTTTTGTCTCAACTTTGTTGAGACGCCGCATGAATCGAGTTTGTGGCAGGCAACGCGCAGACACAAATCCCGCGATTGAAAATTTTAATTTTCAATCTTCCTCCAATCCATATAGAAAAGAATGACACTTTCATACGTTAAAACTTTACTATTTTTGTGTATGAATATACCACAGTTCCCCCTTTTTGTAAACCATCCGGCAGATCACGGACAGGATCAAATGGTACCGTCCGTCCGGCGCAACTGTTATGATAAAATACTTGTCAGTCAGATATGAAAACTATATAATAAGAATCAAAGAGTGACGGAAGGTGTAGAACATGACGATCAATATAGAGGATCTGCTAAACAGCATACAGGAAAGTCTGGACAGGATCGAGTATATTAAGGCAGAGGATATACCTGACATGGATCTCTATATGGATCAGGTGACGACATTCATGGAGTCCCATTTGAGAAACACGACCAGGGATCCTGCTTCGGACAAGATTCTGACGAAGACCATGATCAACAATTACGCCAAGAATGATTTGATTCCGCCGCCTTTTAAGAAAAAATATACAAAGGATCATGTACTTCTTCTGATCTTTATTTACTATTATAAGGGGATATTGTCAATCAGCGATATCCAGGAGCTTTTAGAGCCGATCACAGACCGCTTTTTCAAGAACGGAAAGGCGTATGATCTTTCCCGCGTTTATGAGGAAGTTTTTGGATTGGAGCGGGAACAGAAGGATGTCTTAAAGGCAGATGTGGAAGAAAAGTTTCGGAAAGCCCAGAACACTTTTGAGGACGCGCCTGCGGAAGAACGGGAGTTTTTGAAAATTTTCTCCTTCATCTGTATGTTAAGCTTCGACGTGTATGTCAAGAGGCTGTTGGTTGAGAAGATGATCGACGGCATAACGGACAGACGCGGCGGAGATAAAAGAATTAAGGGGAAAGGTCAGGAGGAAAAGTAAAAATGGGAATGATTCGGTCGTTTGAGGATCTGACAGTCAAAGGCTTTGATGTGAAGGAAGGCATCAGACTGTGCGGAGGAGATGAGGAGATCTACATGGAAGTGCTCTGGGCAGCTATGGTGGAGGGAAAGGACAAGATCCCGCTGATTCGGAGCGTTTACGAAAAGAAAGATCTTGAGCGCTACCGCATTGAGGTGCACGGGCTGAAAAATGCCATGCGCTCCATTGGAGCCACTTACCTGTCACAGCTTGCCGCAGAACAGGAGACGGCGGTGAACGAGGAAAACTATTCGGTGATGGAAGTGGGAGTGGAGGAGATGCTGACACAGTACCAGTTTGTGGTGGATGCCTTGAAAGAACTTTTGGGGGAATAATCGGTTTCAGCCGATTAAAAAGGAAGAGACGCCCGGCGGAGAAGCCGGGCGTTTTTGCGCGTCTGCACAGAGGCGCAAAGGGTATTACTGTAATACTTTTTTGGCGAAAGAGGTGTCCACCAGATCGTCGTAAGGCACTCTGCCGTCCAGTTCTCCGGCCTCTTCCAGAATGTTTTCCAGGAGGGTGAAGCTGTCTTCCGAGAACACAAGATCCGACTTCCATGTGTCCTGTGCGGCATATCTGGCCACGATGGTCTCTATGGTGGCCAGATCCGTCTCCGCAAACTGGGGAGCGATCACTTTTGCGATTTCCGCGGGTGTGTGGGTCTGCACATAGTCCATGCCTTTTTGGAGGGCGCGGGTGAAGGATTCGATTACGGCGGGATTTTTCTCGATGTAGCTCTTTCTGGCGGAGAAGGCGGTGTAGGGTACATAGCCGGAGTCTTCGCCGAGGGAGGCTACCACATAGCCGTCACCTTTGGCTTCCAGGGAAGTGGCGTGGGGTTCAAATTCAACCGAAAAATCACCCTGCCCACCTGAAAAGGCTGCCGCCGTGGAACCAAAGTCGATGCTCTGGTCAATGGACAGGTCGTTTGCGGGATCGATGTTGTTTTTCTTCAGAATATATTCAAATACCATTTCAGGCATACCGCCAGCCCTGCCGCCGAGCACATCCTTGCCGATGAGCATATCCCAGGTGAAATCTTCGATGGGCTCTCTGGACACGAGAAAATTGCCGGCCCGCTGGGTGAGCTGCGCGAAGTTCACTGCATAGTCGGAGGCGCCTTCCTTGTAAGTGTAAATGGTGCTCTCACTTCCCATAAAGCCGATGTCGGCCTCACCCGTCAGGAGCGCGGTCATCGTTTTGTCGGCGCCGAAACCTGTGATCAGGGTTAAATCAATCCCCTCGTCCGCAAAATAGCCTTCCTCAATCGCCACATACATGGGGGCGTAGAAGATGGAGTGCGCCACTTCATTTAATACTACGGGAGTCTTGCCGGAAGCGGCGGGAGCGCTTTCGGCGGGCTTGTTTCCACAGCCCCAGAGGACGCCCATAAGCAGGAGCGCCGCCAGTAATATACTGCCTGTTTTTTTCATGTTCCTCCTCGGATTGCCGGAGCCTGCGGGCAATCCATAAAAGACATTTTACTATAGTCTATGCGGAAGAGAAAAAAGTGCTTTTCTTTTTTGCAATAAGATGGTATACTATATAAGTCGTAAGTTTGCAGGCGTAGTTCATCGGTAGAATACAAGCTTCCCAAGCTTGGGAGGGGGGTTCGATTCCCCTCGCCTGCTCTCTTGATCAGAGAAGGAAAACCAGCACATCCGTGGTTTTCCTTATTTTATGCGTTAAAATGGGTATCAACTCTGTTCCGCTCATTCATGCTGGCAGGAGGTACAAAAGAAATGTGGATCTGGCTGGTCTTGCTATATGGCGTTTTAAAGGGCGTGCGGGAGATCGTCAAGAAGAAGGCTTTGGAGAAAAACTCTACCATAGAGGTATTGTTTATGTATACTTTCCTGTCTTTTGTGATGGTTTTGCCATCCGCCGGGGTTTCGATGGGGGTGGAGCCGCGTTTTTACTTTTACATTGCCATGAAGTCCTTTGTTATTTTTGTCGCGTGGATGTGCAGTTTCCGCGCCATCAAAAAAATGCCGATCAGCCTCTACGGTGTGCTGGACCTGTCCCGCGTGATGTTTGCCACCATGCTCGGCGTGGCGGTATTGGAGGAGACACTGGGCGCTTTTCAAGTAATTGGTCTGCTTCTTGTGTCGGCAGGGCTTCTTATGTTAAAATATAACCCGAAGAGCGTGCGTGAGGCGGCAAAGAGCGCAGGAGAATCCGTGGAGATCAGGTATGTGGTGATGGCCTTTGCCTCCTGTCTGCTGAACGCGGTTTCGGGTCTGCTTGACAAAATTTTGATGAAGGACATCACAAGCTCCCAGCTGCAGTTCTGGTATCTGCTGTTTTTGACGGTATTCTATCTGCTCTTCATTCTCATTTCCCGCACGCCGGTGGACTGGAAAGGGGCAGTCTGCAATAAGTGGGTCTGGCTCTTAAGTCTGTTGATCGTCATTGCGGACAGGGCGCTTTTCGTGGCAAATGGAATGGAGGGAAGCCGGGTTACCATGATGACGCTCTTAAAACAGGCGGGCTGTGTGGTGACGATTCTGGCGGGACGGTATCTTTTTAAGGAAAAGAACACGACGCACAAGCTTGTCTGTGCCGCTGTGATCATAGCCGGGATTGTGATCGGGGTAGGGTAGGAAGCTGGAATGGCAATTCCAAACTGCAATGTATACCTTAAAAATGACAGAGTGTGACAGAATCCAAAAGGATGACATCAAGGGTATTGTCGGCGTACAAAACCATATGATATACTAGCCATGACTTTGCTTTCATTCATTATATTGATGAAAAAGGGGGACTGGATATGGATAACAAGAGTACGTTTGATGGTGCGAGGGCGATGAATAAGATGGCGGTTGCCTGCCATACTGTGATTGTGGCTGTGCTGGAGGCTGCTTATCTGATCGAGGTGCTCAAAGGCAGCAGAACCATAGGCTACTATGTGGTATTTTCGCTGATTGCGATTCTGCCGATTGCGCTTGAATTTTTCCTGTACAGACGGGAACCTGCGGATACGCGGCTGAAATATGTGATAAGCGTGACATACAGTCTTTTTTATCTTTTTGTCGTATTTACCACAGTCAATATGATTGCCTTTACTTATATTATACCGCTCTGTCTGGTGATCATTCTCTATTCGGATGTGAAGCTCTGCGCATGGGTAGGCGGAGCAGGCTTTGTCATCAATCTGGTATTTCTGATCTGGCAGGGCATGTCCGGGGGGATCAGGGCTGAGGACATGGCAACCTATGAGATCCGCATGGCGCTTCTTTTGCTGGTGGCGGTTTTCCTCTATCTTTCCACGCGGACGCTGGAAAAGATCAATGTGTCCAAGCTGCAGGAGCTGGATCGGGAGAAGGAGAATGTTTCCGCGCTGCTGGAGCGTGTGATGCGGATATCGGGACAAATGTCCGAGGGGATTCTGGATGTGGCCGGACAAATGCGTGAACTGGGGGATGCAGTGGCGGAAACAAGAAACGCCATGCAGGAGGTGTCCACAGGAACCAACGAGGCGGCGCAGTCCGTTCAGAACCAGCTTGGGCAGACGGAAGAAATTCAGAATCATATCGGCCAGATGGTGGATGTGATGGGAACGATCACGCAGCGTATGGCGGAGACGAAAGACAGTGTACAGCTTGGCAGAAAGAACCTGCATACGCTGTCCGAACAGATGGAGCATTCCGAGAAGGCGGGAACCCAGGCCGTGGAGGAGATGAAGGAGCTGGAGGAGTATACTGCCAATATGCAGACCATCATAGATATGATTACGAGTGTGGCAAGCCAGACCAGCCTGCTCGCCTTGAATGCCAGTATAGAAGCAGCGCGTGCCGGGGAGGCCGGCAGAGGCTTTGCGGTGGTGGCGACGGAGATTTCCAACCTGGCCAATCAGACACAGGGTGCGACCGTGAAGATTACGGATGTCATCCGAAGTGTTTCGGATAAACTCAAAACCGCTGCCAGCACGGTGGAGGAGCTGATGGAGAGCAATCGGCAGCAGAGCGGATCTGCAGTGCAGGCGGCCGACAGCTTTGAGAAGATTGCATCTGACACGGAGCAGGTGGATGAGCAGAGCAGGCGTCTGGATCGTTCCGTGAAACAGCTTGCGGAGGCCAACCGGGTGATTGTGGAGAGCATTCAGACAATTTCAGCGGTTATGCAGGAAGTGTCCGCCCACTCGCAGGAAACGTTCCAGGTGAGTGAGAACAATGCAAAGACGGTAACGGAGGTAGAGCGGCTGGTAGAAGGACTGAGCGGTCAGGCAAAACAGCTTAATCAGAGCGAAACGGGTACATAATGAACTTGCTGTTGCCAGATAGAAAATGGAGGGAAACATGGGGTTTTTAAAGAATCAGTTTTCAAGTGTTATTGAATGGAACGAGAATGGGTCAGGCGTTCTGTTTTACAAGTTTCAGAACCAGGAGATCAAAAAAGGTTCCCGGCTGATCATCCGTCCGGGACAGGATGCGATTTTCCTGTATAATGGCAGAGTGGAAGGCGTTTTTGTGGAGGATGGCGATTACGATATCGAGTCCGATATCATTCCTTTCCTCACCACGTTAAAGAGTTTCAAATTCGGGTTCAGCACGCCGCTTCGGGCGGAGGTGCTCTTTATCAATACCAAGGAGCTTATGGTGAAATGGGGCACGAAAAATGCCATCAATCTTCCGGCTCCCGGCCTTCCCGGAGGTATGCCGATCCGGGCTTTCGGTGCATTCAACTGCAGGGTGGCGGCTCACGATGTGCTGATTGAAAAACTGGCAGGCATCAGACAGACCTACACGGTGGGAGATGTGAAGGAGCGCATCATCGCAAGTCTTGACCAGCTTCTGATGAGCTGGATCAGCAAAGAAGGCAGGGATATGTTTAACCTGCAGGCAGATGCGAGAAATATCGCCAAGGGAATTGAGAGCGAGCTGGACGCGGACATGAGGTCGCTCGGCATCGCCATTTCAGGCTTTACGATCGAGAGTTTTTCCTACCCGGAAGAGATACGGAAGATGCAGGAGAAGGCGGCGGCGCAGTCTATGGTGGGCGACATGAACAGATACACGCAGATAGCGGCGGCGGACTCCATCGGAAAGGGCGGCAGCGGCACAGGAATGGCTTCCGATATGGTCGGCCTGCAGATGGGCATGGCCATCGGACAGCAGATGGTGAACCAGATGAATATGGGCGGCGCAAATCCGGCGTCTGGGGCGCAGGGACAGCCTGCGGGACAGGGAGGACAAGGGCCCAAATTCTGTCCGAACTGCGGCACACCGACCACGGGTATGAAATTCTGTGGTAACTGCGGTAACCAGCTATACTAGTGTGAGAAGAACTTTCCGCACAGTTTTGAGGATGAGTTAAGATGAGCATATACGATACTTTGAACGAGAGGCAGAGGCAGGCCGTCATGCAGACAGACGGCCCTGTCCTGATTCTGGCGGGCGCAGGTTCCGGCAAAACAAGGGTTTTAACACATAGGGTGGCATACCTGATAGACAGGGCGGGTGTGGCGCCCTATCATATTCTGGCCATCACTTTCACAAACAAGGCGGCGGGGGAGATGCGTGAGCGCGTGGATAAGATCGTGGGCTTCGGCGCGGAGCAGATCTGGGTATCCACATTCCATTCCACCTGTGTGCGGATTTTGCGCCGTTACATAGACCGGCTGGGATATGACAATCATTTCACAATATACGATACTGATGATCAGAAGGGGATTATGAAGGAGGTCTGCAAGAAACTGCAGATCGACACAAAAATGCTGAAGGAGCGCACGATCTTAAGCGCAATCTCCTCCGCCAAGGACGAACTGATTGATCCGCAGGAGTATGAGATGCAGAACGGTTTTGACTATAACGGCAGCAGGATTGCCAAGGCTTACCGTGAGTATCAGGCGACATTAAAGAAGAATAACGCGCTGGATTTTGACGATCTCATTATGAAGACGGTGGAGCTTTTCAAGGCGGATGCACAGGTGCTTGCCTCCTATCAGGACAGGTTCCGCTACATTATGGTGGACGAGTATCAGGATACCAACTCCGCCCAGTTTGAGCTGATCCGGCTTCTGGCGGCTAAGAACAGGAACCTGTGCGTGGTGGGCGATGACGACCAGTCGATTTATAAGTTCAGGGGGGCGAATATCCGCAATATTCTGGACTTTGAGAAGGTTTACCCGGACGCCTGCGTGATCAAGCTGGAGCAGAATTACCGCTCTACCCAGATGGTTCTGGATGCGGCCAACGCGGTGATCAAAAACAATGTGGGGCGCAAGGACAAGGCGCTCTGGACAGACAAGCAGGAAGGGGCGCGCATCGGTTTCCGGCAGTTTGACACAGCTTATGAGGAGGCGGAATATATTGCCGGGGATGTTGCCAGAAAGAAAAAGAGAGGGCTGGTTTCCTACGGGGAGTGCGCTGTACTCTACCGCACCAACGCCCAGGCCCGCCTTCTGGAAGAACGGTTTATCATGGAAGGCATTCCCTATGACGTGGTCGGCGGCACCAACTTTTATTCCAGACGGGAGATCAAGGATGTGCTTGCCTATCTGAAAACCATCGACAACGGCAAGGATGACGTGGCGGTAAAGCGGATCATCAATGTGCCAAGGCGCGGCATCGGTGCGGCAACCATTGTGCGGGTACAGGAATATGCCGATGAGAGAAATATCAGCTTTTTTGACGCCCTCACGGAGGCGGATCAGATTGTGACAATCGGGAGGAGCGCCGGGAAGCTGAAACCTTTTGTCACCATGATACAGAGTTTCCGCAGCAAGCAGGAGTTTTACAGTCTGGAAGAGCTTGTGAAGGATGTGCTGGATCTCACCGGGTATTTGAAAGAGCTGGAGGAGTCCGATGAGGAGGACGCGGCTGACCGCATTGAGAATATAGAGGAGCTGGTCAGCAAGGTGGTGGCTTATGAGGAAGAGAAGGATGAGCCTTCCCTGAGCGAATTTCTGGAAGAGGTGGCCCTTGTGGCGGATATCGACCGGGTGGACGGCGATGGCGAGCGGGTGCTGCTTATGACCCTGCACAGCGCGAAGGGGCTGGAATTTGAGCATGTCTATCTGGCGGGTATGGAGGATGGCGTATTTCCAAGCTATATGACGATCACCTCAGATGATCCGATGGAGATTGAGGAGGAGAGGCGTCTTGCCTATGTGGGCATTACCAGGGCGAAGGAGGAGCTGACTCTCACTTATGCGAAACAGCGTATGATCAGAGGGGAGACGCAGTACAATCCCGTCAGCCGCTTTGTGCGGGAAATTCCGCCCATGCTGCTGGATGGCACGCCTGCGCCTGTAAAGAGGAGAATGGAGGAAGTCTACGAGGAGGATTCCCAGGAGCGAAGCCTTCTGCGGACGAAACCGTACGGGGCGGCGTCCCAATCCTATACAGACCCGGTGAAGCCTTATGCGGCGGCGCCAGGCGCGTACACGGAGAGAAAGAAGGCTTATGCGGCACCGAAAAAACGCGGCGCGGGGAAAGCGCCGGTTACGGTGGGCGGCAATCCCTTTGGCGCGGGGAGCGTTTCCGGCGGCAGTGCGGCGGCAGCGCCTGCGGCGTCCGGCAGGATCGGCTACGGGGAAGGAGACCGGGTGCGCCACGCCCGCTACGGGGAGGGCACGGTCTTAAAGATCGAACCCGGCCCAAGGGACAGCCAGGTGACGGTGGTTTTCGATGAAGCCGGACAGAAGATCATGTATGCGGGCTTTGCGAAACTGCAGAAGGTCTGAAGGTGAAATGTCCGGGAGGACGGCGGAAGAGTTCGGGAATTGTCGCGGACGGGCGAATATTTTTCCATAATTTTCATAAAATAAAATATTCAGATATAGTAAAATCTGAAAAGACGTGGTATACTATACGCGATGGGAGTGAGCAGTGCGCAGACCGCCCGCGAACCAAGTTTGCACTGCAGATCCGGGCGCGGTCATAATGTAAGGGAAAGAGAGGGCTACAGGATGAGCAGGAAAGAGATTTTGAATAAATTGGATGAGATCATGGACAATGCTGGTGTGAACGAGTTCCTTGGCAGAAGACATGAGGAGGAGAAGAAAAACAGTATTTTATGGGTATTCGCTGTGATCGGCGCTGTCGCGGCAGTGGCTGCTATCGCGTATGCCGTGTACCGTTACCTGACGCCCGATTATCTGGAAGATTTTGAGGACGACTTCGATGATGATTTCGATGATGACTTTTTCGAGGATGAGGATGACGACGAGGACACAGGTGTCTAAGGTTTTTCTGTAGAAAATTGTGAGGCCGGCGGGAGATGAAAGTCTTCCGGCGGCCTTCTTGCGCGATAAGCAGAGTCAGAAGACGCGCAACGCGAACGAGAAATGCGAAGCATTTCGAGTCTGCTTATGAATAAAAGGCAGAGTCAGAAGACGCGCGGGACATGAGCCACGCTGGCATGGCGTACTATATCAGAGGATAGAAGAAAAACGGAGAGTAAAATGAAAAAGGGACAGATCATAGAGGGAACGGTAGAGCGGATGGATTTCCCCAATAAGGGGATTGTTGTATGCGGGGAGGGCGTCTGCACAGTGAAAAACGCCCTGCCGGGACAAAAAGTGCGGGCGGCCGTCAACAAGGCGAGAAACGGGAGATATGAGGGACGGCTTTTAGAAGTGCTGGAGCCTTCTCCTTTAGAGACAGGAAGTCCCTGTCCCCATTTCGGGAGCTGCGGCGGCTGTACTTACCTGTCGTTTCCTTATGAGGAAAGTTTAAAAATCAAGGAGGGACAGGTGAGGCGGCTGCTTGCGCCCGTGCTGGAAAAGCAGGACGAAGCATGTCTGTTTGAGGCAGCCAAGGCGTCCCCGGCAGTCTTCGGCTACCGAAATAAGATGGAGTTTACGTTCGGGGATGAAGTGAAGGATGGGCCGCTTTCCCTCGGCATGCATAAGCGGGGAAGCTTTTATGATATCGTTTCCGTGACGGATTGTCAGATCGTGGATGAGGATTATCGGAAAATTCTGCGCTGTGTCAGGGACTATTTTGAGGAACTGCAGGGGCAGGGGGCGGATGTGTCATTCTATCACAGACTGCGGCATACGGGCTGGCTGCGGCATCTCGTGGTGCGCAGGGCGGCGAAGACAGGGGAGATTCTTGCGGCGTTAGTGACCACAGGGCAGACGCCCGGACAGACTGCGGCAGAGCGGGAGATTCTTGCCGGATTTACCGGGAGATTGCTTGCACTGCCCCTTGACGGTACCATTGTGGGCATTCTGCATGTGAGAAACGACTCTGCGGCGGATGTGGTGCAAAGCGACGAGACTACAATTCTGTACGGGCGGGATTATTTTTATGAGGAACTTCTGGGGCTGCGCTTTAAAATTTCCCTGTTTTCCTTTTTTCAGACCAACAGCCTTGGAGCGGAACTGCTCTACAGCACAGCGAGGGAATATATTTCCGGCTGCATATCGGCTTCAGATAAGGCGGAAGATGAGGCCGGACAGAAGACAGTGGGCAAAATCGTGTATGATCTGTACAGCGGCACAGGTACGATTGCACAGTTGATGGCGCCTGTGGCTAAGAAAGTGATCGGTGTGGAGATCGTGGAGGAAGCCGTAGAGGCAGCGAAGAGGAATGCGGAACTAAACGGTTTACATAACTGCGATTTCATCGCCGGGGATGTGCTGAAGGTGCTGGACGGGATCGAGGAGAAGCCGGATGTCATTATTCTTGATCCGCCCAGGGATGGCGTACATCCGAAAGCGCTCTCAAAGATCATAGATTACGGTGTAGAGCATATTTTGTATATTTCCTGCAAGGCGAGCAGCCTGGCAAGGGATCTGGAAATCTTTCTTGCGAGAGGCTATGCGGCAGTGAAGTGTGTGGCGATCGACCAGTTCCCGTGGACGGCGGGGGTGGAAGTGATTGTAAAGCTGGAGCTTGTGAAAAGATGAAGAAACCGGGACTCTTAACGGGAAAGCATCCGGCAGTGGTTATGTGTAGAAATTCTAATTGCAACACGCCCCGATTTACAGTAAGATAAAGAGGTGGACACTAGGGGGTAACAGCGTGTTAAACATTTTACGTCGTTCCCCGGCGCAGCAGGAGCCTCAGGGCAGAGCAGCCGGGAGAAGCTACGGCCCCGGAAAACGGGATGCACTCACGGGTGCAGTGAATCGAAGCACCTTTCAGAAGATGGTGGAGGAAACATTGGCAGGCGGGCATGGGCAAGGCTGCCTTCTTTTGGTGGATGTGGACCACATGCAGGAAGTCAACGAGAACTTTGGCAGGGAGATGGGCGACAAGGTGCTGCAGACCGTCTATGCCACGCTGCGGGAGCATTTCAGAGAAGGGGACGGCATAGGACGCCTTTCCGAGGATACCTTCGGTATCTGGATCGAGGGGCTCTCGGCTGATCAGGTGAGCGGGATCCGCAGGCGGATTGCCGTTGTGAACGACAGGCTGCTGCACGGGGGTCAGGATTTGCCAACCGTTACGCTGAGTGCGGGAGCGGCATTGGGGGAATCCGGCGAGAGCTATAAGGAGATGTACCGGCAGGCGCAGAAGGTGTTGACCCGGGTGAAAGAGGGCGGCCGCTGCGGCTGTGAAATATATACAACATAAGAAAGTGGGAGGAAAATATGGGCGGCTTTTTTGGAGTGGCATCGAAGGAGAACTGTATTTTTGATTTGTTTTTTGGGACGGATTATCATTCCCATCTGGGAACCAGACGGGCAGGTATGGCGCTTTATGATGAGGAGGCCGGATTCAACCGCGCGATCCACAACATAGAGAACACGCCGTTTCGCACCAAATTTGACAAGGACGTAAACAAGATGTACGGGACGCTGGGGATCGGCTGTATTTCGGACTATGAGCCGCAGCCGCTGATTATCCGTTCCCATCACGGCACCTACGCAATCACCACGGTAGGCAGGATCAATAACAAAGATGAGATTGTGAAGGAAATTTTTCACAACGGCAAGGGACATTTTCTGGAGATGAGCGGCGGTGATATCAACGCCACGGAGCTGGTGGCGGCGGTGATTAACCAGCGTGACAACCTGATCGAGGGCATCCAGTACGCGCAGGAGTTGATTGACGGTTCCATGACCATTCTGATTATGACCCCGAAGGGGATTTACGCGGCCAGGGACCGCATGGGACGCACACCTGTCACCATTGGCAGAAAGGACGATGCTTTCTGTATATCCTTTGAGAGTTTTGCCTACCTGAACCTGGGCTATGTGCCGGAGCGCGAACTCGGCCCCGGCGAGGTGGTGATCGTGACGGCGGAGGGCGTGCGTACCCTCGCGGCGCCGGGGAAGGACATGAAAATCTGCACCTTCTTATGGATTTATTATGGCTATCCCTCTTCATCTTATGAGGGGATCAGCGTGGAAGAGATGCGTTATCACTGCGGCGCGATGTTAGCGAAGCGGGATGATGTGAAGCCGGATATCGTGGCAGGCGTGCCGGATTCCGGGACGGCCCACGCCATCGGTTACGCCAACGAGTCGGGCATTCCTTTTTCCAGGCCGTTTATCAAGTATACGCCCACATGGCCCCGCTCCTTTATGCCGACAATCCAGAGCAAGAGGAATCTGATCGCGAAGATGAAGCTGATACCTGTACATGATCTGATTAAGGGCAGAAGCCTGCTTCTGATCGATGACTCTATCGTGCGCGGCACGCAGCTTCGGGAGACCACGGAGTTCCTTTATCACAGCGGTGCGAAGGAGGTACATATCCGTCCGGCCTGTCCGCCTCTGCTTTACGGCTGTAAATACCTGAATTTTTCCCGCTCCACTTCCGAGATGGAGCTGATTGCCCGGCGGGTGATCCAGGAGCTGGAGGGAGAGAACAAATATCCGAATCTGGCGGTCTATGCGGATCCCGACAGCACGGAGTACGGACAGATGCTGGAAAAGATCCGGGAAAAGCTGAATTTCACCACGCTGCGGTATCACCGCCTGGATGACATGATCGCTTCGGTTGGCATGGATAAATGCAAGCTGTGCACTTACTGCTGGGATGGACGTGAGTAGCAGCGCGAAAAGTACTTCTAGAGACGTCCCGCCATTGGACGGGACGCCAAGAAGTACTAAAGTCTGCGCGGCAGACTTTTTTCGCGCGGGAGAATGCCTGAAATGCGGCATTCTCCGTGCAGATTTTACATGAAAGGATTGACATACATACATGATTTTCAAGTGTAGAAACTGCGGCGGAAACACGGTGTATTCGCCGGAAAAGGGCAGGATGTACTGCTCCCACTGTGAGAGCACGGACAGTGAGGAAAAAATAGGGGACAGTTCCCTTGTGCAATGTGTGAACTGCGGCGCGCCCATACAGATCACGCAGTATACATCGGCGTGCAGGTGTGAACACTGCGGTAATTATCTGATTTTTAACGAGCGGGTGGAACATGTTTTTGAGCCGAAGCTCATTCTGCCTTTCCGCATAGGGAAGGAAGGGGCGGCTGCCGCTATGGAGAAGGAATTTTCGAGACGGCTTTTTGCGCCCGCCGATTTCCTGTCTGCGAAGAGCCTGGAGAAGATGGAAGGCATTTATGTACCTTTCTGGCTCTATGACTATGGCGCGGACTATGATTTTGCGGGGGAAGGCACCCGGGTCAGAACCTGGTGCAGCGGTGACACGGAATATACGGAAACCTCCTATTTTGAGGTGGTCCGGCGGATGGATGTGGATTTTGACAGGATTCCCGTGGACGCTTCCATCGCAATGGACGACAGCGTTATGGATCTGATGGAGCCTTATGATTACCGGGCGCTTGCGGACTTTGCGCCGCAGTACATGTCCGGCTTTTTCGGGGAAGTCTATAACCAGAAGGCGGAGGAGCTGGACGGAAGGGCCCAGGCAAAGGCGAGACAGGCATCGGAAGAGCTTCTGCAGAGATCCCTGACCGGGTACACCACGGTGCGGCCTTACCGAAAAAACCTGCATTTGACCAGGGAGAGCTTCTGCTATGCGCTGATGCCTGTCTGGCAGTATGTTTACCGCTACAAGGATAAGTCTTATCTGTACCATGTGAACGGACAGACCGGGAAAGTGATCGGCGTGACGCCTGTTTCCCGGGGGAAAGTGCTGGCCTACGGGGCTTCGGTGTTTGCGGCGGTGACGGCGCTGTGCTATATGGCAGTTCATGTGCTGGAGATTTTATAGGAGGGAAGGGCGGAAGCTTTGAGACAATATTTTCGTTATTTTAAGTGGCTCTACATTGTTCTGGCGGCCATCGCGGTTCTGGCTGTGGTGCTTCATGCCGGGCACTGGGGACTGGCGAAGACCTTGAATTATCAGCGGAAGAATACGGAATGTGTGACAGATGAACGGGTTTTTGACGGGGCGGATGTGTTGACTGACAAGGAGGAAGAAAAACTTCGCAGACTGATTGCAAAGCGTGAGAGGCAGACGGGCTGCGATATCGTGCTCGTCACACTCAATGAGCCGTTGGAGGCGTACGCCAGGGAGATTGAGCCGGGAGTGAGATCGGAGGAGTTCGTGCGGGTGTACGCGGAACAGCGTTGGGAAAATGACGGTTTCGGTTATGACAGGCCTGACGGCGACGGTGTGATACTGGTGGATAACTGGTCGAGGGCGGACGATGGCAGCATACATACATGGCTGTGTACCACCGGCCGTGCGAGGGACGCCTACTATGAGGAGGACATCGACCATCTGCTGGACAATGTATACCGCTATGTGGAAAAGAATCCGTACCGGGCGTACAAGACCTATGTGAACGACTTTTATCACGATATGCTGGGATGGAAGGTATTCCACATGTATGTGCCGGGTTATGTTCCCTGGCTGATAGGAATAATAGCGGCTGTTATTTTTTGCGTGGTAAACTGGCGTTCCAAAGAGGGGAAAAAGACGACAACGGCAACCACTTATGTGGCGGGCAGGGAACCTGTCTTCCGGGTGTCACAGGACAGATTTTTGAGAAAGATGGTGACCAGACGGAAAATTCAGACGAGCAGCGGCAGCGGTGGCGGCGGCAGGAGTCACGGCGGTGGCGGCGGCCATCACGGCGGCGGGGGACATAGCCGGTAACCGTGTGAGACGAACTTCTAAGGACATCCGGCCATAGAACGGAACGCCAAGAAGTTCGTCTCACACCAGAGAATGCTCGGATCCGGGCATTCTCCACGCAGGTTTAAGTATAAACAAAAGAAAGGCGGGTGCAAAAGCATCCGCCCTTCGTAATGTCATATAAAATGAAGAGAATACCGATCTTCCTACGCCATCTTGTTTACGGCAAGAGTCATGCGGGAAACCTTTCTGGCAGAGGTATTCTTGTGGTACACGCCCTTTTTGGTTGCCTTGTCGATTGCGGAAGTAGCGGCAAGCAGTGCGCTCTGTGCAGCATCCTTATCCTTCGCCTCGATGGCAGCATATACCTTCTTGATCGCTGTCTTAACGCCGGATTTGATGGACTTGTTTCTGTCCGCCTTGGTTTTGTTTACCAGAATTCTCTTTTTTGCAGATTTGATATTAGCCATAACATCCTCCATTTTAAAATATTTACTCTTTATTTTCTTATAGGGACGTGTCTCATTAAAGACGGACACGGACGTTTTAATGGAAACACACGCATATTATTTTAGATTATGGAAATGGGGATGTCAATACATATTTTGTTTATTTTTGCAAAAAATAGAAAACAAAATGGGCAGGCGGAAGAATGGCGCATAAAATATATCATACGCCGCTGCTTGCGGGTTGTGGAAAGGAATGGATATCGCTATGGATAGCTGGTCAAATGTCAGGACGGACTTGGCGTTGGAAGCCAGAGAAAGTATTGGAGAAAAAGAGTCCGGGCTTCATGGAGTGATCGTGGACGAATATTATGATGAGGGGTGCGACGTGCATATCACCCGGGTGGTTATAGAGACAAAAAACGGAGCCAAGGCACTTGGGAAACCTATGGGAACTTATATCACGCTGGAGGCGCCTGCCATGACGGAGCCGGAGGAAGACTATCACCAGGAAATTTCCGGCATTCTGGCGGAACAGCTTCGCGGGATTCTGCCGAATCCGGATCAGGAGCAGTCGATTCTCGTAGTGGGACTGGGCAACCGGGAAGTGACGGCAGACTCCCTTGGACCGAATGTGGTCGACAATCTTTTTGTCAACAGGCACATCATTCTGGAGTATGGAAAGGTAGCTTACAATCGGACGAAGATGCATCTGGTGAGCAGCCTGGCGCCCGGCGTTATGGCGAAGACGGGCATGGAGTCTGCGGAGATCATCAAAGGTGTGATCGGGGAGACAAAGCCCGACCTGGTCATTGCGATAGATGCGCTGGCGGCCCGCTCCACCAAACGCCTGAACAGGACGATCCAGATTACAAACACGGGCATTCATCCCGGCTCCGGGGTGGGTAACCACAGAAACGCCATTACGGAGGAGACGCTGCATATTCCAGTGCTGGCTCTGGGGGTGCCCACTGTGGTGGACGCGGCCACGATCGTGGGAGACGCTATGGGAGAGCGGCCTGCTACATTGAAGGAGCTGAACAATATGTATGTGACCACAAAAGATGTGGACCAGCAGATCCGCCAGATCAGCCATATTATCTGTGACGGCATAAACGGCGCGCTGAATCTTTGACAGGAAGCGGCCGCATGGACGCAGCCGCCCGCAGGCGGCTGATTTCTCCTCCGCCTCCGATTGTTCCGTGTGAAATGCAACGCATGAATTTGTATTTGCGGTGCATATAACTTAGTATGTACATGAATAGAAAGT
This sequence comes from uncultured Lachnospiraceae bacterium, assembly GCA_910579285.1. Taxonomy (GTDB): domain Bacteria; phylum Bacillota; class Clostridia; order Lachnospirales; family Lachnospiraceae; genus UBA3282. The sequence goes on along the minus strand of CAJTTT010000019.1, from coordinate 25,918 downwards.
GGTTGAAAATTATTTTAATAGCAGTTGTTATTATAACGATCGGATTCGGATGTTCGGAATTTCTGAGAGGGCGGGAGAAGGAAAAGAAAGCCGAGGATTCCGCCTTTCGGGGGATTGTGGAGCAGCTGGTGATGGAGCCTTATCTGCCCGGACTCCGAAGGATGACAGGGGGAGAGCACAGCGCATCCGGGGACGGATTTCTGAGAAAGGCGCTGCTTGCCCAGTACCCGGGACTGCTCTATGCGCTGGAAAACGGAGAGGAGGGCGTGACAGAGAGCGATTACGCCCGGCTCCTGCTGCAGGAAGGGAGCGATGAGGATCACAAGGGTCTGCCGGAGGAGGCGTTAGAATATGGAGATGACGCCATGCATCTGGAAAAGAACCTGGAATCCGCATTGTTAAAAGAAAACGAGCGTTATTTATCGGCGAACCAGGAAGAGGAAGGGGAGCCGGAGGAGACAGACGGGGAGGAGACAGTGCCGGAAGAACAGTTGTTTGCCTGCGTGGAGGAAAAGAGCTACCGTTACCAGTGGGAGGAACTGTCCTCCTACGAGTCGCTGATCAAAGCATTTTACGCGGTGGACAGCACAACGGTGGCTGGAGAGCAGCTTCTGCAGGCGGATGCGCTCCGGGAGAAGGATATGCGGATACAGGGAAGCGCAGATGCGCCGCAGATCCTGATTTACCACACCCATTCCAAGGAAAGTTTTGTCGATTCCGTGCCGGGTGACGAAAACAGCGGGATTTTGGGAGCAGGGGAGTATCTGGCCAGCCTTTTGCGGGAGCGTTACGGCTACAATGTCATACACGACACAGGATGCTACGACGAGGACAGGGCCTATGCCTACAACAATTCCCTGCCTTCCATCGAAGCAATACTACAGGAGAATCCGACCATCGAGGCAGTGATTGACCTGCACAGGGATGAAATGCCCGCGGACAGGCGTCTCGTCATGGATCTGCAGGGACGCCCTACGGCACAGTTTATGTTTTTTAACGGGTTGTGCCGAACCACGAAGGGGGAGATTGATCAGTTGGAAAACCCGTACCTGGCGGACAATCTGGCGTTGTCCTTTCAGATGCAGACTGCCTGCAATGAGTATTATCCCGGCATTGCGCGCAGGATTTATCTGAAAGCTTACCGCTACAATATGCACCTTCGTCCGAAATCCCTGCTGATTGAGCTTGGCGCGCAGAACAATACGGAGGAGGAGATACATAATGCATGTGAGCCGCTGGCCCATGTGCTGGATCTGGTTTTCAGCGGCAGGGAGCCGGAGCGGCAGGAGACGGCGTCTCAGGGCGATTGATGTGGACATCCCACGGACAATTTGATATACTTGCGTGAGGAGAACTTGCTCCGAAATGACGAAAGGTAGCAGAGGGTGTACAATGGACCAGAGCAGAATCAGAAATTTTTGTATTGTTGCGCATATTGACCACGGCAAGTCCACGCTGGCCGACAGAATTATAGAAAAGACGGGTCTGCTGACCAGCCGCGAAATGCAGGCGCAGATACTGGATAACATGGATTTGGAGCGGGAGAGGGGCATTACCATCAAAGCCCAGACCGTGCGGATTGTCTATCAGGCGAAGGACGGAAACGAGTATATTTTCAACCTGATCGACACACCCGGCCATGTGGATTTTAACTATGAGGTGAGCCGTTCCCTGGCAGCCTGTGACGGGGCGATCCTTGTGGTGGATGCAGCCCAGGGCATTGAGGCGCAGACGCTTGCAAATGTATATCTGGCGCTGGATCACGATCTGGACGTGTTCCCTGTGATCAATAAGATTGATCTGCCGAGCGCGGATCCAGAGCGTGTAAAGAATGAGATTGAGGACGTGATCGGTATAGAGGCGCAGGATGCACCGCTTATTTCCGCGAAGAACGGCGTGGGTGTGGAGGATGTGCTGGAAGCCATTGTGGAAAAGATTCCAGCCCCCGGCGGCAGCGCCGACAATCCGCTGCAGGCGCTTATTTTTGACTCCGTCTACGATTCCTACAAGGGCGTGATTGTATTCTGCCGCATCAAGGAAGGAAGAGTCAAAAAAGGCACAAAAATTAAAATGATGGCTACGGGAGCAGTTGCGGAGGTGGTGGAGGTCGGATATTTCGGCGCAGGACAGTACATCCCCTGCGGGGAGCTCACCGCAGGCATGGTTGGATATCTCACCGCCTCTATCAAGAACGTGAAAGATACCGCTGTGGGCGATACGGTTACGGATGTGGACAATCCCTGCGAGGAGCCGCTTCCGGGCTATAAGAAGGTCAATTCTATGGTTTACTGCGGTATGTATCCGGCGGACGGCGCTAAGTACCCGGATCTGCGTGACGCGCTGGAAAAACTGAAGCTCAACGATGCCTCCTTAAACTACGAGCCGGAGACATCCATTGCCCTTGGGTTCGGCTTTCGCTGTGGTTTTCTCGGGCTGCTGCATCTGGAGATCATACAGGAGCGGCTGGAGAGAGAGTACAACCTGGATCTGGTGACCACCGCGCCGGGGGTTATTTACAGAGTATATAAGACAAATGGGGATATGATCGAATTGACCAATCCTTCAAATCTGCCCGACCCTTCCGAAATTGATTACATGGAGGAGCCGGTGGTCAGCGCGGAAATCATGGTGACCACGGAGTTTATCGGTTCGATCATGCAGTTATGTCAGGAGCGGAGAGGGCGCTATATCAGCACGGAGTACATTGAGGCTTCCCGTGCGCTCTTAAAGTATGAGCTGCCCTTAAACGAGATTATCTATGACTTTTTCGATGCGCTGAAATCCCGTTCCAGAGGCTATGCGTCCTTCGACTATGAGTTGAAGGGATATGAACAGTCAAAGTTAGTGAAACTGGATATTCTCATTAACCATGACGAGGTGGACGCGCTCTCCTTTATCGTCCACGCGGACAGCGCCTACGAGCGGGGCAGGAGGATGTGCGAGAAGCTGAAAGATGAGATACCGAGACACCTTTTTGAGATTCCCATTCAGGCGGCGGTGGGCGGCAAAATCATTGCCAGGGAGACCGTCCGGGCCATGAGAAAAGATGTCCTTGCCAAGTGTTATGGCGGAGACATCACCCGGAAGAAGAAACTGCTCGAAAAGCAGAAAGAGGGAAAGAAGCGCATGCGCCAGGTGGGCAATGTGGAAATTCCCCAGAGCGCTTTTATGAGCGTGCTGAAGCTGGATGACAACTAGGAAACAGGGTGCACGGCGGCAGGCCGGTCTGTGGCCGGCCAAGCAGACAGGGGACAATATGAGAGAACTGAGTATCTATATTCACATTCCGTTCTGTGTCAGAAAATGCTTATACTGCGACTTTCTTTCCGGCCCGTCCTCCGATGGGGAGATGGAAAGTTATGTAAACTTGTTGCTGCGGGAAATAAAAGAACAGTCGATATTTTATGGAGATCACAGGGTGGTCTCCATCTTTATGGGCGGAGGTACGCCATCCCTCCTTCCTGCCAAGGAAACAGGGCGGATTCTGGAGCGGATCAGAGACGGATTTTCCCTGGCGGAGGATGTGGAGATAACCATAGAGTGCAATCCGGGCACGGTCACGGCGCAGAAGCTGAAAAATTACATAACATACGGTATCAATCGTCTCAGCATCGGGCTGCAGTCCACGGAGGATGAGGAACTTGCCCGCATCGGGAGAATCCACAGTTACCGCGATTTTCAGCAGACGTATGCGATGGCGCGGGAGGCCGGGTTTTGCAATATAAATATTGATCTGATGGCGGGACTGCCCGGACAGAGCCTGACATCGTATGGAAAAACGCTGGAACGCGTGGCTGCGCTTTCACCGGAACATATTTCTGCTTACAGTTTGATTCTGGAGGAGGGGACACCGCTTTATGTAAACCAAAAGGAGTATATGTTTCCCGATGAGGAGGAGGATCGGGAAATGTATGAACTGACGGGACGGTATCTGGGAGAAGCCGGGTTTCATCGTTACGAGATATCCAATTATGCGAGAGCTGGATGGGAATGCCGCCACAATAAGGTGTACTGGCGCAGGGGGGATTATGCGGGCTTTGGTCTGGGAGCATCCTCGATGGTGAACAATGTCAGGTGGAAAAACCCGGACGAGCATATGTCCTATGCGGACTGTGTGGAAAAAATGGGGGATGGCGGTCGTGACAGGCGGATTTTTGAGCCCGGCAGCGCGCCTTATATCATGCGGCCGCAGGAAAAGTCCTTTGTAGAAATGCTGCGAAGAACAGGACGCTGTGAGGTGCAGGCGCTCACTTCAGAGGAGCAGATGGAAGAGTTTATGTTTCTGGGGCTTCGCCTGACGGAGGGCGTGGATCTGGAGGAATTTCGGAGGAATTTCGGAAAAACGGCGGAAGAAATTTACGGAAAACAGATCAGAATGTTTGAGGAACAGGGCCTTCTGAAGCGGGAGGGGCAGCGGCTTAAACTTACTTCCAGGGGGATTTACGTGAGCAATGTGGTGTTTGCGGCGTTTCTGTTTTGAGTGGGACGAGGAATGCGGCAAGGGCTGGGAACGGTATTGTATTTCCCCTGTTATCCTTGTATAATATATTGAAAGAAGCCTAATTGTAATTGGGACAGATGGAAAGGCACTTGGAAAGCCGCCGGGTCATAGAATAGAGTAAATGGACTTTGGAGGCTCCTTTTGAAAACATTCAGTCAGCCACTTTCTGCGAAGGATGAGGCCGTCTATCTGGGAAGGCTTAAAACAGGAAGCGAAAGAGAGCGCGGGGAGGCCAAAGGGATTCTGGTGGAACGGAATTTACGTCTGGTTGCGCATATTGCCAAAAAGTACCAGAACGTGGACGAGGACATGGAGGATCTGATATCCATCGGCACCATTGGATTGATTAAAGCGATAGATTCCTTCGATGCGGGAAAAGGAAAGCTGAGCACTTATGCATCGCGCTGTATTGACAATGAGCTGCTGATGCTTCTTCGGGCGAAGAAAAAGACTTCCCGGGAAGTTTCGCTGTACGAACCCATTGGTACGGACAGGGAAGGCAACGAGATCAGTCTGCTTGACGTGATCGAACAGGATCAGGTGGATGTGATTGACAGAATGGAAGTGGAGGATAAACTGCACAGGCTCAAAGGCCTGATTACAGACAGACTCTCGGACAGGGAGCAGGAGATTATTCTGATGCGCTATGGCCTTTTGAGCGGGCAGGAGATCACGCAGAGGGAGATCGGCCACAGGCTTGGCATTTCCAGAAGCTATGTATCGAGAATCGAGAAAAGGGCGCTGGAGAAGCTGAAGGAAGGGTACGAAGCCTTCGGTATGTAACAGCCGCCGGGAGAGCGTAAGCACGGACTTTTGAGTTTTGTGAATGATAGAATGGAGGAATGGGACAATGCGTTTTATAAAGAGCGAGGATTTAAAAACGGGAATGAGACTGGCACGTCCTATCTACAATAAAAACGGCGTTCTGCTTTATGAGAGAAATTCCAAGCTGACTGTACAGGGAATCAACAGTGTGAGAAATTTCGGGCTGCTGGGGATTTTTATTCTGGAGCCTGCTGAGCCCGTGCCGCCTATGACAAGGGCGGACGCGGAGTTTGAGCGTTTCCAGACGATGTGCGTGTTTTCCATCCGTGAGGAGCTGGATGTAATCGCGGAAACAGGCCGAACCCAGCGGGCCCAGATGATTGCCTCCAATATTATCAAAAATTACGGACATATGGATGCCCGGATCAACTTCCTGCAGAATCTGAGGAGCAAAGAGGACTACATATATAAACATTCCCTGAATGTGGCGATTCTCTGCGCAATGATGACACATGTTATGAATATGAAAGTGGAGGAGCAGATGGAGACGGTGCAGGCAGCGCTTGTCCATGATATCGGAAAGATCATGCGTTTTCAGGACGAAGCCGCTGCCGGGGGTGTTTTGATTGATATGACAACGGAAATCCGGGAGGAGAGGGGACACGCTCTTCTTGAAGAAGCTTTTTCCACGAAGCCCAACGTCAAACGGATCTGCTCTCAGGCATACAAGATGCTGGCAAGCATGAAAACGGGAGAGGACATCTCCTCGATCCGGCTTGTGAACGGGGCGCGGGTGCTGGCTGTGGCGGAAACCTACGATAGGATGACTGCCATGAAAATGGACGAGGAGCCGGCTTCCGAGGTGGAGGCGCTGAAATTCCTTCTGGATCATCCAAAAGTATACCACAGCAAAGTGGTGGATGCGCTGATTAAGTCCGTCAATATTCTGGTGCCTGGGGTCAGCGTTGAGCTGAATACCGGGGAGAAGGCGCTTGTTCTTGCAGCGAACGAGGCGGACATCCTGCGGCCTTTGATTTTGATGTTCCGGGATAACAGCGTGATTGATCTGGCGGATACGGATCTGTATGAGGACCTGGAGATCAGGGATATTATGAGGACGTTGGACAACCGCCATGTGATGAACATGGATCTGTTAAAGAAGAACGGGATAGAAGTAGAAGAGGAGGAGTATGTGGAGATTCCAATTATTTAAAGATACATAAATGGCAGGAGGGGGAAAAGGAAGATGCCGACGATACAGGAGATTATGCAGACGGCGAACAGCGCCGGTGCATCAGATGTACATATCACAGTGGGGATACCGCCCAAAATGCGGGTCAACGGAAATCTGATAGCGATGGAATATCCGAGGATGATGCCGCAGGACACGCTGACGGTCGCCTATTCTATTATGAGTGATGTGCAGCGGGAGCGTTTTGAGGAGAGGGGCGAGTACGATATGTCTTTCTCGATCCCGGAGCTGGGAAGGTACCGGGTGAATGTTTACAAACAGAGAGGATCTGCGGCTCTGGCGCTGCGTCTGGTGGGTACGCAGGTTCCGGCCCCGGAGAAACTGGGTGTGCCGGAGTCCGTTATCAACCTTTATGAGCGCAAACGCGGACTGATTCTGGTGACAGGTCCTACGGGAAGCGGTAAGTCCACCACACTGGCGGCCGTTATTGACAAAATCAACAACAATCGGGATGCGCATGTGATTACGCTGGAAGATCCGATCGAGTATCTGCACCAGCATAAAATGGCTATGGTAAACCAGAGAGAGATTGGGCTGGATTCCCAGAGCTATGCCAATGCCCTGAGGGCAGCGCTTCGTGAAGACCCGGATGTCATTCTGGTAGGAGAGATGCGTGATTTCGAAACCATCAGCGTTGCGATCACGGCGGCGGAGACCGGGCACCTTGTACTTTCCACCCTGCACACCATCGGCGCAGCCAGTACCGTGGACCGTGTGATCGATGTATTTCCGCCTCATCAGCAGCAGCAGATCCGCGTTCAGCTTGCGAACGTTTTGGAGGCTGTGATTTCCCAGCAGCTTATTCCGACATTGGACGGGCACGGGCGCGTGGCAGCCTTTGAGGTGATGCATGCGAACCATGCAGTCAGAAATCTGATCCGCGAGGGAAAATCCCATCAGCTTGCGTCTGTCATGCAGACCAACCGCAAGATGGGGATGATTACTATGGATGACGCGATTATACAGTTGTTTTACGAGGGAAAGATCGACAGGGAAATGGCGATACAGTTCGCCCAGGACCCGGACGGAATGCAGAATAAGGTAATGTAAACGCTGCTGTGCGTACGGTTGTGGCAGGGAGGCAATAATGGACTTTAAAAGAAAAAAATTACGTCTTGGAGACGTGCTTGTACAAAACGGCGTTATCACGGAAGAAGACCTGCAGAGAGGTCTGGAGAAGCAGAAAGGCAGCGGCCGCAAACTGGGTGAGACGTTGGTGGATGAGGGGATCGCCACCGAGGAAAACATTGCCAAGGCGCTGAGCAAGCAGTTCCATTATGACATGGTGGATCTGCAGAATACCGAGATACCGCAGGAGATTCTGGAGCTTGTGCCCGCGAATGTCTTAAAGAAGCACAGGGCAATTCCCTTTGAATATTCTCCCGATAATATGAACGTACTCCGGGTGGCCATGTCTGATCCGATGGATATCGCGGCGATGGATGACATCAACATCATCACGAATCTGCAGGTGGAGCCGGTGGTTGCCACGATGGGCAGCGTTATGCTGGCCATAGACCGCTATTACGGACAGGCAGAGGTAAATTCCGCGTTGGAGGAGTATACCAGGGAAAAAGAAAGCCAGATGATTGAGCAGGAGGATATGTACAGTGAGGACGTAAATAACTCGCCTATTGTACAGCTTGTCAAGGGCATGATTGACCAGGCGGTCAGGCAGCGCGCCTCCGATATCCATATCGAACCGATGGAGAAGCAGGTGCGGATTCGTTACCGTATCGATGGCGCCCTCTATGAGAAATCCGTTTACAGCATCAGGCTCCTGCCTGCGATTGTGGCGCGTATCAAGATCATCGGCGGCATGGACATCTCCGAGAAGAGAAAGCCGCAGGATGGCCGTATCACTCAGATTGTGGACAGAAAGGAGTTTGATATCCGTGTTTCCATTCTGCCGACAGTCTACGGGGAAAAGATCGTAATGCGTCTCACCTCCAAGAACGCTCTGACGAAGGAGAAGAGCCAGCTTGGTTTGAAACCTGAGGAACTGAAAAAATTTGACCACATTCTGAAGAATCCCCACGGGATCCTGCTGGTGACGGGCCCTACAGGAAGCGGTAAGTCCACCACCCTGTACACGGCTCTGAGCGAACTGAATAAGGAGGACGTGAATATCATCACCGTGGAAGACCCGGTGGAGGCGAATATTGAAGGCATCAATCAGGTGCAGGTCAACAACAAGGCGAATCTGACCTTTGCGTCCGCCCTGCGCTCCATTCTGCGTCAGGACCCGGACATCATAATGATCGGTGAGATCCGTGACCAGGAGACTGCCTCGATCGCCGTCCAGGCGTCTATTACAGGCCACCTCGTAGTCTCAACCCTGCATACCAACTCCGCTGCCAGCACCATCACCCGTCTGGCGGATATGGGGATTGAGCCGTATCTGATTGCGGACTCCACGATCGGCGTCATCGCCCAGAGACTGGTGCGCAGACTCTGCCCCGAGTGTAAACGGCAGAAAAAGGCGGATGAGGAGGAGCTGGAGCTTTTACAGCTTGCGCCCGATGCGGACGTGATGATCTATGAGCCATGTGGATGTCCGAGGTGTGACGGCGCTGGATTTAGAGGCCGTATTGGTGTCTATGAGATCATGGAGGTGACACAGTCCTTAAAGTCGATTATCAGCAAAAACGGTTCTGCGGAGGAAATCAAGAAAAAGGCGCTGGAGGAGGGGATGAGTACCCTGCGCATGAGCGCCACCAGGTATGTGCTGGAGGGGATTACATCCGTGCAGGAGATGATGAGGGTTTCCTTTGACTTGTAGGAAACAGGCGGAACAGGAATAAAGAACGGATGATATTCTAAAAAACGATAATAAATAGAGAGAAAAAAGCTTGACAAAGCGTTGCAGAAGCGATATTCTAATAACAAATCAGCCGGTTATCATGGCATATGAGGCCGGCTGTCTCTATAGGCGGGAATCATACCCCCGCATCAGGTATTCTGGCAGATTCTGCCATACTTTCAAATTTTACTGGCAGGGTCTGCAGGACACAAAGAGAAGAAGGAAATGTCCCTGAGACTCTGCATATACAAGGGGAGACAGATGGGACAAAAGGATTTGGCGGCCAAGCAGTTTGAGCGAAGCCCGGAAGTGTTTGCAGATATTGTCAATGCGCTGATTTTCGAAGGAAAACAGGTGGTATTTCCGAAGGATTTGCAGCCGGCGCCAACGGAGTCTTTGTATCCGGCGGCAGACGGTGCGCTGCGCAGCCAGTACAATGATGTTAGCAAATATGAAATGAAACAGGGCAGGATTGTGGTGCAGTATACACTGGAGAACCAGTCCGGGCCGGATTACAAGATTGTGCTTCGCAAAGCAGGATATGAGGGAGCGATCTATCGGCAGCAGTATGATGGGGAGGAGACATACCCGGTAATCACGTTGGTTTTGTATTGGGGAGATCGTGTGTGGAATACCGATGCGGATTTGTATCAATTTTTCCGTAAGAAAAGGCTTCACGGTATGGTCAGAAAATATATAGATAATGTCAGAGTACATGTTTATCCGATGAAGAGACTGTCAGAACAGGTCAGACAGAGATTTCAAGGCGATATGAAAATTGTGGTAGACTATCTGGCGGAAGGAAAGAATTATGAGCCGACAGATCAGGAGATTGCGGATGTGGCTGGAACAATGCGTATGCTGCACGCATTGACAGAAGATACATATTTTATCAATAATATGGAAAAACTGGAGGCTGTTCAGAAGAGAGGAGGTAAAGTGACGATGTGTGAAGTGGTGGATAAATTTGTGCAGAGAGGAAGGAAACAGGGAATAAAAGAAGGAATAAAAGAAGAAAAAAACCGCTGTGCAACTGCATTTGTAAGAGAAACCTTGATGCAGAAACAATCTAAAGAATATATCATAGGCATATTGCAGACCTGTTTCCAGTTAAAAGAGGAGGAGGCCGACAATCTGTACCGGGAAGGATGTGAGAGGGAACAGGGAACAGAAGTACCTGTTTTTACATAAAAATGGAATGGATGGACCGTTTCGATTACTTGCATTTTTCTGACAAAGATGCTATTATTAGTAGCAGACTTAGTAAATTAGTACCGAATGAGAAAATCGGCGCTAGTATCTCTGGCATCGGAGCAGGTGTCGCGGGCAGATTCGTGCAGAGAGGATTTCTGCAATTCAGTACGAAGGGGAAGTACGGAGGAAATGCTATGGCGGTCTGGGGATATGTCGCGATTGATAAAGGCGGAAAGGAAATAAAAGGCAGTAAAGACGCTGATAACAAGGATCTTTTGCTTAGGGATCTGAAAAATCAGGGTCTTATTGTGCTGGAACTAAAAGAACAAAATGCCCTGACAAGGGATATTGATCTGGATATTGGCGGCAAACCTACGTCCCGGGATATGGCTGTGTTCTGCAGGCAGTTTGCCAGTATCACCAGAGCCGGCGTCACGATCATTGAGACCTTAAACATGCTGGCGGACTCCACGGAAAACAAAAAGATGCAGAAGGCTCTTTACGCCGTTCGTGCGGATGTGGAGAAGGGTGAAAGCTTTGCGGATTCCCTGTCGGGGCATCCGAGGGTGTTCCCGGAACTTCTGGTGCAGATGGCCAGGGCGGGCGAGGCGTCCGGCAGTCTGGACACGGCGATGGAGCGTATGGCCATACAGTTTGAGAAGTCAGCCAAGACGCAGGCGCTTGTCAAGAAAGCGATGATCTACCCGATCGTGGTGGCTTTGATCGCTGTGGTGGTTGTGATCGTTATGCTGGTGTTCGTCATCCCGCGCTATATGGATATGTTTGAGCAGTTGGGGACGGAGCTTCCGGCGATTACCCTTGCAGTGGTCGGGCTGAGCAATTTCATTAAAAATAACTGGTACATACTTGTTCCGGCAGTGGCAGGTATCGTATTTGCTCTTAAGGCTTATGGCAAGACCTCCTCCGGCAGACATCTCTTCGGAAAGCTGCAGATGAAGATTCCGGCGGTGAAAAATCTGGTGGTAAAATCAGCCAGCGCGCAGATGGCCAGAACGCTCAGCACCCTGCTGACGGCGGGCGTGCCGTTGATCGAGGCGGTGGATATCGTGTCGGACACCATGACGAATATCTGGTTCAAGGAGGCCCTCAAGGAGGCGGTTGAGCAGGTTATGATCGGTGTGCCCCTGTCTCAGCCGGTACAGACATGCGGCCTGTTTCCGCCTATGGTGTACCATATGATGCGGATTGGCGAGGAGGCCGGTTCCACCGAGGAGATGCTCAATAAGCTGGCGGATTACTACGAAGAAGAGGTGGAGATGGCTGTGCAGTCTCTGATGGCCGCTATGGAGCCTATGATTATTATCGTGCTGGCTGGTATCGTCGGTATTCTGATTGCCGCAGTAATGGCGCCTATGGTGACGATGTACTCGGCGCTGGATAATTTGTAAAACATTTTAAGATGTAGGATAAGATATCACACGGACGCAGTAAATGGAATCCGCATACTTTGAATTAGGCGCGCTGGGTAGGGAACAGACGCGTTTAAGATAAATGCAACCCGAAAACAACCCCAATTTTCTATGATGAAAAGGAGAAGGAAACAATGAAGAAAGAGAACATGAACAACAAAGGTTTCTCCCTCGTCGAGCTGATCATCGTTATTGCCATCATGGCAATCCTGATCGTAGTGCTGGCGCCTCAGTATCTGAAATATGTGGAGAAATCCCGCAATTCAACCGATTTGCAGTCTGCTACAGAGTTCAAGAACGCTATGGAAATCTATGCGGCTGATCCCGAAGCTACTGAGACATTCTCAAATGTCACTATTACTTTTACTTCAACTGGAGTTACCGGAAATGATACAGCAGTTGATGCGGCTTTGGCGAATGCAGGTCTGGCAAAAGAGAAGTTGAAATGCGTGAGCAAGCAAAAATGGGATGAATTTTCACTGGAGATGCAGCCCCAAACTGATGGTTCGATTAAGTGGGTACATGCGAGCAAGCTTAATAACACAGCGAATGATGAGTTCAAAGAGGCTATGGAGGGCAAAGGCAGCTCAGGGACTTGATAAAGTTCAGATTGTCAAAACATAAGCATCACTAATAACAATACGGCATAACCCCTCGCCTCCTATGCAAAAAAGCGAACTTAAAAAAACGCCTTTTTGCATAGGGGGGGGGTAATACGTTACAGACAAATATCCCACAGAAGGAAACGATATGTTACCAGATCTCTTATTATACAGCATCATACTTCTCTTCGGCATCGTGATCGGCAGCTTTTTGAATGTCTGCATTTTCCGCATCCCGGAGAAAGAGGATATCGTTAAGACATCCTCCCACTGTATGAGCTGCGGTTATCATCTGAAATGGTACGATATGGTTCCAATATGCAGTTTCCTCGCCCTGCGGGGTAAATGCCGCAAATGCGGCGCCAAACTTTCTGTCCAGTATCCTCTGATTGAGGCGGCGAACGGAATCTTATACGTTTGTATCGTATGGACAGGCGGCCTCGGCATAGAATCCCTACTCTACTGTCTGATGGCTTCCGCGCTCCTTGTTTTGAGCGTGATCGATTTTAGGACATATGAGATTCCCTTTGGAATCAATCTTTTTATACTGGCACTGGGGCTGGTCCGGGCGGCAACGGACGCATCCAACATCCTTACCTACTTGATCGGCCTCTTTTCTGTCAGTATTGTGTTAGCGGTTTTGTACTACGCCACCGGCGGGAGAGCGATCGGCGGCGGCGATGTGAAACTGATGGCGGCCTGTGGGCTGCTGCTTGGCTGGAAATTAATTATACTGGCCTTTCTGCTTGGCTGTGTCCTCGGCGCAGTCATCCATGTGATCCGTATGAAAGTAAGCGGCGAGGGCCGCATGCTGGCTATGGGTCCTTATCTGTCTATGGGCGTCCTGATAGCGGCCCTATGGGGGGAGAGCATGCTAAACTGGTATTTTTCGAGACTGCTATGAGCGCTGCGCAGACGGGCAGAAGGACGCCGGGTGGGCTTGCCCACAGCGGCGGAAGGCTGATCG
>CAJTTT010000019.1:0-12305 GCA_910579285.1 uncultured Lachnospiraceae bacterium | reverse complement strand
TAGGGCGACAGCCCGCGAGCGAGGAAAACCGAAGGTTTTTCGAGCAGTGCAGCGCTGCGCGGACGGAAATTAATTTAGAAAAATTACCTGCACGGTATCACCGGCAGGTTTGTTGTCTCTTTAGAGACGGATAGATTGCATCGAAATCAGTGTGAAATAGAGATAAAAAAGAGAAGCAATGAGGGAGGAAATGATACATGGCTGCCAAGGCGATTGCGATAGAGATCGGTTATTCGCTTACCAAAGTCTGCGAGGTTGACTACAAAGCGAAAACACATAAGATCTATAAGAGCTTTACGGTTTCCAACGGCGCGGAGGTCATCAATGACGGTGTGCTGGTGATTTCCCCGGAGTATGTGGAGAGTCTCAGAAGTGCGCTTGCGGCGAACCATGTGAAGGCAAAACAGGTGGTATTCACGATCACTTCCTCAAAGATCGCCAGCCGTGAGGTTACGATTCCCTATGTGAAAGAAAACAGGATTGCAGATGTGGTAAATGCAAATGCCACCGACTATTTCCCTGTGGACTTGAGCCAATACCAGCTCGCCCACACCATTCTGGGAACCATCGGGGAGACCAAAGGCGCCCAGCAGTATAAGCTGCTCGTGATGGCGGTGCCATCGGCGCTTCTGTCGGGTTACTACGAGCTGGCAAAGGCGCTTAAACTGGAAGTGGCGGCGATCGACTATGCCAGCAACAGTATCTTCCAGGTGGTGAAGGAGGAGTGTGCGAAGGGAAGGCACATGATCGTTAAGATAGACGAGAGATCTTCGCTCGTGATGGCGGTAGAAAATTCCGTGCTGTCATTTACAAGAAGCGTTTCCTACGGTGTGGAAGAGGTTTTGGAGACCGTGATGAATACGCTTTGCTGGGGCGAGGTCGACTCCGTGGAGCAGGCGATCCGTGTCCTGCAGAGAAATGAATGTATTGCCCTGGAGGAAAGCCCGGAGGCGGATTCTGAAAGTGCGGAGGCGGTTGAGAAATCCGCGAAGGACAGGGCTGTGGAGGATGTGCGGGAGGCCGTGATACCTCTGATCAACGGTATCACCAGGGTTATTGATTACTATGCGTCCAGAGGATCGGGAGGAGCCATTGAGCGGATACTGATCACAGGCGTGGGTGCGGACTTTAAGGGTATGGGGGAGCTGCTCTCCCATGAGATCAATATGCCCGTTGCCGTATTAAAGGAAGCGGCAGGCTGGAACCTGATGCGCAACTTTAAGAACGAGTGTTTCAGTGAGTACATAGCCTGTGTGGGTGCGGCGGTAGCGCCTCTTGGCTTTAAACAGGAATCAGAGAAACGCGGCAGAGACAAGGCGAAGAAGGAAGGCGGAGAAAAGGGGACGAACTGGGCGCCGCTCGCCTACAGCGTTTTTGGCATCGGTCTTGCAGCAGCGGCTGCGCTTACGGCGGTTCCGCTGATCAGTTACGCAAAGCTGACGAAGGTCAACATGGAGTTGAAGTCGGAGGCGGGCAGTCTGGAGGACATTATCCCGATCTATAATGAATATGTTGAGGTGAAGGCGGAACGTGCCGTGGCGGGCGCCATGTATGAGGCGACGGAGAGCAGGAACGAGGGTCTGGAAGAATTTCTGGGTGAGCTGGAAGATAAGCTGCCAGCCAACGTCAATGTGATCTCATTTTCCAGTGATGCTTACGAGGTGTCCATCAATATGCGGGTGCAGACGAAGGATGACGCCGGAGCGGCGGTGGAGCAGATGCGTACTTTCCAGTCGCTGATTCCAGAGAGGGTGACAGTGGCTTCCCTCGTGGAGGAGGAGAACGAGGAGAGCGGAGAGCGCGTGGTAAACTTTACCGTGACGGCTGCCTACCAGGATGTGGGATATATGCCGGAGGAAGAGCTGCCGGAGGAGACCGGGGCAGCGGCAGACAGTGTGACAGATGGCGCCAATGCGGACATGGCGGAATAGGAGGCGCGTGAGATGAAAGTATCAAAGAAAGATGTATTGCTGCTGCTCGGCTTGCTGGGAGTTCTCGCCGTTGTCAGCGCCTATATGCTGGTGTTCCAGCCGACGATGGAGAAGACAGAAGCGCTGAAGGAGGAGAATCTGCAGCTGGAGGCGAGGATCGCGGATTTGCAGTCAAAGAAGGATAATAAGGACAGCTACGAGAGCCAGACAGCGCAGATGCGCCGGGAGATCGAGGAGATCTACCAGCTTTTCCCGGTGGATGTGCGGGAGGAGAACGCTGTTTACCTGGCGATCAACCAGGAACTGCTCTCACCGATGGAGGTGCAGTCGGTCACCATAGACGCCCTGCTGGAAGTGCCTTTTGTGGATGAGGTGCAGCAGGAGGAAATGCCGGATGCCACCTACGAGATTGATGAGGTGGAAGAGATTGAGGACGCTACGGGGACACAGGAGGCTCCCACGCCCGAGGCAGGTGATACGCAGGGCGCGGCAGGCGTGAATCCCTATCATCTGATGAACCGCAAGACTACCATCAATTACGAGGTTTCTTACGAGGGCCTGAAGAGAAGCGTGAAAAACATCTGTATGCAGACAGACCGCATGGTTATCGACAACCTGTCCGTGGTCTATGACGAGCAGACAGGGCTTTTGCGAGGCACCACAACAGTGAACATGTTCTGCGTGCCTGATCAGGAGGGCAAAGAGTATGTGGAGCCTGACTTTGCCGGCGTGCTTCTCGGCACAGACAATATTTTCGGCACGAGAGTGATCCGCAGCGAGGGCAGTCTTCCCGACCTGGAGGACGGTGCGGAAGGCGGAGCGGACGAAGGACAGGAGTGACGGCAGAGCACGCGGAAACAGAGCGGCTTTGGATAGGAACGCGAATGGTGTGCATGGCAGACAGGACAGAAGCGCGATATGCGTAAGACAGCATAAGGCTGCGGCAGGATGACAGGGGGACAATCGTTTGACGACAGCGGAGGACAGGCGAAAACAGAATAAGGACGCCGGATTTTCTTTGGTGGAGCTGTTGATTGCGGTGGTCATTCTAGCCATCATTGTGATTCCGCTTATGAATCTCTTTCTCTCCTCAAACAGGCTCAATATCAAGTCCAGACAGACCCTGCGGGCTACCACGGCGGCGCAGGATATCATGGAGGGACTGAAGGCTTACGATATCGAGGAGCTAAAGACCCAGTTTGCGGATCCGTCCAGCGGATTCTATGTGATAGACAGCAGACTGATCAAGGGAAGCGTGGCGGAGGAACCCTCTCTTGAAGTGGATGCCGCAGGCAATCCCGCCCCCGGTCTCTATGTGTTCAGCATGCGTCAGGTTTCCATGCAGGGCAGCGAGTTTGACGCGAAGATAGAGGTGGACGGCAGAGGGTATATGACGGGCACGCTCACCCATGACAATGAATTTAACGATGCGGCGCTGGCAGATGCCAGAAGCATTGATAAGGAGAACGGCACCTTTGTGGAGACGGAAAAGATCAGACAGGCGGTGCTCAAGAGCGTCTTTAAGGACAGCGACATGGACACGGCCATAAGAGTCAGGCTGGGTGCGGCTGGTCTTACGGATGCACAGATTGACGATGAGATCGCTGCGGTCAGCTTTAAGAATGCAGCCACCTTCTTTGACCAGGTCAGCCGCACCATAGAGATTGAGCTGTCGGTCAGCGCGGAGGTGGACAAAGACGGACAGCCGAAGGCGGATATGAAGGTGACGCAGTTTTATGACTTTATCTATAAGGACGCGGCAGGTGCGGATGTGGTTGTGCACACGGCGGGAGATATGGGATCCGGGATCCTGGTGGACGGTATGTCCAGGGGCAGCGTGGCGAAGACGAAGGACGACAAGGTGAATGTGAACCTCTTCTATTACCCGCTCTACGGTGCGTCCAGCCCGGATAAGATTATCGTAAAGAACGGTTCGGGAGCCGGTTTAAATCTTCTGATCGCGAAGCAGAGGCATGAGAAGGACGATCCGCTGAATCCGGGAATGCCGGATCTGAGTGATCCTGAGTATCTGTCAGACCCGCAGCTGATGGCGGCGGAGCAGGCTTACAGGGCGGAGGTCGAGATTCTGAATGCGCACGGAGGAGTACACGACAAAGATACCTTTTTCTTAAAGACCAATCTTGGTTTAAATCTGGTAGGCAAAAACTATCTGGCGGGCGCGCCCATAGAGATTCCGTCGCAGGTCACTGTGAACGGAACGGGTATGGATCTGAGCGGTTCCAGCGATATGAATCTTTTCACGCTGGACGGTGTGCGCAGCCCGATGGGCAGGCCGGCGGTGCCCGGTGAAGCCACAGAACTGATCTACGATGTCACGGTCAGCATTTATGAAGGAGGGGCGGCCGCGAAAGGATTCCCCGACGATATGCGGATGGTCGTGATCGGGGGCAGCGCCACGAACTGACGGAAGCTTCGCAGGCGGCAGAAAATACCGGGCAGCATCGACGAGAATGGCGGAGAATGCCGGACAGCATCCGTGAGGATGGCAGGAAATGGCGGAAGCAGCGCATATAATGGGGTATGGATATGAAAAGAGCAGGCGGAAAAACAGCACAGTTTTGCAGGCTGATGAAAAAGAGGCGTGACGACAGGGGCTCCGCCATTGTCATCGTAATTATCGCGATGGCAATGATCGGGATTCTGGCTACCACCATGCTCTGGATGGCATACATGAACTATATGATAAAGGTGGCGGATATCCGCAATAAGAACAGCTTTTATACCGCCGAGGAAGTGGTGGAGCAGGTCATGTCGGGGCTGCGGCGTGAGTCTGCCGAGGCTGTGGGCATCGCCTACAGGGAGGTGCTCTCCAACTGGGATAACCTGGAGTCGGAGGCGGCCCGCTCCAACGTCTTTATGACCACTTATTTGGACACTCTGGTTGAAAAATTAAAAGATCCTTCGCTCGGTGCGTCCTACTACGACAGGACGAAACTGGAGGCTTATGTGGATGCCGACATTTTTCAGAGGGGCACGCCTGCCGCCGGCGTTGATGAGGATGCCTGGGATCACGGTGGTCCGCTGGGCGAGCCTGCGGTGATGGAGATTGTAAACAATAACAGCATTATATTAAAAAACGTCTATGTTTCCTGTACAGACAGCGATGACCGGGTGTCCGTTGTGCAGACGGACATCTGTCTGGATGTGCCGAAGCTGATCTTTGAAAACAGCGGTTCTATCGACGCGCTCTACCAGTATACACTGATCGGCAATGAGGGAATCGACGTGCAGGTGCCGGGCGTCATCAAGACCGAGGGCAGTGTCTACGCGGGCACGGATGCGAGAGGCAAAGGCGGTTTCCAGATCGGAAAAGACACGGTGGCGGCCACGAAAATGACAATGGAAGATTCCCTGCGTGTGATTTCCAAGGGCGATATCAAAGTGGATCCGGCCTCCAGTCTGCTGGTACGGGATGTGCTCGGGCAGGATAACCGTGTGTACGCGAAAAATATCAGACTGGAAAGCGCAACGGTCAGCATTGACAGCAAGGTGTATGTGGCCAATGATCTGACGCTGGACGGTGTGGGAAGCAGGGTTGCGCTCACAAAAGAATATTATGGTTACGGCAATTCCACTTCCAATGGGCTGCCGGGGGAATCGGCGGCGGATTCCGGGGCCAGCAGCGCCATTATCATAAACGGCAAAAACTCCACGGTGGATATGTCGGCGGTGACCAGACTGCTGATCGCAGGGCATTCCTACATCGGCCAGGATGCGACCAGCGCGGAGGCGGCATATAATAAAGAACAGATTGAGGCCGGCCTTCCTCCGACAACGCCGAGAACGCCAGTGATGATGGGAGAATCCATCGCGGTCAAAGGCGGCCAGGTGGCTTATCTGGTTCCGGCAGAATGTATCGGGACGGTGAAAGGGGAGAGTGTGATCGGCCAGAACCCCATTAACGCCGACAAGGAAAATGATATCATTGATTTTAGGAATGAGTACGGCGATGAGTTTAAGGAAGTGGACTTTGACAGAAAGGTCTACCGTCTGGGAGGGAAATCCTTAAGCGAGTTCGGCGTTGCGGACATGAATCACATCCGCAAAGTTTACGCGCCATACCGGGGCGGCACGCTGCTCTATTATTATCTGGTTATGGAGAAGAGCAACGCCGAGCGTTACTTTGTCCAGTATTACGATTTCCATGCAAACAGGGAGGAGATAGACACTTATTTCAACAGATATCTCTCCGGCGGATTCCAGCTTGGGGATTTTTCGGATCCGAAGAACCAGTATACCATTCTTGGAAACAGTCTGGTGAGCAGCGCCCTCACGGCAAGCGGCGTGACCCTGTTGACAACGAGCGTTGACCAGACGACCTTATTCCCGCCTGAGGGAACGCCCGGGGAAGGCGGAACCGGCACGGAGCCGGCGCCTCCCGCCGATCCTGACGCCTACACGGAGACTGGCGTCAATGCGGAGGAAGTGACAAATATAGGGACGGAAGCGGATGTGCTTACGCTGGTTCAGAAGATCAAAAACGAGTACAAAGGCTTAAACTATAATCTGGAAGAAACAGCGCCTCCGGCGCTTGCCGATCCCGATATCGACCCGGTGGAGGCAGCGAAGCATTATGTGTTTAACAGCGTTATCAAGGAGGCGGAAGTAGAGCAGTATCTGGCAGACAATCATGTGAACCATGTGACCTATGAGACCTCATCAGGCCTGCAGGCACATTTGTCGAAAAATGATGTGACTTTGACGGGGATCACCGGGGTTGATGCGAAAAAGCTGAGACTTCTTGTCTGCTATGGCGATGTGACGGTGGACAGCGACTTTACAGGTCTGATTATCGCCAAGGGAAAGATCACCGTGACCGGCGCAAACAACATCAGACGCGGCGGGACGGATCTGGCCAATGTGCTGGAGGCAGAGAGCGCAATCAGCGGCGATACGAGAAAACCGATTGACCTGTTTGTAAACGGCGGCGGCAGTATGTTGAACGGAGCGCAGGCGCCGGATGTGGACGATGCGGGCAATCTGGTGCTCGATTACAGTGAACTTGTCCGCTACATGAATTGGATCAAGAAGTAGATTCCGCGCAGGCGAAGATGCGGCGGAGCACAGCGAAGAGGCTGGCTTACGGGCAGAAAAGAAAAGCAGGAAGGAAGCGGAAGGTTGGGCGCAGAAGGGCAGAAAACCGATAAACTTCATAAGGGCAGGAGTGACAGACTGCGGGATAGCAGGTGTTATGAATTTAATAACAGTGGTTATTCTATTATTGAACTGATCATTGTCCTCGCTATCATTGCGATTATCATAAGTACGGTGTTTTATTCCATTATTCTGGTTTTCAGTGCGAATGCAAAGAGCTGCGCCAATAATATACAGCGTTCCATCGGTGACTGCAAGGTGACAACGATGGGCAAGTCGGCAGCTTACATGGAGCTTTACCGGGATGCGGATCAGAACGTGTACACGCGGATGTGGGTTATGGACAGCGGTTCCTATGTGAGGTCGGATCCGCAGAAAGTAGGAACCAGCAGAGTGTATGTGGCATACACGCCAGAGGGAGGCGTGGAGACAGAACTTCTGGCGGGAGATAGGATTGAGATCAGATTTGACCGCGCAAGCGGCGGTTTTGCGGGCAATATTTATGAGAAGCTCCATGTGCAGGGAGGCAGTAAAAAATACGAGATTGTATTGACGAAGTTTACGGGCAAGTCCGAGGTTAACCCGGTGCCGTAACGGCAAAGCGCAGACAAAAAGGCGCACCGTGCGGCGGCAGGGGTGGGGAATGTGTAGGAATGCGTGCCCTGGGAGGCATGTGACGAAGAGCGGCGAGGTGAGGAAAATGCGTATGAGAAAGGACCAGAGAGGATTTACTATAGTGGAATTGCTGATTGCGATAGCGATCCTGTCCATCGTTGTCATGTCGGTGTGCGGGTTTATTCTGGTCGGATCCAAGAGCTACGCGTCGGCCAACAGCGATATCAACGTGCAGCAGGAGGCGCAGCTTTCCCTGAACCAGATGTCAGATGTGTTGATTGACACTACCCGGAGCGTAAATTATGTGGGCTACGATTCGGGCGGCACGCCCCACAAAGCGTTGAAAGATGCGGAGTTTACCTTCACGCCGGAGGATAAAAGCCTGATTATGTATAATGGTGTGCTGGAGGAAACGCCGGCGGCGGCGCCTGGCGGTACGCCTACCCAGAAAGTAGATCCGGGAAACGGCAATAAGCACTATCATTTTTACTGGAGTAAGGATAAGGAAACGCTCTATTATGCGGAGCTGGATGTGCAGCCCACAGATGTGGATACGGCGGCTGTCCACTTCCCGGTTTTTGACCCGGCAGATCCTGTGGCGGCCGGATGGGTGGAGCTTGCGGGCCATGTGACGAATTTCTCCGTGGATTTAACCCAGGTGGAGGAGAAGCGCGTGGTGCAGCTTGCCCTGACCTTTTTGGACGGAAGAAAAGAGTATGTGACTTCCAATAACGTTACCATCCGCAACAAAGTGGGGGTCAATGATGCGGAACTGGATCCTTTAAATAAGAAGAAGACGCTCTCCATCGCGGCAAGGGACAAGGGCGTGATCCTGGAGCCCGGCGAATCTTATCATTTTTCCACGCCGAAAGTGACAGGCGATAATGTGGCGGACAGAAGCGTTACATGGTCGCTGGCGTCATCGGGCAGTCCTTCAGGCGGGACCCGGTTTACGGATACGGCAAACGGTATTCTGCAGATCGCCACAGACGAACCGGCGGGAACCATTAACGTAGTGATCACGACCAATGCGGTGGATTCGGACGGCAATCATGCATCCTGCGCGCTGGAGGTTTACATAAAGCGAGTGACGACGGTATCTTTGACGAAAACGGCGGATGATAACCCGGACAATGCTGATGGCGAGATATCGCCGGGCTGCACGTTTACCATATCCGCCAATGTGGCGGGAACCAGGCTCGGCGAAACCTGTAAGGGGTGCGGTGATGACACCTCGATCGACAAACAGGTTGTGAGCGAAGGAAATCCGTATGGGATTTCGTATGTATGGCGCGTATATGATCCAAGTTCAGAGGAGGGTTCTACGACAAAGTGGGATCCGACAAAATATATCGAAATCGTTGAAAGCAAGCCGGATCATGCAACTTTCCGCGTGAAGGACGATGCGCTGACTTCAACCGACGACGTGGAATATGGCGTTGTGATTCAGGCAATTTCCCTCCTGTCCACGGTCGATAACGCCCACGGCAGACACTATGATAACTGGGTGGCAGGCGGCATAGGATTTACGATTGTCAAAGGAAAGAAAAACATTAACGTGAGCGGCAACCTCCGCTGGGGGCAGGGTGTCAAGATCTGGATCGACTATCCTGGCTTCAACGCCGGCGGACAGGGCTACTATCTGATCTGTGCGCGGGTCAGGGAGTACGGCACCGAGGGCGGCGAAAAGATTATGATATACAAGACGCTTGGTAATGACGCATGGGTAACGCCGGATCTGTTTGGCGTGGAGGATATCAGCAAGCCCTGGTATCTATCCCTGCAGGCGATTGACCCGGGACAGCATTTCCAGCCGGGAGTCACTGCGTCAAACCAGCCGAATCAGAATCTTCAGCAGAGAGTCAAGGAGCAGATACATGATCCTGTGGTTCTGGACGTGATAGACGATTATCTGAAGAACTGTGATGCGTCCGGCACTTATGTAGGTACGAAGTATCTCCATACGGATAAGTTTGAGGGTCAGATCATTCCGCCGGAGATTTTCTACCAATATAATGGGCAGAGCAATCTCGGCGGCGAGCTGTATCTGGAAAAGGTGAGCAGCCTGTCGCAGGAGAGCGCCACATGGTTCGGAGTGGATTATGTGAAGAATACCAAAGGGAGCGGCGACAACGGCGGCGGTACCGAATTTGCGAATAACAACGTGAAGTTCAGCGTGTACCGGGAGAAGAGCGGGGGTGGCCTGGAGAAAATTTACTGGTACGATGCACAAAACAATAATTACCAGGGCAATGCCCAGCCCTATAACGGCGCGCTCCAGTTTAACGAAGTACAGAATGCGCGGAATATGGCAGTTAAGCTGGATTTCAACAGAAGAGACTCGTTTGCGCAGGCGGCCGGGAAATACCGGCTGATACCGACCATATGGTATGCGCAGAACCCGAGTGCGGATCACTCCTACGACATTTACTATGTGGACTATGAGCCGAATTACGGCAACAGGCAATACTACGAGGTGCCTGCGAGCACCATTCATTATGAATTGATTAACGGCGGTAATCTGGAGCTGTGGAGCTATGCTTACAATCAGTTTACGAAGGGGGAGATTTCTTTCCCGACGCCTTCCGACGGCAAGTTTACGAGTTACTTTGACAGGGAGAACCTCAACTGGCAGAATGCGAAAAAACTGGATGAATTTTCGAAGACGATCCACGGCCAGAGCAATACGACAAAGTATCAGCCGTCCTCCATGCGCTGCCGCTATGTGAAAGATAAGAATGTTTATGAACTGGAACTCTTCTATAATTATTACGATTCCACCTGGAACAGGAATGGGGAGGTTTCAGCGGGGGTGTTCCAGTGTGCGGCGAATGGAAACAGATGGGAGAGGAAGTCTTCCGGCACGTTTGACCGCCAGTTGGAGAGCGGTAACATGAATCCCCAGCTTGGGCCTACGGCAAATGTGGATTTTGTGATGTGGGGTAACCACTATAAAGGGAAAATGTACATTCCGCTTCCATCGGAACGGGCATTTTCCGGCAAAGGCGGGAATGAGCTCGGCTTTGAAAAGAAGAGTGAGTGGCAGACCAAAGAAAACGTTGGTCTGAAATATCAGCCGGAAGGACAGCAGGGCACGCAGGATATATGGGGTGTCAGGCTGAACTGCTACTACGATGCGGCGCAGGATGAATTTACGATACAAATCGTTGATTCCAGCGGCAATTTTATAACGGCGTTTCTGTGTAAGAGCAACGAAAGCAGATGGAGGAGCTGGAGATAACAGTCACTTGATGGGAGAGGGCATTGCGTATGGGCAGGAGAAATAAAAAAGCCAGAATACGGCAAAATACGAAAAGTAAGCGGATCAGCCCGATACTTGTTCTTCTGGCGTTTCTTTTGGGCGCGGTGACAGCTTATGCGGCGTTCTGGCGGATCCGGGCTTCTAAATACAAGAAAAGCGCGGGGACTTCCGGGACTGACCGGGAGGCTCACGGGGCAGACGCCCGGGCGGACAGAGAGTTGAGGGAACTGATCATAGAGAATCCACAGCAGATCAAACCCTACAGGCCGCGCAGACGCGTGTCCGCGAAAAGGATCTTTGGGCGCTGCACTGCAGTGGCGGCGGCGGCCGCGCTTGTGCTGACGGGCCTGTATGCGGCGCCCGGTGACAGAGTGCCTGTGCCCAAGGTGATGGCAAGGGAATCCTTCGGCGGCATCAAACAGGTGGTGGAGGAGCATGACGAGGATGATCCTTTCGTCATTCTGGATATTGTGCCCGGAAAAGCAAAGGCGGAAATAGACGGTAAGGCATATGATTTTTCCCTGGGCACCATCGGATATCTTGCGCCGGGCCAGGCCCCGGTTCAGCAGGATCTTTTCCGTATTTTCACGGGAGATGACAAGGAGAGCTTTTACGCGTATCCTGACAGGAAAAAATTGACTAATTCAGTCATTGAAAGTGGATATACCGGCATCACCTACCAGGAGGCATACGACGGCACGGGGGAGGATCTGCGGGCCAGCGTGTGGAGCAGGATCTTTGACTCTGTGGAAGTGAAGCATGATGAAAACGGAAAATTGACCGATGAAGTTCCCTATCCGACAGGGAGACTTTACGCGCGGGTCGAGAAGAGAACAGACACTGCTTCTGGAACGGGCAGCCTGCCCGTGCGCGCCGGATTTGACTATAATCTGACAGGACAGCCTGCGGGAAGCACGCTCTTTAGCACATCTACCACGACGATCCCGCCTGCGGAAGGTCTTTATCGTTTTGTGGAAGGCGGAGAGGGAGCGTACCAGGTGATTTTTGAGGGGCCGGCGGCGGGGACTGCCGGTTACCGCGCTGAGGTGATCAAGAGCGGCAGCTATGATGAGGTGGTTCTCGGGGGAAGTTATTCCGATGCTACGGGTGTGTACATTGTTGAGAACGGCGGGTACCGATATGCCTGCACGATCGGGGAATTTAAGGGCATTCCGCGCCCGGAGCCGAAGCCGGAAAAACCACAGCCGGAGAATCCTACGGAGCCGGAGAACCCGACAGAGCCAGCAGACCCCGGGAACCCGGAGGAGCCGACAGACCCGGCAGGGCCGGAAAACCCGGAACAACCGACGGATCCGGCAGAGCCGGAGGAGCCGACAGATCCGGCAGGGCCGGAAAACCCGGAACAACCTACGGAGCCGCAA
>CAJTTT010000018.1:408-75316 GCA_910579285.1 uncultured Lachnospiraceae bacterium | reverse complement strand
AGCCACAACATATCATTTGCAAGGTGGATATAAGAGAGAGGAATTGAAAAATTTTGGAGTTGTACTCGGAGAAGAATGGATAGTAGTTGATGATAATATCATAACATCTTCATGCCCGAAAACGGCTCCTGATGTCGCGTTTCGTTTATTAGAAATGCTCACATCGCAAGAAAAAGCTTATGAAGTCAAGAAAGTCATGGGATATTGATAAATACAATTTTTAATAGGATGACGCAATGAAAAATGATAAATCAACCCTTTTTCTGAAACGTCGGGTTACAGGCGTCTGCATAATGTTTCTGGTGATTCTGGCGGTGCCCGTATACGCAGCCGGCAAAGAGAGAGACGGGAAAGCGGATGAGGACAGTCACTTTATACAGGTCGAAAAGATCAAAAACGGCAGTTATATCAGCGATACCTATCAGGTAATCAGTGAGACGGATCGTGAGCTGGTAAAGACGTTTTGCGAGACGAAAACAGAGGACGGCGTATCGGTGCGTATCGTGAATTTTCGTGACGGTACGGAAGAAGTGTTGATGGACTGCCGGTATGATACCATTCGGTTTCCTTATTTCTTTGAAAGGTGTTCTGAGGATAACAAAAATATATTTTATGAATTTTATATAGATCAACCTGTCTGGGAAAAAGCAGTCCGTGTGGAAAAAAGCAATAAGACATATACTTTGTCTTATGCCCAGAGGATAAAGAATGGCGGTGAAGATTCGGAGAAAGCGGCAGGTTATGAAGGCCGTCTCTGGGTGACAGACGAGAACGGAAA
The DNA here is from genome assembly GCA_910579285.1 of uncultured Lachnospiraceae bacterium. Classification (GTDB taxonomy): domain Bacteria; phylum Bacillota; class Clostridia; order Lachnospirales; family Lachnospiraceae; genus UBA3282. The sequence goes on along the minus strand of CAJTTT010000018.1, from coordinate 74,538 downwards.
AATAGTGAAGCGTCTTGTCTGGCAGAGCGATGCGCCTTATAAAAAGGTATCATGGAAAAGAACGGGACTCTATATAGAGTATGCAGACGGCAGCGATCGAACCTGTACACAATCGGAAATATTAAAGGATCCGGCAGAGACAGTCCATGAAAAGTGTATGCAGATTGACTTTGCAGTTAAGGAGCATCCTATTGATATTGAAAAATATGATGAAACAGCAGATCAGAAGTACAGAGCTGCCTATTACAGGACACTCAGCGGTCAGGACAGGGTAAGGACTGCAGAAGGGGAAGAAACTTACTTGAAAAGTTATTGGCATTTTCAAGGGGATTCTCGCATGGCAGATGAAATATTTCTTGATCACCTGATAGAGAATGCACAATTCTATTATATGGATTTTGACGGTGATGGACTGCCGGAACTGGTCATGGACATCATCGGGGACGGCTTGCATATCCTGAAATATCTGCCGGATGAGGACATGGTCGAAATATTTTTTGGCTATGAGAGAATGCCCTATTATCATCTGCTTGGTTCTGGGCAGCTATTTTACAGAAATGGTATGACTGCTAACAAGAGTATGTGGCGGTATGATACCGTGGATGCGGACGGACGGGTCAGCCAGATTGTTTTCTTTATGGAGGATGCGGATTATAAGCCATATAAGGAAAATGCGGATCATTGGTGGGATACCGCGTACTGGATTTATCTGGATGAGGAGATGGGCATGGTTCAGGTTGACGAGGAGTGTTACCGGGAAGTGATCGGACTTTTTATGGAAGCCGTGGATCATGCAGTACCGGCAAAGGAATTTGAGGAAATATTCGGAGGGTACAGGCAGCGATTTTGACCTGCTGTTTTCTATGTATGTTTCTTACAGATCAAAATAGTCAGGGAAAGGAAGCGGGTATGGAAAGGAAACAGGCTTTTACAGCATTGTTTTTGTTGTGTCTTTTGTTTCTTTGTATTGTGGGATGTGCAGGAAATGCGGAAATAACGCAGACGGAAGAAAGAGAAACCTCCGCAGAAGGGCTTGTGAAAGAAAAGAAGGAAGAAACGAAAGGGGATGCAGAGGAAGAGCCAGAAGCGGATGCATCGGCAAAAGTAAAACAGGGAAGACGGGAAATTCCCATAGCATTTCCTTTTTATGGCGATGAGGAGGGGCACAGGCTGACATTGGCGGCTCCAGAGACAGGGGAGAACGCATACACGCTGCTGCATTATGATGGGGACGGAAAAATCCTGGAGCAGATTTTCTGCGGGAATCTGACAGAGCCAGTCACATTTTCTTTTGACGGACTGGCGTATGGTTCATGGTTGGATCTTGAAATTTTTCCGGCGGACAGAGAAACAGGGCTGTTGTTTTTGTGGGAGAAGGGCCATTTTTCCACAACCCCCATCGGAATACCGAGATATGTGGAGTGCCGGGACACAGCTATGCTCACTGAGGCGGAGGATGAGAAAGTCTGTGAAAAAGAGGTTTATATATTGAATGAAGACAGGCTCAGAAGCGAGAAAGCCAGAAGCTATAAGCTTCAAAAAGATACAGCGATGCTTACGATCTGGGATGAGCTTGAGAAACGGTATATCTTTGAGGGGAAAATACGGTTAGATGAGAGCGGAAACCCTGTGAATCAGAAATATTTTGATGGACTTTTATGGGGAGGGGTTCCGTTATTATTCGGTTATGAGGCGGAAAGTACGATTCGTACATGGGTCGGAAAGAATCCGGAGTCACAGGGAGAAGGGGAAGCGGTAGAAATCGACAATTATGGAGATATGCGGTATGTTCTGGACAATCCGGGGAATATAGAAGAATATGAGAGCCGGGAGGCGCTTCTTACAGAGTTTGGATTGGAGAACAGCGCTCCCATGTATCAGTACTTTGATCAGGAGGGTGATCTGGGACTGGAATTATATGCGGATGAGGACCGGGAGCAGATATGCGGATTTGTCTATACAAACGCAACCAACAGCGATCTGGAAAAAGTGACGAGGATACAAGGGTTTACCATCTGCTCCATACCAGAGGTGAAGTGGAACGGAGGCGATCCTTATAGATTTGTGTCAGTGTATGGCACAACCGGGGAAGAAAAAGAGAACGTTAAGGATTACAAGGAATCTGTTACATACACTCCATCCGGGAAGCCGGACCGTTTTGTGGCCACAGGACGGGTGGAGGGATGGTCGGCCGAGGATATGATACAGGATATTCTGAGGATCGAATTTATTTACCGGGAAGACGATACGCTGTATTACAGGTACTACTATCATTCACATCAGGCGTTTGGAACCACACTGCAGGGGATGAACAGCTATTATGATGAGCATGAACGGGTGATTTATGAAAGTGGTTATGTTACACATGGAGGGCTGGAGTATTATTATATTTATGAGGACACAGACGGAAAAACTGCGGATAAGCCAGCCTATATTTTACAGGTTGACTACACAATGGGTGATGCGATATCAAGTATGATAAGATGTCTGTAAGAATGGGAGTTTTTGAACAGAAGCATGGATTTTCTTGTGTTCCCCTGTGTAACCGTGTATAATAAATGCCATAGTATTTGTGAATGGATTTCCGGCACAATGGCAATACTTGGTATCAGAGGACGACAGAGAGTGTATGGGTGCATACTGCTGTAACGTCCGAAAGAAAGGAGTGTTGACCATGATACTGACGGAGAAAGAGACAACAGCGCTGCGGGACCTGCAGACACAGGAGAAGTCCTGCATCACAAAGTATGAGAAATATGCCGCCCAGGCGAAGGACACGGAACTGCAGAGCCTGTTTCGGACGCTGCAGCAGGATGAGCAGAAGCATTACCAGTCCATCGGGCAGGCGCTTCACGGCAATGTGCCGGACTGTGACTGCAATGATTCGCAGGGCAAAAATTATGCGCCGAAGGGCACATACAAGGACGGCGCGAACGCCGCGGACAAGGAGCACGACTGCTTTCTTGCCACGGATTGTATTGGGACAGAGAAGCTGGTATCGGGGGAGTACAATACCAATGTGTTCTCCTGTGACAATTCGGGCTTAAGAAAACTTCTTGCTGACATACAGGTTGAGGAGCAGAACCATGCGGAGATGCTTTATAAATATAAGCAGGTAAACGCGATGTCGTAGAAGTTGATGGCCGGGATCGGACGTGAGTAGGAGGAATACCCGATGAGAGAAATTTCTCCTACTCAACGGTTTTGGATGTGAGGATGGTATGTTTAGTTTTTTGGTGGGTTTACAGATCCTGACGGTTCTGGGATGCTTTGGTTTTGTAATACTTATGACGAGGCAGCGTGAAAGTGCGCTCTCTAAGTTGATGCTCTGCATCGGTTTTCTTGGCGCAATTCAAAACGCCGGGTATCTGCTGGAACTGCACTCCCGGAATATCGGGGAGGCGATGACTGCCGTGCGCGCTGAGTTTATGGGAGGCGCATTTATTACTACCTTTCTCTTTGTGTTCACTGCAAAGTACTGTGGATATCATCTTTCTGCAAGGCTGGAAGCTCTCATGTTCTGTCTGGACGGTCTGGTGCTTTTGTGCATTTGGGGATACCGCTATACACCGATCTATTATTCGAGAGTTTCCTTTGTGACAGATGGTCTTTTTCCGCATCTGATACTGGAAAAGGGGCCTCTTTATTATGTGTTTCTTGCACAGATGATGTTCCAGATGGTGGGAAGCTTTTTTCTCACGGTACAGGCGAACAGAAGGGTTGGGAGCGGAAAGAAAAATGTCAATCTGATAGCTCTGGGTGCCTGCAGCATTTTCCCTATTCTGGGATTCGTATGTAATGAGCTGCCCTGGATCGAGGGATATGACGCAGTGCCGGCATGTGAGGGGCTTGGCATTCTGGCTTTTGGAATTGTAGTAGTTTTTTATCATATATTTGATATTACCATTACCGCCCATGAGGATATTATCAAATCTATGGATGAGGCTGTCCTGATTGTGAATGTGGATGGCGGCTTTCTTGAGGCGAATGACAAAGCGAAAGAACTGTTTCAGGGTCTGGCCGGATTTAAGATGGGAGAGCAGGTCTGTAAGGAGAATTTGAGGGAGATTTTTGCCGCCAATACATATTTTGAACATACAAGCGGCAATCATATCTTTGAGGTACATGCGAACAAAATCTGGAACAACCGTGTGCTTGTGGGATATTCTATTGTGTTTGTGGATATGACCCAGAGCCGGAGACAGCTTGAACAGATGAAGATTCTGAAGGCGCATGCGGAGGAGGCCAATCGTGCCAAATCGGAGTTCCTTGCCAGAATGTCCCATGAGATCAGAACACCGATCAACGCCGTGCTGGGTATGAACGAGATGGTGCTCCGGGAGTCCACCGAAGAGGATGTCAAAAAATATTCGATGGATATCAAGACATCGGCGCATGCACTGCTGGGCATCATCAATGATATTCTGGATTTCTCAAAAATAGAATCGGGCAAAATGGAGATTGTCCCTGCAGAGTATGAGTTTAACAGCATGCTGAATGATCTGTATAATATTTTTTCCCTGCGTGCGCAGGAAAAGGGACTTCGGTTTGACGTGTCCGTGGATCCGTCACTGCCCTCAAAACTTTACGGGGATGATCTGCGTATCCGTCAGGTACTTGTAAATTTACTGACCAACGCGGTCAAATACACAGGCAAAGGAACCGTCACCTTTGAAGTGACGGGAGAGAGGGAAGGCCCGGACGTGATTTTACGTTATACGGTGCGGGATACAGGCATTGGCATCAGACAGGAGGATATTCCGAAACTGTTCTCAGCTTTTGAGCGTATTGATGAGGAAAAAAATCGAAATGTAGAGGGTACGGGACTAGGCATGAACATTTCCCTTCAGCTCTTAAAGCTGATGAATACCGATCTGCATGTGGAGAGCGTTTACGGGGAAGGAACCCGGTTCTTCTTTTCACTGCGGCAGGGTGTTGTGGATGTAGAGCCGGTTGGGGACTTTCAGGAGCGCGCCAGAAAAGCGGCCAGGGAGCACAACTACCATGCCGGTTTTACGTCGCCTGAGGGGGAAATCCTTCTCGTGGATGACAACCGTGTGAATAGAAGGGTATTCTGCGGCCTTCTGAAACAGACGCAGGTTAAAATTACGGATGTGGGGAGCGGCAGGGAGTGCCTCGACCATATCAGGCAGAAACACTATGACCTGATTTTCCTGGATCATATGATGCCTGAGATGGACGGTATGGAGACCATACAGAAGATGAAGGAGATGGGCGATAATCTCTGCCAGGATACGCCGGTGATTATGCTGACGGCGAATGCGATTGTGGGAGCCAAGGAGCAGTATCTGGAAGCAGGTTTTGATGATTTTCTTGCAAAACCCATCGACCAGACGAAGTTGGAGCGGCTTGTGATGCACTGGATGCCGCAGGAAAAGATTCACAGCAATACATAAAGTGAAAAGAGCTTCTAAAGCTCAAGCAGAGGCTGCTTCGCTAAGAAGTTCTAAGTTTTACTGAGAGAATGCCTGAAATACGGGCATTCTCCGTGTGAAATGAATAGAGAGAGAAAGAAGGAATAACTGCCATGAGAGAAAAAATGAAAGTGAAGGTGACGGCGCCGCAGTATACGGTAGTTTCAGGCGTAACTTTTGCGCAGGTGGACGCCTGGTTCGGGCATACAAGAAGAGATTTGAAAATGGATATTATTTACCCGGAGGATGGGACAAAGAAATATCCATGTGTGGTATGGATCTGCGGCGGCGCGTGGCTGCGCATGGACCGTTCCGCTCATCTGGCGTATTTGTCAGAGCTTGCGAGAAGTGGTTTCGTGGTGGCAAGTGTGGAATACCGCACATCCAACGAGGGGAATTTCCCGGATCAGCTTACAGATGTAAAGGCAGGCATCCGCTATCTGAGAGCGATGAGCGGGCGTTATCACATTGATGTGGAGCGGTTTGGCGTAATGGGAGAGTCGGCGGGCGGTTATCTGGCGGCAATGGCGGCGCTGGCAGATGACAAGGCTTACGATGTGGGTGCGTTTACGGAACATTCCAGCAAAGTGCAGGCGGCCTGCCCCTGGTATCCGCCTGCAGATGTGACGGCATTTCCTTATCCTTCGCCGGTGGAAGCGGCCGCATCTATGGAATCTTTGCTGCTTGGAAAAAATGTGGCGCTGCATAAGGAGGAGGCATTAAAGATCTGCCCGATTTCCTATGTGACGAAGGATGCGCCGCCGTTCTTCATCATACATGGTGACGACGACCACACCGTTCCTTTTGAGCAGGGAGAAATCCTGCACGATAAGCTGGAGGAGGCAGGCGCTGATGTAAAGCTTCTTGTGTTAGAGGGGGCGGATCATGCCGATATGCCGTTTTTCCAGAAAGAGCTTTGGGATCGGATAGTCAGTTTTTTCCAGGAGAAGCTGGGAGCGGCGGAACCTGTATAAGAAGAGTGAAAAGGGGAAATAATGAGTTACTATTTAGTTGATTTTGAGAATGTAAAGAAGGACGGGCTGGACGGCATACACAAGCTGGGAAAAGAGGACAAGGTATGTATTTTTTATAGTAAGAATGCGGACAGCATCACCTTTGACCAGCATAGGAGAATTACGGAATCCCAGGCGTCTATTGAGTTTTGCAAGGTGGATGTGGGAAGTAAAAATGCGCTGGATTTTCAGCTTGCCACGCAGCTTGGGTATCTGATTGCGAACCAGGCGGCCAATATGTATTACATTGTCAGCAAGGATAAGGGATTTGAAATTTTGAGCGGCTATTGGAAAAGCAGGGGTATCTCGGTGACGCTGATTGCTGATATCACAGGACGAAGCCACGACCATGAGACACAGGAGCTGCGGGAGAAACTGCAGGCGGTCATCAAGGAGGATGAGGAGGTGACCGTGGAGGAAATCTTAAAGATTGTCCAGCAGTATAAGACGAAGCAGGGCATTATGAATGCGCTGATGAAGAAATATCCAAGCGCTGATAATAAAAAGTCCAGCAAGATTTATAAGACGATCAAACCGCTTCTCTCGGACAAAAAGGGAAGCTGAGGGAAGCGCGGATAAACCGGGTAAAAGACGGGCGAATGAAGAAAGAACAGTTTACTGTGGGGTAAAACGTGTTTGGGGAAATCAAAAATCGCAAAAAAGGAAAAGGAAGAGTGAAAAGTATGAGAAGCAGAAAAAAAATAAAGTTTTTGACGGGACTTTTGATTGTATTTGCCGGGGTGGTCTGCAGCGCCTGTGGAGGTGGAAAATCTGGCTCAGATAAGTTGGAAGGATCGTTACAGGATATGATGGCATCTCTCTACGCGAATGCGGATCTGGTGCAGGATTTCAGGGATACGCTGGACAGCTATGAGACAGTTGACCTGACGGATGATCTGGAGATTTCCATTTTGGGGACAGACCAGATTACCTATACGGAGGGCGTTGTTTCCATGCCTATGATGTCCTCTATGGCTTATCAGTGCGTATTGCTCCGGGTGGACGAGGCGGACGTGGAGAGCGCGAAGCAGGCGCTTAAGGACAATGCCGATCTGGATAAATGGGTGTGCGTCAGCGCGGAAACCATGCTGGTTGAAAGCCGCGGGGATGTGATCTTCTTCATTATGTGTGACAAAAACACGGCGGAGGCGATGAGCAGTGCGTTCCAGAAGCTGTAGGAAATCGAACGCCTGAGCGTTTGGTTCAGAGAACGCCCCGCATTCTACCACAATTTTTAGGAGGTGAAGGCTAGTATGCCTTCACCTCTTTCCACAATTCATTATAGAGATAATCGCCGTCTTCACCAAGATACACATAGGTTTCCAGATTGCCATATTGTGACAGGTCTGGAAAAGCGATTTCGGAATTTTTGATCTCTTCCTCTTCAATCAGTTCTCTTGCGGCCTCATTCGGCGTAGAGTAGGTAATGTACTCAAAGTTCATCAGGGCAATATCTTCGCGGCACATAAAGTTTATGAATTTCTCCGCATTTTCCTTATTGGGAGCATTCTTTAAAATCACCCAGGAATCAATCCAGACGTTGGTTCCCTCCTCGGGAATGACGTAGACCAGATCGGGATTTTCCTTCTGGGTATAGATCGCCTCGCCGGAATAAATCACACCGATGGCGGCCTCACCGCCGATCATTTTGTCGCGCACCTGGTCGACTACATAGGCCTGCACCAGCGGTTTCTGTTCTATCAGAAGATTTTTTGCGGCCTCCAGTTCTGCCGGATCCAATGTGTTCATGGAATGTCCGTTCAGCTTTTCAGCAACCATAAAGGCATCGCGGACAGAATCCTGCATCAGAATATTGTCTGCATATTTTTCATCCCAAAGCTGTTCCCAGCAGGTGATCGGTTCCTCCACCATCGTCCTGTTATAGAGAATGCCCACAGTTCCCCAGCAGTAAGGGATGGCGTACTTATTTTCGGGATCAAACCCTCTGGACTGCTCAAAGTATTGGGCACCGATATTTTTTTTCGCGTTGGGGATGTTCTCATAATTGATTTCCGAAAGCATCCCGTTTTGGATCATGCGGCTTATCATATAGTCGGAAGGGCAGGCGATATCGTAAGCCACAGCCCCGGATTCCACCTTTGGATACATACTCTCGTTTGTCTCAAACTCATCATAGATGACCTTGATGCCGTACTCCTCCTCAAACATGAGGAGCGTTTCGGGATCAATGTACTCTCCCCAATTGTAGACAATGACCTGGCCGTTTACGCCTTTGTCAGAGGAACAGCCGCACAGGGAGGCGGAAAGGAGAATGGTCAGCGCGGCAGCGGACTGTCTGATATAATACATTCGGTTCTTTTTCATGGTGAACTCCCATTCTTTTCGCTATAGTAAGAATTAACGGTAATTTAACCATTTAAGGAGAATGCGGAGCATTCTCTGAATCGAGCGTGCCAACGTGCCGACGCTCGATTTTTACTACCTTTTTTTGAAAAAGTACCATAGAAACAGAAGGAGTGGCATGGTATGGTGGAGGTAGAAAAGGCAAAAATCTATTAGAAGGAGGAAATTGGTATGTTAATGGAACTGGTAAGTATTCTTTTGGGGATTGTCCTGCTTGGGGCGATTGACTACGGAAGCGGTGCGATTCGTTTAAGCGGGATCATGTTTTTGATTGACCTGCCGTCAATGCTCATAATTTTGGCTCTCACGGCGCCGGTGCTGTTCAGAGGCGGCATATGGAATGACTTCCTGCGGGCGTGGAAACTGCTGAAAAAGAGCTATACCTGTCATCTCAGTGAGATCAGGAGATCGCTGGATGTGGTGGAGATGCTGCAGAAGCAGTTGATCTATGCGGGGATCATCAGTATGCTTCTCTCTTTTATCCATATTCTGGGCAACATGTCTGATCTGGCGAGTCTGGGACCTAACGTGGCGGTGGCCATACTGACGATGCTGTATGCCGTAATTTTTGAAATGCTGCTTCTGCCCCTGCAGATAGAGGCAAAGCGCCGGATCATAGATTATATGGAGGTGGATACGGACGCCGAGAGCGCAGAAACGCAGGCGGACGTAGAAACGACAGCGCGGGCGGCAGGGAAGGAAGAGGCAGCTGCGGGGAAAGAGATGGATGAAACAAAGGACGGGCAGATATGAGGAAACAGACACTTCGGGTTTTGCTGGGGGTGTGCTACATGTGTCTGCTGACAACGCTGCTGCTGTATCAGGCAGGTGTGTTTGGCGGGAGACGGGTGTGGTCTGTGGCGGTGCTCGGAACCCTGTTTCTCGGGGTCTCTCTGGCAGTGGTTCTGGCACTCTATCTTCGGGTGACTGACCAGATTGCAAAATCGAAAGAGGATCCGGGAACAGACCAGGCGGAGCGTAAACCGGCCGCGGAAACGTACGCCCTCTTTTTGGCTGTCGTGGAGAACTGCACACTCTCCGAGCGGGAGCTGGAGGTGGCATGGCTCCTCTACAGGGGTTACACCAACAGGCAGATTGGCGAGACGCTCTACATCGCTGAAACTACAGTGAAAAAGCATGTGTCCCATATTTATCAGAAGATGGACGTGTGCAGCAGAAAAGAATTTCGGGCGAAGGTGAAGGACAAAATGGCAGAGCCATCATGCCCCGGCGGATGATTCTCCAGCGTTTTCTGCCGCAAACAGATCTTCTCTCGTAATGTTCTTCAGCCATTTGCCGCTGCGGTAATGTTTGATGACCCAGGGCCATTTCACAAACTCATCGGTGCACAGCAGAAAATATACCCAGAGAACAGGCAGCTTGAAGATGAAAGCCGCAAGAAAACCGAGCGGCACCGCATAGACCCACATGTCGATCACATCGCAGATCAGACCGAAACGGCTGTCGCCGCCGGCACGGAATACGCCCGCGATCAGCGTCGTGTTGACGGCGGCTCCCATGATATAGTAGGTGTTGATGAGCAGCATATATTTCAGATAATGCATGGCTGTCTCGGAAAGCTTCGCAAAATGCAGCACAAAGGGCGTGGCGAGAAGTACAAGCACGCCGCCGACAGCTCCCGTGATGACAGTGAGCTTCATCAGTTTGGAGGCATAGGATTTCGCGTGTTCCATATTCCCTTCGCCCATCACATTGCCGAGAAGGATGCCGCCTGCGCTGGCTGTACCAAAGCAGAGTACAGTGCCAAAATTTCTGACAACGATCACAAGGGAATTGGCAGCCACCGCATCGGAACCCATATGCCCCAGAATTACAGAGTACATGGAGAAGGCAACGCTCCAGGCGATGTCGTTGCCAAGGGCAGGCAGGGACAGCCTGACAAAATCCTGAAACAGCAGTCTGTTGCGCAGGAACATATAGCTGAATTTCAGCTTGATATCTTGGCTGAACATGGATACCACGATACAGCCGATCAGTTCGATGATCCGGGACAGGGCGGTGGCGATGGCCACGCCGGTGGCGCCAAGCTGCGGGGCGCCAAAAAGTCCGAAGATAAACACGGCGTTCAAAAATATATTCAGGGTGAAAGCCATCACATTTAAAACCATGCAGACGGTGACCCGCCCGATGCTTCTAAGAATCGCCAGATACACTTCTATGATACCCCAGCACAGATAGGTGACAGCCATCACGCGCAGATACCCGGCGCCGATGGTAATAAGTTCCATGTCATTGGTGAAAAGCTTCATCAAAAGCTCCGGCGCAAAGAAGGCAAAGCCAGAGAAACCGAGGGAGATAATCAGCGAAAACCGCATGGCGATGCCCTGAACGGCACGGATCGGCTGGAGATCCCCCTTTCCCCAATACTGTGCGCTGAGCATGGAGGCGCCCGTTCCCAGACCGTAATAGATCATAAAGAGAACGCTGGCGTAGTTGGCGGCCAGCGATACGGCGGAGATGGAGGACTGCCCCACATAGTTGAGCATAACCACGTCCGCGGAGCTCACGGCAGCGCTTAAGAGGTTCTGTATGATAATCGGAATGACCAGCTTTAATATCTTATGATAAAAGTTATCTTTTGCGGCTGTACCATGCATGGAAAAGCCCTCCGTTTTTTGCGTAAAGTGATAACATCTTAATACATTCCTTTCCCCATGTCAATTGGTTTTCCAAACTTTAAAATTTTTATGATTTTTGTAAAATAAACGCTTGTGTTTTCATTGCGTTGTGATACAATCGTCGCAAATGGTTATAAACTAGAGTGATGGAGGATATTATGGAAAAAGATATGACGAAGGGAAGTCCCATGCGGCTGATCTTGGGCTTTGCTGTGCCGCTTTTGTTTGGGCTTGTTTTTCAGCAGTTCTACAGCATGGTGGACGCGATCATTGTGGGACACTATCTGGGAGTGGACGCTTTGGCAGCGGTGGGCGCGACAGGTTCCGTCAATTTCCTGATTATCGGGTTCTGCATGGGCGTGTGCAGCGGCTTTGGCATTCCGATTGCGCAGGAGTATGGCGCGAAGCACGAGGAGGCGCTTCGCCGGTTTGTGGCGAACAGTGTGTGGCTGTCCGTGATTTTTTCCGTGCTGGTCACGACCGTGGTATCCTTGCTCTGCCGCCAGATTTTGCTGCTTATGCGGACCCCGGAGAACATCATTGACGGTTCTTACGACTATATAATTATTATTTTTCTCGGCATACCCGTGGTGTTTCTCTACAATATGACGGCAGCTATCCTGCGGTCGCTGGGAGACAGCAGGACGCCTGTGGTGTTTCTTGTGACAGCGGCGGTTCTGAATATTTTTCTGGACGCCTTCTGTATTGTTGTGCTGCACATGGGCGTGGCCGGGGCGGCGGTTGCCACGGTGGTGTCGCAGGCCATCGCGGGTTTTGCCTGCCTGATTTATATGCGCAGAAAGTTTACGATGTTAAAGCTCTCCGCGGATGAGCGCAGATGGGACCGGGATTATGCGGTGAAGCTCTGCAATATGGGGATTCCTATGGGACTGCAGTATTCGATCACAGCCATCGGCAGCGTGATTTTGCAGAGTGCGGTGAATGGCATTGACTCCAATGCGGTGGCGGCGGTCACGGCTGGCGGTAAGGTGAGTATGCTTCTGGTGTGCCCCTTTGATGCGATGGGCTCCACTATGGCTACTTACGGCGGCCAGAATGTGGGAGCGGGGGATCTGGAACGCGTGGACAGGGGACTTAAGAGCTGCACGCTGTTAGGGCTGATTTATTCTCTGATTGGACTGGGTGCGGTTTTTCTGTTCGGGAAACAGCTTCTGTTACTGTTTCTGGATGCGGGCGAGACGCAGATCATCGCCAACGCCTATTCTTTTATACGGATGAATGCGGTGTTTTATTTCCCGCTTGCGCTTGTGAATATTGTCCGTTTTCTGATCCAGGGGATGGGTTTCAGCAGGCTGGCGGTTTTTGCGGGGGCGTTTGAGATGCTGGCGAGAGCGCTGGCAGGATTCCTGCTTGTGCCGCAGTTTGGATTCAGCGCGGTGCAGTTTGCGAACCCGCTGGCATGGATTTTTGCAGATATTTTTCTGATCCCGGCTTTTTTCTATGTGAGGAAGAAGTTGGAAGGGATGTTAAATGCCAGGTCAGGCGGCACGGAAACGACAGAGCAGACGTGACATGAATGTCTGGAAATCTAAGGGGAGAACATCATATGAGTGTAACGATTTTTACCATGACTCACAAAAAATTTCCGAAGCCCGGCGACCCGGTCTATGTGCCCTTACAGGTAGGGCGGGCCGGATCGGAGGATCTCGGTTACATGAGAGATGACACGGGTGTCAGTATTTCTGAAAAGAATTGTTATTACGGGGAGCTGACAGGTGTTTACTGGGTATGGAAAAATATAAAGACTTCCGATTATGTAGGGATATGCCATTACCGGCGGTATTTCTGTACGGAGGAGGGGCGGATTCTCACGGAGAGGGAATATGAAGACATCCTCTCGGCATATGACATCATTACTTCAAAAAAACTGAAACTGAACTTTACTTATTATGAGGGGTATGCAGGAGATTACAATATCCGCGATCTGGAGGCTGTGGGTGAGGTGATCCGGCAGTTTTACCCTGCATACCACGAGACTTTTGAGCGGCTGGTACACAGCAGGGGCACTTATTTCGGCAATATGATGGTCTGCAGAAAAGAGATTTACGATGCCTACTGTGCGTGGCTTTTTGATATCTTCGGGAAGGCGGAAGACAGGATCGATGCCTCCGGGTATGACGACTATCACAAGCGGGTCTACGGTTTTATCTCGGAGTTTCTTCTGTATGTCTGGGTGAATGTGCAGGGGCTCAAGGTCTATGAGTGCAAAGTGGGCATGACCGATGAAAAGCGGGAGACGGCGGAGATCAAGGAGAGACTTTCCGGGTTCTTCCTGGAAAAGGACATAGCCGGGGCAAAGGCGTATATGCTGGCATGCCTAGAGAAGCGGCCGGATGTGCTGATGGAAGCCTCTGACATAACGGGAGAGTTGAAGATGTCCATGCAGGTAATTGCGGTATCCGAGCTGGAAAGGCAGGCTTACGGAAGCGGCACCATCGACCGCATACAGGAGTTCGGAGCGTTGATGGCACATTTTCAGAAGCTGAATGATGTGATTCAGACATGGCATGAGAGGGAGAACAAAATGTCTCCCTCAGAAGTAGAGTTTTATCTGAAAAGTGAAAGTATTACCGAGATTGCATTAGAAGCATCGGCGCGGCTGTTTTATCCGGCGCAGGAAGCGGCGGAAATTGCAGAGGAGCTGACGGCCTGCATGAACGGATAAACAATGGGATGGCACACAGGCAGCAGGGCTTCAAGCCGGTCCGAAGCGCAAAAATCACGAAGTTCCCTGCTGCGGCTTTCAGGGCAGTGTGACAAAGCCTTCATCCCAGTACATATAGTACAGTCCCTGTTCTTTTGTGTAGCCGAAAATGAAGGAGCGGGGATGGCGGATCTGACTGCCGTCACTCTCCAATCCGTCACCAAATTCCGTGAAGAGCACGGCGATCGCCGGAACACCCCCGTCCGGGGCATCGGCGTGATACAGGGCGTAAGTGTCCTCCAGATAGCCGTTATCTTTTATATTCTGAAGTTCATCATCTATGACATCGCCGTAATCTTTTCCGTCGATATAAAAGGCGTATCTGCTGCTGCCGGTTTCCGGGTCTACGACCTGGCCGTAAAAGGCAAGCCCTTCCTCCGTGCCGTCCCCGTCAAGGTCAAAATAACAGTCGGGCGTGCCGTCAACAACGGGCTCGAAAGTTTCGGGGTCGTATTTGTAGATATAGCCGCGCTCATCCACGAAATTGCCGTCGTAGCGGTAGTCCTCCTTTAAGCCCAGATCATAAGCCTTTTTGTAGGGCAGCCGGAAGTAAATTTCCCCGGAAGCGTAAGGGCCAAGGGTATAGGGAGCGGCTAAAAAGCTGATGCCGCTTTTGGTAAACAGCCATGATTCGGGGGTGAACAGTACGCTGTCCAGATCATCTTTGGAAGGCGGGCCGAACAGTTTATCCTTATAGGCAGGTGTCTCGGCCAGATTGATCATATAATCCAGAGCTGTGGCGTGGAAGGCTTCATAGTCTTCGCAAATCTCATCGAAAGCGAGAAGCTCCCCTGTTTTCGCGCTGTAGTTTCTCCCGATGGAGCCATAGTTGCCGTGGGCGCCGCCGGTGAAGTCATAAACAGTGATCTCGAAGGCAATCACGGCCTCATCCATGCGTGTCACCTTCGCGCTGATTTCCGTGCTGTAGCCAATGAAGTCCCAGCCGTCCTCGCCGAGACTTGCCGCGTAGTCTTCCTTTGCCATAGAGAGCGTTTCATCATAAGAGAAGGTGTCGAAGTATGCCGCAAGATCCGCATTGATTTTTTCGGCGATATCCTCTGCGCCTTTGATGCTCACGACAGGACGCTGTGTGCCGCTTGTGAAAATGACTGTGCCGTCGTCCCCCTTGACTTCATCGGAGGTTTCCTCGAAAGTGACAGAGATGGGATTTTCCTGATTTTTCTGCTCCTCGGCATTGGGAAGCCCAGATGTGACATCGGTGTCAGATTGTTCGCCGGTATTTTTGGTGCCATCGGTATCTTCCTCTGTCTGTGGGGCATCCTGGGGATTTCCGCTTCCTGTTCCGTCGTCCCCGATGTCTGAAATCTCCAGTCCGGCATCCGTATCGGAGCTGTTTTCTGTGCCGCAGGCGCTCAGGGTTACCGCGGAAAGGGCCGCCGCCAGCAGTATGGATACATATTTCTTTTTCATCACATTGGTTCTCCTTCCGTGCATATGCGGGACATGCCCCGCCTTATTGCAGTAAATTCATTATAAAGGAAAAGCGGGGAAATGAAAAGGATTTCCCTGTTGAGTGCCGGGCCGCCCCGTGTTAAGATAGTAATAATACACAGGGCGGCTTCGTCTGCTTATGTGCGGAACTTTGTATATGGAGTATAATTATGACATTAGTGTCAGAAAAAACGGAGGGTGCAATGAATTATCAGGAGGCGTACAAAAAACTGGAAAAATACGGACAGCTTCATGTGCTGAAATACTACGAGGAGCTGGGAGAGGAGGAGCGGGAGGCATTGCTTTCCCAGATTGAACAGACGGATTTCGATATGCTGTCGCTCTGCAAAAAAAGGGAAACCTTAAATCCCAGAGGGAAGATTGAACCGATTGCAGTGATGGAGCTTCCGCAGATTGAGGAGAACAGGGAGAAGTACACGGAAATTGGCGTGGAGGCGGTCCGGGCAGGCAAGGTGGGAGCGGTGTTGTTAGCCGGCGGCATGGGAACCAGACTCGGCTCCGATGCGCCCAAGGGTGTTTACAATATCGGCATGACAAAGGATGTTTTTATTTTTCAGCGTCTGGTTGAGAATCTGATGGATGTTGTGAACCAGGCGGGGGCGTGGATTCCCCTCTATGTGATGACAAGCGAGAAAAACCATGATGCGACTGTCCGCTTTTTTGAGGAAAAGAAGTATTTCGGTTACAGCGCGGACTATGTGACTTTCTTTATGCAGGATATGGCGCTGGCCTCGGATTATGAGGGGAAGGTATACATGGAGGCGAAGCATAAGATGTCTACCTCCCCCAACGGCAGCGGCGGGTGGTTTCTTTCCATGATAAAATGGGGCGTGGCGGAAAAGATGCGGCAGGCGGGCGTGGAGTGGCTCAACGTGTTTGCCGTGGACAATGTGCTGCAGCGCATTGCCGATCCGTGCTTTGTGGGAGCGACGATTGCCACGGGCAGCGCGGTTGGCGCAAAGGTGGTGGCGAAGAATGCGCCGGACGAGAAAGTGGGCGCGATGTGTCTGGAGGATGGAAGGCCGTCCATTGTGGAATACTATGATATGACGCCGGAGTTGATGGCGGCGAAGACGGAGGAGGGAAAGCCGGCCTATGATTTCGGCGTGATCTTAAACTATCTGTTCCGGGTGAAAGATCTGGAGGAGATTGTGGCGAGACAGCTTCCGCTCCACATTGTGGAGAAGAAGATTCCTTATCTGGATGAAACGGGAGAGCTTGTGAAGCCGGAGGAGCCAAACGGCTATAAGTTTGAGCAGCTTGTGCTGGACATGATTCACGAGCTGGATTCCTGCCTGCCCTTTGAGGTGGTCAGAAACAGGGAATTTGCTCCCATTAAGAATAAGACGGGGATTGACTCGGTGGAGAGCGCGAGGGAGCTGTGCAAGGAAAACGGCATCCTTCTGTAGGGCGGTCTGTCTGTTTCTTTCGCTTTGTTGAAATTTTGTTCAGACAACATTTCGACAGATTTAGGTAACATTCCTGTATTGAATATGCGGGAAAAACAGTGTAGACTGTAATCATATTAAGAACAAAAAACACAGTTTCTGAAAAGAAAGGCGGGGTGCGGTTATGGCAATTTTAGTGACAGGAGGCGCGGGGTACATCGGTTCCCACACAGTAGTAGAATTACAGAGCGCAGGCTATGACGTGGTAGTGGTGGACAATCTGGCAAATTCCAGTGAAAAGTCTCTTGAGAGAGTGGAGAAGATTACGGGAAAGCCCGTGAAGTTTTATAAGGCGGACATTCTGGACAGGGATGCCCTGGAGCAGATCTTTGCGAAGGAGGAGATTGATTCCTGCATTCATTTCGCCGGGCTGAAAGCGGTGGGCGAGTCTGTGCAGAAGCCCTGGGAATACTATGAAAACAACATTGCAGGGACATTGACTCTGGTGGATGTGATGCGCAGGCACAATGTAAAAAATATCATCTTTTCCTCCTCGGCGACAGTTTACGGCGATCCGGCCATTATTCCGATCACGGAGGAATGCCCGAAGGGACAGTGCACGAATCCTTACGGCTGGACAAAATCCATGCTGGAACAGATTCTGATGGATATCCAGAAAGCCGATTCCGAGTGGAACGTAATCCTGCTTCGGTACTTCAATCCCATCGGGGCCCACAAGAGCGGTACTATGGGTGAGAATCCCAACGGCATTCCCAACAATCTGATGCCTTACATCACACAGGTTGCAGTGGGCAAGCTCAAAGAGCTGGGTGTTTTCGGAAACGATTATGATACGCCGGACGGCACAGGCGTGCGCGACTACATCCATGTGGTGGATCTGGCGCTGGGCCATGTGAAGGCGTTGAAAAAGATTGAGGAGAAGGCGGGACTTTGCATTTACAATCTGGGAACAGGCACAGGGTACAGCGTGCTCGATATCGTGAAGAATTTCGAGGAAGCGACCGGCGTGAAGATTCCGTATGTGATCAAGGAGAGAAGGGCGGGCGATATCGCCTCCTGTTACGCCAACGCGGACAAGGCGAAGAGAGAGCTTGGCTGGGAAGCGCAGTTTGGCATCAAGGAGATGTGCGCGGATTCCTGGAGATGGCAGAGCAATAACCCGAACGGGTATGAGGACTAAGCCTGCGGCAGTTGACACAGCATGCCGGTGACAGGTACATGAAACAAGATATGGGGCAGAAACACACTGAAAAAGGGATTGCGGGATGCAGTCCTTTTTTCAGAGAAACATATAAAATCGGTGGAATCCGCATAGCCGAATGTCACGCCACATAGAAATACATGAAAATGAAATGGCACACGCTCCCGCCCATCACGAACAGGTGAAAGACTTCATGGGATCCGAAATTCTTGTGCTTCGAGTTAAAAACAGGCAGTTTTAACGCGTAGATGACACCGCCCGCCGTGTAGAAAATGCCGCCCGCGAGAAGCCATAAAAAGGCGCTTCTTGAGAGGGTGTTCCAGAGCGTGCCGAAAACGGCGAGGCATGCCCAGCCCATAGCGATGTAAAGGATTGATGAAAACCATTTAGGGCAGGTGATCCAGCACAGTTTGATAAGCATTCCCGCGATGGCGATCCCCCAGACTGCCGAAAGAAGCATATACCCGCGGCGGTCGCCCAGAATTACGAGGCAGACCGGGGTGTAAGAACCGGCGATCAGCACAAAAATCATCATGTGGTCCAATTTGCGGAAGACTTTCAAAATACTGTCTTTTACGGTGACGCTGTGGTAGAGCGCGCTCGCGCCGTAAAGGGCAATCATGCTGCCGATAAAGACCGCCAGCGCGATAAATACGATATGGTCTGCGTCGACGGCGGCTTTCACCATAAGCGGCGTTGCCGCGATAATAGCCATCATCATACCGATAAAATGGGTGATGGCGCTTCCGGGTTCACGAATGGTAATCTGCATAAAATCAACTCCTTTATGATGTTAAAACCTTGACATGTAGTTTTTAAAACTATGTGTTATATACTATGATACTACTACCTAATGTGTGCAAAGTCAATCATTTTATGCATTTTTTGTGAACCTGGTTTCCGAACCACGGGTTTGGCAGTCCAGATCTCCCGCCCGGGAGTCTCAGTCCTCCTCGATCACATGAATTTCCAGAAAATCGAAATCAATCTCTTCTATGAAATGATCCTGACTGAAACGGGCTTTGCTGTGCCGCTTAAATTCGGAGACGGTAGACTCCAGCCAGATCGGTTTTCCCAGGTCGAACTGCAGGCAGACTTTTTCCAGGGCGTCGAATACCTTGTGGGTGCGCGTCTCCTCCCGCCCGTCCTCAATTACGGTATCTCTTACCATTCGGTTGTCTTTAAACTCCTTTGCCCATAGACGAAACATATCTCACCTCATTTCCGTGACGGCTCAGCCGCAGGCTTTTTTGAAACCATCGCTTCACCGTTATCCGCTGTTCTCATACCAATATACAAATCCCGGTCATAAAAGTAAAGTCTTGCCTTTTTAAATGTTTTGCTGGCACTCTTTATATATGATATACTGTTTCCATGAAAAGTAGAAAAAAAATAGCATATATTTGGAAATCGGACATATATATATTGTTGGTGGAAAACAGAAGGCTTCTTTTTTATGCCCTCCTCTGGGGCATTCCGTTTGCCGCGTCCTGTGTGCTTGGCTGGCGGCTTGTCCATGAGGGATCGGTGTTTGGCCGCGGCGGTTCGGCAGCGGCTTACGCGGGCAGTTTTTTATTGTTTTTGCTGGAAACGGCGGTTCTTTCCGTACCTGCTGCGGGGGCTGCAGCTATTGTCATATGTGGCGGGAAAGGGAAACGGACGGCAGATGAAGCGGCGAAACGCCAGGAGGCGCGCCGTGCGTGGCAGGTGTGGCTCTTCTGCAGTCTGTTGATTTTTCTCTTCTGGCTGCCGGTTTTTTTCGCCTATTATCCGTCTGTGTTTGCCTATGACGCGGAGGGGCAGCTTTATCAGGTGATGGCCAAAGACTACAGCACACATCATCCGCTGGTGCATACCTTATTTCTGGGAGCCTTTTTCCGGCTTGGAATTGCGGCCGGTTCCAGCTCCACAGGCATGGCTGTCCACTCGGCGGTGCAGATGGCGCTGATGGCCGCCGCTTTCGGCTGGGCGCTTTCCTTTTTGCACAGGAGACGGGTTTCCGGGTGGGCGCGGGCGGTTCTGCTTCTTTTTTTTGCACTCTTTCCGGCCAATTCGGTTCTGGCGCTCAGTACCACGAAGGATGTGCTTTTTTCGGCTCTTGTGCTGCTCTATACACTGTGCCTTTATCGTGCAGTGTGCGGCCGGGATATGGGGATAGGCGGGAAGGAACAGGCGGTCTGCATCGTTCTGGGGGTGTTGATGCTGTTGTTTCGGAACAATGCGGTGTATGCTTTTGTGGTAAGCATTCCGATTGTATTTTGGGGCATGAGGAAGGCAAAGCCAGGGGAGCGGAAGGCATATCTTCGCATGGCGCTGGTCACGTTGGCGCTGTACGGCGTATGCGCGTTTTCGTTAAAGGCCGTCACCCACGCGCAGAACGGCAGTCCGCGTGAAATGCTGAGCGTGCCGCTGCAGCAGATGGCGCGCACGCGGGTGAAGGCGGAGGAAAAAATAGCGCCCGAACTCCGGCAGGAGCTGGAAAAATACATTCCCTCAGAATGGGTTTTCGCGGCCTACAATCCCCATCTGGCGGATCCTGTGAAAAGCCGGGCTGTGATTCACGATGATCCGGCAGGACTGGTTCGCACATGGATAAAGCTCGGGCTTTCACAGCCGGCAATTTACATCGATGCTTTTCTGGATAATTCTCTGGGACTCTGGTATCTGTGGGACACTTCCCACGCCCAGGTGTACGGGATCGGAACGGAGAGCGGTTTCGGATATCTCTCCACGGATAACCGCACCATGCCGGCCGGATTTGAAGTGGTGGAGCAAAGCCTGCTGCCCGGACTGCGCGTCTTTCTGGAAAGGATCGTATCGGATAACGCATACAGTGAGATACCTGTGGTGAGACTTCTCTTCGCACCGGCGCTGTACTGGTGGCTGCTGTTTCTGTACATGGTAACGGCGTTTTACAGGAAAAGATACCGGGAGACGCTGCCAGCAGTATTTCTCGCGGCCTACTGTCTGACTCTTCTGCTTTCTCCCACGGTGCTGGTACGGTACGCATACCCGCTGATGGTGACGGTTCCCGTCATATGGCCGTGTTTTGCAGCGGACACAAACGGGCAAAGTGAAAATATACAATAAATTATTAAATAATTCGAAAATATTGTATAATATACACATTTTAAATAAGAAGTATGGTATAATACACGCAATGGATGGCGCGCATAGTCTTTACAGGCGGTGCGCAGGGAATGCAACGGAATGAGAAATATAAATTCGGGGGATTCTTAAAATGGAAGTAGTGGTAGATAGAGGAAAAGACGGCGATATAGACAGTTGGAAAGAAGTACAGCTGATTTATAATTCGGCCCTGAAACAGATTTCCACAAAGCTGGAAATTTTAAACGATGAGTTTCAGCATGTACATCGGTACAATCCGATCGAACATATCAAGTGGCGTATCAAGACGCCGGAGAGCATAGTGAAGAAGCTGAAGAAGCACGGCTATGAATCCACCATTGACAATATGGTGAGCCATGTCAATGACATTGCGGGCATCCGTGTGATCTGTTCCTTTGCCTCGGACATATACCAGATAGCGGAGATGATAAGCAGTCAAAGTGACATTCGTGTCATGTCGGTGAAGGATTATATTGTGAATCCGAAGGCCAGCGGTTATAAGAGCTATCATATGCTTGTCACGGTTCCCGTTTATCTTTCGGACCGCATTGCGGACACGAAGGTGGAAATCCAGATCCGCACAGTGGCGATGGACTTCTGGGCCAGTCTGGAGCACAAGATCCACTATAAATTCGAAGGCAACGCGCCGGAACACATCAAGGAACAGCTTGTGGAATGCGCGCAGATGGTTTCCGCGCTGGATGCGAGAATGATGTCGCTGAATGAAGAGATCCAGCATATCGAACAGGAAAGCGAAGAGTAAGAGGAATTTCCCAAGGTACTTCAGAGAGGGAGTGGTGACTCCTGTGTTGAAAATTCTGGTTGTGGAGGATGACCTGACCCTGAATGCGTGACTGTGTCTCACGCTGGATGGGGCGGGTTATTTTTTGTCATGGACTACACTTGTGATAAAGCCTGGCAGATGTTAAGGAGTGAACAGCTTGCTATGCGCGTCCATTTATGCTATGATCTTGGCAATACTATCTTTTAAGTATATTTGGAGCCTTTGAGGCGGAAAGGTATGGTTATAAAGAATGAAAAAAGCAATAAATCAATCAACGCTGACAACGATTCTGAATGTCGGCTCGATCTGCGCGCTGCTGTTTATGCTGGTGCTCCTGGTTACATACAGTGATGTAAGCCGGCAGTTGGAAAGTGCAAACGAGGACCGCTTTGAGCTGACCTATAATGCCAACCGTTTTATGAACGGTTCCGCCTATCTGACCAACGAAGTGCGCGCCTACGCATCCACCGGGAATCAGGAGCATTATGACAATTACTGGAACGAAGTCAACACCCTGAAAAACCGGGATATCGGTGTGGCGGCCATGCAGGAAATCGGCATCACGAACGAAGAGCAGAAGATGATTGACGATATGTACGGCCTCTCAAACCAGCTGGTTCCCCTGGAGGAACAGGCGATGAAGCAGGTACAGGCCGGTGAACAGAGCGCCGCTGTCGACTATGTTTACGGTGAGGAGTACAAGGATTCCATCACAAAGATTAATGCATTGAAGGAACAGTTTTTGGCAACTCTGGATGCGAGAACCCTCCAGGAGGTGGATGCACTCACCCATTCCAGCAGCATGATCCAGTTTCTGATGGTGATTGCCCTGGCTATGGTGGGCACGCTCCAGCTGATCAGTATGTGGGTGATACGCAGGAAGATTTTGCGCCCTGTCATCGCCGTGCGCGACCAGATGGGAGAAATTTCCCAGGGAAATCTTTCGGCAGAGTTTGGTTTTCGTTCCGACACGTCAGAGATTGGTATGCTGGTAGCTTCCATCCATGAGACAAAGGGAGAACTGAGAAAATATATCTCGGATATTGACAATAAGCTTTCAGAGATGGCGCAGGGCAATATGAACCTGTCCATCGACAGCAGTTACCGTGGAGAGTTTTTACCGATACAGGATGCCATGCGCCAGATTCTGGACGGGCTCAATGACGCTTTAAGCCGGATTCACCAGACCGCCGGGAAGGTTTCCGACAGGTCCGAGCGGATGGCTGTCAGCGCACAGACCCTGTCCGACGGCGCGGTTCAGCAGGCGGCCGCTGTGGAAGAACTCTCTGCCGGCATTCAGGATATTTCCGGGCAGGTGAAACGCACTTCCAAGGATGCGGACAATGCCCGCAAATCGGCAGTGGAGACGGAGAGCCAGCTTGCCGTGTGCAGTCAGAAAATGGATGCGCTGTCATCTGCAATCGCCGATATTTCGGAATCGTCGGATCAGATCAGCGGTATCATCAAGACCATAGAAGATATTTCATTCCAGACCAACATTCTGGCGTTGAACGCTTCCGTTGAGGCAGCCAGGGTCGGAGCCGCAGGAAAAGGGTTTGCGGTGGTTGCGAACGAAGTGCAGCAGCTTGCCGCCAAGAGCGCGGAGTCTGCCAAGAATATTACGGATCTGATTGTCAATTCGGTCCAGCTTGTCCAGTATGGCACTTCCCTGTCCGGGGAAACCATGACGGCGCTTACCAATGTGGTTTCCAGTTCCAGACAGTCGGCTGAGCTGGTGGAACACATTGCAGATTCTGCCAAACAGCAGGCGGAATCCTTAAGCCAGCTGACGGAGGGAATGGAAAATATCTCCGCGGTTGTGCAGACCAATGCCAACACGGCGGAGGAGTCGGCTTCCTCCGCGCAGGAGCTGCGCCACCATGCGGAGAGACTGCAGGCGGCAGTGCGGCATTTCCAGCTTCGGGGCTAGACATTCGGCCGGTTCATAGAGTTACTGACAGACGGTATGGGAAAGGTTTCCTGTGCCGTCTTTTTTGTGTCCGTATTCTTATCAGATTAGAGAAAAATCTGAGATTGTTGCATATTCCGTTCTGGAGGGAAAACCTATAATGGGAGTATCAAAAATAAATTGACAGGAGGTAGCATATGAAAAAGAGCGTGAAGAAACTGATAAGTCTGGGTATGACAGCAGCGCTGCTGACCGGCATACTGGCAGGATGCGGAGGAGAAAAGACACCCGCGCCGGCTGCAGAGGAGACACCTGCAGTGGAGGCGGAGAACACACAGGAGACGGAGAGCGCCCCGGAAACAGCGGAAGCGGAAGCGCCCGCCGCGGAGACAGAGACTGCGGAAACATCCGATGAACTGATTACGCCGGAGACGGCAGGCAATGTGAAGCCGAACAACCAGGGCTACAAGGTGGCGCTCTGCAACTTTTCCCTCGCAAACACATGGCGGGTGGAAATGCAGGAGACATTTATCCATCAGTGCGAGCTGTACAAGGAGCAGGGCATCATCAGTGAATATTATGTGACAAACTCTGACGGTGATGTGTCACAGCAGGTATCCGACATGGCGGATCTGGTGACAAAGGATGTGGATCTGATCTGCCTCACGGCGGCGTCCGCTTCCGCTCTCGTACCGGCAGTGGAAGATGCGATGGAGGCAGGCGTGGCTGTTGTGAACTTTGACTGTGCCGTGGATACGGACGACTTGACAGCAAAACTGATTCTCGACAATGAGGAGTTTGGCAGGGTGGACGCGCAGTGGCTGGCGGACCAGCTCGGCGGCAAAGGAAAGATCATCCTGATTGCGGGACAGGCAGGCACGGACAATGCGGAGAAACGCGTGAACGGCGCGAAGAATGTCATCGCCCAGTACCCTGATATGGAGATCATTGCGGAATCTTATTGTGACAATGACTACGCAAAGGCAAAGGCGGCTGTGGAAAGTATGCTTTCCGCATATCCCGAGATCGACGGCGTTCTCTCCCTTGGCGGCGCGATGACAAGAGGCGCCATAGACGCTTTTGAGGAGGCAGGACGGGAACTGGTTCCCATGTGCGGAGAGGCGAACAACGGTTATCTGAAGGTGTGGCATGACAGAGTAGACCAGGGATTCCAGGCAATTGCACCGATCTCTCCCAATACGAGCGGGGCAATGGCTCTCCGGCTTGGCATTGATGCGCTGGAAGGACTGAACATCAAAAAGGACAATACGCTGACCGTGAATTTCGTGACCAACGAGACGCTGGAGGAGTTTGTGAGGATGGATCTGTCAGACAGTTTCTGGGCGCCCACGGAACTGCCGGAAGAAAAGCTGCAGGAGCTGTTCGGTGAAGAGGCCGGAAATTAGACAAAGAGACTCGGATGGAGGAAAACATGGCAGAAGAAATCTTACGCATGTCAGGTATCTATAAAAGTTTTGGAGGCTGTAAAGCGCTGACGGATGTCGATTTTGCCTGCAACAGAGGTGAGGTGCATGTGCTGGCAGGAGAAAACGGGGCCGGTAAGAGCACCATCCTGAAAATACTGGCGGGACTGTTTGAGGCGGACAGAGGAGAAATCTGCCTGAAAGGGGAGAAAGTAAAAATCAGGACGCCCAGACAGTCCCAGGATATGGGAATCGCTATGGTCTTCCAGGAATTGACGCTGGTGGGGGAAATGACGGTGGAGGAGAATCTCTTCCTGAATATGGAGCCGGTCAGGTTTGGCGTTGTGGACCGCAAAAAGATCCGCAGGCAGGCGGAGACGGTTATGGAGCAGTACGGCATAACGATTGATCTGGATGCCATCGTGTGCAAGCTGACAGTGGCGCAGCAGCAGATGGTGGAGATCATCAAAATACTGCTCCACGACCCGGAACTGATTATTCTGGACGAACCCACATCCGCCCTCGCCAGAAAAGAGGTGGAGAAACTCTTCCAGATCGTGAGAAACCTGATCGAGAAAGGAAAGACGATTATTTTCATTTCCCACAGACTGGAGGAAGTGTTTGAGATCGGTGACCGGGTCACGGTATTTAAGGACGGCGAGCGGGTGGACACAAAGTTGGTGAGCGAGATCGATACGGATGAGCTGATCCGCATGATGGTAGGGCGGTCCTTGCAGAATATTTTCCCGACAAAGAATACACAGATCACAGAGGAAGTGCTTTTTGAGGTGAAAGAACTGACGGGAAAAGCGCTGCAGCAAGTCTCCTTTGCGGTCAAAAAGGGAGAGATACTCGGGATTGCGGGACTCCAGGGACACGGGCAGACAGAGTTGATGAACGCCATAAGCGGCCTGTACCCTCTCGAAAAGGGGGAGATACGGATGAAAGGCCGGGAGATTAAAGTGAAGAATGCGAAGGCTGCCCTGAAAAACAAAATTGCGCTTGTGCCCTCAGACAGAAAGACCGAGGGACTTATGCTGGGACTGCCTGTCCGGGACAATCTGGCACTCTGCAGTCTGGGACGGCGGGCGAGAATGGGCGTGATCAGCGCATCTCAGGAGAAGGCGTACATAGACCATTCCGTGAAATCCCTGTCCATCAAGGTATTTAACGTAAACAACCCGGCATCCAGCTTAAGCGGCGGCAATCAGCAGAAGGTGGTGCTAGGCAAGGAGCTTGGAATTGACCCGGATGTGATACTGTTCCACGAACCCACGAGGGGAATTGACGTGGAGGCAAAAAACGAGTTCTACAATATTATGAAAAATCTGGCAAAACAGGGAACGGCAGTTATTATGTGTTCCAGTGACATGATGGAAGTCATCGGCATGTCCAACCGGGTGGCTGTTATGTACGAAGGGGCGGTTACGCAGATCCTGGAGGGTGAGGATATCACAGAGGAAAACATTATGCGGTGCGCTATGGGTATTTCGGTGTGAACGCATGGCTGACATGGAGGTAACTATGACAAAAGTTCTGAAACTTATGAAAGAGGAAAAATTCAAATATAAATATTCCGGGGTAATCATGGCGTATCTGTTTCTCGTGCTCTTCATGGTTTTCATCGGGATGTTTGACGACAGCTTTTTTACCGGCAGAAACCTGTCCAATGTCATATACACCGCATTTCCCCTTGTGATGGTCTCCTTTGGACAGACAATCTGTCTTCTGACCCACGGGATTGATATTTCTCTCGGCATGATATTGTCTCTTAGCAACTGCGTATGCATTGTTCTGATGAAGCCGGATGAACCTTTGGGATGGGTGACGGGTGTGGCGGCAGCCCTTGTGACGGGTATGGTCTGCGGCCTGATCAACGGCATTCTGATCGGACGTTTCCGGCTGGCGGCTCTGATCGTTACCCTTTCCATGTCCACCGTGTATGGGGGCATTGCGCTGTATCTGCTTCCCATGCCGGGCGGCAGCATTCACAAAGGGTTCGCCAAATTTCTGAGAGGGAAGTTCTATGGAATCCCGGTGGTATTTTTCCTGCTGCTGATTGTGCTGGTGATCGTCAGAGCGGTGTTGAATCAGACGCCCCTTGGCAGAAAAATCCGGGCTGTGGGAGGAAACTATGCGGCGGCATACGCAACAGGCATTGACGCCGTGAGGACAAAGATCATAGCGCATATGCTGGCGGGGCTTTTGAGCGCTGTGGGCGGCGTTTTTCTGGCGGCCTATATGTATTCCGGCGATCCCACGATCGGTTCCAGTTATTCCCTGCGGGCCATCGCATCCAGCATCATCGGAGGAGCCGTATTTTCAGGGGCCGTGGGAGATGTGCTCGGTACGCTTGCAGGAGTTGTGATTCTCACGCTGATTAACAATATGTTGAACCTTCTCGGCATTTCTTCCTATTTCCAGTTTCTGCTGCAGGGCATCATCATCATAGCGGCGCTGGCGCTTGGTTCTTTGAAAAATGTGAATCGTTAGGGGGCATATATGGAGACAAAAGTGTTACATATCAAAGAAAATCTGAGAAAGCCGGAATATTTTGTGTATATCATTCTGGCGGTCATGTTCACGGTGGCAGTGATTGCATCGCCGGGCTATCTGCAGCGCGCCCATATGTCGGGACTTTTGAAGACAGCGTCCTTTCTTGGGATCGCGGCGATCGGCCAGACCTTTGCCATTCTGCTCGGGGACATTGACCTTTCCGTTGCCAACACGATTACGCTTGGCAATGTTCTGGGAGCGCAGATCCTGATGGGGAGCGATGCCAATCTGGGAAAGGCTTTTGTCATCATCCTGCTGGCAGGCATACTCATCGGCGCCGGAAACGGTTTTGGCATACGGTATCTGAAGCTGGATCCGTTTATTATGACACTCGGCATGAGCTCTGTCATAGAAGGCGTTTTTATGATCTATACCCAGGGGGCGCCTAAGGGGAAAACTTCTCCGTTTATGAGCAGCCTGTGCAGGTCGGCGGGCACCGGGGTTGTGACAGGGGTCTTCCTGATCTGGATTGTGCTTGTTGTCATCGCCATCTTTGTGATGAAAAAGACCACCTTCGGGCGCAATGTGTTCGCGGTGGGGGCGAATAAGACGGCGGCACGGTTTTCCGGCATCAATACGACAAAGATTTATTTTATCGTGTATATCATATCCGCCGTGCTCGCCATTTTTGCAGGATTTCTCCTGGTGGGCTACACGGGGACAAGTTATCTGGACGTAGGGGTGGATTACAATGACAATTCGATTGCGGCCGTCATAATCGGCGGTACGGCGGTGACCGGCGGACGGGGCGGCTATCTGGGCACGCTGGCAGGCGTCATGCTCATGGTCATGCTTGTGGATTTTCTGACGATTGTCAATATCTCCGAGGCGGGCAGACAGATGATACAGGGCGGTATTATCATTATCCTGCTTTTGCTCTACAACAGAGACAAAGCCAGTCATTAAACGTTTGCGATACCGCGGAAAGGAATGAGAAATCCTGCGGGGGGGGGGTGCAGATGGGAACAAGGATGGAGGTCAGGATGGGAACAGAGACGAAAAGGGAAGTGAAATACCGGGTTGTCAAAGAAGAACCGCTGGACGGTGTCTATGTGGCTTCCCGGGTATGGGAAGAGGAGAAATGGCAGGCTGCTTTTGCCTCGGAGACGCAGGATGTGGGAAAGACCGTGAGGGTCGACCTGGATTCTCTGGAGGAGCAGGAGATGCTTTCCGGCCCCGGCGGCTGTATGGGTGTCATCCCTGTGCCGGGGAAGGGAGGAGAGTTCCTGACCATAGAGAAGTTTTTCCCGGTATTTCAGTCGGAGAATGCGCAGATTGTATGGAACACCCGGAAAGGAACGGACTACGAGAAAAAGGTGATCTGTATTCTGCCCTTTGCCCACCGCATAGACATTGTCAGGGCTTTTGGGAATTATTATCTGGCGGCTTGCTCTCTGTGCAGGAAAAAGGACTTTACGGAAGACTGGTCCACGCCTGGTTCGGTGTATGTGGGCAGGCTGGATCTGGAAAAGAAATATGTGATTGATTTCCGGCCCATACTGGACGGGATTTTCCAGAACCACGGATTTACAAAAGTACCCGGGGAGGAGGCAGAACGGATGCTCATTGCGGGCAGAACCGGCATCGTGGAGATCCGTCCGGCAGAGGAGAGCGGGGAAACGGCATGGAAGATGACAACGCTTCTGGAGGAGCCGTGCAGTGATGTGGTGGTCACGGATATCGACGGTGACGGGGAGCTGGAATACGGGATTCTTTCTCCGTTTCACGGAGATCGGTTCCGCGTCTGCAAAAGAAGGCAGGACAGGCTGGAGAGCATCTACGAACTGCCGGGAGAACATGCCTTTGGCCACGCCATTTACGGCGGGCAGGCGAACGGAAAGAACTTGTTCCTTGTGGGTTTCCGGGGAGCGGGGAAGGAGCTGTATGCGGTTTACATGGGCGGGGATGGCGCGCTCCGGGCAGATCTGGTCGATGAGGGGAAGGGCCCGGCCAATGTGACGGTAGTCTCCGGCAGAACGCAGGACTATATCTGTGCGGCTAACAGACAGAGTGACGTGTATACCATTTACGGAAGAGACGGCGCGTGACCCGCACAGGATGTGGAAAATGCCGCAAAGCAAAGAGAGTTCGGCGGCAGAGGGAACACAGATAAGAGGAAAAATGCGGAAAGAAAAGTGAGATTTGAAAAGGAGGAAAAAGGATGAGCGTAGAAAAGACAGATGGAAGAGGATTGGTGTCCGGCATTTACATCCGCACAAACAGAGAGATCACAAGGGAAGACTGGATTCTGGAAGCCTTTCCTGAGTGGGGGACATTTTTGAACAAGGAAATAGAGGCAATGGAAGTGCCGAAAGGTTCGGTCAGCCTCTGGTGGTGCGGCGGCCCTTCCTGGGTGCTGAAAACAGATGAGGGCGGCATTTTCCTGATTGACCAGTGGTGCGGACCTTCCCATTACACGACCATTGATTACTGCGGCGTTTGCAAGCAGAACGGGGCGCCCAGCATGAACTGGCTGCGGCTGAATCCCCAGGTGATTGATCCCTTTTCTTTCAGCAGGGTAGACGGCGTGTTCTGCACACATGTGCACAACGATCACTGCGACATCTACACGGTGAAAGGCACAATGGGAACTACGGATGCTGTCTATGTGGCGCCCCCGGAGACGGTAAAGAGACTGAAAGAGTTTGAGGTGCCCGATGAGAGAATTGTAACGGCAAAAGTGGGGAACAGTATAAAACTGCCGGGAGCGGAAGTGGAGTTTCTGATGAACTATGACGACTGCGCCACAAAGACGGGGGACGGCGACGCACAGCCCTACGAAGATGTGGCATGCTCGTTCCTGTTTAAGACTTCTGCCGGAAATATTTTGTTCCTGGGTGATACATGGTATAATGATGCCTATGTGGCAATCGGTCAGAAGTACGACATTGACGTGGCGGTTTTTGATATCGGCTACAATGCGCCGGGAGCTTTCGACAAGATGACGCCCTATGACGGCGCGCGTCTTGGCAAGGCGCTTAAAGCAAAGGTACTGATCCCTGATCACTGGGAGAACTGGGCCAACTCTTCCTCCGATCCCGATATGCTTGTGCGTCAGTTTGAGAGCATCAGCGCGGACATCTGTCCCGAGTGTAAGACGGTGATTATGAGGTGCGCCGGCCGGTTCGATTATCCGAAGGATCAGGACATCAGGCGGTACAAATATCCCGATCAGAGCGACAGGTTCCGTCTGGATCATTCCATGTATGCGAAATATCAGTAACGGATTTGAGGGTGTTTGAAAAGGACACCCTCTTTCGGGTATCTGCACTCTGCGCAGATGCCGCCCGGACATTGATCGGAAAACAGGGAGAGAACAGAGAAGATGAAAGTATGGATGAAGCGTTTGCTCTGCGCAGCGGCGGCGGCAGCAGGAATCTGTGCGCTGGCCGCTCTTTCGCAGGGCGCAGCCGGCGGGACGAAACAGGGCGGGGAAAAGGCCGAAGTGACGGCAGCTCCTGTCAGAATCGGATTTTCCGAGACGGATTCCTCCAACCCCTGGAGAGTGGCGCAGCAGACAAGTCTGATTAATGCGGCGGCGGACCGGGGGTTTCAGTTTCTGTTTGAGGAACCGAAGGAGCGGACTGCGCAGTGGCAGCTGCAGAACATACGCGAAATGCTCGATGCGGGGATGGATTATCTGGTTGTCATCCCGGCCAGTGAGACGGCGCTTGGAGAAATCATCGAGATGGTGAAGGAGACGGGCACGAAGCTGATTCTGATGGAATGCAGCACATGGGATGTGGACCCGGAGGACTATCTGTTTATGATCTGTACGGATTATTATAAGGAAGGGCAGCTATGCGCCCAGATTCTGCATTCCCGCTATCAGGGGGAACCTGTCAGCATTCTGGAAGTGGCCGGGGAGGAAGGCTCTACGGTGGCAGGACAGAGAGCGGCAGGATTCCGGGATGAAATTTTAAAATACCCGCGCATGAAAATTTCCGGGCAGATTTTAGGAAGTTTTGACAGGGTGACGGCGCAGAAGAGCATGGAGGAGATGCTGGCGGGGGAACCTTACTATTACAACGCCATTGTGGCCTATTCGGATGAGGACGGCCTTGGCGTGCTTCAGGCGCTCAAGGTGGCGGGGAAGGCGGACGGAAGCGTGCCGATTATCTCCATCAACGGCGTGCAGGACGCGCTGAAAGCGATTATCGCAGGAGAATACTATGCGACTGTGGAAAGCAGCCCGGAGGTAGGTCCGCTCATCATGCAGTTAATCGGATCCAATGAGAAGGGGTATGCGCCGGCAAAACAGATCTTTATTCCCTACAATATTTTTGACCGGGATAATGTGCTGGAGCAGTACAAAAATGCGTATTAGACGAATGGAGAGAAAGATGACCCGCTTTTTGCAGCACCTGCGTTTCAGGACAAAACTGATTATGATATTCGGCCTTGTGTGCGTGATCCCGCTCAGCGCGGAAATGATACTTTCTTACCGCATCAGCGCGGAGAATACGTTCGGGATCACAGAAGAGTACACGGTGACAAACATGAATGTGGTGTGCGAGGAGATCGACGGGATCTTCAAGCGTGCCAATGCCGTCTGTGACGAGCTGGAAAACAGCGTGAATATTCAGGAATATCTGCGCAAAGACTTTTCAGATACGGCGGAGCGGTATTCCTATGATCTGAAAGTGAGCATGGAGCTGCTGAACCAGTATTCGTCCAGCCAGGATATTTTTGGCGTCTATGTACTGGGAAAAAACGGCGCCCAGTATAAGTCCAACTACAATTCCTTCCGCATTGTCAATTTTGCGGAGCAGGACTGGTATGAGACCTTGTCACAGACAGGGAAGAGTGTGTGGTTTCTGCCGCACAAAGGCTCCTATGTGGTGAAATCGGAGATGAAAAACTTTGTCTCCCTCGGAAAGATGCTGATGGACAAGGCGAGCGGAAACATGAGCGGCGTGGCCATCGTGGAGATTGACGAAAATATGATTACTTCTCTCCTGGACAGGTATGAGGGAAGCCGGAACGGTTTTTTTGTGGTAGATGAGAAGGGAAATGTCATTTTTAAAAGTTCTTTTTACGATGACGGCATACAGGCGGATTTCCAGACCATAGCGGCAAAGGAGACGGACCATGCGCAAAACCAGTATTACCGGCTCTGCGGCAAACAGTATCTGGTGAGCGGCAGGGAGCTGAGCAACGGTCTTTGGAGCATCTATTCCCTGATCAGTGTGGATCAGATCAATGCCACCGCGTCGGGGACGCTGCTTGTAAACTGTATGATACTTCTCTGTTCCGTGGTGCTCATGCTGTTTCTGATTTTCTGGGCTTCCGCAGGCATCACCAGGCCCATTGCCAGACTGAGCGCGGGCATGCAGGAGATCCGCAGCGGCAATCTGAACGTTTCCGTAAAGCCGGAGGAGACGAAGGATGAGATCGGACTGCTGATTGATGACTTTAACCGTATGTCCGCGACCATGAATGAGATGAATGAAAAGATATATGAAAAGCAGCGCAGTCTGCAGAAGGCCGAGATGAAGGCGCTGCAGGCCCAGATCAATCCCCATTTCCTCTACAATTCCCTGGACTCTGTGACATGGCTTCTTCGCCTTAACAAAAAAGAGGAAGCGATCACGATGGTCGGGGCGCTGTCGAAACTGTTCAAGGCGGTGCTCAGCAAGGGGAAAGAATATATTCCCATAGCGGATGAAATCTGTCATGTGGAGAATTATCTGCTTATTCAGAAAATCAGATACCGAAATAAATTCCGCTATGAGATGCATGTGGAGGACAGCGTCATGCAGTACCGAACGGTCAAGCTGATTCTGCAGCCTCTCGTGGAAAATGCGATTTATCACGGCATCAGGGGCGAGGTGGAATCGGAAGAGATCATTGTCTCTGTGCATGAGCGCGGGGCACAGATCGTTTTTCAGGTGGCAGATACAGGAAAAGGGATGGAGGAGGCACAGCTAAAGACGCTGCGGGAAAATGTGAAAATGCTGCGGGAGACGACAGACAGTTATGGGCTGAAAAATATATATGAGAGGATTCAGATCTACTATGCCGGAAGGGCGGACATGACGATTGATTCAGAGCCGGACAGAGGAACCATAATTTCCATCTGTATACCGAAGGAGAATGTAGGAATATGATAAGAATGCTGTTATGTGATGATGATGAGGTTATTTTGGAGGGAATCTGCGAATGTATTGACTGGCAGTCCTACGATATTGAACTGATTGCGGCAGTGAATAACGGGAAGAAAGCGATGCAGATTCTGGAGCAGGAGTCTCCCGATCTCATTTTGACCGATATCAGGATGCCCTATTACACAGGGCTTGATATCGCATGGGCGGCAAAACAGAAAAGTGCGGACATCATTGTGGTCATTCTCAGCGGCTACAACGATTTTGAGTATGCCCGAAAAGCGATCAAAATGGGAGTGCTGGATTTTATCTCAAAGCCGATTGATCTGGATGAGCTGGACCATGTGCTGCGGAAAGTGACGGAACAGTGGAAAAACCAGCAGTACAGCAGGCACCGGGATATGCGTGACGGATTTGCCAGACTGATCAACCGGGCGGAGGAGGCGCTGCCAGAAGATGTGACATGGATGTCAGAAATATTTGAAAACAGAATCGTCTGCGTGCTGATTCTGGAACTGGACGAATTTCAGCTCGTCATGTACGGCGGGAGTGAGGAGACCAGGTATGAGACGATAAAAGATTACAGGGAGCTGTCGGCCCTGTTCCACAAGCAGGGAATTATTGTCATGGAGCGGTCGGAGTACAGCATGTTTTTGTGCTGCTACCGGGAGTCTGCGTCCGATCTGGAACTGCAGCTTGGCATGATGAGACAGCATGTGCGGATGTTCAACGAAGCGGAATGCCATATAACAAAGATCACGCTGGCATGCAGTAAACTGTCAGAAGACTTCCAGAAGATGAATCTGCTGAAAAATCAGGCGGAGGACGCCCTGCGGTTTAAATTTATCAAGGGAATCGGACAGACGATACGCTACGACGATATCGAGGTCTATGCCTGCGGGCAGGGACAGGCGGTTATGGGGGAGCTTTCCCTTCCCTCACCGATGAAGCTTGCGGGACGGGAGGAGATACCGAAGATCATGGAAAAGATCCGGCAGAAGTTTAAGAGTGCGGAGGGAAACGCGGAATTTGCCATCAGGCTTTCGGCCGGAAACTGGATCATCAGACTGTCCCAGGAACTGGCGGAATATCACATTGACCTGACAGATATTTTTGAGAGGCCGACCGATATTTACGACAGGATTTCAAGCATATCCGACGTGGAAAATATGGTGGCGTATATCGGGCAGATCTATACGGAGATATATGCATATGTGGAAAAGAAAAAGAATGGAAAATATATCGACGTGATCTCTCTGGCCACAAAATATATCAGGGAAAATTATAAGAAGAATACGCTGTCCATTTCCGAGGTGGCTGAATACGTTAATATGAGCGTTGGATATTTCAGCCTGATTTTCCATAACGAGACGGGGGACACTTTTTCAGACTATCTTTTGAAACTGCGCATGGACAAGGCGTGCGAGCTGCTGGAGCACACGAATATGAAGCTGCTGGAAATATCCTGGGCGGTTGGATATGAGAACGCCAACTATTTCAGCACGGTGTTTAAAAAGGTGATGGGAGTGACGCCGTCCGCTTACAGACATGGGGCGCGTTCTGAATGAGTTCTGACGTGTGTCCGCGTATTTCGTCATGTCCGCGTATAAGCAGAGACTCGAAATGGGGCGCGTATTTCGTCATGTCCGCGTATAAGCAGAGACTCGAAATGCTGCGCATTTCTCGTTCGCGTTGCTCGTCATAAGTCATCCGGCTCATGCGCTCATGCAAGCATGGCGCATGTTCCGTATGGCTTATGACTCTGCTTATACGCGGACATGAGGAGTGCCCAGGCACCTTTCGGCACCCGGGCTATTATGAAAAAATTTATCTATGTGTGTAGTAGTTACACGACATCTCGTGTTGTTTTGTATAAATTGAGTATACTTCGGAGTTGTGAATAAAGTATGAACAAAGTGTAAAGTTATGGTTAATATTTATAATAATGTAAAATATGGAAATAAAAATATGTGCATATTGCACAATAAAACGCAAATCCAGGAAGTGGAAGAGAAAGCGAAAACTTTTGACTGTTGTCATAAATGCGGAAAGATGATAAAATGCAGACATGGTTTTTCTGTTTTGTGGAAGACTAGAAGATAAAGGAAATGGAGAACATCATGGATACTTTTATAGATAAGCTGGCACAGAAGAAAAATGCGCAGGAGATGATCCGGGCAAACTCCGCGGCGGAGGCTGCGAAAATGGAGCAGATGCAGAGGCAGATGAAAGCGTATGACGAGCTGATGCAGGAGATCCGCCGGGTGAATATCAAGACAGCGGAAAATGTGGATCATGTGCAGGATATGCTGGCACAGTGCGTGGAAAAGCTGGAGACGCTGGAGGCAGGAAGCGGACAGGCTGAGGATGTGGAAAAGCAGCTTGCCGGGATCAAAAGCCTTCTGGAGGAGCGGATTGCCCGGTCCGAGGAGTTTGTGCACAGGGAGAACGTAAAGGTATACCGCAATGTACAGGCGGCCTTTACCGAGGAGCTTGAAAAACAGAGCCAGCCCCCTAAGAGCAGCAAACTGCCTGTGGGACTGGCTGTTGCCATTTTAATCGGGGTGGCGGCGGACATCGCGGTCAATGTGTTTGCGCTGCTTATGCAGATGACGAACGGCAAGCTTTTCTGAGCTTGGGTATATTTAAGATAATTTACTATGAAAATATTGAGCAGACATTATAAAAAACTGAAAATTGCATATATTAAGGTTGCGGTGCTTGCGAGCATTACCGCCGCCTTTTTCCTGCCGCATCTGGAGACACTGGAAAGCGATGGGGACAACCTCTTTACGGTGTACTTAAACGGGATGCAGGTAGGCGTGATGGGTGATATCAGTGAGGCGGACGAGTGCCTGATTGCGGCCAGAAAGACGCTTGCGTCCACCAGCGATGAGATGGTGCTGGCGGAGAGCGATCTGAGCTGGGAGGGACAGGAGGTGCTCTGGAGCGCTGTAGATGACAAGAATGTCATTATTGCAAATATGCTCACTGCCCTGCAAGGCAGCGTGAAGGAAACGCTGAACCGTTCTTACACCGTGAAAATTAACGAGTACACGGTAAATCTTTCAAGTACACAGGAAGTGCTTGCGCTCTTACAGGCATCCATCAAAAAATATGACAGCCAGAACAATTACTATGCGGATCTGGTGATGGATTCCGACAGGGAGCTCAACGTGCTGACGACACAGATTTACTCCGCCAGAGAGCAGAAGGCGGAAGCGCAGGAGGCCGAGGAGACGATGACCAGTACGGGTATTCATGCGGTGCTGGACGATATTTTTGAGGACATTGAGCCGGCTTCCGAGAAAGATTTTTCCGATTACGAGCTGGGGCTTCAGGAGCTTGCCTTTGGCGATACGGTGGAAGTGGTGGAGTCCTATCTGCAGGACTATGAGCTGACACCTTTGGAGCAGGCCATTGACGAGGTGACCAAGGATCAGGAAAAGGAGCAGATTTACGAGGTGGTTTCGGGAGACACGCTCTCTCAGATTGCCGAGAAAAACGAGATACCGTTAGATGAACTGATCGCCATGAACGAGACAATAGAGGATGAGAACTCTGTGATCCGCGTGGGCGATGAGTTGATTGTGACCGTGCCCGAGCCGGAGCTTTCCGTGGAGCGCACGGAACAGATGTATTATGAGGAAGATTACGAGGCGGACGTCATCTATGTCGACAATGACGACTGGTATACAACCGATATGCAGACACTGCAGGAGCCTTCTGCAGGTCACCGCAAGGTTGTGGCGGATGTGTCCTATCGCAATAACGAGGAAGTGGGAAGAGAAATTCTGAAGGAGGAGATCACCTATGCGGCTGTGCCCAAGATTGTGGAGCGCGGCACGAAGATCCCGCCCACTTACCTGAAGCCGATTTCGGGGGGGAGACTTACTTCCAGATTCGGCAGAAGAACGGCGCCTACCCGGAGAGCCAGCACCAATCACAAGGGTGTAGACTGGGCGACTCCTGTAGGTACGGCGGTTATGGCGTCCTGCGCGGGAACGGTTTCCAGAGCAGGATGGGGCAGCGGTTATGGCTATGTGGTCTACATTGATCATGCGGACGGCAGACAGACCCGCTACGGGCATTTGAGTAAGGTGCTGGTAAAACAGGGACAGACTGTGAGTCAGGGGCAGAAGATCGCCCTGAGCGGCAATACGGGCGTAAGTACGGGTCCGCATATTCATTTTGAGATCCTCATAAACGGGTCGCAGGTGGATCCGTTCAAGTATCTCAACTGACGGCGCAGCCTAACTGTGACTTTACAAATGCCTGAAATCTGCTATACTGTATTTTAATGTTTGAGTTTTTTCGAATCAGAAAGGCAAGTAAACATAGATGGAACAATATGCGATTAAAGGTGGGAATCCGTTAGTCGGCGAGGTGGAGATCGGCGGTGCGAAAAACGCGGCGCTGGCGATTCTTGCGGCCGCCATTATGACGGACGAAACCGTATTGATAGAAAATGTGCCTGACGTCAGGGACACCAATGTAATGATGCAGGCGATGGAAAGCATCGGCGTAGTCGTCAACCGTGTGGACAGACACACAGTGAAGATCAACGCCTCACAGGTTCACGATCTGGTGATCGAGGACGACTATATCAAAAAAATCAGAGCCTCCTACTATCTGCTGGGAGCGCTTCTTGGCAAATACAGCAAGGCGGAGGTTGCGCTTCCGGGCGGCTGTAATATCGGTCTGCGCCCCATTGACCAGCATATCAAGGGATTTCGGGCGTTGGGGGCAAGCGTCAGGATCGAGCACGGTCTGATTATCACAGAGGCGCTCAAACTTAAAGGTAACCATATTTACATGGATGTGGTGACCGTGGGTGCGACCATGAATGTGATGATGGCGGCAGTGATGGCGGAGGGCACCACCGTGATTGAGAACGCGGCGAAGGAGCCTCATGTCGTTGATCTGGCGAACTTTTTAAACAGCATGGGCGCCAATATCAAGGGCGCGGGTACGGATGTGATCCGTATCAAGGGCGTGTCGAAACTGCACGGGACGGAGTACGGAATCATTCCCGATCAGATTGAAGCGGGCACGTTTATGTTTGCGGCGGCAGTGACGAAGGGTGACGTGACGGTAAAGAACGTGATCCCGAAACACCTGGAGTCTATCAGTGCAAAGCTTTTGGAGATCGGCTGTGAGATTGAGGAGTCTGACGATGCGGTGCGTGTGGTGGCAGCGAAGCCTCTGGGACATACCCATGTGAAGACCCTTCCCTATCCGGGATTCCCCACGGACATGCAGCCGCAGATTACGGTGGCATTGGGACTTTCCGCGGGAACCAGCATTGTGACGG
This sequence comes from uncultured Lachnospiraceae bacterium, assembly GCA_910579285.1. Classification (GTDB taxonomy): domain Bacteria; phylum Bacillota; class Clostridia; order Lachnospirales; family Lachnospiraceae; genus UBA3282. The sequence continues at coordinate 35,059 of CAJTTT010000018.1, read as the reverse complement.
AGAGCATTTTTGAAAATCGCTTTAAATATGTGGACGAGCTCACCCGCATGGGCGCGAACATCAAAGTGGAGAGCAATACGGCAATCATTGACGGCGTGTTCAAGTACACGGGGGCAAATATTACCGCGCCGGATTTGAGGGCGGGCGCCGCGCTTGTCATTGCTGCACTTGCGGCGGACGGGATCAGCACGGTGGATGACATCAAATATATTGAGCGCGGTTATGAGGATTTTCATTTGAAACTGCAGACGCTGGGGGCGCAGATTGATATGGTCACCACAGAGCGGGAACTGCAGAAGTTCAGATTAAAGGTCGGCTGAGAGACGGCTGGGCAGAACAGGGACGCCGGGGCAGTCCAGCATCGGTGAACGAAAAGGTATTGACACAGCTTGAGTATAGGTGTATGTTAATTGATAGATAAAACTTTATAGTGTGATGTCTTTCTCTTATTCAGAGTGGTGGAGATACATAGGATCGGTGAAGCCACGGCAACCCCTGACAAGGAAGGTGCCAACCTGAGCGAAACTGCTGCGGCAGTGTGATCGAACAATAAGAGGATTTGATGCTGGTATGTCGGGTCCCCTTATTTCGAGAGAAGTGAGGGGATTTTTGCGAATAAGCAGAGAAGGAAGTTCACACTCACACAGAAACATAACACAATTCAATACACAAAAAGGAGAGAAAAAATGGAGAAAAGATTATTTACATCCGAATCTGTTACTGAGGGGCATCCCGACAAAGTCTGCGATGCGATTTCCGATGCGATCCTGGATGCCTGCATGGAAAAGGATTCCATGAGCCGCGTGGCATGCGAGACGGCAGTCTGCACCGGTTTTGTGCTGGTGACAGGTGAGATTACCACCAATGCATATGTGGATATGCAGAAAATTGTGCGCGATACCGTAAAGGAGATCGGTTACACCAAGTCCGAGTACGGCTTTGATGCAAACACCTGCGCTGTGTTCGTGGCGATTGACGAGCAGTCTGCAGATATCGCGATGGGTGTGGACAAGGCGCTGGAGGCAAAGAAGGGTGAGCAGAAGGATGATCTGGACACGGGAGCAGGCGACCAGGGTATGATGTTCGGCTATGCGACCAACGAGACCGAGGAGTACATGCCCTATCCCATCGACCTTGCACATAAGCTGGCGCTGCAGCTCACCAAGGTGCGCAAAGACGGCACCCTCAAATATTTAAGACCTGACGGCAAGAGCCAGGTTTCCGTGGAGTACGATGAGGCAGGCAAGCCGGTTCGTCTGGAGGCGGTTGTGCTGTCCACCCAGCACGATGAGGACGTGACCCAGGAGCAGATCCATGAGGATATCAAAAAATATGTGTTTGATCCCGTTCTGCCTAAGGAACTGGTGGATGACCAGACCAAGTTCTTTATCAATCCTACGGGACGTTTCGTGATCGGCGGCCCTCACGGTGACGCAGGTCTGACTGGCCGTAAGATCATTGTAGATACCTACGGCGGCTATGCACGTCACGGCGGCGGCGCGTTCTCCGGCAAGGACTGCACAAAGGTGGACCGCTCTGCAGCTTATGCGGCGCGCTATGTGGCGAAGAACATTGTGGCGGCAGGCATTGCAGACAAGTGTGAGATTCAGCTCTCCTACGCCATCGGTGTGGCACAGCCCACCTCTATCATGGTAGATACTTTCGGCACAGGAAAGATCGCCGATGACAAGCTGGTGGAGATCGTGCGCGAGAACTTTGATTTAAGACCCGCAGGCATCATCAAGATGCTTGACCTTCGCCGTCCGATCTACAAGCAGACTGCGGCATACGGACATTTTGGCCGCAACGATCTGGATCTGCCCTGGGAGAAACTTGACAAGGTAGACGCCTTAAAGAAATATCTGTAGTAGTATTGTGCGCCCTGGAAGAGAAATCTTTCGGGGCGTTTCCTGTGTAGTGATTGACCAAATTATGGAATATATGTAAAATATGATGGTAGAGAGGGCGATATATATATAAAGAGTCCTTGTGTATCGTAAGAACAATTTGGTTTTCATGTGTAAGAAGTGGGGGCGGAGATTATGTACAGAAACTGGAAAAGGGCGGCGGCCCTGGGGCTGGCGGTGCTGATCGGGGGCATGATGCCCATGAGTACGATGCTGGCGGCAGAGGAGGACGCGGGCACCGAAATGTGTTCCACCGCGGATGCCGGTATGACCGGCAGCGATGAGAGCGCGCCGGAAAATGAGAACAAGCCGGACGGAGAAAACGAGTCGGCAGATGAGAACGAGCCGGACGTAGAAAACGCATCGACAGATGAGAATGAGTCGGCAGATGAGAATGAGCCGGGCGGAGAAAACGAGCCGGCAGATGAGAACGAGCCGGGCGGAGAAAATGAGCCGGCGGATGAGAACGGGCTGGACGGAGAAAATGAGCTGGAAGATGAAGAAGCGCCAGACGTGGAAGACACGCCGGATCTTGGAGATGCTGGCATTATGAATGTACCGGCGGCAAAGCTGGAAGCGCAGCCGCAGGAGGCAGAGGTTTCCGAGAGCACAGATGCGCCTGAGATTTTCATTATGAGAGAAGGGCAGAACAGGGCCTGCAGTCTGGGCGGCAAAATTACCTTTGAATATGTAAATAACTGGGGAACTCTGTTTGAGGTTTCCATCGGTCAAAGTGACAGTAACGTTTCCCTTTTCTACCGTCTGGATGAAGTGGCGGACACGGATGCGGAGGCAAAGACGGAAGAACAGATGGGATCTCTGATCTGGGGAAAGATAGAGACCATGCCGGGACTTGTTGAGCCTTTGCGGGATGGGAATTATGTTGTATATGTAAAAGCCACAGTGACAGGGGAGCAGGAGAAGACCTGCTATGCACGCTCTAACGGAATCGTGGTAGATACCAAGCGGCCTGTCATAAAGGGCGTTGTGGAAGGAAAGGCATACCCGGAAGGAACGGTATTCCAGGTGGAGGACGACAATCTGGACAGGGTTCTGGTGAATGAGCAGCCGGCAGTTTTTGAAAACGGAAGTTACAAAGTGGCGGCGAACGGTTCGGCCTGTGTGATCCGGGCAATCGACAAGGCGGGCAATGAGACGGCCTGCAGTATTACCGTATCAACAGAGGAGAAGCCGGAGACAGATCATGTCATCTCCAAAAGCGGTGTCTATGCGCTCAAGGCAGGAGAGAAATATCATCTGGCCCAGGGACAGTGGAAAGTGGATGGTGACAAGTCGGTTTATCAGGGCGGCAGTGATTTCTATGTCAGCGCGGATGGAGATTATAGCTTTACCAAGTAATTTTACGGCGAAAAGCAGTGTGTGGAAAGAGGGGCGTGGTAGAGGATGCAGAAACTGATATCATATAAGAAGCTAATTGTTTGTGTCTGCGCCGCAGCGGCAGTAATTGCAGTGGCGGCAGTCGCACTGTTGACGAATAAAGAGGAGACATTTCGATCCATACTGGTCTATGATGTGGACGGAAATGCCGTGATTGAGCGGGAGAATGTGGGAGCCATGAACGCGGCGGAGAACCTGTATCTGGAATCCGGCGACCGTGTCAGTGTGGCGGCAGAATCCAGTATGCGCATGAAACTGGATGATGATAAATATGTGATGGCGGAGGCGGACACGGTCTTTTCTGTGGAGGCGGAAGGGACGGAAGCCGATTCCAAGACGAAGATCTGTCTGGAACAGGGAGCCATCACCAATGAGATCCAGCATCCCCTGAGTGAAGGTTCCCAGTATGAGACTTCCACGCCAAATTCCGTGATGGCAGTCCGGGGGACGATCTACCGTGTGGAACTGTGCGCGGACGGGAACGGCGGTCAGAATACAAAGTTATGCTGTTTTCAGGGGAAAGTCGGAGCGAAGCCCATTCTTCCCGATGGAACTTTCGGCGAGGAGATTCTGGTTCCGGCAGGCAGCGAGCTGACCATAAATCAAGACGGGACGGCAGATGGCGTGAAGGACATCGCCTACGGTGAACTGCCCGTGCAGGCTGTCGCAAATCTGCTCGAGCTGATGGAGAACGGCCAGGATGTGACGGGCATCTCGGTGGAGGAACTGGCACAGCTCGTTTCGGAGACGACGGATGTCAGCGCAGCGTCAGAGCCTGCGGCAGAACAGGCGGGCCAGTCTGAGACAGCGGAAGACGGTTTGGAGGATGACGCAGAGGACGAGACGGACGTGCAGGTACATACAGGGACAGATACGGCAAAGAAAAATCCGTCACAGCCGGATCAGGAGAAGCCCAAGGCTCCGGCGATCCAGCCGCAGCCACAGCAGCCTGTGCCAAAGCCTCAGGCTCCGGCTATTCAGCCGCCTAAGGCCTCAGGGCCGGTGAACGGCGGCAATGTGAATCAGGGCAGCACGGGGGGAGACAATTCCCAGGATGAAAATGCCGGAAATGATTCGGACGAAGATAAGTCGGATGAAGAGGAGAAAGATAAACCTTCAAAGCCGAAGGCATACAAGGTGACGTTTATGTACCAGGGCAAGGTGTTTGCAACCCAGACCGTGAAACAGGGGGAGAAGGCGTCAGCGCCCGTGCTCCTTCCGGCACAGGACGGCGCGTGGGATTTTGATTTTGGCACAGAGATCAAAGCGAATACGACAGTATCCTGGAAATGACGGCGATGGATTCAAGAGGGACGGCAGACAAAAAAGTGATGAAATATGCAGGCAAAATGAAAACGGCGGCGGTTACTGCCGCCGTTATTCTGGCCTCTCTTGCATTTTTGTATTTTGGCACGGCGAACTTTGCGGACATAGGCATATCCGACAGGCTGAACCAGCGGGAGAGCGTAACCAACAAAAAAATTTATATCATAGGAATTGACGATAAGACACTGGAACAGTACGGCCCTGTCAACACCTGGAGCAGAGAAGTCCCGGCGAAACTGGTGCGCCTGTTAAACGGCGCGGACGGCGTGCGCCCGGCAGTGATTGGATTCGATGTGATCTACAGCGAGGAGGCGGACCGGGAGGCGGATGACGCTTTTGCCCGTGCCTGCGGGGAAGCGGGAAATGTCGTGTCTGCCATGAGCTTTTCCTTTAAGGAGCAGCCGGAACAGGGTGAGGATGGGCGGATCGTCTACAATCCTTATCATGTGGAATATGTGATAGAGCCTTATGACAGTCTTAAAAACGAAGTCATGTGCGGCTTTGCCAACACCTTTGTGGATACGGACGGTTATGTGCGGCAGGCGATGGCTTATCTGGATTATGAGGGGAAAAGGGAGTACAGTCTCTCCTCGCAGGTCTATAAAGTGTATCAGGAAAGCCGGGGAGAGGAAGCGGTGTTCCCGGCTGTCTACGGAAGAAATAATCGGTTTTATTTTACCTATTCCGGCAAAGCGGGAGGCTACAGTGTGGTCTCTATGGCGGATGTGCTGGACGGCACGGTGAATCCGGCGGTTTTCCAGGACGCGGTGGTGCTGGTGGGGGCCTATGCCGTTGGCATGCAGGACTCCTATATGCCGGCGATCGCCCACAACAGCCAGATGTATGGGGTGGAGATTCACGCAAACATCATAGAGGCGCTGCTGGAAGGAAAGACACAGCTCCCGGTACCGCCCCTGTATTATGCGCTGGCGGCGGCGCTTCTGTGCGGCATATTCTATGTATGCAGCGAAAAAATGAGGCTGCTGTACACCACGGTTCTGCTGGCGGCGCTGATTGTTCTTGACCTTGTCTTTGCAAAAGGGATGTACGGGAAAGGATGGATTGTTCCGACAATCCTTCTGCCGGTCTGCCTGCTGGTCGTTTATCTGGTGCAGATGGTGCGCAGGTATCTGGCTGAGATCATGCGCAGGCGGCGGGTGCTCAATGTGTTTAAACAGTATGTGGCGCCTCAGGTGGTGGATAAAATCAGCAAGGACAAGGATTTTGAGCTGGTGATCGGCGGGGAGAACCGCCATATCGCGGTGCTGTTTGTGGATATCAGGGGCTTTACCACGATGTCGGAGAGTTTAAAGCCGGAGGAAGTGGTGGAGATTCTGAACGAATATCTGGGGCTCACCACGCAGGCGATTTTTGATCACGGCGGAACGCTGGATAAGTTTGTGGGAGATGCGACGATGGCAGTCTTTAATGCGCCGTTCGATCTGGATGATTATATATTCCGGGCGGTCGCTACCGCATGGGATATGCAGGCGGGAGCGGAGCGGATTGCCAAACAGTTCCAGGAGAGATATGACAAGAGCGTATCCTTTGGAATCGGCATAAACTGCGGCAATGCCGTTGTGGGAAATATCGGCTGCGACTTCCGTATGGACTATACGGCCATTGGAGACACAGTCAATACAGCGGCCCGGCTGGAGAGCAATGCGCGGCCCGGCCAGATTCTGATCAGCAGGGATGTCTATGAAGCGGTGAAAGACAGGGTCAGAGTGACGCCGGTGGGAGAAATTCCGCTGAAAGGTAAGAACAACGGTGTTTTTGTATATCAGGTAGACAGTGTGGGAGAATACCCGGAAAACGGGCAGTCTCCGAACAGTCAGGGGGCGTAAGGAATGAGTAAATTGTATCTGGTTCCTGACAGGAAGGACATGGAACGGATGTGCAGTCTGGCGGCAGAGTACGGATGCGCGTTTGAATACAATGATTTTTATATACCGAAGATTATGGATGACGCCGGGGAGCAGGAGGCGGTCATCGCGGACTATAGAAGGTACAGGAACTTATGTCGGAAAGAAAGCTCCGAGGATACCATGCACGGGGCGTTTCTGGACGTGACGATCCACAGCGATGATCCCCTGATCAGCAGCGCATCCATGCTGCGTGTGCGCCAGTCGATGATGACGGCAAAAAATATGGGGTTGAAGGGCGTTGTCTTTCATACGGGCCGGCTGTCCGGGTTCCGGGCGCCGGAATATCTGAGAAACTGGCGCGACAGAAACGCCGCGTTTTTTACGGAGATCGCGTGCAGCTACCCGGCACAGCAGATTTATATGGAGAATATGTTTGACGAAGCGCCGGATATTCTGGCCGGCCTGGCGGAGAAGATGCGGGATGTGGAGAATTTCGGGGTTTGTCTTGACTATGCACACGCCATGCTTTCAAGATGCCCGGGGCGGGAGTGGATAGAGACGCTTGCGCCGTATATCCGCCATATACACATCAATGACAATGATCTGCAAAACGACCTGCATCTGGCAGTGGGTGCGGGAAAGCTGGACTGGCAGGAGTTTGACAGCCTGATCAGACAGTACCGGGTAGAGGCGTCGGTGCTGGTGGAAGTAAACGGTTATGCGGCACAGGAGGAATCGCTTCAATATATGAAGCGTCACGGGATCTACCCGATGGAAAGGGAGGGGGAAGAACAGGATGCAGCTGCAACATGAGGATTTTGAAAAGATAATGGATATCGGCATACGCCTTTCCACGGAGAGGGACAGAAACCGTCTGCTGATGACCATTCTGGATAAGGGCATGGAAATTACAAACTGTGATGCAAGCACCCTGTACTTATACGAGAATAACGAACTGCGCTTTCAGTTTATGAAGACGCTCTCTCAAAAGATCAGCAGGGGACTGGACGGAGAACCGATTGACCTGCCGCCTGTGCCGATGAAAGAGGAGAATGTGTGCTCCTATGCGGCGATTCACCAGGAAGTCGTGAATATCCCGGATGTGTACGCCAGCAGCCGGTTTGATTTCTCTGGTCCCAGACAGTATGACACTCTGACCGGGTACCGCACACAGTCACAGCTTGTGGTGCCCCTTGCAAACAATGAGAATGAACTGATCGGCGTTTTGCAGCTGATCAATGCGATGGATGAAAAAGGCAGCGTGACTGCGTTCAATGAAGAGTATGAAATCATCATTCGCGCGCTTGGGGCCATTGCGGCGATCGAGCTGACGAACCTTTCCTATGTGGAGGCGTTGAAGACTCAAATTTATTCCTTTGTGGAGGCGCTCACGACAGCTCTGGAGGAGAGGACGCCGTACAATGCCCTGCATACAAGAAATGTAGAAAAATATGCGAGCCTGCTGGCGGACTACATCATAGAATTGAACAGAGAGGGAAAGGGCGACAAGACATTTGACCCGGCCAAAAAGGAACAACTGATGCTGGCGGCGCTCATCCACGATATCGGCAAGATGGTAGTGCCTCTCAGCATTATGAATAAGGCGACCAGGCTGGATACGGAGATTTGGAAAGTAGATGATCGGTTTAAGCTGCTGAGGGCATTGTACGAGATTGACATGCTGCGGGGCAGGATAACCGGCGGGGAATACGAGGCGGCGGTAAAGGATCTGGAGGCGGAGCTTGTCTTTATCCATGAGATGGATGTGACTGACTATGTGACCGATGCAGACTGCCAGCATATCAGGGAACTTGCCGGGAAACAGCATGTGAGCGAGGACGGAACGGTTCTTCCGTATCTGACGGAAAAGGAGGCGGAAAGTCTTGGAATCCGAAGCGGTACGCTGACGGTGCGGGAGCGCAGGGAGATGGAGAACCATGTGGTTATGACATCCAGGATTCTGGAAAAAGTGCAGTTTTATAAGGGTTTTTCCCTGGTTCCCAAGTGGGTGGGCGCCCACCATGAATATCTGGACGGCAGCGGGTATCCCAATGGACTGAGCGGCGGGGAACTTGACCTGGAGACAAGGCTGCTGACGGTGGTGGACATCTACGATGCGCTGGTGGCTACGGACAGGCCTTACAAGCAGCCGATCTCGAGGCCGAAAGCGATCCAGATACTGAAAGATATGGCGAAGAAAGGGAAAGTGGACCTGCAGCTTGTGGAGTGGCTGGACGAGGCGCTGGAAAAGGAAGCGGAAGAAGAGAGATGACAGAGGTAAAGCGATGAATCCATACAAAATCCTTCTGGTGGAGGATGACGCTGAAATCAGCGAAATGCTTAAAAATTATCTGGAAACGGAAAACTATGAGGTGGCCTGCGTCTTTGATGGACAGCAGGCCTGCGCTATGTTTGACGAGACTTCATACGACCTTGTCCTGCTGGATCTGATGATCCCGAAGATCAGCGGAATGGGTGTGATGAAGCATATCAGACAGAGCAGCTACGTCCCGATCCTTATCATTTCCGCGAAAGATTCGGAGAGCGATAAGACATTGGGGCTGGGGCTGGGGGCGGACGATTACATCACGAAGCCGTTCTCCGTGGTGGAAGTGCTGGCCCGGATCAAGGCGGCTCTGCGCAGGACGATGCAGTATGACGGGGCGGCCGCAGGGACAATCGGCGCAGAACTTTCTGTGCTCAGGGCCGGGGCGCTGACCATGAATCTGTCCGACTATACGGTGAAAAAGGGAGAAGAAGCCATTGATCTGACGGCCAAGGAGTTTGAGATCCTGAAGCTCTTTATGCAGAATCCGAAGAAAGTTTACACCAAAGAACAGCTCTATTCCCTTGTGTGGCAGGATGCGTACTGCGGGGACGAAAATGCGGTGAACGTCCATATCAGCAGACTGCGCAATAAGATTGAGGACGACCCGAGAAATCCCCGGTATGTGCTGACGGTCTGGGGAATCGGATATAAACTTGGGGGAGCGGTATGACGACATTTGTTTTGGGCCTGTTGTCAGCAGGGCTGGCGGCAGTTGTTCTGTACCAGCAGTTTGCGTTCCGTACAGGCACACAGAAAAGAATCCGGGAAATCCATCAGAAGCTGAAAGAAATTATGGACGGGGACAGCGGTGAGAGACTGATGGTCTTTACGGATAACAGGGAGCTGATGGAGCTGGCGGCGCAGATCAACCGCCTTCTGGAGAAGAGCGCAAAGGCGGAGGCGGATTTTTGCCGTGCCGAGATCTCTTCCAGAAAAATGCTCTCCAATATTTCCCATGACATGAAAACGCCCATGACTGTAATCCGGGGCTATCTGGAGATCATGCGGACAAAGGGCACGGCGGAGCCGGAGATGCTGGAGAAGGCGGAACAGAAGGCGCAGGCCCTGATGGAGCTGATCGACAGCTTTTTTTCGTTGGCAAAGCTGGAAGCCGGAGATACGGATGTGACGCTTTCCCGGCTGGATGTGTGCGAGGTATGCCGGGAGAGTGTCCTGGATTTTTACGAAATGCTTACCGGGGCGGATTTTCAGGTGGAGATCGGGCTGCCGGAGCAGGCTGTTCCAGTGCAGGGAAACCGGGAGGCTTTGCAGCGCATTTTGTCAAATCTCCTCTCCAATGTGATCCGTTACGGCCAGGAGGGGAAGTATCTTGGGCTTTTTGTCAGAACGGAGGGGCAGTGGGCGTACATCGATGTGGACGACAGGGGGAAAGGCATTGACCGCGCTTTTGCGCAGAGCGTGTTTGAGCGTCTTTTTACGATGGAGGATTCCCGCAGCCGGAGCGTGCAGGGAAACGGTCTGGGGCTGACCATTGCCAAAAAGCTGGCGGAGCAGATGGGAGGGGACCTTACGCTGGAGAGTGTTCCCCATGTGAAAACCACGTTTACCGTAAGGCTGAAGCGTGCGCCGTATGATATTTGATCCGGGGATGGCAGCGTATCTGGATTTCGAAAGAAATTTGTAAGAATTGAGTAAGAGTTTTGAAAAATACAGCCGTTACAATGGGTTATAACAGAAAGGGGGCAGCAAGCATGTCATATATTTTACAAACAAGCCGCCTGACCAAAACCATTGGCGGCAAAGAACTGGTAAGGGACGTGGACCTTCACGTCAAAAAAGGAGAAATCTATGGATTCCTCGGTCCCAACGGGGCAGGCAAGACGACGGTGATGAAAATGATTCTGAATCTCTGGAAGCCTGCCGGGGGAACTGTCGAGCTTTTCGGAAAACCGCTTACGCCGCAGTCCTATGAAGTGCTGAGGCGGATTGGGAGCATCATTGAATTTCCTACGTTTTACGAGCATATGACCGGGTCTGAAAACCTGCAGATGCACTGTGAGTACATGGGGTACTATCAGCATGGAAGTGTGGAGCAGGCGCTGGAGATGCTGGATCTGGCGGAGGCTGCGAAACAGCCTGTCAAACAATACTCCCTTGGTATGAAGGAGCGGCTTGGCATTGCAAGGGCGATTTTGTGCAGGCCCGAACTGCTGATTCTCGACGAGCCGACAAACGGCCTTGATCCGTCGGGCATGAAACAGATCAGAGAGCTGCTGCGGATGCTGTGCACGGAGCACGGGACAACGATTCTGGTGTCCTCCCACATTCTCTCGGAGATAGAGAGCATCGCGGACACGATCGGAGTGATCCATCAGGGCAGGATGAAAAAGGAAATCGGACTGAAGGAAATCGAGGAGATGAGTCTGGCTTACATGGAACTGTCCGTGCACAGTCCGGAGAAGGCGGCCTATGTACTCTCAGAGAAACTGGGACTTACCAATTTCAAGGTGATCGACGGCGGGATGATCCGCATTTATGACGATCGTGTCACAATGGAAGAGATGGTGAAAACACTGGCCTTAAATGAGGTGCCGGTAGTTTCCTTCGGGAGACGGGCAGAGACATTGGAGGATTATTTCCTGAAACTGACCGGGGAGGTGAACGCAGATGCTTAAACTGATCAAATTAGAGTGGAAGAAAAATAATGTTTGGAAACAGATCCGCAACGCGGCGGTGACAACAGGGGTTCTTCTCGCATTGCTGCTTATGGCGGCGGGGGAGCTGGAGCGGGAGGAGACGGTACAGGCATACGGAAAAAGTATGCTGGACGTTTCCGTTGGGATGTTTGTCCATGTGTCCTACATTGTTTTTACGGGTGTGATGATTGCGTCCTATCTTGTAGGAGCATATGAGAAAAAGACGATCAACCTGATGTTCTCTTATCCGATCAGGCGCAGCAGGATCGTGCTGGCAAAAATCTTTGCGGTGTGGATTTTTAATTTTGCGGCGATGACAGTCAGCAAGGCCGTGATCTCTTTTGTCCTGATTTTTACAAGGTCTTCCACGGGCATAACCGCTGCGGGTCTTTCGATTGGAGAACCGTCCTTCTGGCTGGAGGCTGTCCTTGGCTCGGCGGCGATGGTGAGCATCAGCTTTCTCGCGCTTCCGATCGGTCTGAAAATGAGATCGTCCAAGGCCGCGATTGTGGCATCGGTTATCATCGTCTGCTTCACACAGGGAGGGATCGGTTCGGCGACTCTGGCCAACAATATGACATTTTATGCCGTTTTGTTTGTGACTGCCATCGTGTCTGTTTATCTGTCGATCTGCCGGCTGGAGACGCGGGATGTGATGTAGAAAAAGTATGTCCGGCCTGTGTGTCTGCGGGCGGAACCGGGGAGTCCTGCCCGGATGTGTTTGACTGATTCCGTTCCAGCGTCTATAATAAACAGGACGATAAAAACACGGATTTGCGGCACTTACACAGGATTTTCCGGGAAGGATACCATCATGGCATTTGCGCATCTGCATGTTCACACAGAGTTTAGTCTTCTGGACGGTTCCAACAAAATAAAAGAGTATGTGAGGTATGTGAAGGAGCTGGGGATGGACAGCGCGGCGATCACGGATCACGGCGTCATGTACGGAGTCGTTGATTTCTATAAGGCGGCGAAGGAGGCGGGGATCAACCCGGTGATCGGCTGTGAAGTCTATGTGGCGCCCCACTCCCGTTTTGACAGGGAGCTGACGGGCGGCGAGGACCGCTACTATCATCTGGTGCTTCTGGCTGAGAACAACACAGGCTATGCGAATCTCGTGAAGATTGTCAGCAAGGGCTTTACGGAAGGGTACTACTACAGGCCCCGCGTGGATCTGGAAGTGCTGGAGCAGTACCACGAAGGGCTGATCGCGCTCTCGGCCTGTCTGGCGGGCGAGGTGCCCCGTTACATCCAGAAGGGCCTTGTGGATGAGGCGAAGAAAGCGGCGCTCAGATATCAGAATATTTTTGGGAAGGACAATTATTTTCTCGAATTGCAGGATCACGGGATTCCGGCGCAGCAGTCGGTCAATTCCGTGCTTCTTCGCATGAGCAGGGAGCTGGACATTCCCCTTGTGGCAACCAACGACGTGCACTACACCTACGCTGACGATGCCCAGCCCCACGACATTCTGCTCTGTCTGCAGACGGGAAAGAAGGTGGCTGATGAGGATCGGATGCGCTACGAGGGCGGCCAGTATTATGTGAAGAGCGAGGAGGAGATGAAAGGGCTTTTTCCATACGCCTGGGAGGCGGTGGAGAACACCCAGCGGATTGCCGACCGCTGTCATGTGGAGATTGAGTTTGGCAATTACAAGGTGCCCCGCTATGAGGCGCCGGAGGGCTATGACTCCTGGAGCTACCTGAATAAGCTCTGTCAGGACGGGATGAAGGAACGCTACCCGGAGGATGACGGTTCCCTGCAGGAGCGTCTGCGTTATGAACTGGACACGATCCAGAGCATGGGGTTTGTGGACTACTTTCTGATCGTGTGGGACTATATCAATTACTGCCGGGAGAACGGGATTGCGGTAGGGCCGGGCAGAGGTTCGGCGGCGGGAAGCATCGTGTCTTACTGTCTGAAAATTACCAATATTGATCCCATCAAATACAGCCTTCTTTTTGAGCGGTTCTTAAACCCGGAACGTGTCTCCATGCCGGATATTGACGTGGACTTCTGTTTTGAGAGGCGGCAGGAAGTGATTGACTATGTAGGTCAAAAGTATGGCAGCGACAGGGTTGTGCAGATTGTCACTTTCGGTACAATGGCGGCCAAGGGTGTGATCCGGGATGTGGGAAGGGTGATGGATCTGCCTTACGCCTATGTGGACCGCCTTGCGAAGATGATTCCCAATGAGCAGAACCAGGGTGTCCCCATAGACAGGGCGCTTGAGATGAACCCGGAATTTAAGAGTCTGTATCAGGAAGATGAGCAGGTGCACAATCTGATTGACATGTGCAGGAGACTGGAGGGTCTGCCCCGGCATACTTCCATGCATGCGGCGGGCGTCGTGATCTGCCCGGAGGCGGCGGATGAGTTTGTGCCCCTGTCAAGAGGCGCCGACGGCTCCATCACCACCCAGTTCCCCATGACGACCATCGAGGAGCTGGGGCTTTTGAAGATGGATTTTCTGGGCCTGCGGACACTGACAGTAATCCAGAACGCGGTGCGGCTTGTGGAGCAGAGCAAGGGCATTGTGATAGACATTGACAGGATTGATTACGATGACAAGGAGGTCCTTGCTTCCCTCGGAACGGGGAGGACGGACGGCGTGTTCCAGCTGGAAAGCGGCGGAATGAAGAGCTTTATGAAGGAGTTAAAGCCCCAGAGCCTGGAGGATGTGATCGCGGGTATTTCCCTCTACCGCCCCGGGCCTATGGACTTTATACCGAAATATATCAAGGGAAAGAACCACCCGGAGACGGTGACTTATGACTGTCCCCAGCTTGAGCCGATCCTGGCGCCCACCTACGGCTGTATTGTGTATCAGGAGCAGGTAATGCAGATCGTGCGGGAGCTTGGCGGCTACACGATGGGCAGAAGCGATCTCGTGCGCCGCGCCATGAGCAAGAAAAAGCAGTATGTGATGGAGCAGGAGCGGAAAAACTTCACCTATGGAAATGAGCAGGAGGGGGTGCCCGGCTGCGTGGCCAACGGCATCGACGCAAAGGTGGCGGACCACATTTACGACACCATGATGGATTTTGCAAAGTACGCCTTCAATAAGTCCCACGCGGCCTGCTATGCTGTGGTGGCGTACCAGACGGCTTACATGAAATATTATTATCCTGTGGAGTTTATGGCTGCGCTGATGACTTCCGTGATCGACAATCCCGGCAAGGTGGCGGAGTACATTATGACAAGCAGGAACATGGGCATACAGATTCTGCCGCCGGATATCAACGTGGGGGAGAACGGTTTCTCGGTGGCGGACGGACAGATCCGCTACGCCCTCTCCGCCATCAAGAGCGTGGGCCGTCCTGTGATCGACGCGGTGGTTGCGGAGCGCGAGGCCAGAGGTCCGTACCAGAATCTGGGAGATTTTGTGACACGCGTGACAGACCGGGATATGAATAAGCGCGTGGTGGAACACTTTATCAAGGCGGGAGCGATGGACAGCCTGGGGGGCACGCGCAAGCAGCTCCTCAGTGTGTATCTGCAGGTGATTGACGGCATCCAGCAGAACCGCAAGAATAACCTGGCAGGCCAGATTACCCTGTTTGACCTGGCGGCAGAGGAGGAGAAGGTGGACTACCGGGTAAGCCTGCCCGATGTGGGAGAGTATTCCAAGGAGATGAAGCTGGCTTTCGAGAAGGAAGTGCTTGGCATTTATATCAGCGGGCATCCGCTGGAGGAGTACAGGGAGACGTGGAAAAAGAACATCACGAACACCACGGCGGATTTTATGCTGGACGAGGAGACCGGGGAGACGAGGGTGACGGACGGCGCCAAGGTGACCATTGGCGGCATGATCACGGAGAAAAAAATCAAGTACACCAAGAATGAGAAGGTGATGGCCTTCCTGCAGGTGGAAGATCTGGTTGGTTCCGTGGAAGTGATTGTCTTTCCGAGGGATTACGAGCGGTACGGCAGTGCAGTGATGGAGGACAGCAAGGTCTTCGTCAGGGGCAGGGTGTCTGTGGAGGAGGACAAGGACGCGAAACTTGTCTGCGAACAGATCACAACCTTTGAGCAGATGCCGAAAAAGCTCTGGATCAAATTCCCCACAAAAGAAGCCTACGAGGCGCAGAAAGACGCGCTTTTCGATCTTTTGCGGGAGGCGGAAGGCAGGGACAGCGTGGTGATCTATGTGGAGAATCCCAAAGCCATGAATCCGCTGCCTGCCAACTGGAACGTGTCGGCACAGGCGCCGCTGATCACAAAGCTGGAGGCGGCGTTCGGTGAGGGAAATATAAAAGTGGTATAACGGAGGAAGTCTTATAAAAATCGTTGAAAAACCTTTCTTTATCATGTAAAATACAGATAGGATTTTATGGGCAGTAAACGGCCAGTGTGCTGGCAGTTAGCTGAATAAAAGGCATAACACATGACAGAGTGGAAAGGTGTGGGAATCGGTATGGCGAAGCAGATTAAGACGATCGGTGTGCTGACAAGCGGGGGAGACGCGCCGGGCATGAATGCGGCGATCCGTGCAGTGGTAAGGAAGGGAATCGCTAACGGCGTCAAGGTTAAGGGGATTAAGAAGGGCTATCAGGGACTTCTCAATGAAGAGATCATAGACATGGAGAAGTGGTCGGTTTCGGACACGATCCAGCGCGGCGGCACCATTCTTGGTACGGCGCGGTGCCACGAGTTCCGCACGGAAGAGGGACAGCAGAAAGGTGCGGAAATCTGCCATAAACACGGCATCGACGGCCTGGTGGTAATCGGCGGGGACGGCTCCTACCGGGGAGCGCAGGCGCTTTCCAGACATGGGATCAATACCATCGGCCTGCCGGGAACGATAGATCTGGACATTGCCTGTACGGAGTATACCATCGGTTTCGATACGGCGATCAATACGGCGATGCAGGCCATTGACAAGGTCAGAGATACTTCCTCCTCCCATGAGAGATGCAGTATCATTGAGGTTATGGGCAGAAATGCGGGATATATCGCACTGTGGTGCGGCATTTCCAACGGCGCGGAGGACATTCTTCTGCCGGAGAAATACGATTACAACGAGCAGCAGATCATCAACAATATCATTGCCAACAGGAAAAAGGGAAAAACCCACCATCTGATTATCAACGCGGAGGGTATCGGGCATTCCACTTCTATGGCGAGAAGAATTGAGGCGGCTACGGGCATTGAGACGAGAGCCACGATCCTGGGCTACATGCAGAGGGGTGGTTCCCCTACCTGTAAAGACCGTTACTATGCTTCGATCATGGGCTGCTATGCGGCGGATATTCTCTGCGAGGGCAAGACAAACCGGGTGGTAGGCTACCAGCATGGCGAGTTCCTGGATTTCGATATCGAGGAAGCGCTGAGCATGGAGAAGGGCATTCCCGATTATCCCTACGAGATGTCAAAGATTTTATAACCGCAAAGGCGCAGGTCTGCGGGTGCAGAAGTTGCGAAAATATAGGATATGGATGGTTCCCCGCGGATGGTCGCATTTGCGGGGAATCTTTATGAATGAAGAAACATGCGGACGGCAGACGCGCTGCGTTTCGGCTCCGCTTATGACAGGTATGGCAGCAGGCCGTATGGAGGAAACTATGATTACAAGTTTGCACAACAAATCCGTCAAGGAAGTGTCCGCCCTGATTGGGAAGAAGAAGGAGCGGGACAGGCAGGGACTCTTTGTGGTGGAGGGCAGGAAACTGTTCGGTGAGGCGCCGGCGGAGTGGATCAGCCAGGTGTATATCGCGCAGAGCGCAGAGAAGGAAATGTATGCGCAGTATGGGGAAAAACTGTCTGGGCTTTCCAGTGAGATCGTGGCGGACGAAGTCTTTGCCAGGATGTCGGATACGGTGACTCCCCAGGGGATCCTCTGCCTGGTGCGGCAGCGACACTATAATATAGAAGAAATGCTGCAGAACACAGATAAAAAACAGTCGTTATTTATTGTTTTGGAGGATATACAGGACCCGGGAAACCTGGGGACGATCTTTCGGACAGCGGAGGCAGCCGGCGCGGACGGCGTGATTATGAGCAGCCGGACGGCTGACATCTATAATCCGAAAACCATCCGTTCCACGATGGGTGCGGTTTACCGGGTGCCGTTTCTCTATGCGGAGTCGCTTCCTTCCATCATCAGGATGCTGCAGGGAAAGGGGATATCTGTCTACGCCGCCCATCTGGACGCAAAGTCCTTTTACGATGCGCACGAGTATCGTCGGAGTACGGCTTTTCTGATCGGCAACGAGGCCAACGGACTGCGGGAGGAAACAGCAGCCTGCGCAGATACGCTTCTTGCGATTCCGATGGAGGGAAAAGCGGAGTCTCTGAATGCCGCGGTGGCTTCGTCCATACTGATGTACGAGGCTTATAGACAGAGAAGAAATGGTTAAATCTGGATTTAATCATGCAATAACACCAGGTTTTCAATCTGAGAACAGAAGGGATGAAAATGTCAATATTTGGCTTAAAATATAGAAAAGTAACGATTGTTATTGAATGAAAGGCGGTGTGGGGATATGAAAATTGGATTTATCGGACTTGGCAATATGGCATGCGCCATCATCGGCGGCATGCTGGAGCAGGGAATGGTGTCGGCGGAGGAGATCTGCGGCAGCGCAAAGACACAGAAGACCCGTGACGCGGTGCGGGAACAGTTTGGCATTGACGTGAAAGCGTCCAACGCGGAGGTGGCGGAGGCGGCACAGACATTGATTCTGGCGGTGAAGCCGCAGTTTCTGGGGGATGTGATCGGAGAGATCCGTGATACGGTGAAGCCGGACACGCTGATTATCAGTATCGCGGCCGGAAAGACGCTTGCGTGGCTGAGAGAGGCCTTTGGCAGGCAGATGAAGATTGTGCGCTGTATGCCGAACACGCCCGCGCTTGTGGGGGAAGGCTGTACGGGCGTCTGCGTAAATGATGCGGTATCGGAGGAAGAGAGGGAGTACAGTCTGCGGCTCATGGAGAGCTTTGGGAAGGCAAGTCTGGTGGAGGAGCGTCTGATGGATGCCGTCGGGGCGGTGAGCGGATCCTCCCCGGCGTATGTGTTCCTTTTCATAGAGGCGATGGCGGATGCCGGTGTGGCTGCGGGCATGCCCCGGGCGCAGGCCTATGCGTTTGCCGCGCAGGCAGTGTACGGCAGTGCGAAGCTTGTGCTGGAGACGGGCCGGCATCCCGGTGAGTTAAAGGATATGGTATGTTCTCCGGGAGGTACCACGATAGAGGGTGTGCGCGTGCTGGAGGAGGCAGGCTTTCGGGGGGCAGTGATGGATGCGCTCTTAGCCACGGTGGAGAAGTCCCGCAGACTGTAATTCCGGCCCGGCCGAAACCGGGACAGAGAACCATGCCTGGGAAGTCTGTCGGAACATATTGTGTTTTGTAAAAAAATAGTAACAAAATATAGAGATAAAACAGAGCCAAATTGTATAAACTTGACAAAGAATAGGTGTTTTGCTAAAATAATCCATACTTAACGGAAATGTAACAATTTTGTAACAAACTTTATCTTTTGTGTTATGGGAAATGGGGATTTCTTGTATGGAGGAAGATGGAGGGATGTTTATGCGGCAAAAGTATAAACTTCTGCTCGTCAGTTTGATTCTTGGCATATGTTTATGCAGTCTGCCTCTGAAAGCGCAGGCTACTAACAGAAATGACTATCTGGATTCTCTGAATGTGGGTGTGGCCCAGATTGTGGATCCTACCGGGAGAGCAGCCAGCGAGGAGGCTGTCCGGGAACTGACAGAGGTGTCAGAAGCAAACGACGCGGAGAAGGAAACGGATCTGGTTATGGCTAACGTCCAGGTAGCCATGAATGTGCGTGCGGAGGCTGACGGGGAATCCGAGAAGGTCGGCCTGCTCTATAAGGACTGCGGCGGAAGGATACTGGAGAGAAAAGACGGATGGACAAGGCTGCGGAGCGGTGATCTGGTCGGCTGGGCCAGCGATGAGTATCTCCTTTTTGGGGAGGACGCGGAGGATCTGGCAAACGATGTGGGAAACCTCATCGTCCAGATAGAGACGGATACGCTCTGTGTGAGAAAGGATCCCGAGACGGAAGCGGAGGCGGTAGGCTTCATTCCGCGGGACGAGGAACTTGAGATCATCGAAGTGCTCGATGAGGAATGGATCAGCGTGGATTACGAGGGTGAGACAGGTTATGTGTCGGCGGAATATGTGAACATTGATTTCCACATTGACGAGGGCGAGACGCTGATAGCGATCCAGAAGCGGGAAGAGGAAGAGCGAAAAGCGAAGCTTACGGCCAACAGAGGCGCCGTGGTGGTAGGAGGCGATGACACCAGACTTCTGGCGGCGCTGATCTACTGCGAGGCTGGTATTGAGACTTACAACGGCAAGCTGGCGGTGGGCGCGGTGGTTATGAACCGTGTCAGAAGCGCGGCTTATCCGAATACAATA
Organism: uncultured Lachnospiraceae bacterium; assembly: GCA_910579285.1. Lineage (GTDB taxonomy): Bacteria > Bacillota > Clostridia > Lachnospirales > Lachnospiraceae > UBA3282. Next base: position 15,183 of record CAJTTT010000018.1, on the reverse strand, counting down.
TCTGGTGTTATTTTTGCATCGGGACAGTTTACGCCCGCACTCAACGGCAAGGTAGCCAGAGTGTACGGAGGCGATATCCCGGAAAGCTGCTGGGAGGCGGCCAGAGCCGCGATCAACGGAGAGACGAACGTGGGCGATGCGACCCACTTCAGACGCGCCGGCAACCACGAAGGCCTCCTCATCGACAGGCAGGTGTTCTGGTAACCAGTTCAGCCAGACCTTCATGCGCAAGGAAAATCGTGCTTGCACGAATTTGACAGGCGCAAGAAGGTCTGAGGGAGCGCCCGTATATGAGCAAAAATAGCTGCGAAGCGGCGGAGAGCATCGAAGATGCGATTTTGCGAATGGGCGTGTGCTGAACTGGTAGTGAGGGCATTCTCCGTGGTGAGTAAATCGTGCCTGCGCGAATTTGACAGGCGCAAGAAGGTCTGTGAGAACGCTCGTAGTGTTAGTCCTTGCCACATTGGGAATACTATGAGATAATGTAATTGCTGCAAAAGAAAGATAAGTGTAATATTAACATCAGGGAGGGAACATGATGGAGATACAGGCGTTAAATATGACGGTAGTATGGCTGGTCATCCTTGTAGCCCTGGTTGTGATTGAGCTTTTGACGATGGGACTCACCACCGTCTGGTTTGCCGGCGGTGCGCTCGTGGCCACACTGGCTTCGCTGCTGCATCTGCCGGTGATTTTACAGGTGATCCTGTTTCTTGTGGTTTCGGCGCTGCTTCTGTATTTTACGAGGCCCATTGCGGTAAAATATTTTAACAAAGACCGGGTGCGCACGAACGCGGAGAGCCTTGTGGGACGGCAGGCCATTGTCATAAGCGAGATTGATAATCTGCAGGGGATCGGTCAGGTCAATGTGGGCGGCATGGAATGGTCCGCCAGAACGAAGACGGACGATGAGAAGCTGCCGGTGGGAGCCGTGGTGATTGTGCTTGCCATAAACGGCGTGAAACTGATTGTAGAGGAAAAGAAAGAGATGCGGTAACTGTTTGACGCAGATGTGGAACGGTTACTGTCTGACATCGCTTTCGGAAATGGAGAGGAAAGATGGGTGGACTCGTAGCATTATTGGTTGTTTTGATACTGATCATACTGATTCTGGCGTCCTGCATCAAGATTGTGCCGCAGGCGCAGGCTTATGTGGTGGAGCGGCTGGGCGCATATCAGCAGACCTGGTCGGTGGGACTGCATATCAAGGTTCCTTTTATTGATAAGGTGGCCAAAAGAGTGGTACTGAAGGAGCAGGTGGTGGATTTCGCACCCCAGCCTGTGATTACGAAGGATAACGTTACCATGCGGATTGACACGGTGGTATTTTTCCAGATCACGGATCCGAAGCTTTTTGCTTATGGAGTGGAGAATCCGATTATGGCAATTGAGAATCTGACGGCCACAACCCTCCGTAATATCATCGGAGAGATGGAACTGGATCAGACACTGACTTCCAGAGAAGTGATCAACACGAAGATGCGCGCTTCCCTGGATATCGCGACAGATCCCTGGGGTATCAAAGTGAACCGCGTGGAGCTTAAGAATATCATTCCGCCGGCGGCCATCCAGGATGCGATGGAGAAACAGATGAAGGCGGAGCGTGAGCGCCGTGAGGCGATCCTGCGTGCGGAAGGTGAGAAGAAATCCACGATCCTTGTTGCAGAGGGTCAGAAGGAATCCGCGATTCTGGAGGCGGAGGCGGAGAAACAGTCCGCGATTCTGCGTGCGGAAGCGCAGAAGGAAAAGATGATCCGTGAGGCGGAAGGTGAAGCGGAGGCGATCCTTAAGGTACAGAAGGCTACAGCCGATGGTATCCGCATGATCCGCGAGGCGGGCGCAGACGAGGCAGTCTTAAAGATCAAGAGTCTGGAGGCCTTCGAGAAAGCGGCGGACGGCCAGGCGACGAAGATCATCATTCCCTCAGAGATCCAGGGGTTGGCAGGACTTGCGGCATCTGCCAGGGAAATACTAAAATAAAAATGCGAAAAGCGGTGTTTTCTGCATGAATTTGAGTGATAGGAAAAGGACAGGACGGTTCTGCGGATCCGTCCTGTCTGCTTCTACGATATAGACATGAAGGAGGATACGGTATCATGGATTTGAAAGGTCGCAATTTTTTAAAGCTTCTGGATTTTACGCCGGAGGAGATCGGGTACATGGTGGATGTGGCGGCGGATCTGAAGGAGAAGAAAAAAAAGGGAATCCCCGTGGACGGTCTGCGCGGGAAAAACGTGGCGCTGATTTTTGAGAAGACAAGCACCAGAACCCGCTGCGCCTTTGAGGTGGCGGCCCATGACCTGGGGATGGGAACTACATACTTAGAGCCGTCAGGCTCCCAGATCGGCAAGAAGGAGAGCATTGCGGACACAGCCAGGGTCCTTGGGCGCATGTATGAAGGGATAGAGTACCGCGGATTCGGGCAGGAAATTGTGGAGGAACTGGCGAAGTATGCAGGCGTGCCTGTATGGAACGGTCTGACCAATGAGTTTCACCCGACCCAGATGCTGGCGGACCTTTTGACCATAAAGGAACATTTTGGCCGTCTGAAAGGCATTAAGCTGACTTACATGGGGGATGCCCGCTACAACATGGGCAATTCCCTGATGGTTGTCTGCGCCAAGATGGGGATGCATTTTACGGCCTGCACGAGCAAAAAGTATTTCCCGGAGGAGGAGCTGGTGAAGACATGCCGGGAGATTGCGGAAGAAAACGGCGGCACGATCCGTCTGACGGAGGATGTGCCGGAGGGCGTGACGGGAGTCGATGTGGTATACACGGATGTGTGGGTGTCAATGGGTGAGCCGGAGCAGATCTGGGAGGAGAGGCTGCGCGATCTTACGCCTTACCAGGTCAATGCGCAGGTGATGGCCCTGGCAGGCAAAGAGGCGGTGTTTATGCACTGCCTGCCCGCGTTTCACGACCACTTGACCGGGATCGGGAAGGAGATCGGTGAAAAGTACGGCATGGAGGAGCTGGAAGTGACGGACGAGGTGTTTGAGTCGCCGCAGTCCATCGTGTTTGACGAGGCGGAAAATCGTATGCACACCATCAAAGCGGTTATGGCTGTGACACTTGGGCTAGAGTGAAAAGAACTTCTAAAGCTCGGCAGCAATGGCTGCTTCGCTAAGAAGTTCTAGGAGTTGCTTCGCAACTCCGTTTCACTCGGGAGAATGCCGAAAAACGGGCATTCTCCGGGACGCGCTTGCTCGTCCATTGATTATGGGATTCCGCGAAGCGGAGTTATGGGGGTAAGAGATAAATCCATGAAGACAGACAGATCCGATATTTTAGCATGTCTGCGTAGCAGCGAGGATTATGTGTCGGGGCAGCAGCTCTGCGACCGTCTGGGGGTTTCCCGGACGGCGGTCTGGAAGGTGATTAAACAGCTGAAGGAGGAAGGCTACCTGATCGAATCGGTGCCGAGCCGTGGGTACCGTCTGGTGGAGAGTCCCGCGGATGTTTATTCCAAGAGCGAGATTGCCAGCAGACTGCACACGAAATGGGCGGGACAGAACCTTATCTTTTTTGAGTCCACTGGCTCCACGAACCCTGACGCCAAACGTTTCGCGGAGGAGGGCGCCCCGCACGGCACCACGGTGGTGGCTGACAGGCAGACCGCTGGCAGGGGCCGCAGAGGCAGGTCCTGGGAGTCGCCTGCGGGCAGCTCCATCTATTTTACGGTTGTAATCAGGCCGACGTTTGCCCCGGAAAAGGCGTCCATGATCACGCTGGTGATGGCGCTCTCCGTGGCGGAGGCCATTCACGCGGCAACGGGACTTGAGACAGGCATCAAGTGGCCCAATGACATTGTGGTGAACGGGAAAAAGGTGGTCGGTATTCTGACGGAGATGAGCATGACGCCGGAGATGAACGAGATCCAGTTTCTGGTGGCGGGCGTTGGCGTGAATGTGAATCATAGCGGGCCGGAGGATTTCCCGGAAGAGATCCGGCAGACGGCCACGTCCCTGCGGATAGAGTCCGGGCGGCGGATTGACCGGGCGGCCCTGCTGGAGCAGATCCTTGCCCGGTTTGAGGCGGATTATGAAATCTTTGAGCGGTCATGCAGCCTGTCTGAACTGAAGACGCGCTATGAGTCCCGGCTGGTCGGAAGGGATACGACGGTGCGGGTGCTTGATCCGGCGGGTGAGTACACCGGGATTTCGCGGGGCATCACGGAGACGGGGGAACTGGCCGTTGAAAAGGAGACGGGGGAGACCGTTCTCGTCTATGCCGGGGAAGTGTCAGTCCGCGGGTTGTATGGGTATGTTTAGCGCGGGCATGCCAAAGGGACATGCCCTGTATTGAGGAATGCGATGAAAGATGACAGAATTGTGCTCTGCGGCGCGAACGCCTACGAGAAGAAATATTATTTTAACGAAACATTCAATAAGATACCGCAGTCGGTCAAAGATGAGCTGCATATCATCTGTGTTCTGTTCACGGAGGAGGTAGGCGGCATTTTTACTATTGTCTTTGAGGCGGACGGCAGTGTTTCCCTGGAGACGGACGCAGAGGAGGACGATTTTTTGTATGACGAGATCAGCAGCGGCCTCCTTGTGGGAGAAATCCGCAGAAACAGACAGGAGATGTTAGAGTCCCTGCAGCTGTACTACCGGGTGTTTATTTTGCATGAGGATATAGAGGCATGAGCAGTTTATTGAAGCCCCTGGAGATTGGCGGCGTTACTTTGAAAAATAATCTGATACTGGCTCCTATGGCAGGCGTGACAGACCTGCCATTTCGTTTGCTGTGCAGTGAACAGGGAGCAGGTCTTTGCGGGATGGAGATGGTGAGCGCCAAGGCCATCCTGTACGGCAATAAAAATACGGAAGGGCTGCTCGAGATCCACCCGGAGGAGGGGCCGGTTTCCCTGCAGCTGTTCGGTTCTGATCCAAAGATCGTCAGCGAGATGGCGAAGCGGATTGAGGAACGCCCCTTTGCCCTTCTGGATATCAACATGGGCTGTCCTGTGCCGAAGATTGTGAACAACGGGGAAGGTTCGGCGCTGATGCGGGAGCCGAAGCTGGCGGGTAAGATCATAGCAGCCACGGTTAAGGCCGTAAAGAAACCTGTGACGGTGAAAATCCGCAAGGGATTTGACCAGGCCCATGTCAACGCGGTGGAGATGGCGAAGATTGCGGAGGACGCGGGAGCCGCTGCCGTGGCTGTGCACGGCAGGACAAGGGAACAATTTTACAGCGGAGAGGCGGACTGGGAGATCATTGCCGCAGTGAAGGAGGCGGTTGCCATTCCCGTGATCGGAAACGGGGATGTGACAGATGAAAGGAGTGCGGAGAGGCTGCTTTCACAGACCGGCTGTGACGGTGTGATGATCGGCCGCGCCGCCAGGGGAAACCCGTGGCTGTTTGGACGAATTGCCGCCTGGCTGGCGGACGGCCGGGAGCTGCCCGGGGCGTCTGTGGAGGAGAAGAAACAGATGATTCTGCGCCATGCCGCGCTCCAGCTTACGATCAAGGGAGAATACACGGGCGTCCGGGAAATGCGAAAACACCTGTCCTGGTATACGGCCGGAATGGCCGGCTCCGCCAGACTCAGAGGCTGCATAAACCAGGCGGAAAGCTTTGAGGAGATCAGGCGTCTGGTGGAATCCATGTGAGGGTGAAACCGACAGGCTTAAGTTTATCAATTTGTCTGCATGTCTGAAAGCTCAGAGTCATATACTGTGTCAGAACAGGAGACAGGCACAGGGGAGACACGATGGAAACAGAGAGCATTGTCTATTTTCATCCCATGCAGGACATGTATAAAAGTAACGCGGCCAAGAGACACTGGTGGGAGGGAGTTTCCCTGCAGGGAAGGGTTCTGGGCGCAGAGGAGGCCGGCGGCTTTTTCGTGCCTGTGGACTGCCAGGTTCCGCCTTTCTACTATAAAAAGAAACCGTGGCCGCAGGAGGTTTTGGAGGAGGCGCTGGAGACTGTGCTGCATGGTGCGCCGGGAATGGCGGACACTTTTCTGCATCCACAGATAATGACACTTGTGTCAGAAGAACGGATACAGCGCTGGGAGCCGCGCAGGGAGACAATGGAGAGACTGGCGGCCGGTCTGCTTGCCGGCTTCGCTGCAGAATGCCTGTTTCAGAGCGGCAGGGTACAGGTGCTTCTTGGCAGGCCGGAGGATACTGATTGGCAGATGGAGATGACAAGGCGGCTGCTTGGGCCGTATCTGCCGAGAATCAACAGCCTTCTCTTTTATTATGAGGAGGTGGAGGGAACGGATATTTGGGAGGAGGCGGCAGACGAGCTGGAGGCCTATGGATATGAGTACGGACTTGTGCCGGGAATGCGTCCGTATCTGACGCTGGAGAAGGCGCTTCGCTGTGACAGGGAAAGGTGCGGCGGGGTGATTCTGGATTACACGGACACGCCGCGGTATCCGAGAGTGGAACGGGAAGGCCGGACGGTCTATGCAGATCTGACTTCCAATTGGGAGAAGGAGCGTGGCTGCATTGGAAAAAACGGGCGTATTCTCTATGTATCGCCCCTCAAATATCTTGACACTATAGTAAAAAGTAGTTATGATAGAAAAACATGAGGTTATACTGGGTCATCGGAGTATGGTGATTTAGTATAACTGTGTCATGTCGGGAAGAATGCAGAAGGCGTGCGTTCTTTGCTGCGGGAAAATGTACATTGTAAAAATGTATAACTGGGGAAAGGAAGATTTTTTACCATGCAGGAGAAAAAGAACATTTTAACTTATGAAGGCTTGCGCAAATATGAGGATGAATTACATGAGCTGAAAGTCGTAAAGCGTAAGGAAGTGGCCCAGAAGATCAAGGAGGCCAGAGAGCAGGGTGACCTCTCCGAGAATGCCGAGTACGATGCAGCCAAGGACGAGCAGCGCGACATTGAGGCAAGAATTGAGGAGCTGGAAAAAATTCTGAAAAATGCCGAGGTTGTTGTGGAGGACGAGGTGGATCTCGACAAGATCAACATTGGCTGTCAGGTAAAGATACTGGATGTGGAATTTAACGAAGAATTAGAATATAAAATTGTAGGTTCTACCGAGGCAAACAGCTTAAAGGGAAAGATTTCCAACGAGTCTCCCGTGGGCAGGGCGCTGATCGGCGGCAAGGTTGGCGATCTGGTGGAGGTGGAGACACAGGCGGGTGTCTTCAAATATAAAGTGCTGGAAATCCAGAGATCGAACTGAGTGCACAGTGTACGGACGGCGCGGAAAGGCGCAGTCCTGATTGAACAATTACGGGAAAGGGCAGCAATATGGCAGAGACACAGCAGGATATCAATCAGCTTTTGAAGGTGAGAAGGGAGAAGCTTGCGGCCTTGCAGGAGGCAGGCAAAGACCCTTTTCAGATCACAAAGTATGACGTAACCCATCACAGTCAGGAGATCCATGACGGGTTTGACGCGCTGGAAGGTAAAAGCGTGTCCGTTGCGGGCCGTGTGATGAGCAAGCGCGTTATGGGAAAAGCGTCCTTTTGCAACGTGCAGGATCTGGAGGGAGACATTCAGGTCTATGTGGCGAGGGACAGCGTGGGCGAGGAACCTTATGCCGATTTCAAAAAATATGACGTGGGTGACATTGTAGGCATCGAAGGGGAGGTTTTCAGAACCAAAACCGGCGAAATATCCGTCCATGCGGCAAAAGTGACACTACTGTCAAAAAGCTTGCAGATCCTGCCTGAGAAATATCACGGGCTGGTAAATACAGATATCCGTTACCGGCAGAGATATACGGATCTGATTATGAACGGGGATGTGAAAAAGACCTTCGTCATGCGCTCCAAAATCATCAGCGCGATCAGACGCTATCTGGACGGGCAGGGATTTCTGGAGGTGGAGACGCCCATGCTTGTGTCCAATGCGGGCGGCGCGGCGGCAAGACCTTTTGAGACCCACTACAATGCGCTGGATGAGGATGTGAAGCTGCGCATCTCCCTGGAATTATATTTGAAGAGGCTGATCGTGGGCGGTATGGAGAGAGTCTATGAGATCGGGCGGGTATTCCGCAACGAAGGACTGGACGCCAGACACAACCCCGAGTTTACGCTGATGGAGCTTTACCAGGCATATACCGATTACAACGGGATGATGGATCTGACTGAGAATATGTTCCGCCATGTGGCAAAAGAAGTCTGCGGCACCACCACAGTGCCTTACGGGGATGTGGAGATTGATCTCGGGAAACCTTTTGAGCGGATCACTATGGTGGAGGCCGTGAAGAAATATACAGGCGTTGATTTTGACGAAGTGCCCGATACGGCGGCGGCAAAGAAGCTGGCGGACGAGAAAAACGTGCATTACGAGGAGCGCCATACCAAAGGGGATATCATCAATATTTTCTTCGAGGAGTTTGTGGAAGAGCACTTGATACAGCCAACCTTTGTGATGGATCATCCTGTGGAGATTTCGCCCCTCACCAAGAGAAAGCCGGACAAGCCGGATTATGTGGAGCGTTTTGAGCTGTTTATCACGGCGAGGGAGATGTGTAACGCTTACTCCGAGTTAAATGACCCGATTGACCAGCGGGAGCGGTTTAAGGCGCAGGAGGCTGCGCTTGCGGCGGGCGACGAGGAAGCCAACACAACGGATGAAGACTTTATGAACGCGCTGGAGATCGGCATGCCCCCTACAGGCGGCATCGGGTACGGCATTGACAGGCTGGTGATGCTTTTGACCAACTCTCCTGCGATCCGTGACGTGTTACTCTTCCCGACGATGAAAAGCCTGGACAAGAAACCTTCCGACACGGCCAGGGCCGTAAAGAAGCAGGCGGGCGGCGAGGCGAAGAAGAGCAGCGTGACCCGGGAACAGGCGCTTGCGCTTTTGGAGAAATACAACAAGGAGCCGTTCCATATCCAGCATGCCCTGACGGTGGAAGGCGTGATGCGCTGGTACGCGAAAGAACTGGGCTATGGGGCGGAGGAGGAGTTCTGGGGGATTACCGGGCTCCTGCACGATATCGACTTCGAGCTTTATCCCGAGGAGCACTGCAAGAAAGCGCCGGAGCTTCTGCGCGAGGGCGGTGTGAGTGAGGACATGATCTATGCGGTCTGCTCCCACGGCTTTGGATTGTGCAGTGAGGACGAGCCGAAGCTTGAGATGGAGAAAGTGCTTTTTGCGGCGGACGAGCTGACAGGACTGATCTGGTCCTGCGCTCTCATGCGTCCATCTAAGAGTACGATGGATATGGAAGTCAAGAGTCTGAAAAAGAAGTTTAAGGACAAGAAGTTTGCGGCCGGATGTTCCAGGGAAGTCATTGCCCAGGGAGCGGAGATGCTCGGCTGGGAGTTAGATGACCTGTTTGACAGAACGATCCAGGCGATGAGAAGCTGTGAGGAATCCGTGACCGCAGAGATGGAAAACAGGTAATGAGTTGTTTGCAGAGGTATGGAAAAGGCTGTCGCCCTCAGGGCGGCAGCCTTTGCTGACTTATTGTTTTTTCCGTTCTCTCTTGTTTTCATACATTTTTTCGTCCGCTTCCTTCATCAGTTTTTCGTAGTCTGCCGACTGCCCGGTCAGGCAGCAGCCGAAGGAAAAGCGGAGGGGAACCCGTACCTGGCCGTTCAGATCAGCGAAACTGTGGTTTTGCATGTCTTCCAGAAGCGCAGCCGTATCGAGCAGCTCCTGTTCGCTGTCATATCCGTACAGGAACAGGACAAACTCATCGCCGCCGAGCCTTGCGGACACACAGCTTTCCGGTCCGAAATCACGAAACAGTCCGGCGATTGCCTGCAGATAGACATCCCCGGCGTCATGGCCGTAGGTGTCGTTGATCACTTTCAGATTATCCGCATCGACCATGACGACTGCGCTGCGGCCAAGCGCATGGGGGTCACGGAACAGGGCGGAGAGTTTCTCCTCCAGACCCCGCCGGTTATACAGGCCGGTCAGCGGATCAAAGTCGCGTTCGGCTTCTATCTTTTTGCGCCGCTCGATCTCTTCCGTCACGTCGATAATAACGCCGAAAATCTCATCCCGCTCAGTGATTTCCTCCAATTTGACATATCGCTCCCGGCATGAATAAACACAGTTTTCGTCAGCCAGGGGATGTTCGCGCAGCCCGGCAATGAATTCCCGGAATGCCTGATAATCCGCACAAAGCCGCTCGGCTTCCCCGGATTCCAGGGAAAGGATTCTCGGCACATGTTCGGTGATGCGGACTCTCTTCATATGGCGGTTATACTCGTATACGCCGATGTACATATTGGTTTTGCCGAGGACGTAGGACATTTTCTTGTTACTGTCCAGAATGCTCTTTTTCATATGGTTAATATAGCTGCTCAGTTCCGAAAATTCCACGCTGCTCTGGATATCAACGGTTTCATCCAGATTACCAAGAGCGATGCTGTGCAGTTTTTCATTGATGCTGTGGATGCCCACGACCACATACAGGTTCATATAGCGGATGACCACGGAGGACAGAATCATGGCAATGGTGATGAGGCATACGGTAAGCACAGCCGTGGTGGAGGGGATGCGGTGGTACAGATTCTGGCAGGAGATAATCCGCCCGATCAGGTTTTCGCCGGCTTCCGCGAACACACAGTAGGAGCGCTCCCCGTTTACATTTGCAAGGAACCCCTTTTTATAAGCGGCAGCTTTTTCGAGGCTGATTCCGATTTCCGAAAGGTTTCTGCCAACGCTGGACAGATCGGTGGAGCCGACGATCACCCCGGTTTCCCTGTTTGCGGCATAATAACTGGCATCGGGATTGACGCGAAACAGGGAAAAAATGTAGGAGAGGTCATTTTTTTCCGCAGCCTTCAGTACATTGGCAGGCTTCATGCCGACCTGGACGATAAAGCTTTCATCCCGGTTCCACAGCGCGGAATACTGCATCAGTTTTGCCTCCGCCGTGTTGGGTGTGATCTCCTGTACAAGACGGAGCGATTTATCTGTGAGCATGGGCTTGAAAAACATCATCTGTTCGCCGGAGTCAAAGGTATAGTCGTAGTATTCCGGGTGTGTTCCCGCGTAAATGCGGCCAGTGGTATCGAAAATATGGATTTCGTCCACCTCCATAAGAGCGGCGATTTTTTGCAGCTCCTCCACACTGTCCAGGACGGAAGGATCGTCTTCTATCATGTAGGAGATGGCCTCCGCATTGTGCAGACAGGTCTGCCGGTAGGCCTTTTTGGTTTCCACAAGCTCTTCCTGATTTTTTTCCATGAGCTGTTCGATTCGGTAAAAGCTTTCTGTGGCAGCTTCGTAAGCCTGCCGCCGCTCGTATGTGATCTGGAAATACAGAAGCAGCCCAAGAAGGGCGATTACCAGAAGCAGGGTGACGGACCGCATGTAATGGCTGATGATTCGTTTAAGAGTCTGCATGAAGATCTCCTTTTCGGAAAAAATGGTTTATCATCTGAATTGGTTTACATAATTTATATTTCAATCATTGACTTCTCCATAAGATACTATAACGGGTATAAAAGTGTCAAGGTAAAAGAACAGTTTGCAGGAAATGGGGTATTATTTGCGAAGAAAAGGAAAGTGAGTCTTGTCATTTTGAGAGAGGCAGTGATAGACTGGTAAGTGAGATTTGGGAAAGGATGACAGGGACGGAAAGCATGGCTAGTATCAGGGATGTGGCGAAGGAAGCCGGAGTCGGCGTTGGGACGGTGTCCCGGGCAATGAACAATACCGGTTACGTTTCGCCGGAGACAAAAAAGAAAATAGATAAGGCAGTGCAGAAACTGAACTATACCCCCAATGAACTGGCGCGGAATCTGTTCCGCAACAAAAGCGGGATTGTGGGCGTGATTGTGCCGGATCTGGATCATCCGTTCTTTTCCTGTCTGGTGAAAAACATAGAGATGGAGCTGTACAGACAGGGCTATAAAACGATGGTCTGTAATGCGGTAGGGGTCAGCGACAGGGAGAGAGAATACCTGGATATGCTGGAGCGCAATATCGTGGACGGCATTATTACGGGTTCCCACTGTCTTGACGGAGAGGAATATCTGAGACATGAGAAACCGATTGTTTCCATCGACCGTGACTTTGGCCCTAAAATTCCTATCGTGGGAAGTGACCATGCCGCGGGCGGAAAAATGGCTGCGGAACTGATGATCCGTGATGGACGAAAGAATGTGATACAGATTGCCGGGGTGTCTCCTCATATTCTGGCAAACGAAAGACACACGGCATTTCAGAGAACTCTCGAAGAACACGGGGTGAACGTGGAGACAGTATCTATGGACTGGAATGTGTTCGGCTGGGAAGCTTTCTGCGAAGCGGCCGGCAGACTGTTAGACGAGTTTCCTGATGCGGACGGGATTTTCTCCGGGGACCTGGGCGTAGTAGCCTGCATGAACACGGCCGGAAAAAGAGGGATGCGGATTCCCGAGGATATCAGTCTGGTCGGGTTTGACGCCACCAGCGTCACGCAGATGGTTTACCCCCATGTCACCGCGGTGAGGCAGAACACGCCGCTGCTGGCGGAAGTTTCTGTGAGTACGCTGCTCGACCAGATTGAACAGAGAAGGGACATTCTCCACAGGCAGATTTTGAACGTGGAGATCTGCTACGGGGGGACGACCAGGTGTGCGCGCTGACGGTGCAGCGCTGTGGTAAGGCCGTATGGATGCAGTCAGTTTCAGGGATAAATGAAAAAGGAAAGCAGGGGTTGTGCAATCTATACAAAAACATCCCCTGCCTTTTTGTGTATAGGGTAAAAAATGCGGCAGGACAATTGACAAACGAACGGGACGGAAATATAATTATAGACATGGAACGGGTTCCACCAAAATAAAGATATAGAAGGTGGATAAAAATTAAAAATGGCAATAAATAAACTGAAAAGTGGTGTGGAAACGGTTCTATATATGAGCCGGAAAATACAGCAGAAAATCGGAAAGGAGGAAATATGAAAAAGGTAAATACGAAGAATCATACCTGTCTGGAGATCTTTGCGAAGCAGACGGCTGACGGAGGTAAAGTCCGTGTTCTGTCCAGAAATGCAGACGGCTCTGTGCAGAGTGTGGAGAAGCTGGCTGGCAGAACCTATTTTGCGTGGCTTAAAATCCCGCTAAAACAGAATACGGACTATGAAATCTACAGTGAGGAATGCGAGGTGTCGCTCTGCTATCTGAGCGGCAGCGGGGATATGCTGGAGGAAGGTGTGTGTTATCTGGAGAAAAATCCGGCGGATGACAGGTTTTATGTGCCGGACCAGGCGGCGTGGTACGACAGGCCGTCGCGTGAAAGCTATCACTTCTCTCCGTGGAAAAACTGGATGAATGATCCAAACGGCCTGTGCTGGTTCCAGGGATATTACCATATGTTTTATCAGTTTAACCCGCACGGGCAGCAGTGGTCCAACATGTACTGGGGCCATGCGGCCAGCCGGGATCTGGTGCACTGGGTTCATTTCCCCGTTGTGCTCGCCCCCCAGGAGGAGATTCTGGAAAGGCCGGAGGAATGGAAAGGCGGCGCATTTTCAGGCTGTGCCGTGGCTTCTGAGGAGGAGGTTGTATTTTATCTGACCAGACATAAGGGGCCGCTGCAGGACGGTGAGGACACGGTGGAACAGCAGTGGATGATGAAAAGCCGCGACATGATCCATTTTTCGGAGGAAACGTGTGTGATCGGCCAGCCGCCGGAAGGCGCGTCCTTTGATTTCAGGGATCCCAAAGTGCTGCGCGCAAATGACCGCTGGTACATGGCGCTTGGCAGCGCCATAGAGGGGAAGGGCGCGATTCTCCTATATGAATCCAGAGACGGAGAACAGTGGGAGTATGTACATCCTCTGCTCGTGGAGGAGCGCGAGGAAGTGCGCTGTTTTGAGTGTCCTGACTTTATGGAGCTGGACGGAAAATATGTGGCAATAGGTGCATGGATGGAGCACCGTGACGAATGCGGAAGATATCAGATGAGCAGATATTACACGGGAACCTGGCATAATCGCGAATTTGAGATAGAAAGCGATGGCTGGTTTGATTTCGGAAGCAACTGCTATGCGATGCAGAGCTTTGCGCATCAGGGCAGGCGGATCAGCATCGGCTGGATTTCTGATTTTTATGAGGAGCACGCGGCGGACGAGAATGGCGCATATGGAAGCATGACGATACCGAGAGAGCTTCATGTGAAAAACGGAAAGCTGTACATGACGCCGGTGCGGGAAATGGATTTGCTGAAAGGCGAAGCGCTCGCCCAGGGCAGGGGAGAAAACCTGTCTCTTCCAAAGATAGAGGGAAATGCGTATCGCGCGGAAATCAAATTCGACAAAAATACCTGTTTCACCATTCTGCTCGGAAAGGACAAAGAGAGGGAGCTCTCCCTGGTCAATGACAAGGACGGGCTGCGCCTCGTGACAAAGGGCGTGAAGAGTGAAGGCATCCGTTTCAGGGCGGATGTGGAGGAAGTCAGGACTCTGGAAATCTATGTGGACGGACGCACGGCGGAAGTCTATGTCAACGAGGGAGAGGCGGCAGGAACAAAAGTGTTCTACAACAGTTCCGCAGACGGGTGTTTTGCGCTGGACGCTGAGGCGCCGGAACATGTCGCATGGGTGGAAGTGGCCGGCATGAAGTCCATCTGGCATTAGATAAGCAGTGAATATAAAAGTGGTGTGAGGCAGAGAAGAAAGCAATTTGGTAAATAGTCAAGAGTTATTTTAAAAAGATTTTCAGGGAAAAGGGTAACCTTAATAAACCTACGGCTTGTTTCTCCAAAAAGACGTAAGTTAGGAATTCGATATGGATTACCTACTCTTTTCCGGAGAGTAGAGTTGGCCCTTGTCCAGCAGACCAAAGAGCAGACGTATAAATTTACGGGAAGTCAACGCGAG
>CAJTTT010000018.1:0-398 GCA_910579285.1 uncultured Lachnospiraceae bacterium | reverse complement strand
GTTCTGGTTTCAGCATATTTCTTGTCATAGAATGCTCTGTATTCAGGACAGTGTCTTATAACACTTCCGGCAGCTTCTATGATGTAGTAGCGCAGATATCTGTTGCCAGCTTTGCTCATGTGTTTGTCTTCGGCAACGAAGTCGCCAGAGTCATTATCGTTCCAAACGATACCACAGTATTTTGCGAGGGCATTGGCGTTAGGAAAAGCCTTAATGGAGCCCATCTCAGCTAAGATACCGGCTGAATAAACTTTACCGATTCCGGGAATGGAATTCAGTACAGTGTACTCGCCAGGGTTTAATCCCTGAACTGTTTGAAGGATTGCTTTATCAATCGCTTTCAATTCTTTCTCAAAAGAACTGATACAGTTAAAGGAAGAAGCGATTGAGATAGTAAG
>CAJTTT010000017.1:45063-80123 GCA_910579285.1 uncultured Lachnospiraceae bacterium | reverse complement strand
GGGCATTACCCCGGAGCAGATCGGCGGCTGTAAGCTGGGGTGTCTTGGCATACCGGAGTTTGGCACGGAGTTTGTCATCCAGATGGTGATAGACGCCAAGCCCAAGTGTTTTACGGATCTGGTGCGTATTTCCGGGCTTTCCCACGGCACGGATGTGTGGCTTGGCAACGCGCAGACATTGATCGAGGAGGGGCTTGCGACCATTTCCACTGCCATCTGCTGTCGTGATGATATTATGATTTATCTGATGCAGCAGGGGGTGGAGCCGTCCTTATCGTTCACTATTATGGAGAGCGTGCGTAAGGGAAAGGGCCTGAAGGACGAGTGGATCAAGGCGATGAAAGAGCAGAATGTGCCGGACTGGTACATCGGCTCCTGCAAGAAAATTAAATATATGTTCCCCAAGGCCCATGCGGCCGCCTACGTTATGATGGCGTGGCGCATTGCCTACTGTAAGATCAATTATCCGCTGGCTTACTACGCGGCCTATTTCAGCATCCGCGCATCGGCCTTTTCCTATGAAATTATGTGCCAGGGGCAGGCCCATCTGGAGCGCGTGATGGCGGAATATAAGCGGAGAAGCGATGAGCTTTCCAAGAAGGAGCAGGATACCCAGAAGGATATGAAGATTGTGCAGGAAATGTATGCCAGAGGGTTTGACTTTGTGCCGATTGATATTTTTACGGCGCAGTCCAGGCTGTTTCAAATCGTGGGCGGAAAGCTGATGCCCTCCTTAAACAGCATCGACGGTCTTGGAGAAAAAGCGGCGGATGCCATCGTGGAGGCAGCGAAGGACGGGCCGTTCCTCAGTAAGGACGATTTCAGGGAGCGGACGAAGGTTTCCAAATCTGTAATTGACTTAATGAGTCAATTAGGACTGCTCGGGAATATCCCAGAGTCCAACCAGATCAGTATCTTTGATTTGGTATAACGGTTCAGCCTAAGCGGCAGGGAGCGCAGGCGGCGCGATTTAGCGAATGGGTGCATGCTGAACGAAAGTATAGAAGAGGGGGAAAACTATGAGAAAAATTGTTACGATAGGAAGAGAGTTTGGCGCGGGCGGCGGAGAGATCGGCAGGCGGGTGGCCAGGGAGCTGGGAATCGAATATTATGACAAGGATATCATTTTGAAGACTGCCATTTCGGGAAAGAGACTGACGCCCGAGCAGGTGCACAGATGGGATGAGCGGGTGCCGAAGAACTTCGGCTTTGCCCAGAGCCTGTTTGATTTCTACAATAAACCGCTGGAGGAGGAGCTGTGGCAGGCCCAGCGTGATGCCATCAGGGAGCTGGCCAACAAGGAAAGCTGTGTGATCGTCGGGCGTAACGGCGACTATATTTTAAGGGAATTTGACCACTGTCTGAATGTGTTTGTCCACGCTGGGTTTGACTGGCGGGTGAAGCGCATGACGAAGATGATGGATCAGGTGCCGGCGGATCAGGTGGCAAACGATGTGCGCGCGGTGGACAAGGCGAGAAAACGCTACTGTGAATACTACACCAAGCAGACATACGGTGATGCGAGAAATTTTGATCTGACGGTCAACACGGAGAAGCTGGGCATTGATAAGGCGGTGGAGATGATTCTTGCGGCGGCGGCACAGCTGTAACCGGCCGACAGGCGGCACATTTTCATAGGCCGGCGGGACGGAGATGACGGCCGGGATATGATACTTGTATATTTGTATACAAATTTCTTGACAACAAACAGAAAACTCCATATACTTAGAAATGTGGAAAACGGTGTCGATGCCAGAACAGTACACCGTTTTTCTGTGTGAAATAAACATTTGCGGCAGAAAAGGAGAGGATAGTTTATGAAAAAATTACTGGCGATGATTTTGATCGGATGTATGGCTCTTGGCGTGGCGGCGTGCGGCGGCGGTGCGAAGGACGGCAAGGTATGGGTTGTGGCAACGGACACCGTATTCCGCCCTTTTGAATTCACCAATGAGAAAGGTGAGTTTGTGGGGATCGACGTGGATGTTCTGGCGGCGATTGCGGAGGATCAGGGATTCAAATATGAACTGAAGAGCCTTGGCTGGGATGCGGGTGTTGCGGCAGTGCAGGCGGGCCAGGCGGACGCGCTGATTGCAGGCGCAACCATCAAGCAGGAACGTATTGATTCCGGCTGGATTTTCTCTGACGGCTACTATGATGCGACACAGACCTTTGTCGTTGCGGAGGGCAGCACGATTGCAAGTTTTGAAGATCTGGCAGGAAAAAATGTAGCGGTAAAGAACGGTACGGCGGGTATGGATTTTGCCGAGAGCCTGAAAGATGAGTACGGCTTTACCACCACAGTATTTGAGGATTCACCGACGATGTACCAGGATGTGATTCTGGGCAACTCTGCAGCCTGTGTGGAAGATACGCCGATCATGGCTGACTCCATCAAGACGGGGGGCCTTGCGCTGACCATTCCCGAGGGTATGGAGAGCGAGGGCGCGCCTTACGGCTTTGCCATTATGAATGCCGAAAACCAGGAGCTTCTTGACATGTTCAATGCGGGTCTTAAAAACATCAAGGCGAGCGGCAAATACGACGAGATTATTGCGAAGTATCTGGAAAGATAACCGTGTGAGAAGAAGTTCTAAAGACATCGCGCCATTGGACGCGATGCCAAGAACTTCTATGTCTCACACAAGAGAATGCCAAAAGCAGGCATTCTCTGTCATAGAGGGAGATAGAAACTTATGGTAATGATAATTCAGACATATTGGGCAATGCTTTTGAAGGCGATGGGGCATACGCTTCTGCTGTGCCTGCTTTCTCTGGTGTTTGCCACGATAATCGGTATGATTTTCGGCCTGATGAATGTGGGCCACAACAGGGCGCTTAACTTTATCGGAACGGTTTATGTGGATGCAGTGCGCGGCGTGCCGCTGATTGTGCTGGCTTATTTTATCTATTTTGGCATTCCGGCGGGGATCCAGAGCCTTGGATTCACGAACTTTAAGATGGATGCCCTGCAGGCGGGCACGATCGCGCTTTCCATGAACTGCGGCGCGTATATGGCGGAGATTGTCAGAGCGGGCATTCAGAGCGTGGACAGGGGACAGATGGAGGCAGGCAGAAGCCTGGGGCTTTCTTACGGTGCAGGGATGGCTCTGATTGTGGTGCCGCAGGCGGTACGCACGATGATTCCGTCCATCATCAACCAGTTTATCATTACCTTAAAAGACACGTCGATTCTGTCCGTGATCGGATTCCCGGAACTTACGAATGTGGGTAAGACCATCATGGGCAATACCTTTAAGAACCTGCAGGCATGGGCCATCGTCGGCATCATGTATCTGGTTGTCATTACCCTGCTTAGCAAGGTTTCCAAACAGATTGAGAGGAGGATCAACCGTGGCAGATAAGACGGATGTCAAGATTTCAGTCAGGAATTTAAAAAAGAGCTTCGGCTCTCTGGAGGTGCTAAAGGACATCAGCCTGGAAGTGAGAGAAGGTGAGGTGGTTGTGCTCATCGGGCCCTCCGGCAGTGGAAAGTCCACGCTTCTGCGGTGTCTCAATCAGTTAGAGAAAGCGACGTCCGGCCAGATTGTGATAGACGGCTTCGATGTGACCGATAAGCATACGGATATCAATAAAGTGCGGGAGAATATCGGTATGGTATTCCAGCATTTTAATCTGTTCAATCATCTGAATGTCTTAAAGAACATGACGCTGGCGCCGGTTCATCTGAAGACGCTTACCAAAGAGGAGGCGAAGAACAAGGCGATGCAGCTCTTGGAGCGGGTAGGGCTTTCCGATAAGGCGCAGGCTTATCCAAGCCAGCTTTCCGGCGGGCAGAAACAGCGCGTGGCGATTGCCAGGGCGTTGGAGATGAATCCCGATATTCTGCTTTTTGACGAGCCGACCAGCGCTCTTGATCCCGAGATGGTGGGCGAGGTGCTGGAGGTGATGAAGGAGCTGGCGAGGGACGGCATGACGATGATGGTGGTTACCCATGAGATCGGGTTCGCCAGAGAGGTGGCAAGCCGCGTGATTTTTATGGAGGGCGGCTATATCGTCGAGGAGGGAACGCCGGAGGAAGTGCTCGATCATCCGAAGGAGCCGAGAACCATTGACTTCTTGAGCAAGGTGCTGTAACCGGGTGCTTATGCGTCCTGGCGCAGGTTTCGAGAGGGTACAGAGTAGAAATTTGAAAAAAATTTAAAAAAATGAAAAAAGGACTTGCATTCTTTCGGAAAATATAATAGAATAATCAAGTGTCAAACAGATGGCTCGTTGGTCAAGCGGTTAAGACGCCGCCCTCTCACGGCGGAAACAGGGGTTCGATTCCCCTACGAGCTGTTGACTGTTTTAGAACAGCCCAACCCTAAAGGATGCCGGAAGCTGCTGATGAAGCGGTTTGCGGTATTTTTTATTTCTGAGAAAATTGATAAAAAATATTGCGGCAGTGCTTACACAGGAAGGAATGGGCGGACGCAAGGAAGAAACGATCAAGTATATAAAAGATTATTTTGGACTTGACTGACAAAGAATATCGGGAGAAAATCGGAACGGAAAAGCGCCAGCGGATGAATAGATGCCGTTGGCGCTTCTGTTCTGTGCAAGGTTAAGCCAATTTTGCTTTGACTTTCCGCATATCCGATTCAAGCATGCCGACCCTGAGCGCGAGCATTTCAACTTCAGAGTTGGGCTCCATTGCTTCATTGAAAATTCGTGACAGATCGAGATGACCTTCGGCCACCCGCTGAATATTGACGCGGATTTCGTTTTCCAGCATCAGTTCCGTATGGATCGTCCTGTTTTCGAGCGCTTCTGTTTTTTCTTTTAAGAGACGTACATCTGTTTTGACTTCTCTCATATCAGAAAGAAGCAGATCGAGCTTTTGACTGTCTGTCATATTGGATCTCCTTTCATGTATAGGATGACAGCACAAACATGTTATTGTTTTATCTTACATCAATGGTTCTCTCCAGTAGATCGAGTATAGCACAGGAGGGAAAGAATGTCTATGGAAGTTTAAAAGAAATTGGAAGAAAAGTATTACAAAATTTCGTTTGTTTGCCGGGCGGGTACCGAGGGAGGAAAGCGGCGGAAAAATGCCGGCAGAATATACAAAAAGGTACGAATGAAGTATAATAAAAGAAAATAAGAGAGGTTCATCAGATACGGAGACATATATATGACATTACGGGAAGACGCGGAACAGATCATCAGGAAGTCGATTCAGGCGGTACTGCCGGACGAGGCGGTACAAAGGGCGCTGAGGGGAAGAAAATTTGGGCGCGGAAAGATTTATATGGTGGCTGCCGGGAAAGCGGGCTGGCAGATGGCCAGGGCCGCAGCAGACATTCTGGGTGACAGGCTGACGGCCGGGGTTGTGGTGACGAAATACGGCCATGTGAAGGGGGAAATCCCGCGGACAAAGTGCTTTGAGGCGGGACATCCCGTGCCGGACGAAAACTCCTTTCTGGCAGCGCAGGCGGCTCTCGATCTGGCGGCACAGGCCGGAGCCGGGGATGAGGTGGTTTTCCTTTTGTCAGGCGGCGGCTCCGCACTCTTTGAAAAACCGCTGGTGAGCGGGGAGGAACTGCGGGATGTGACAAAACAGCTTCTGGCCTGCGGAGCGGATATTGTGGAGATGAATACAATCCGCAAACGGCTTTCCGCGGTGAAGGGCGGCCGCTTTGCCCTTGCCTGCGAACCGGCCCGGGTGTTTGGCATCGTGCTTAGCGACATTCTGGGAGATCCGCTTGATATGATCGCCTCCGGGCCGGCGGTCCCGGATTCCTCCACCTGTGAAGAGGCGGCAGCGGTTGCGCAGAAATATAGATTGAAGCTTACGG
This sequence comes from uncultured Lachnospiraceae bacterium, assembly GCA_910579285.1. GTDB lineage: Bacteria > Bacillota > Clostridia > Lachnospirales > Lachnospiraceae > UBA3282. The sequence goes on along the minus strand of CAJTTT010000017.1, from coordinate 74,319 downwards.
ACGAGGTATGGGCGCTTTTGCGGGAGGAGACGCCGAAGACGCTTTCTCATGTGGAGACGGAGGTTACAGGCAGTGTGTCAGCTCTGTGCCGGGCAGCGGCCGCCGCCTGCGAAGAACTTGGGTATAAGCCGTATCTTCTGACGGACCGATTGAACTGTGAGGCCAGAGAGGCAGGCAGATTTCTGGGCGCCATCGCGAAGACGCATCAGCACGCGCAGGAGAGTCTGGCTTTTCTGGCGGGCGGCGAGACGGTGGTGCATGTGACGGGAAAAGGCAAGGGCGGCAGGAACCAGGAGCTTGCGCTTGCGGCCGCGGCGGAAATTGCGGGGCTTACAGACACGGCGGTGTTCAGCTTTGGCAGCGATGGTACGGACGGGCCGACCGATGCGGCGGGCGGGTACTGCGATGGGAATACGGAGGAGAAGCTTTCCGCAGAGGGCGTGTCCATCTATGAGACGCTGCAGAATAACGATGCCTACTATGCGCTGGAAAAGGCGGGCGGGCTGCTTTTCACGGGAGCTACGGGCACCAACGTGAATGATGCGGCGGTGCTCCTGATCAGACGCTGAGGCCGTTTAGGAGGCTGGCGGCGCGGACGGGAAAACAGAGAAAAAAGAAAAGGAAGGGTGTAAGATGACAATTCTGCGCACATTATTGGAAAACAATCTCTCGCGGAACAGGGCGCTCACTGCGCAGCACGGGCTCTCTTTTCTGGTGGAGACAGGAGGCAGAAAGATTTTGTTTGACTGCAGCGCGGGGAAAGCGGCGCGCAAAAATGCGGAGAAGATGCATATATCCCTGAAGGACGTGGATTATGTGATTGTAAGCCACAGTCACTACGACCATGCGGGGGGCTACCCGGATATGGCATCCCACGGCGTGCATGCGCCCCTTGTGACCGGGCCCCGGTTCTTTGAGGAGAAATATGCCAGAAACGGCGATATATATACTTATCTGGGATGCGGCTTCGGGCCGGAGCTTCTGGAAAAGAAGGGGATCAGGCATCTTGTCTGCGAGGAGACGCTGCCCCTCTTTGACGGCTGTTATGTGGTGGGAGGATTTGCTCGGACATATGAGTTTGAGAAACCGCCGGCCCGCTTTGTGCGGCTGACAGGGTCAGGTATGGTGGAGGACGATTTTCCCGATGAGGTCTGTCTGGCGCTGGAAGACCCGAATGGGCTGATTGTCATAGCGGGATGCAGTCATCCCGGCATCTTAAATATGTTAGAGACGGTGCGCAGCCGTTTTGACCGGCCGGTGTATGCCGTTTTCGGCGGCTCCCACCTGGTGGAGGCGGACGAAGATCGGCTGTGCGGCACGATAGACAGAATACGGGATATGGGGATCGGTATGGCGGGCTTTAACCACTGCACAGGAGATGCGGCGCAGGAGCGGCTGTGCGCAGCCGGGGGCGGTACGGTTTACACCCATCTGAAAACGGGAGACTGTATCTTTCTATCTTGAAGTTTCCCCGCTGTTTTGCACCAGGGCAGAGGGCCGTGTGAGGGCGCAGAACTGGCCAAAGGACAGTGTTGGCATGCTGGCGGCGCTTCAGCTCAGAGCGATGCGTCCGCCTCATCCGGCAGGATTGCCGTAATCAGATAGAAGGGCAGGCAGAGCACCAGAAAATAGACGTAACGGAACTCCGTGGCGACAGGAGTCGCCGCGAGCACGGAGAGAAGCAGGGCAAGCCCGGGCAGATAGCAGATCAGCTTATGGCGGTCCCGGCGGATGACAGTGACACTTATGCTGAAAAGCAGAATCCAGCAGGCCACGCCCATGCTCCAGAGCGTACCGTAAATGGGCACCATACTGCCAAGTTTGACGGCGATTTCTTTGCCCTTAATGACCAGAGGACCGCCGATCAGCGGTGTGTGAGATACGCCAAGATCCGTGGCGCTGACACCTTCCGCCTCCGCCACAAGATAGAAGGAGTCGGGATACCAGTAGCCGTAGGTCTGATCTACATAGGCGGTCAGGTAATCACCGGGGTAGCGAAGACCTAAATCGATCCAGAGTTTTAAAAATTCGCTTTTGTGGGCGGTTAAATAATCCTGATTGCCCGCCCTGACAAGTTCTTTGATATTGTCCGCAAATGTGGGATTGTACAGCTCGTGGATATAGGTCAGATCCACCACTTCCTCGATGAGCGCAAGCTCCTCTTCGGTGAGCTGTCTGTCATTGCATATAACAGCTGCTATTTGCTGCATGGGAATGCAGACGGACTCGATGAAGTCAGGCTGTTGTACGTTACAGGCGTTCATCACCGGGTATTTGACGATCACAGCCAGAAGGAGCGCGGCCAAAAGCGGTGGATAAACAGCTTTTGCCCTGCGGCGGAAGGCAAAGAGCAGAAAGGGCAGGGCCAGAAGAAAGGCATACCAGCCGTTGGAGCGGAACAGACATATCATAGCGCTTGTTATAAAAAGAACGAGCACATTTTTCAGACAGATCCTGTTTTGCACGGAAAGACGCAGAAGGGCGCAGCTGAAGAGAAGAACCGCCGCCGCGAATGGGATATCTTTCCAGATTGTGACGGAAAAGACAGCGTGATAGGGAATCAGGGAATAGAAAGCCATAATCAGAAGCAGCACAAAGGGCCGGATTCTGTGGGAGCGCAGCGTGGAGATAAAGTAGGCCACACTGCCTGCAAGCAGGCACATCTGGAAAAAGGTGTAAACGGATACGGCGGTCACCATATTTTTTGTCAGCGCATAGCCGGCGTGATAGAAAAAGCCAAAAACAAGTGTGTGAACCCAGGGGTGATGGTTGGACCAGGGGATCACGCCAAGAATCTGTTCAAACTGGTTGATGCTGTCGGGTGTCATAATACCCGGATACTGATAGAGATAGTATGGGAACCAGCAGAGCAGACAGCACAGGAAGGCGCACAGGGCCGTGTGCCTGCGGATCAGATTCGCGAATGCAGAAAAGCAGGCAGAAATACGGGGATAGCGTCCCTCATAAGAATAGGGTACATTCTGATAGCGCGTCAGCAGCGCCCGGTACAGCCTTTTTCTGTTGCAGGCGTAGGAATACAAAAAGTGAAGCAGATAGTAAAACAGGCAGACAAAGCCGGAAAAGATAACGGCCAGAACGACAAAACGGTAGAGCGGGCTCGTGAGCAGCTCTATATAGCGGGGATAATCCACCAGCATATACAGCGCGGTGTAGATGACTGCGGTAAACAGGGCCACACGGTTGGAAACCTGTAAAAGATCCATCCTGCGGTTCACATGCCGGTAGAAGAAAAATACCAGAAGATAGAAGACGAAGGTCAGAATGTTGCCAGGCTCCATGCGGGACGCTTTCATCAGCGCCCAGGTAGTGACAAAGCTCTGGAACAGGTGCAGCAGCAAAAGGCGGTCCGGTTTGTTGATCATGTTTTTTCTCCCCCATAGTATTGAAAACTAGTTATAGAGTAAAGGATATCCGCCGCCCTGTCAAATAGGTAATGGGAAGTACGCCGGGATGGCTGGATGCGAAAACACTTGCAATAGAAGAAAAAGGGTGATATAATACACTAGAATTAAGAATAGTTACTGAGATAAAGAGTGGACTTGCGAGTCCGCTCTTTTCCGTGCAGGAGTGTAGTGTAAAAAATTACACCGATGTGCTGATTTTTTACACGCAAATTTGTGCAGGGGCGTCACAAATTTGTTTGATGGCAGACGTAAATTGGAGATTTACGTCGCCCCGTCGCTAAACGCTCCGGAATGGAGAGTGTTATGTCAAAACGGGAGACATACGAGGAAAAGACAGAACACCTTCTTACTCCCATTGTGGAGAAGTATGGTGTGGAAATTTATGATGTGGAGTATGTGAAGGAGGGGAAAGACTACTATCTGCGGGTTTATATTGATAAGGAAGCGGGCGTAAACATTCTGGATTGTGAGAATGTGAGCCGTGCTTTATCTGATGCGCTCGATGTGGAAGATTTTATCCCGGACGCTTATATTCTGGAAGTCAGCAGCCCTGGACTCGGCAGGGTGTTAAAGAAAGACCGGCATATGGAGAAAAGCCTTGGGGAGAGGGTGGAACTGAAAGCGTATAAGCCCATTGACGGGCAGAAAGAATTTTCCGGGATTCTGAAAGCGTATGACGCCGGTACCGTTACCGTTGAGGAGGACGGCGTTTCGCGTACATTTGAAAGGTCTGATATCGCTACAGTCAGACTGGCACTGGACATTTAATGCTTCGGCTTATTTTATAGGAGACATAGGAGGACAATGGAAAATGAATAAGGAATTAATGGAGGCGCTGGAGATTCTGGAAAGGGAAAAAGAGATCAGCAAGGATACGCTCTTTGAGGCGATAGAAAATTCGCTGATTACCGCTTACAAGAATCACTTCGGCAAGGCGGACAATGTGAAAGTGGAAATCGACAGGGAGACATGCGATTACTACTGCTACGCTGAGAAAGAGGTGGCGGAGGAAGTGGAAGACCCTGTGATGCAGATTTCCCCGGAGGAGGCGAAGGAGATTGATCCGACGGCGAAACCCGGCGACATCGTCCGCGTGGAGATCCGCTCCAAGGAGTTTGGACGCATTGCCACTCAGAATGCCAAGAGCGTGATCCTGCAGAAGATCCGTGAGGAGGAGAGGAGCGTTATCTACAACCAGTATTTTGAAAAGGAGAAGGATGTGGTGACGGGCATCGTCCAGCGTTATATGGGCAAGAACATCTCCATCAACCTTGGCAAGGCGGATGCCATTCTGAACGAGAACGAGCAGGTGCGCACCGAGCACTTCCGCCCTACGGAGAGAATTAAGGTGTACATTCTGGAGGTGAGGAACACACCCAAAGGGCCGAGAATTTTAGTGAGCCGCACACATCCCGAGCTGGTGAAGCGCCTTTTCGAGTCCGAGGTGACGGAGATCAAGGACGGCACGGTGGAGATTATGAGCATTGCCAGAGAGGCGGGCAGCAGAACGAAGATTGCGGTGCGCTCCAACAATCCAAACGTGGACGCCGTCGGCGCCTGTGTGGGAATCAACGGCGCGAGAGTCAATTCCATTGTGGATGAGCTTTGCGGGGAGAAAATTGATATCGTAAACTGGGATGAGAATCCGGGCAACCTGATCCAGAATGCCCTGTCCCCGGCCAAGATCGTGGCGGTATTCGCTGATCCCGATGAGAAGACGGCCAAAGTGGTGGTGCCGGATTACCAGCTTTCCCTTGCCATCGGTAAGGAGGGTCAGAACGCCAGACTGGCGGCCAGGCTGACGGGATATAAGATCGATATCAAGAGTGAGACGCAGGCCAAGGATGCACCCGGCTTCCGCTACGAAGATTACGTCTACGACGATGAGGAGTATGAGGAAGAGGAGTATAGCGAAGAAAGTTACTCTGAGGAGAGCAGCGGCGGGGACTATGAGGAAGAAATGTATCCGGAGGAGAGCGGCTCTGAAGAGTAGAGTGATAAGTGAGGGGCAGTATGGCAAAAAAAATATCCCTGCGCCAGTGTGTGGGCTGCGGTGAGATGAAGGATAAGAAAGAGATGATGCGCGTGCTTAAGAGCGCGGAGGGGCTTGTTTCCCTGGATATGACCGGGAGAAAGAACGGTCGGGGCGCATACCTTTGCATGAGAGGGGAGTGCCTGTTGAAAGCCAGGAAGAACAAAGGATTGGAACGATCATTTAAGACGCGCATACCGGATGAAATATACGAGGATCTGGAGAAGGAGTTTGAGGAGGGCAGGCATGAAGCAGATACCGGGAAGGGATAAGGTATTATCCATGCTGGGACTCGCCGCACGCTCCAGAAATGTTGTCAGTGGCGGATTTGCAACGGAGGCGGCTGTCAAAGGCGGTACGGCAGTTCTGGTTATCATAGCCGAGGATGCGTCGGGTAATACCAGAAAAAAGTATAGTAACATGTGTGAGTTTTATGAGGTTCCCTATGCGTTTCATGGGACGAAGGCGGCGCTCGGGCATTCTATGGGTAAGGACGAGAGATCGGTTCTTGCGCTGACAGACGAGGGATTTGCAGATTCGATACGGAAGCATTTAGGAGATTCGGAATAGTTGGAGGTAGTAAGTATGGCGAAGATGAAAGTACATGAGCTTGCGAAAGAGGTAGACAGGAAGAGCAAAGAACTGATCGACTTCCTGCAGGCTAAGGGATATGAGGTGAAGGTGGCGCAGAGTTCGATCGAGGATGATGCGATCGCGTTGGTGAGAAAGGAGTTTTCCTCTTCGGGAGACAAGGCTGCGAAGGTCGTCGGGGAAGAAAAGCAGTCAAGAGCGGAAGAAAAGCCGCGCGGTGAGGAGCCTTCCGTGAAGGAGAAGGCCGCACCGGCAGCCGGGGGAGAGAAGGCAGCGCCCGCGAAACCCGCGCCCGAAAAGCCCGCAGCGGAGAACGAAAAAAGAGATGGCAAGGGCGAAGCGCCCAAGAAGAAACGGATCATCTTCGTGAGCAACCCCCACAATTCCAAGATGGGCGGCAGACAGTCTCAGGGCGGAGGAAACAGCCAGGGCGGGCAGAACAGCCAAAACAGGGGCGGCGGCCGGCCTATGTCGAACGGCGCGCGTCCTGTACAGCCCCAGAATACGCCCCATAAGATCATACGTCCCACGCAGAAGCCGATTCCTGTGACGGCGGAGCCTTACGATGTAAGACAGAAACAGCAGCAGGAGAGACGTCTGGAGCAGAGGCAGCAGGAGAAAAGGGAAAACAATAAGAACACGGCGGCCGGAAACAGGCAGACGCCCGGACAGGGGAGAGTGGAAAGTGCAGGAGAAAATCGCAGACCTGAAGGCCAGGGCAGGCCGAATTATAACGGTGGTCAGGGTGATCGCAGGACTGGCGGCGCTCCCAACGCTTATGGCAGGAACTCTGGCGGTAATGACCGCCCTCAGAGAGGAAATGGCGGGCCGGACAATCGATTTAGGAAAAATAACGGTCCGAAGGACTTTGTCGCTGAAGCGCCCGCTAAGGACGCGGAAAAGCACAGGGACGACGAAAAGCGCAGAGTAAATCAGGACAGGGATAAGCGTTCCAAGAAGGATCATATCTATGAGGAGGACGATGCAGCGGTAAAGAGCCGCAACAAGGCGGGCCGCTTCATTAAGCCTGAGAAAAAGGCTGAGGAGTCTAAGGAAGAGCAGATTAAGGTGATCACGGTGCCGGATACCCTGACAATCAAGGAGCTGGCCGATAAGATGAAGATCCAGCCTTCCGTAATTATTAAAAAGCTGTTCTTGCAGGGGCAGATCGTGACGTTAAACTCCGATATCAGTTTTGAGGAGGCGGAGAATATTGCCATCGAGTATGAGATCATCTGCGAGAAGGAAGTTAAGGTTGACGTGATCGAGGAGCTTCTGCGCGAGGAGGAGGAGGACGCCTCCACGATGGTGGCGCGTCCCCCGGTTATCTGTGTTATGGGTCATGTAGACCACGGTAAAACCTCCCTGCTTGACGCGATCCGTAAGACTAATGTGACGGATAAGGAGGCTGGCGGCATCACCCAGGCCATCGGTGCGTACACGGTCAGCGTAAAGGGGCAGAGCATTACTTTCCTGGATACGCCGGGTCACGAGGCGTTCACAGCCATGCGTATGCGCGGCGCGAACTCCACCGATATCGCGGTGCTGGTAGTGGCGGCTGATGACGGCGTGATGCCTCAGACAGTGGAGGCCATCAACCATGCGAAGGCGGCAGGAATCGAGATCATCGTTGCCGTCAATAAGATTGATAAACCCAATGCAAACATTGACCGCGTGAAGCAGGAGATGACAGAGTACGAGCTGATCCCGGTAGATTGGGGCGGATCGACAGAGTTTGTGCCGGTTTCCGCAAAGTCGGGAGAAGGTATCGAAAATCTTCTGGAGACAATTCTGCTCACGGCGGAGATTCTGGAGCTGAAGGCGAACCCGGACAGAAATGCGAGAGGTCTGGTGATCGAGGCTGAGCTTGACAAGGGCAGAGGTCCTGTGGCTACTGTGCTGGTGCAGAAGGGAACCCTTCATGTGGGCGACTTTATCTCCGCAGGCGCAAGCCACGGCAAGGTAAGAGCCATGATTGATGACAAGGGCAGACGTGTGAAGGAGGCGAAACCCTCCACACCTGTGGAAATTCTCGGCTTATCCGACGTGCCAAGCGCCGGCGAGGTGTTTGTCGTCCATGAAAATGACAAGAGCGCAAAATCTTATGCGGAGACGTACATGGCTCAGCATAAAGAGGAGATGCTTGCAGATACTAAGACAAAGATGTCCCTGGATGATCTGTTCAGCCAGATCCAGGAGGGCAATTTAAAAGAACTGAACCTGATCGTCAAGGCGGATGTACAGGGCAGCGTGGAGGCCGTAAAACAGAGTCTGATGAAGCTGACCAACGAGGAAGTGGTTGTAAAGTGCATTCACGGCGGCGTGGGCGCGATCAACGAATCGGACGTATCGCTTGCTTCCGCATCCTCGGCAATTATCATCGGCTTTAACGTGAGGCCGGATGCCCAGGCGAAGACCGTGGCGGAGCGGGAAGGCGTGGATGTGCGCCTCTACAAGGTGATTTATCAGGCGATTGAGGATATCGAGGCGGCCATGAAGGGTATGTTGGATCCGATTTTCGAGGAGAAGGTAATCGGTCATGCGGAAGTGCGCCAGATCTTCAAGGCGTCCGCTATCGGCAATATCGCCGGCTCTTATGTGCTTGACGGTGAGTTCCAGAGAGGCTGTAAGATCCGTATCCGCAGGGGTGAGGAGCAGATTTACGAGGGTGAGCTTGCCTCCCTGAAACGTTTCAAGGATGATGTGAAGGAAGTGAAGGCCGGTTTCGAGTGCGGACTTGTGTTCGAAGGCTTCGACAAGATGGAGGAACTGGACATTGTGGAAGCCTACATCATGGTGGAAGTGCCGAGATAATGAGATATAATATCGAGTGTTATGAATAAAGGCGCAGAGGAAAGGACTGGATATCATGCGTAAAAACAGTGTCAAAAATACCCGCATCAACGGGGAGGTGCAGCGTGTACTGGCCCAGATCATCCGCGGAGAGATCAAGGATCCGCGGATTGCGCCGATGACTTCGGTGGTGGCGGTGGAGGTTGCCCCGGATCTGAAGACCTGCAAGGCGTGGATCAGCGTGCTTGGCGATGAGAAAGCACAGGCGGATACGCTGGCGGGGCTTCAGAGCGCGGAAGGTTATATACGCGGTCAGATTGCGAGAACCATCAATCTTCGCAATACGCCGCAGATTCATTTCATTATGGACCAGTCCATCGCCTATGGGGTGAATATGTCCAAGCGCATTGAAGAAGTGGTAGCCTCGGACAGGAAGGCTGCTGAGTCTGATAAGAGGAGTAACGATGAAGAGGATTGACGAGTTAAAGGATGTGAAGACGGTGGCGATCAGCGGACACATGAGACCTGACGGAGATTGTGTGTGCTCATGTCTGGCGCTGTATCATTATCTGAAAAAGGAGCTGCCGGAGGCGAAGATTGACGTTTATCTGGAGGAGCCGCCCGTACCTTTCCATGTTTTGAAGGGAATAGATGAAATTAAATCTGAATTTAATAGTGAAGAAAGTTATGATGTGTTCTTTGCGCTGGACTGTAATGATGAGCGGCTTGGAGATGTGCTGCCCCTGTTCAGGCGTGCAAAGAGGCGCGTCAACATTGACCATCACATCAGCAACAGAGGCAGCGGAGATGTGAATATCATAGAGACGGAAAAGAGCTCTACGGCGGAACTGCTCTATGAGCTGATGGAGCCGGAGCTGATAGACGAGGAGATCGCAAAGGCAGTTTATCTTGGGATAGCCCACGATACGGGAGTGTTCCGCTATTCCAACACCTCCCCCCGGACGATGCAGATTGCGTCAGAATTACTTAAGTTTGGATTTGATTTTTCTGCTCTGATAGAGGAAACCTTCTATGAGAAGACTTATTTACAGGCACAGATCATGGGCAGGGCGATACTTGGCAGCGTGCGCTTTATGGATGACAGGTGTATTGTCAGCATGGTAAGCCGGCGTATGATGGAGTTTTACTGTGTAGGGCCGAAGGACTTAGACGGCATCGTGAACCAGCTTCAGGGTGTGAAGGGCGTGGACTGCGCCATCTTTATGTATGAGACCGGCACCCTGGAGTACAAGGTGAGCATGCGGTCAAACGGCCTGGTCAATGTGGCGGAAGTTGCCGTGAAATTTGGCGGCGGCGGCCATGTGCGCGCTGCGGGATGCACGATGAACGGTACATACCATGACAATATCAACAACCTGTCACGGGAGATTGCGTCCCAGCTCGAACGTACGCAGGAAAAGAGGTAGAAAGAGACAGGGGAAGCTATGTACAATGGTATTATGAACGTTTATAAGGAGGCGGGGTTCACGTCCCATGATGTGGTGGCGAAACTCCGCGGGATCTGTAAACAGAAGAAAATAGGACATACAGGGACACTCGACCCGGATGCGGTCGGCGTGCTTCCTGTATGTTTTGGTTCGGGCACGAAACTGTGCGACATGCTTACGGACTGGGATAAGGAGTACATTGCAACACTCCGGCTGGGGGTGGTGACGGATACCCAGGATTTATCGGGACAGGTGTTATTTCAAGCGGAGGAGGAGCCGCTCGGACAGCTTGCGCAGGAGCAGGTGCGGGAGAGCATTCTGAGCTTTCTCGGTGACTACGAACAGGTTCCGCCCATGTACTCGGCGCTCAAGGTGAACGGAAAGAAGCTTTACGAGCTGGCGCGGGCCGGGAAAGAGGTGGAGCGCAAGCCCCGCTCGGTACAGATCCGGGAGCTGGAGATTTTGGAAATGTGTCTTCCCACGGTTCGGTTTCGGGTGGTCTGCTCAAAGGGAACCTACATCAGAACGCTCTGCCACGACATCGGGGAGAAGCTTGGATGCGGCGGCGTCATGGCGTCTCTTACGCGGAGCCGGGTGGGGATTTTCGGGATAGAGGAGGCGCTGCGGCTCTCAGAGATCGAGACGCTGCGGGATGAAGATAAAATATCGGATGTTATAGTGCCGCCCGATGCGGTTTTTGGAGATTGCAGGGAAGTGGAGGTAACATCGGAGGTACGGCGGCTTTTGGAGAACGGAAATAAAATTCCGGCAGAAGCGCTGACGGACTGCGCGCTGTTTCAGGACAGGGAGCGGCTGCGGATGTATGACGGGACAGGGCGGTTTTACGGCATCTACGAGTATCATGCGGGAGCGGAAGAGGCGAGGCCCGTGAAAATGTTCCTGTGAGAATATAAGAACATGTGTTATTAATAGACGGATGCCATTGGACGGCGGAGAGTCGGAAACGGGAAAGACAGCATGCAGATTATAGAAAATACGACGGAATTTTATCTGGATAATAAAAGCGCCGTTGCGCTCGGGAAGTTTGACGGGATTCATCTTGGCCACCGGCGGCTGTTGGAACGGGTATTGGAGCAGAAAAGCCGGGGGCTGCGCACGGTGGTTTTTACCTTTGACACTTCGGCGGCGTCCTTCTTTGGAGGAGAGACGAAGGAGCTGTCCACCAGGGAGGAAAAGAGGGCGGCCTTCTTCAGACTGGGGATAGACGTGCTGATTGAGTTTCCCTTAAACCGGGAGACGGCGGCCACGGAGCCTGCGGAATTTGTGGCCCGCTATCTGGCAGAGCAGATGCAGACCGCGTATCTCTGTGCGGGTCCGGATATTTCCTTCGGAAAGGGCGGCGCGGGAGATTATAAACTTCTGTCCGAATATGCCGAAACCTGCGGATATCAGGTGGAACTGATCGACAAAGTCCGCGTGAAAGGCGAGGAGGTCAGCTCTACCCGGGTGCGGCAGGCGGTCCGTGCGGGAGAGATGGAGAAAGTTTCTGCCATGCTGGGCGCACCCTATTGTGTGAGCGGGAAGGTGGTGCACGGCAGACAGCTTGGACGAAAGCTTGGTATGCCTACGGCAAACATTCTGCCGGATACCCGCAAACTTCTGCCGCCAAACGGCGTTTATTATTCCAGGGCAAGACTTGGCGACAGGGTTTACCGGGGGATCTCCAATGTGGGCTGTAAGCCTACGGTTTCGGAGGAGAAGATCATGGGTGTGGAGACTTATCTCTACGATTTTTCGGGAGAGGTTTACGACAGGGCTATGACGGTGGAGCTTCTGGCATTCCGCAGGCCGGAGCAGGATTTCGGGAGCGTGGAGGCGCTGCGGCGGCAGATCGCGGCTGATGTGGAGGCCGGAAGAACTGCTACATAAGTCTTTTTTTGTCGTAAGGGGTTGTAAGAGGTATTTTTTTTCGATACAATAGAACCGTGTAGCTTTTCATATGGAGAAAAGAACAAAGGAAGGATATCGGAATCGAGATGAATCTATCTATCATTCTTTCTATGGCGGGAGGCCTGGGGCTGTTCCTGTATGGTATGCGCATAATGAGCGACAGCATCGAGAAGGTTGCGGGCGCGAAGCTGAGAGGGATACTGGAACGGTTGACGACCAACCGTTTTATGGCTATTTTAGTGGGCGTGTTTTTTACGGCGGTGGTCCAGTCTTCTTCAGCATGTACGGTCATGGTGGTCAGCTTTGTCAACTCCGGGCTGATGACGCTTACGCAGGCGGCTGGCGTCATTCTTGGCGCCAATGTAGGTACGACGGTAACGGCGCTCCTTGTTTCCTTTAAGCTGGAGAAAGCGGCGCCTGTGATTCTGCTTGCGGGCGTGTTGATTCTCATGTTTGTTAAGAAACAGAAGATTTCCAGATGGGGAGAGGCAATTATCGGCTTTGGCGTTCTTTTCATGGGACTGAGTTCGATGTCGGGAGCGATGTCCGGTATGAAGGATTCTCCGGAAATTTTACATATGTTTGCGTCCCTGCAGTCGCCTCTCATGGCGGTGCTGCTGGGCACTGTCTTAACGGCGGTAATCCAGAGTTCGTCCGTGACGGTCAGTATACTGGTGCTTCTTGCCAATCAGGGGATGATGGGAATAGATATCTGCATGTTTACCATTCTCGGTTGTAACATCGGTTCCTGTGCAACTGCCATGATAGCTTCGTTAAGCGGAAAGAAAGATGCGAAGCGGGCGGCGGCGATTCATCTTATTTTCAATGTAATTGGAACGGTTATTGTATTCCTTGTCCTTTTGGCGACGGTGGATACGTTTGCGGCAGCGCTTATGGCGTTTACCGGCAATAATCCGGGCAGGGTGGTGGCTTATGCGCATATTTCCATTAAAATTTTTCAGGTTGTCCTGCTGATGCCGTTTATCAGGCAGATTGTGAAGCTGACTTATGTGCTTGTGCCCGGCGACGACAAGAAGATCGGTTACCGGGACAGCTACCAGCTCAAATATATCGGTGAGAAGGTGGTCTTAAATCCGGCCACGGCGGTGGTGGAGGTTATCAAGGAGCTTGACCGCATGAGTTCGCTTGCGGATGAAAACCTGAACCGCGCCATGAATGCCCTGGTTACGCTGGATCGGGAGGAGATTGACGAAGTATACGAGGTGGAGAAGAATATTGACTTCTTGAGTCACGCCATCACCAACTACCTGGTGAAGATTAATCAGACAACCCTGCCGATTGAGGACTTGAAGAGCATTGGCGCGCTGTTCCATGTGGTGAATGATATCGAGCGGATCGGCGATCACGCGGAAAATATTGTGGATGCGGCGGTGCAGAGGGAAAAAACCGGCGTGGTTTTCTCCAAGGCGGCGCAGCGGGAGCTGGGCGAGATGATGGATATGGTCAATACGCTTTTGCGTTTCTCCTTTGAGATGTTTGTCAAGAGCACGGAGGAGCATGTGGAGGATATCAGAAATCTGGAGGAGGCCATCGACGAGAAGGAGAAGGAGCTGCAGCAGAGGCATATCGAGCGGCTTTCCAACAACGAGTGCACGCCCGAGGCGGGCGCGATGTTCTCGGATATCGTGTCGGGGCTTGAGAGAGTGGCGGATCATGCCACAAATATTGCGTTTGCGAACAGTTACTTTGAGCCGAACTAGTACATACGGCAGAGGAGAGGGAGAGGAATTGGTTCCGGATGAAGAGACGGAAGGTTTTAGCTATAATAGCAAGTGTTATGATTATACAGACACCATTTACGGTACAGGCAGCCATGCCTGTGCCGGATCTTTTGCCAATCGGGCAGTTGAAGCTTTATAAGGAGCCTTCGGAGGAGAACGGGCAGGTCAGCGGCAACAGCGCGGAGGATGAGGCGGAGACGGCGCAGGATGTTCTGGATGAGGACGCCATCGGGTCAAGTGCGATCCTGATCTCCGACAAGACGGCAAAAGACTATGAGCTCGCTTACGAGCGGGCGAAGAATGCCAACTGGGGCTATACAAATCTGGGGATCGCGGATGTGAGCGATAATCTGAATATCCGCGCCATCGCCGCAGAGGACGGCAGGCTTGTGGGAAAACTGCCTAGGAACGCCGCTTGCGAGGTGATTGACACGGACGATACATGGGCCCATATCAAGTCCGGCAGCGTGGAGGGGTATGTCAGTCTGGAGTATCTTCTGACAGGCGTTCCCGCGAAGTTTAAGGCGGAGGAGCTGGCGGTTACCGTTGCGAAGGTGACCACGGACGGTTTGAACGTGAGGGCGGAGGCAAATACGGAGTCCGAGGTGATCACGCTGGTGGCCAAGGGCGAGGAGCTGGAAGTGGCGGCCGTGGAAGGGGACTGGGTCAAGGTCCTGCTGGATGATGACGAAGTCTTTGTCTCCGCGGAGTATGTGGAAGTCAGCGCGGAGCTCTCCACGGCGGTTACCATGCAGGAACTGCTCTACGGGCAGGGAATTTCCGATGTGCGGGTGGATATCTGCCAGTATGCGAAGGAATTTATCGGGAATCCTTATGTGTGGGGCGGCACCAGTCTGACGAAGGGGGCGGACTGCTCCGGCTTTGTGATGAAGGTTTTTCAGAAGTATGGCGTGAAGCTGCCAAGAACTTCCAGAACACAGGCAAACTGCGGCACCACCATCGAGGTGTCAGAGGCGAAGCCGGGCGACTTGATCTTCTATGCAAAGGGTAAAACCATCAACCATGTGGCGATTTATATTGGAAACGGACAGGTGGTTCACGCCAGCAGTCCCAAGACAGGCATCAAGATTTCCAATGTGTCTTACCGTTCGCCTTACAAGGCGGTGCGGGTGCTGTACGACTGAGGACAACGGCGCGGTACCGGGGCAGTGCTCTCTGGCATGAAGCGTCTCAAAACAGAGGGAGAAATGGAGAAACGCATACTGACTTACCGAAAATATGTGGATGAACTGCTGCTGCGGGAGGATGCCGACTGGGAAAAGATTCGCGCAGAGCATCTCGCGCAGATCGGTTTTTTCCAGCATGAGAGACTGGTACATCTGATTGTCACGGTGGTTTTCGCCCTGTTTGCCATACTGTCCATAGGAATGGCGTTTTTGCTGATGGCGCAGGGCACGGAGGGTGCAGAGAGCTGGCTTTTTGTGGTGGCGGCCTTTCTCGTGCTGCTGGTTCCCTACATCCGACACTATTATATTCTGGAGAATGAAGTGCAGAAGATGTATGGGCAGTATGATGAGATCGTCTCGAAGCTGGGAGAAGGGTACCGGCAGGGCAGTGCATGAGGAGGCAGCCAGAAAGGTGTCTGTGCGCGGGGAATGCCGGCATAAATTCCTGCGTGATTGGAAAACAGGCTTTACAAGATAACGGCGTTGTGGTAGAATATGACGGTATGGATTTTAGCCGGCACGCAGAGGCGGGACACTCCGACCCCTTCTTGGTGTCAGGCGGTTGTCAGGGTAACCCCCTGAAGGAAAGGAGAAACTATGATTTCTAAGGAAAAGAAGACAGCGATTATCAAAGAGTATGCCAGATCTGAGGGCGACACAGGTTCACCTGAGGTACAGGTAGCGGTTCTGACAGCGAGAATACAGGAGCTGACAGAGCATCTGAAAGAGAATCCGAAGGATCACCACTCCAGAAGAGGCCTTCTGAAAATGGTAGGTCAGAGACGCGGCCTGCTCGGCTATCTGAAAGAGAAAGATATCGAGAGATATCGTGCACTGATCGAGAGACTTGGACTTCGTAAATAATTGTGAGATGATGAGCGGAGATAGGGTTGGCAGGTCCGACCCTAAATCCGCTCTTCTAATATTAATGAAACAGTTCATCCAGACCGTACGGCGCGTGATGAACCGATTGCGCATTGCTCAATCAATTCATGTGAATGGACTGTGAGAAAAGAAGAGAGAAGAAGGAGAGAGAAGATTATGTACAAGAGTTACACCTTAGAACTTGCCGGGCGTACCCTGCGGGTAGACATCGGCAGAGTCGGCAAACAGGCAAACGGCTGCGCTTTCATGCAGTATGGTGAGACCACCGTGTTATCCACGGCGACGGCCTCCGATAAACCCAGGGACGGCATTGATTTCTTCCCCTGCAGCGTAGAGTATGAGGAGAAGTTTTACTCGGTTGGCAAGATCCCCGGCGGCTTTAACAAGAGAGAGGGTAAGCCCTCCGAGAATGCGATTCTCACAAGCCGTGTGATCGACCGTCCCATGAGACCCTTATTCCCGAAGGACTACCGCAATGACGTGACTTTAAACAATCTGGTAATGAGCGTGGATCCGGCATGCCGCCCCGAGCTGGTAGCCATGATCGGTACGGCCATTGCCACATGTATTTCAGATATTCCTTTTGCAGGTCCCTGCGCGATGACGCAGATGGGTATGGTGGACGGCGAGCTGATTGTCAATCCCTCCCAGGAGCAGTGGGACAAGGGTGACCTGAAGATGACGGTGGCATCCACCGCCGAGAAGGTGATGATGATTGAGGCTGGTGCCAACGAGGTGCCGGAGGCAAAGGTGCTGGAGGCGATCTACAAAGCCCATGAGATAAACCAGACATTGATTACCTTTATCAACCAGATCGTGGCAGAGGTGGGCAAGCCCAAGCACACTTACGAGAGCTGCGCGGTTCCCGAGCAGATGTTTGAGGACATGAAGAAAGTCGTGACACCCGAGGAGATGGAGACGGCTGTCTTCACCGATGAGAAGCAGGTGCGCGAGGAAAATATCAGAAATATCACGGCGAGACTGGAGGAGGCTTTCGCGGAGAACGAAGACTATCTGGCGGTACTCGGCGAGGCAGTATACCAGTATCAGAAAAAGACGGTGCGCAAGATGATCCTCAAGGATCACAAGCGTCCCGACGGCAGGGCGTTAGACCAGATCCGTCCCCTGGCGGCAGAGGTAGATATCATTCCGAGAGTGCATGGTTCCGCCATGTTTACGAGAGGACAGACACAGATCTGCAATGTGTGTACGCTGGCGCCCCTTTCGGAATTGCAGAAGGTGGACGGCTTAGACCCGAACATCACAGGCAAGAGATATATGCACCATTATAATTTCCCGTCCTACTCTGTAGGCGAGACAAAGGTGAGCAGAGGCCCGGGCAGAAGAGAGATCGGCCACGGCGCGCTTGCAGAGAGAGCGCTTTTGCCGGTGCTTCCCTCCGAGGAAGAATTCCCCTATGCAATCCGTACCGTGTCGGAGACCTTTGAGTCCAACGGCTCCACCTCTATGGCTTCCACCTGTGCGTCCTGCATGTCCCTGATGGCGGCGGGCGTGCCGATCAAGAAGATGGTGGCAGGTATCTCCTGTGGTCTGGTAACGGGCGACACGGACGATGAATTTGTACTTTTGACAGATATCCAGGGTCTTGAGGACTTCTTCGGCGATATGGACTTTAAGGTGACAGGTACCCATGACGGTATCACCGCCATTCAGATGGATATCAAGATCCACGGTCTGACGAAACCCATCGTGGAAGGTGCGATCAGCAGATGCCGTGAGGCGAGAGAGTTTATCATGGCTGACTGCATGAGTCCTGCGATTTCCGCACCCCGCAAGGAGGTCGGCCCCTATGCGCCTAAGATTATTTCCATCCAGATTGATCCTGATAAGATCGGTGATGTGGTTGGACAGCGCGGCAAGACCATCAATGAGATCATCGCGCGCACGGGCGTGAAGATTGACATCAACGATGAAGGACAGGTTTCCGTCTGCGGCACCGAAAATGAGATGATGGACAAGGCCGTAGATATGATTAAGATGATTACAACGGACTTCGAGGAAGGCCAGATCTTCCAGGGAACTGTGGTAAGCATCAAAGAGTTTGGCGCATTCATCGAGTTTGCACCGGGCAAGGAGGGCATGGTTCACATCTCCAAGATCGCGAAGGAGAGAATCAACCGCGTGGAGGATGTACTCACTCTTGGAGACAAGGTGACGGTGGTATGCCTCGGCAAGGATAAGATGGGCAGAATCAGCTTCTCCATGAAGGATGTGGCTCAGGTATAAAACGAAAATGTATATAAAAAGACGTCCCGTTCTTGAACGGGGCGTCTTTTTGCTGGAAGAGAGTGTGCGGCCGCCCGGTCTGCCAGAGCCGGTGAGACGGCGGACTGTTTACCAGGCAGAGGAGTTGCCGGCCTTCTCTTCACAGTATTTACAGCGGTAGATTTCCTTTTCCTCATCCGCCAGCACGAAGATGTGCGGCAGACCCTGTTCGATGGAAGTGATACAGCGCGGATTCCGGCATTTGATCACGTTGTGGATTTCGCGGGGGAGCACCAGAATCTTCTTATCTACGATGTCTCCGTCCTTAATGACATTGACGGTGATATTATGGTCGATAAAAGCGAGGATATCCAGGTCCAGCGTGTTGATATCACACTCTACTTTCAAAATATCCTTTTTTCCCATTTTGTTGCTGCGGGCGTTTTTGATGATCGCCACCGTACAGTCCAGCTTATCCAGCTTCAGGTGATGATAGATGTCCAGGCTTTTGCCCGCTTCTATATGGTCGAGCACGAAGCCCTCCTCAATTTTTCCTACGTTCAGCATATCGGAAAACCTCCTTTTTAAGCGTTTCAGTGATACCTGCGTACTGGTCTTATTCTTCGATGCCGAGCAGGGTAAGAATCAGCGCCATGCGCACATAGACGCCGTATTTGGCTTGTTTGAAATAGACGGCGCGGGGGTCGTCATCCACCTCCACGGAAATTTCGTTGACACGGGGCAGGGGATGGAGAACCAGCAGGTCGTCTTTGGCGGCCGAGAGCTTTGCCTTGTCCAGAATGTAGAAGTCTTTCAGCCTTACATAGTCTTCCTCATTGAAGAAGCGCTCCCGCTGAACTCTGGTCATGTAAAGAAGATCCAGATCCGGCATACAGTCTTCCAGCCGGATGACTTCCTCGTAGGCAATGTCTTTCTCGGTCAGCATGTCTGTGATATAGTCGGGCACCTTAAGTTCCGGCGGCGAGATGAAGATAAAACGGATATCGGAATAGCGGATCAGTGCGTTGATCAGGGAGTGCACAGTGCGCCCGAACTTCAGGTCGCCGCACAGGCCGATCGTAAAGCCGCCGAGCCGTCCTTTCAGGGAACGAATCGTGAGCAGATCCGTGAGCGTCTGGGTGGGATGCTGGTGCCCGCCGTCTCCGGCGTTGATGACAGGAATGCCGGAACGTTCGGCCGCTACCATCGGGGCGCCCTCCTTGGGATGGCGCATGGCGCAGATATCTGCGTAACAGGAGATCACGCGGATGGTGTCGGATACGCTCTCGCCCTTTGAGGCGGAGGAGGAGGCGGCGTCTGAAAAGCCAAGAACCTGTCCGCCAAGATTCAGCATAGCAGCCTCAAAGCTTAACCGTGTGCGCGTGCTAGGCTCGTAAAAGCAGGTGGCCAGTTTTTTTCCTTCGCAGGCATGGGCGTATCTGGCCGGATCAGCCTCCATCCGATTAGCCAGGTCAAAGAGCTTGTCCAGCTCCTCCACGGAAAAATCAAGCGGATTCATTAAGTGTCTCATAGAAAAGCATCACTCCTTTGCAAGTTGGTCGAAAAAAATAGAAGAGAGTTTTCTCTTCTATTTTTAGGTTTATGACAAATAAGATAACAGTTCTTCCACAGATTTTCTTCTGGGTGCAGCAGGCGTCTCATCGGGATAGCCAATCGGAATGAGAGCTGCCAGCTCTCTGTCTTCAGGAAGCTGTAACAGCGCTTCTACCGCGCTCTGGTCAAAAAGACCAAGGATCACGGAACCAAGCCCCTGTTCATATGCAGCAAGGCAGAGGCTCTGGGATGCGATACCGGCATCGTACATCTGCCAGCCGTCACCGCGGGGTGTGCTGAAAGATCCGTCACGCTCGTAACCGCTTCTGTTTTTGATCATGGTAACAGCCATCAATACAGGAGCCGCCGCGATGATATCGCCGTTGGGGGGATACAGGGAAGTGCATTCCCTGGCAATCTTATCTTTCAATGCACCCTCCACAGCTATGTAGCGGGTGATCTGTGTATGCTTCCAGCTCGGTGCGTAGGAAGCGGTTTCAACGATCTCAGACAACAACTCGTGGGATACAGCGTCAGCTTTGAATCTGCGGATGCTTCTGCGCCCTACGATACAGTCTTTTGCGGTCATACGGAGTCCTCCTTATGATGTGGTGTGGTTACTGTCTGCTTACTATATTTTGTATATCATAGCATAAAGGAAAGGGGGACGCAAGTGGGATAAAAGGACGATGGCGGGAGATCCGCCAGAACGGTAGAAATGTGAAGATTGTGAAATAGGGGGGAATGTGATACACTATGCGTAGACATTGCGAAACGGACGGAAAATTGAAAAAGATTGTAAAATCGTCACCGCAAAAAACCGGCACGGAGGTAAATATGGAAGAATACAGGGACGAAACGAAGGACATGGAGGAAAAGGAGGAGCGGGAAGACATACGGGAGTATGTGGAGCGCAAGCGGTGGGTGTTTTTCGGCCTTCCGTTTACTTTTACGAAGTACACGGTGAACGAGCGTGTGATTACCATTAACGCGGGGCTTCTTAACACGACAGAGAACGACTGTTATTTATATAAAGTGCAGGATGTGGAGTTAAAGACCAGTCTGGCGGAGCGCATATTCGGGCTTGGCACGGTTGCCTGCTATACGGGGGATAATACGCATCCCCAGCTTTATCTGGAGCACATCAAACACGCAAAGGAAGTCAAAGACTATATCCTGCACGCTTCTGAGACGGCCCGGAGAAAACGGCGCACGTTGAACACGTTAAATATCGACGCGGATGATATTGATATGGACGCAGACTGACTGCAGACCGTGAAGGAGCCGGCAGATCGAAAAATCTGGGATGCCGGCTTAGTCCGGGCGCAGGGCGGGATCGTTTTCGCGCAGAAGACGCTCGAAGAGGAGCCCGGTGGCAAACCAGCAGGGGGCGTAATCGAGGCGGATTACCTTGGCCAGGTTCCAGCGGGAGCGCTCATAGTTCCACGGGCACAGCTCGCGCCGGTTCAGCCACATGCCCGTGACAAATTCCCCGGCAAAAATCAGTCCCATGTAGGTCAGCCCCCGGAAAAGCACGGAGCGGTTCCGAAGCAGCCGGCAGATCGGTGCAAGGAAGGCGGCCATACCGTAGATGGGAAACATCCAGACGGAAGTTGTGCCGGGCAGTTTACAGTCGCGTCTGCGGAAAGCGTGGAAGGCCGTGAAGGTGATTTCCAGAAACCACCCAAGCAGGCCGCAGTGAATGAAGTTGTGCAAAAATTTTCTCATAGAGACAGTGTTGCCTGTTTCTGGGATGTTTATACACATGAGGTGTTCTTTGATGAGAATGCGGCAGAATGGGGGATGGGACTGCATTCGGGAAAGGAGGGAGGCCATGAATTATCGGGAAGCCATGCAGTATATAGAAGAAATGAGGCCTCTTGGCAGTGTGATGGGGCTGGAAACCATGCGCCATCTGTGTGCCGCGCTCGGTGATCCGCAGGATCAGCTGAAATTCGTACATATCGCCGGCACCAACGGAAAGGGCTCCACACTCGCCTATATATCCACAGTCATGCAGGAGGCGGGATACCGGGTCGGCAGGTACCTTTCCCCTACCGTGAGGGGCTACCGGGAGCGGTTTCAGATCAACGGCCGCGAAATTACGCAGTCGGGACTGTGCAAGTATCTGGAGCCGGTAAAGGCGGCGGCGGAGCAGATGGCGGCACAGGGACTGGCGCATCCCACTCTTTTTGAGATCGAAACAGCGGTTGCCTTTTTGTATTTTCTGGACAAGGAATGTGACCTGGTGGTGCTGGAGACCGGGCTCGGAGGTTCACTGGATGCGACAAATGTGGTGAGTACAACGGTGGCGGCGGTATTTGCATCCATCAGCATGGATCACATGGAAATTCTGGGGGAGAGCCTGGAGGAAATCGCCCTTGCGAAAGCCGGAATTATAAAAAACAAGTGTTATGTTATATCAACCAAACAGTCCCCGGAAGTGATGAAGACTCTGCGGCAGTCTGCCCTTATCAAGAAGGGAAAATTTCTCACGGCGGACATATCCCGCGCGAAGCGGATCAGATACGGTGTGACGAAGCAGAGTTTTGATTACGACAAGTATAAGGATCTGGAGATTTCCATGCTGGGGCAGTTCCAGATCGAGAACGCGGTTCTGGCCGTGGAGACGGTTCTGGCGTTAGGAAGATGCGGATTTAAGGTGCCGGAGGAGAAACTGAGGAAAGGGCTTCTTGGCGCGAAATGGCCGGGCCGGTTCGATGTGATTGCGAAGAGACCGCTCTTTATCGCGGATGGCGCGCACAATGAGGATGCGGCCAAAAAAATGGCGGAAAGTATCCGTTTCTATTTTACAAACAGGAAAATTATTTATATAATGGGAATGTTACGGGACAAAGAATATGACAAGGTGATTCGGCATACCTTTGAACTGGCATCCCATATCATTACCGTTACGCCGCCCATAAAGGAGCGCGCGCTGTCGGCTCTGGAGCTGGCGGAGGCGGCCAGGGAATACCACAGGGCCGTGACGGCGGCGGACAGTGTGCAGGAGGCGGTGGAAATCGCGTATCTGCTGACGGGAAAAGATAAGGATGCCGTTATTGTTGCCTTCGGTTCTCTCTCCTATCTGGGGGAACTGATGGATGTAGTCGGGCACAGAGATACGATCAGGAGAGATACGCATGGTAGATCAGACAAAAATTAAGGAGGCGGTCAGGCTGCTTCTGGAGGGCATCGGCGAGGATGTGTCCAGGGAAGGTCTGCGGGAAACACCGGACAGGATTGCCCGCATGTACGGAGAAATTTTCGCGGGGATGGATGAGGATGCGGGTGAGCATCTGACGAAGACATTTGCCGTGGCGAGCAACGAGATGGTTCTGGTAAAAGATATCACCTTTTATTCTATTTGTGAGCACCATCTGATGCCGTTTTACGGTAAGGCGCATATCGCCTATCTTCCGAACGGTAAGGTGGTCGGCTTGAGCAAGCTGGCCAGGACGGTGGAAGTATACGCCAGAAGGCCGCAGATTCAGGAGCAGATGACCATTCAGATCGTGGATGCCGTTATGGAACATTTAAAACCGCAGGGCGCGGTGGTCATGCTGGAGGCGGAGCACCTGTGTATGACCATGCGGGGGGTGGAGAAGCCCGGGAGCAGGACTGTGACGCTTGCGTCCAGAGGATGTTTCCAGGAAGATCCGAAGTGGCAGGCGCTTTTTTTCAGGATGATCGGAGAGGACAAAGTATATAATCAGGATTTAGCAAAATAAGATCCTGTGGATAAGTAACCATACAATAAAAACACGGAGGTTGGAAAAATGAGGATAGGACAGAGAGATTTCAGAACAAAAGGACATGCTTATGTGATGGGAATACTCAACATAACACCCGATTCTTTTTCCGATGGGGGAAAGTATATTGATCTGGATCAGGCATTATATCATGTAGAACAAATGATAACAGACGGTATGGATATTGTGGATGTGGGTGGTGAATCCACAAGGCCCGGCTACACACAGATCTCCGTGCAGGAGGAGATCGACAGGGTGGTCCCTGTGATCGAAGCGATTAAATCCAGATTTAATGTACCGATCTCTCTGGATACCTACAAATCCGAAGTGGCAAAGGCAGGCATTGCTGCGGGCGTGGATATGATCAACGACATCTGGGGCCTGAAATATGACGAAAATATGGCGCAGGTGATCGCGGAGTCGGGACTGCCCTGCTGTCTTGCCCATAACCGTAAGGAAGCGAAGTATACAAACCTGATTGAGGAGATGCTCTGGGATTTGGAATCAGCTCTGGACCTGGCGCAGAAAAAGGGGATCGCTTTTGACAAGATCATACTGGATCCCGGCATCGGATACGGCAAGAGTTATGAGAATAATCTGGAGATCATTGACAATCTGCAGAAATTCCACTCCCTCGGGTATCCGCTCCTTCTCGGCGCAAGCCGGAAATCGGTGGTAGGCATGGGACTGGATCTGCCTGTAAATGAGCGGGTTGAGGGAACACTCGTGACTACCGTATACGGTGTACAGAGAGGCGTTATGTTTGTGCGGGTACACGATGTGAAGGAGAATGCCCGTGCTGTGAAGATGACGGAGGCGATCCGTGACGGTTATAAAAACTAGTGTTATGTGAGCTGGACAGAGAAATAAAATATCATGTGATATAGAACAGCGTGGGATGTTTCTTTATCTGGGGCGGAAAGGAGCCGGCTGATGGCGGATCAGATCATTGTGGAGGATCTGCAGATATATGCCTATCATGGGGTGTATCAGCAGGAGAATGAAAAAGGACAGAATTTTTATGTCAGCGTAGTCATGGATACGGATACCAGGGCGGCCGGGAGAGAGGATGATCTTGGGCTGTCCACGAACTATGGCGTGGTGTGCCGTTTTCTCCATACCTTTCTCACAGAGCATACCTAC
Source organism: uncultured Lachnospiraceae bacterium (assembly GCA_910579285.1). Lineage (GTDB taxonomy): Bacteria > Bacillota > Clostridia > Lachnospirales > Lachnospiraceae > UBA3282. Next base: position 49,630 of record CAJTTT010000017.1, on the reverse strand, counting down.
AAACTGATTGAGACGGCTGCGGAGCGGGCTGCGGAGGCTTTGCTTTTGCAGTTCCCAAATGTCAGACAGGTCACTTTGGAAATCAAAAAACCTGAGGCGCCGATTACGGTTCCGTTTGGCTCCGTTTCTGTGAAAATTACGAGAGGCTGGCGGAGAGCTTACATTGCCTGCGGCTCCAATATCGGGGAGAGAAGAGCGCATCTGAGCGCGGCGGTGGATGCCCTGCTGGACGATAAAAAGTGCAGGGTGCTGCGCGTCTCAGACTGGGTGGAGACAACGCCGTACGGCGGAGTGGAACAGGCAGATTATCTGAACGGTGCGCTGTCCATAGAGACGCTCTACACCCCGGAAGAGCTTCTGGAGGCGCTGCAGGGGATTGAGAGAGCACAGGCCAGGGAGCGCAAGGAACGCTGGGGGCCGAGAACGCTGGATCTGGATATTCTTCTCTACGAGGGAAGGGTGATGGATACAAAGAAGCTGACGATTCCCCATCGGGATATGCAGAACCGTGATTTTGTGCTGAAGCCGCTTGCACAGATTGCACCGTATGAGAGGCATCCCGTCTTAGGGAAAGCGGTGATGGAGCTTTTGGCGGATGTGGAGCGGAACGGAGAAAAGCATGTGTTATTAAATGAGACGGCATATGGAACAGACTGAATAGATAGATTGGATACAATCAGAACAGGAGAGCCGGAATATAAAAGGGACTGCGCAGGCAGTCCCTTTCTTCTGTCACTTAATGTACGCCAGAGCCGCTTCTTTTGCGGCATCGAAGGTGGTCACGTTGATCGGACCGAAGGTGTATGTCTTGTATACCGGCGTGGACTCGTTGAAGGAGTTAAAGTACACATATTCGGAGGTGATGTTGATGTTCTGGTACACGCCCTCCCGCACAAGCTCCTGCATGCTGCCATCGGTCAGCATCCGCTTGAGGGCCGGAGAGTCGGCTGAGCTGACCTGATAGTATATGTAATTGCCATAGACATTGAACATATCGATACGGTCGTTGGTCAGCACCTCCACCACCTTGTTGGATAAATTGTAGCGGCACAGGCGGTAGTTTTCGCCCACATCCATGTAGTAGACGTAACCGTCCTGTACAATGGGATTCCAGATGTTTCCCTGCCAGACGACCGAATCTCTGTCCGTGGAGACATCCAGCGCATGGAGATAATGATCTTCCGCGGTGCCGTTGTAATAGATTTTTCCGTTGACATAGCAATTGGGATTGATGATCCCTTCCATCACGGTCTGCTGTTCCTTTTTGTCAATCCGTATTTTGTCCAGAGTGGTGCCGGACTGGTTGTCATAGGTCTCATAGTAGAGGTAGCTGCCGCAGAGCTGCATGCTGACAATATTGCAGCGGTCCAGGCCGACCACCGATTTCCCTTTCAGATTGCTTCGGTAAATACCAGATATGCGCACGGCGCCGCCGATGCCGCCAACGTCTGAGCTGCCGCTGCTCTGGGCGTAGTAGAGAAATTTTCCGCCGGCGTTAATGGAGGAGACCGCGCCGTCGTTATACTTTTTCAGGTCAGTCTCGTCAGGATTCATCGAATAAAGAGCGAAATTGTCGTAAGCGTTGGCGAAATACACCCGCCCATCCATCTCACAGAAATACCCGCCGTTGTTCAGGTTCCCGGGTGTGTTCCCGGTAGTATTATCATCGTTCATGGGAATGCGTCCGCTCAGAATCACCAGTATTAACAGGACTATTAAAATAACTCCTGTTATAGAAAGGATCAGGATGCTCTTTTGATTGCTTGTCATTGGTTTTCCCTCCCCGAAAAAGCTCTTGCATAACACTACTATTATATCTGGAAAGCCGCTTGCTATCAAGAACAAATTGCGGTAAACTTTACTTATCAGTTCAGCCAGAGCTGCATCCGTCGGGCAAATTGTGCTTGCACGAATTTGACAGATGGATACAGTTCTGAGGGAGCGCCTTCTTATGAGCAAAAATAGCCGCGAAGCAGCGGAGAGCGCCAAAGGCGCGACTTTGCGAATGGCGCGGGCTGAACGAAATGATTGAGAGGACAGGAAAAATGGATTTACTGGAACTTCGGGGCAGGCTGGATGAGATTGATGAGAAAATCGTGGCGCTCTACGAGGAGCGGATGGCGGTTTCATCACAGGTGGCCGACTACAAAATAGAAACAGGGAAAAAGGTGTTTGACAAGGCCAGGGAGGAGGAGAAACTGAATCAAGTGCGTTCCCTCACCACTGATCCTTTCAACGCCCACGGCGTGCAGGAGCTTTTTGAGCAGATTATGTCCATGAGCAGGAAGCTCCAGTATAAGAAGCTGGTGGAGGCCGGGTCTCTTGGCAGGCTGCCTTTTATTGGGGTGGACAGGCTGGAGACCAAGAACGCCAGAGTGGTCTTCCAGGGAGCGGAGGGCGCGTACTCCCAGATGGCCATGATCCGCTATTTCGGGGAGAAAGTGAACAGCTTCCATGTGGAGACATTCCGGGAAGCGATGACGGCCATAGAGGAGGGGAGCGCAGACTTTGCGGTGCTGCCCATTGAAAATTCCACGGCGGGAATCGTCAGCGAGATTTATGACCTGCTGGCGGAGTTTGAAAATTATATTGTGGGAGAGCAGATCATTGAGATCGAGCACTGTCTGATGGGACTGCCGGGGACGGCGCTTTCCCAAATTAAGACCGTGTATTCCCACCCCCAGTCCCTGATGCAGAGCGCGCGGTATTTGAATGAACACGAGGATTGGAGACAGGTCAGCCTGAAAAACAATGCGTTTGCTGCGCGCAAGGTGAGTGAGGAGGGGGACCGAAGCCAGGCGGCCATAGCCAGCGAGCAGGCGGCCAGGATCTATGGTCTGGACATTCTGGAGCGGGGCGTGAACCAGTCGGAGACCAATTCCACCCGGTTTATCATTGTGACCAACCAGAAGATATTCAAAAAGGATGCGGGGAAGATCAGTATCTGTCTGGAGGTGCCGCACGAGAGCGGCTCTCTCTATCATATGCTGTCCCACTTTATCTACAACAATCTGAATATGACGAAGATTGAGAGCCGTCCCATCGAGGATCGGAACTGGGAGTACCGCTTTTTTATTGACTTTGAGGGGAATTTTGCGGACGGCGCGGTGAAAAACGCCCTGAGAGGACTGCGGGACGAGGCGCGCAACCTGAGAATACTGGGCAACTACTAAAGCGTGAAACGTGCGAAAAGAAGTTCTAATGCTCACAGCAAAGGCTGCTTCGCAAAGAACTTCTATGTTTCGCACCAGAGAATGCTTGAAATGACTGGCGGAGGATAGAAGAGAATGAGAGAAGAAGAACTGATTATATATAAAGAATTTGAGGATGGGGATATCCTGCGGGATGTGGTGTGGCTGATGGAGCATTACCGCTCCGGGGACGGCAGGGCGAGGCCGCTCTTTTACAAGTGCATGCACAGGCTCTCCGAGCAGGCGGCGGATCACGGCTTTTATGGGAATCTCTGGCACTGCTATCTGACAAACCTGCTGGTGAACAATGAAAACAGTTACAGCTGCGCATGCGAGATGCGCGGCGAGGTGGAGGGCAGCATCAATGAGCTTGTGCTGCACGACATTGCCATTTTCAAAGAATTTTTTGACTATGAATTTACGGAGATGATGGAAGTATTGAAGGCGCCGGAGTTTGCCGTGGTTCTTGCCTACGAGGGGCCCTCTGCGGACAGCAAAATTTATAACAGACGGATCCGGGACAGGATCTGCACGCTGGCGCAGCATTTTGTGAAAAATGAGAATGCGGAGGCTATGAAGGCCACACTCACCCAGTTTTACCGGGAGTACGGCGTGGGTGACCTGGGACTGCACAAGGCTTTTCGGGTAGAACATACGGAAAACGGCGCAGAGATTGTGCCGATACGCAATATCGCGCATGTGTATCTGAATGACCTGGTGGGATATGAGATTCCCAAGAAGAAGCTGACGGAGAATACGGAGGCCTTCGTGGCGGGAAGGCGCGCCAACAACTGCCTGCTGTTCGGGGATGCCGGCACGGGGAAATCCTCCTGTGTGAAAGCCATTGCCAACGAATATTACGAAAAGGGACTGCGTATTATTGAACTGTACAAGCATCAGTTTCAGGATCTGAACGCGGTGATTGCCCAGATCAAAAACAGGAATTACAAATTTATCATATATATGGATGATCTGAGCTTCGAGGATTTCGAGGTCGAATATAAATATCTGAAGGCGCTGATTGAGGGCGGTCTGGAGAAAAAGCCGGCCAATGTGTTGATTTACGCGACTTCCAACAGGCGCCACCTAATCCGGGAAAACTACAGCGACAAGGCGGACAGGCGGGACGAGGATATGCATGCGGGAGACACCGTGCAGGAGAAGCTGTCGCTTGTTTATCGTTTCGGCGTGACCATCTTTTTCGGGTCGCCGGATAAAAAGCAGTTCCAGCAGATCGTGAAAACGCTGGCGGAGAGAAGCGGATTGCAGGTGCCGGAGGAGGATCTGGACATCCTCCACGACTACCGGCTCCAGGCCAGGCAGTACCGGGCGATGTACAAGCGGCACGTGGACGCCGGCCGCACGGTATACAGGTA
>CAJTTT010000017.1:22976-45053 GCA_910579285.1 uncultured Lachnospiraceae bacterium | reverse complement strand
GAGGAGGATCTGTTTCTTCTGGCGAATAAGTGGGAGCTTTCCCACGGCGGACTTTCCGGCAGGACGGCGCAGCAGTTCATTGATTTTCTGCTGGGCCAGAGTGAGAAGAGTGTTTAGCTGCTCACGGCAAAGGCTGTATCGCAAAGTCAGCAGGCTGACCTGGATGTTCTGGGTCTCGCTTGAGAGAATGCCATAATGCGGCATTCACTGTGATGGAATGCAGAAGAAGGGATTGCGGGAGGGGAAAATGAAAACATTTGCGGCGATAGATGTGGGTTCCTATGAACTCGGCATGAAAATATTTGAGATTTCGTCCAGGAACGGACTGCGGGAGATCGACCATATCCGGCATCGGATTGACCTGGGGACGGACACCTTTGCCACGGGGAAGATCAGTTATGACCGTGTGGACGAGCTTTCCCGGGTGCTGCGGGATTACAACGATATTATGAAGAGCTACCGGGTGGACGATTACACCGCCTACGGCACAAGCGCGATCCGGGAGACGGAAAACACCATGATCGTTCTGGATCAAATCGCCCAGCGCACGGGCATCCGCATTGAGGTGCTCAGCAATTCGGAGCAGCGATTCCTCAATTACAAGGCGATTGCCTCCAGAGGGCGGTTCAATAAGATTGTGGAGAAGGGCACCGCGATTGTGGATATCGGCGGCGGCAGCATCCAGATATCCCTCTTTGACAAGGATACGCTCGTTACGACCCAGAATATGCGTCTGGGAGTGCTGCGGCTGCAGGATCAGCTCGGGCGGCTGAACATCAGCCCCAGACAGTACGAGGTCATTCTGGATGAGATGGTGAGTTCCCAGATTATGCTTTTTAAGAAGCTGTATCTGAAGGACGGGCAGATTGAAAACATCATCGTTATGGACGATTACATTTCCGCCATTGTGGGGAGAAACGTTATGGAGCTGGAGGAGTGCAGCGTGGACGCGCCTGCCGTGGAAAAGTTTCTGGAACGGATCCGCGCGAAGTCGACTCAGCAGGCGGCAAAGGCGCTGGATATGCCGGAAGAAAACATACCGCTTCTCTACATATCGGGCACGCTGGTGAACAGGATCGCCAAGATGATGGGAGCCGGGATGATCTGGGCGCCGGGCGTGACGCTATGCGACGGCATGGCATACGAGTATGCGCAAAAGCATAAGATCATCAGGGAGGAGCATGACTTCGAGCAGGATATCATCGCCTGCGCGCAGAATATCAGCAAGAGGTACATGGGCAGCAAACGCCGCGGGGAAACGCTTGAGAAGATTGCCATGACCATCTTTGACAGCATGAAGAAAGTGCACGGTCTTGGAAAGCGGGAGCGGCTGCTTTTGCGGATTGCCACACTTTTACATGACTGCGGTAAGTACATCAGTCTGGTAAATCTCGGGGAGTGTTCCTACAATATTATCATCTCTACGGAGATCATCGGCCTTTCCCATATGGAGCGGGAGATTGTGGCCAATGTGGTGAAGTACAATCACATGGATTTTGATTACTGGCAGGTGATGGGGGGAAACAGTACCATTGACAGGGAAGCTTATCTGACCATCGCAAAGCTGACAGCGATATTAAAAGTTGCCAACGGGCTTGATCGGAGCCATAAGCAGAAATTTAAGGATGTAAAAGCGGTCTTAAAGGAGCGGGAGCTGATCATTACCGTGGAGGAGTCGGTGGACATTACGCTGGAGAAAGGGCTGTTTACAAAGCGTTCCGACTTCTTTGAGGAGGTTTACAGTGTCCGCCCGGTGATCAGACAGAGACATGTATAAATTAAGAAGGAGGCCGTGGGGTATGGCGCAGGAAATTTGTTTTTCTGACGAGACGTATTATACGAACAGGGAGCTGAGCTGGCTGCTCTTTAACGAGAGAGTGCTGGCGGAGGCCAGGGATAAGCAGATGCCGTTGTTTGAGCGGTTGAAATTTTTGAGCATTACCGCATCAAATCTGGACGAGTTTTTCATGGTTCGGGTGGCATCTCTCAAGGATATGGTGAACGCGGGCTATAAGAAGCGGGATATTGCAGGAATGACGGCGACAGAGCAGCTTGTGCGGGTAAATGAGAAGACCCATCAGCTGGTGAATCAGCAGTACAATACTTACAACCGTTCTCTTCTGCCGCAGCTTTCAGCGAACGGACTACGCATCATCACCCACCATGAGGATCTGACGAAGGGGGAGGCGGCCTATGTGGACAGCTATTTTACGGATAATGTCTATCCGGTGCTCACGCCTATGGCGGTGGATTCTTCCCGCCCGTTCCCGCTGATCCGCAATAAGTCCCTGAATCTGGGCGCTCTGATGACGAAGAAAAACGGCGATGGGGAGCTGGAGTTTGCCACCGTGCAGGTGCCGAGCGTCCTTTCCCGTCTGGTGGAGATTCCCTCGGAGGAGGGGAGGAAGCTGATTCTTCTGGAGGAAGTGATCGAGCGCAACATTCATAAGCTTTTCCTGAACTACGATATTGTCTGCACTTATCCGTTCCGCATCATGCGGAACGCGGATCTGACGATTGAGGAGGAGGAAGCGGAGGATCTCCTGCAGGAGATCGAAAAGCAGCTCAAAAAGAGACAGTGGGGACAGGTGATCCGTCTGGAGGTGGAGGAGGGCATTGACAGTCGTCTCCTCAGACTGATCCGGGAGGAGCTGGCAATCCCGAAGGAGGATATTTATGCCATCGGCGGGCCGTTGGATCTGACCTTTCTGATGAAGCTGTATGGCGTGGAGGGCTTTGACCACCTGAAGGAGCACAGTTATCTGCCGCCCCAGACCGTGCCGGAGCTGCCGGAGGACGCGGACGTGTTTGCGAAGATCCGGGAGGGTGATATCCTGATGCATCATCCGTACCAGAGCTTTGAGCCGGTGGTGCGGTTTATCAGACAGGCGGCCAGGGACCCGGAGGTGCTGGCCATCAAGCAGACTCTATACCGGGTCAGCGGCAATTCCCCCATCATTGCGGCCCTGGAGCAGGCGGCGGAAAACGGCAAGCAGGTTTCCGTGCTGGTGGAGCTGAAAGCCAGATTCGACGAGGAGAACAATATCGTCTGGGCAAAAAAGCTGGAGAAAGCGGGCTGTCATGTGATTTACGGTCTGGTTGGGCTTAAGACCCACAGTAAAATAACACTTGTTGTCAGACGGGAGGAAAACGGTATCCGCCGGTACGTCCATCTGGGGACGGGCAATTACAACGACTCCACGGCCAAGCTGTACACGGATATCGGGTATTTTACCTGCTCGGAGATGATCGGGGAGGATGCCACGGCAGTATTTAACATGCTTTCCGGGTATTCGGAGCCGAGAAGCTGGAACTGCCTTTCCCTGGCGCCCTACTGGCTGAAGGACAGGTTCCTTCATCTGATCGCAAGGGAGAAAGCTCACGCAGAGGCGGGGAGATCTGCCAGAATCATCGGCAAGATGAACTCCCTCTGCGATAAGGACGTGATCGAGGCGCTTTATGAGGCAAGCGCAGCGGGCGTGAAGATTGATCTGATCATCCGCGGTATCTGCTGCCTGCGGGCGGGGATCGAAGGTGTCAGCGAAAACATAACCGTCCGTTCCCTTGTGGGAAATTTTCTGGAGCATGCCCGGATCTTTTATTTCGAGAACGACGGCAAGCCGGAATACTATTGTGCCAGCGCGGACTGGATGCCGAGAAACTTGGAGCGCAGGGTGGAAATACTTTTCCCGATCGAGAAACCTGCCCTGCAGGAGAAACTGAAAACCATTCTGGAGTGCCAGCTAAAGGATACGGTGAAGGCCTCAATTCTGCAGTCTGACGGCAGCTATGTGAAGGTGGATAAGCGCGGGAAGGAAGTGTACAACGCCCAGCTTGCGTTCTGCCAGTCAGCCAAGGCTGCTGCGAAGGAGAAGGCGGGGACCGTGCATAAGCGGGTCTTTATCCCGAAGATGCACCACGACCAAAGTGAAAAGAACTTCTAAAGATGTCCCGCCATAGGACGGACGTCAAGAGTTCTGGGAGTTGCAGAGCAACTCCGTCTCACTTGAGAGAATGCCAAAAAGCGGCATTCTCTGTATGAAGGTTTTGAAAGGAATGAGAACATATGAAAATTTATCTTGCCTCGGCATCGCCGAGACGGAAGGAACTCCTGAAGCAGGTGGGCATCTCCTTCAAAGTCGTGCCGAGCACGGTGGAGGAGAAGATCACAAAGGAGAAGCCGGATGAAGTGGTGGAGGAGCTGTCCTATCAGAAGGCGGTGGATGTCTGCGGAAAGCTCGCGGCGGAGGGGAAAGAAGATTTTGTCGTGATCGGCGCGGACACGGTGGTGAGCGCCTGGGGAAGAATCCTCGGAAAGCCGGCGGATAAAGCGGACGCATCGCGCATGTTAAAAGATCTGCAGGGCGGCAGCCACCAGGTTTACACAGGTGTTACCCTGGCATGGAAGTATAGGGATATGCAGCCGATGTATGCGACCTTTTCCGAGTGTACGGATGTGACCATGTATGCCATGACCGATGAGGAGATCCAGAGATATGTGGACAGCGGCGAACCGATGGACAAGGCGGGTGCGTATGCGATCCAGGGACTGTGCGCGGCGCATATTCAGGGAATCTGCGGGGATTATAACAATGTGGTGGGACTGCCGGTGGGAAGGCTCTGCCAGGAACTTAAGAGACGGGGACTGCTCTAAAGTTCTTATCTCTGCGGGAGTGAATGATTGTATGATAAAACCATAAGATAAGATATAGGGAGGAAAGATCCGTGTTTGATGAGAAAACAGTACAGTGTTTTTTGGAGAACCAGCTGCAGCTCTACCCGGAGAAGGTAGCGGAAACTTACGAGGAGGCGGAGAACTTCCTGGAGGAGTGCATGGCAGTTGTGGTGGATTCCGTCAGGGAAGTGTGGGAGTTCTTTGAGGAGGAAGGCGTCGATATGGAGGGCGCCGGCGAGGAGGAAATCCTGGAAGCCGATGAAGTGTTTGAAATTGGAGATGGCAGGTATCTGATCATAGAATAGTGTGAGAGGAGTTTCTTGGCAACTTTGTCTCACACAGGAGAATGCCTAAAAACAGGCATTCTCCGCTAATTATTGTTTTAGTAATTTACGCATCATATCCGCAAGCCCATTCTGGTCGTTGTCTAGGTCTGTGACAACATCGGCGTGGGCTTTCACTTTGTCCGCAGCATTTTTCATGGCAATACCGCAGCCTGCGGCATCCAGCATGGAGATATCGTTTTCTGCGTCCCCGGCAGCGTAGGAATCGGAGACGGGGATGCCCAGATACTCGCACAGAAAGAGCAGGGAACTGCCTTTGCCTGCGTTCCAGTCGAAGAGCTCCAGATATTTATCGCTGGAATAGATCATGCGCACTTTGCCCTCCGCCCAGTCTGCGATGTTTCTGCGGAACGTTTCCAATTTCTCATAGTTATGTAAACTAATAGCCAGCATTTTACACGGCTCTTCCGTGAGGGCATCACAGAGATTTTCAGAAACCACAAGGGGCAGATGGATCTTTTTGCGGTAAAACTGAATCTCTTCATCGTCTGCCGGGGAAACAATGGCGTCATCCACATCGCTGTCACGGTAAGTCTGAATGTGTAAGGAGAGCGCTTTTGCCTGTTCCTGCAGATAGGAGATGTAAGAGAGCGGCAGATGGAATTTTCGAATGGTCCGCTGACGGTCACAGTCGTAAACCCGGGTGCCGTTGGAGGCGCTCAAAAAGATGCCGGGCTGGGTCAGACCTGCCAGCTCCTTTACCTCCATCACGCTCATAAGAGGCCGGCCGGAGGAAAGGACAAGCCGGTTGCCGGCCGCAAGAAATTCATCCAGAAAGGCTTTGGTTTCTGCAGAAACCTGACTCTGGTTGTTTAAGAGGGTATCGTCCAAATCCGTGAACAGTATTTTCATAGTGCCTCCTTGATTTTGAAGAGCGCCTCCTCGGGAACATATAATTTTCCGTAGCCGCAGCCGAGATCCAGGCCGGGTTTGTTCGCACCGTGGAAATCGGAGCCGCCGCTTACGAGAAGATCGTACTTATCTGCCAGTCTGTGCATATCCCGCACATCCTGATTGGTGTAGGTGCTGTAGAAGACTTCGATTCCCATAAGGCCGTCCTCTTTCAGAGAGGAGACCAGGGATTCCAGTCTGCTGTTTCCCATATGATAAAGGGGCGGGTGTGCCAGAATGGGAACACCGCCCGCTTTTAAAATCAGTTTCACTGCCTGGGAGGGCGTTACCTTCTCCCTGGGCACAAAGTATTTCGTGTGATCGCCGAGGTATCTGGCGAAGGCGTCCTGCCGGCTTTTTACATACCCGTGGGCCAACAGATAGGAGGCGTAATGCGCTCTGGTGATGACCGCTTCCGGGTACATGGCCTGCAGTTTTTCGTAGGTGATGTCCATGCCTGCAGCCTGCAGATTTTCGCACATTTTAAGATTACGGTTGACGCGGGAGTTTACGAAGCTGTGAAGCGCTTCTTTAAAATCCTCCCTGTCGTAAGCGATGTAGAGTCCTACAATGTGGACGTCCTGTTTCTCGTATTTCGTGGAAAACTCGATGCCCGGAATGACCTCCACGGAGGGCAGGCCGCGCTTCGACAGGGCGGCCGCATGGGCAACTGCCTCGTTAAGCCCCTCAACGCTGTCGTGATCCGTGATGGCCAGGGCAGCCAGATTTTTCTCTATGGCGTAGTCCACGAGCTCCGTGGGCGTGTAACTGCCGTCCGATTTGGAGGTGTGCGTGTGCAGGTCGATAGCTTTCATCATTTTCCTCCTAATTGTCCTCTTCCTCGCTGGCGGTGCTTGTGTATACCGTGCGCTTTCTCGCCATCTCATCGCTTTCCAGATACTCGTCGTAGGTGGTGATCTTGTCGATTAAGGTGCCGTCCGGCAGGATTTCCATGATGCGGTTGGCCGTGGTCTGTACGACCTGATGGTCGTGGCAGGAGAAAATTTCCACACCCTTAAATTTCTTCATCCCCTCGTTCAGGGCAGTGATCGCTTCCATGTCAAGGTGGTTCGTCGGCTCATCGAAGAGCAGGCAGTTGGCGCCGCTGATCATCATTTTGGAGAGGAGACAACGTACCTTCTCGCCGCCGGAGAGCACTTTAACCCGTTTCACGCCGTCCTCGCCGGCAAAGAGCATACGTCCAAGGAAACCGCGCACATACGTCACGTCCTTTACAGGAGAGTAGCCCATCAGCCAGTCGGTGATGGTGTAGTCATTGTCGAACTCAGCCGTGCTGTCCTTCGGGAAATAGGCCTGAGATGTTGTGACGCCCCACTTGTAGGTGCCTTCGTCCGGCTCCATCTCCCCGGTCAGAATCTGAAGCAGCGTGGTCTTGGCCAGCTCGTTGCCGCCCACAAGAGCAATCTTATCGTCATGTCCGACGATGAAGGAGAGATTGTCCAGTACCTTTTCGCCGTTTATGGTTTTGCTTAACCCCTCCACAGTGAGCACTTCGTTGCCGATCTCACGCTCGGGCCGGAAATCAATGTAAGGATATTTGCGGCTGGAAGGACGGATATCATCCAGCTCGATCTTTTCAAGGGCGCGCTTTCTGGATGTCGCCTGCTTGGATTTACTTGCGTTGGCGGAGAAGCGGGAGATAAATTCCTGCAGCTCCTTGATCTGCTCTTCCTTTTTTTTGTTGGCTTCCTTGCGCTGCTTGATGATCAACTGGCTGGATTCGTACCAGAAATCATAGTTGCCGGCATAGAGCTGGATTTTGCCGTAGTCGATGTCAGCCGTGTGCGTGCAGACTTTATTAAGGAAGTAACGGTCGTGGGAAACCACAATCACGGTGTTGTCAAAGTTGATCAGAAACTCTTCCAGCCATGCGATGGCGTCCAAATCCAGATGGTTGGTAGGCTCGTCCAGAAGCAGAATATCGGGATTGCCGAAAAGCGCCTTGGCAAGAAGCACTTTGACCTTTTCGTTACCGTTCAGATGCGCCATCTCGCTGTAGTGCAGTTCTGTTCCGATTCCAAGGCCGTTTAAGAGCATGGAAGCGTTAGACTCGGCGTCCCAGCCGTCCATCTCCGCAAATTCTGCCTCCAGTTCACTGGCGCGGATGCCGTCTTCATCAGAGAAATCTTCCTTCGCATAGATGGCGTCCTTCTCCTTCATAATCTGATAGAGCCGTTCATTGCCCATAATGACCGTATCCATAACCGAATAGGCGTCGTATTTGAAGTGATCCTGCTCCAGAACGGAGAGACGCTGGCCGGGGGTGATGGAAACATCGCCGTTGGTGGTCTCCAGGACGCCTGAGAGAATCTTTAAAAAGGTGGACTTGCCTGCGCCGTTCGCACCGATCAGTCCGTAGCAGTTGCCTTCGGTAAATTTGATGTTCACGTCCTCAAAGAGGGCTTTTTTTCCTACGCGTAAAGTTACGTTATTTGCCTGTATCATAGTAATCTCCATATTTTGATATCGGTTTAAGAGTCACGTTAATTATTATACACAAAGTGCAGGTTTTTGCAATGAAAATCGGGGAATACATGAATTTTGAAACTTTTCCTTTCCCTGATTCGTATTATTATATAGAAGAAACAGGTCAGGCATCGCCGCCTATGTCTTACGGATGACATAGAGAGCGGGAAGGAGCAGGCTTATGAGCGAATTTTTATTTACACCGATGACACGATTTTACGCGGAGGCTTTGGCATATATGAAACATGCGGGCGGTAAGACGGCGGGAAGTGCAGCGGACAGACCGGCAGACGCAGCGGACACGAACGGGGCAACAGGAGAAATGGGGGCGGCCGGCAGTTTTGCAGGGACCGTGCTGGATCAGCTTGCCAGAAAAGAGCAGGAGGCGGGAAAATCCTTCGGTTCGTATGCTGCTGGCAGTATACCGCAGGCGGGATACCGCGATGAGCAGGCGGTGCAGGCTATGTCCCTGGATCAGTATAAAATGTATATCTATCAGAAGATATCGGCCCTGCCCACCAGCGCAACCCAGAAGTGGGACGCCGTGTCGGTCCAAATTTCTGAGGAGGGCTTTGCGGCCATGAAGGCAGATCCGGCTTATGAGAAGTGGGTGCTCGATACGCTGCGGCAGGATTTTGCCTTTCATAATCCGTGGAGCGCCTATGCGGGAGGCAGTTACCGGGTGCACTTTTTCGGGGCGACGAAGGAGGAGTACCGCGGGGAAAGCTTCCAGATGGGATTTAGAAACGGCGGAAAGCACACGGATTCCGCGAAGAAAAAGAAGCAGAAAAGCTTTTGGGAGAAGAGAGCCGAGAGGCATAAGATGTACATGGATCTGGCCACAAAGGCGCATTACAAACAGGAGAACGAGCGGGAATATCAGCAGAAGATTGCTTTTGGCAGGAAAGAAGTGAGCAGCGCACTGCTGCGGCAGCAGGCGATAGAGCGCTCCACAGGCGAGAAAGTGGAGCTTGGCGTGAACCCAGATGTGCTGTCGGAAGCGGCCACGGAGCTTGCACAAAATTATGTGTTTTTCAAGATACCGAGCGCGCTGACCAACCCCAAGCCGAAAGCGGGAAAGTGACACGCTTAGGTGTGGAGAATGACCGTGAAGACGCTCCCGCCGCCGGGGCGGCCGGTGACATTCAGTGTACCGTGGTGGAGCTTTACAATTTCGGAGGCGATGGAGAGACCAAGCCCGAAGTGTCCTTTGGCGCTTCGGGCTTTTTCTGCCCGGTAAAAGCGGTCGAAAATCTTTTTCCTGTCCTCGGGAGGAATCCCGATGCCGGTATCGGAGACGGTCAGATAAAAGCGGTTCTTTTTGTGTAGGAGGGACAGGTCAATGCGTCCGCCCTCCGGGGTGTAGCTGACCGCGTTGTGAAGCAGGATGGAGAGAAGCTGTATGATACGTTCCGCGTCCGCCGTACAAAGGGGCAGAGATTCTTCCGGCAGCGTAACGGTGAGGGACAGCTTTTTTTCGGCGGCTAACGGCTCAAAGGCTTCGTAAGTGTTGATAACCAGCGTGTCCAGTTCTACGGGAGCCGGGCGGAAGGAGAAGCGCTGGGAGTCGGAGGCGCTCAAAGTGAGCATGTCGTTGACTAGAGAAGTCAAAATATCACCTTCCTGCTTGATGGTGTCGAGAAAGCGGGACTGCTTTTCCGTATCTGCGTCCCGGCAGCATTCAGCGGCGGAGAGAATTACGGCAAGGGGGGTGCGCAGTTCGTGGGAGGCGGCAGCTACAAATTCCGTCTGCTTCCTGCGGCTTTCAATCACAGGCTGAAGCAGCTTCCCGGTAAAGAAAAAGGAAAAAAGGGATAAGAGCAGGATAGCGGCGATATCAATCAGAAAGAAGCGCACTCTCTGTTTGGTGATCTGCTCCCGGAGAAAATCCAGAGGGGAGAGCACCAAAAGCTGCAGGGAGGACGTGCCACGCTTCAGTTCAATGACGCTGATATAAAATTCCTGTTCTGTTTCGGCGGGGTGAAAAGAAAATTCCACATGCCGGCAGGTATTGTAGGGACTGTCGCCGCCTTCCTCCAAAGAGACGGATTCATAGTGGGACTCATAGTATTCCAGGCAGGCATCAAGGAAACTGCGGATTTCGGAGGATTCGGAAAAACTGGTGAGCCTGTTGTAGAGAAAGGGGATGCCGTTATCCAGGGCATAAAAAGTATAGCCGCCCCGGGCTTCCATTTTGGAAAGCCATTCCATAGAGATCACGGACTGCTGCTCTAAACTGGTGGAAATGGTAATGATATCGTTTTGGAAAGAGCGGAACTGGTTTTCGTACAGTTCCTTTTCAGAGAGGTACAGATAGAGCAGGGACATCACGATCAGGATGGCGGTGGTAATGCCGGCGCAGAGCGCCGTGAGATACAGATGTACTTTTCGAAACATGTCTGGTCCCCATTTCTGTGTTACTTTACTGTGATTCCCCGATAGCGTAGCCAACGCCGCGGACGGTTTTCAGGCACAGGCGGCTGCCAACCGCTTTCAGGCGTCTGCGAAGGAAATGGATATAGTTGTCCAGATTGCCCTCTTCCACATCGCTGTCGGGGCCCCAGACCTTTAAAAGCAGGTGGCTTCTGGAGAGGGTGGCGCCGCCGCTTTTCATAAAAGCTTCCAGAAGCGAGGCCTCCCGCTTCGACAATGTACAGTGCCCGGAGGGACCGTTGAGCCGGTTTTCCGCGGGCAGCCAGGAGATGTCTGAAAGGGTGAGCGTCTCCTCAGCCACAATACGGTGCGGTCTTCTGGCCACACAGCGGATTCTGGCTAAAAGCTCCTCTATGGCAAAGGGTTTTACCAGATAATCGTCCGCGCCCAGATCCAGTCCTTCCACCTTGTCGGAAAGCGTTCCCAGAGCGGTAATCAGGATCACAGGCGTGGAGATGCCTTTTTTTCGCAGGGCGGCAAGCACATCCGTGCCTTCCATACAGGGCAGCATGCGGTCCAGAAGGATAATATCATGGATTTTCTGTTCTCCGTAGAAGAGGGCGTCCTCCCCGTCAAAACAGGCGTCAACGATAAAGCCGGCCTGTGTCAGCCCGTAAACAAGCGTCTCATTCAGTTTTTCATCATCTTCTGCAAGCAGTATACGCATGATCTGTCCTACCTTCTACCAGTATTCTATCACATAATTCTTTAAAAAACCTCTAAGCCCTTTTCTTTTTCCATATAAAATTGTATAATCGTTCTGGGAGGAGAGGCAGTGAAAGCATACACAGATAACGCGAAAGGTACAATCAGCTTTGATGAGCATACGCTGCCCGTTATAGAGCAGATTACAGGGGGCATGCCCGGCGGCTTTTTTATTTACCACGCGGACGGGGATGAGGAACTGATCTATATAAATGACGCCATGCTGCGGATCTTTGGCTGTGACACGCAGGAAGAGTTTCGCGAACTGACCGGTTACACTTTCAGGGGGATTGTCCATCCTGACGATATTGACATGGTTGAGGCAAGCATCCGCGCCCAGATTGCGGATAGCGGAGAGGGACTTGACTATGTGGAATACCGAATAATCCGTAAGGACGGCACGGTACGCTGGGTGGAAGATTACGGACATGTAGTGCATACCGATGCTTATGGAGAGCTTTTCTATGTTTTCATAGAGGACGCTACAGAGCGGATCAACAGGCGGATGGCAGAAATTGAGCGGGTGAATGAGGCGCTTTACACGGCGCATCTGCGGGAGGATTATTTTAAGAGGGCGCTTCTCTATAATGCGGTCTCCTTTGTAGAGATTAATCTGACGAGGGACGAGTTTATTTCAGCTTCCGTATTAAATGAGGAGGGGCGGGTACAGAACCTCTTCGCATATATGGGGGTCACTCCCTTTGAAAAGTATTCTGATTTCACACGGTTTTGGGCAGATTTCACAGAAACCGGGGAAGTGGAGGAGTACAGACGGTTTTTTGATATTGAAAGATTGATTAGCTGTTATGAGAACGGGGAGCGGGAACAGATTTATGACAGCTGGGTGACAGATATGTACGGCAGAAAACGGCTGAGTCATTATCTGTTTTTTCTGGAAAAAAATGAACATACGGGGGATGTGATCGCGCTCTCCGTATCCAGGGACATTACGGAGCAGATCGAGCGGCAGTCGCTTTTAAAGTCTGCACTGCGGCAGGCGGAGATGGAGCGTCTTGCCAGGAACACTTTTTTTGCAAACATGTCCCATGATATCAGGACACCGCTGAACGCGATTATCGGGTATGCCGAGCTTTTAAAAGGCTGTGTCGGAGATCCGGGAAAAGTGGGCGAATGCATAGAGAAAATCCATCTTTCCGGGGAGGAGCTTCTTGCGGTTTTCAATGAGTTTTTGAAAGATAATCTGAATGAGCCGGCAAGGGCAGAGCTTACGGAGAGGGAATACCATCTGGGCGAGCTGCTCAGGGAAGTGGAGAAAAGCGCAGAGCGGCCGGTGAAAGCGAAAAATATCAGCCTTCGGATAGACAAATCGGAAATCACCCATCTGACGGTGGAGGTCGATTACATAAGGCTTCGTGAAATTTTGAATCAGCTGTTGGACAATGCCATCAAATATACGAAGTCCAGGGGAACGGTGAGTCTGACAGTCAGGGAAAGCGCAAGCGACATCAAGGGGCGGGGGATGTACCGTTTCCGTATCGAGGACAGCGGCTGCGGGATTCCTGAGGATCAGTTTGAGACGATCTTTCAGCCGGCCAGACAGGAAAAGAGCGCGGTCTATAACGGAATGCCGGGCGCGGGACTGGCTGTGGTGAAAAGCTATGTGGAAACAATG
The DNA here is from genome assembly GCA_910579285.1 of uncultured Lachnospiraceae bacterium. Lineage (GTDB taxonomy): Bacteria > Bacillota > Clostridia > Lachnospirales > Lachnospiraceae > UBA3282. The sequence goes on along the minus strand of CAJTTT010000017.1, from coordinate 31,885 downwards.
GGCGGCAGCATCAGCGTGGAGAGCAGGGTCGGAGAGGGCAGTGTCTTTACCGTGAACCTTCCCATCAAATATCCTGTGACTGCATCTTTTATGGAACATGAAAGTGCGGCGGCTGACAGCCAGGAGGCGGAGGGAAAGAAACCCCGCATTCTTCTGGTGGAAGATAACGGCATCAACCGGGAAATAGAGGAAGAGCTTCTTAAAAATATGGGTTATCAGGTGGACACGGCCTGTGACGGTATGAGCGCCTATGAGATGCTGAAGGCGGCTGAACCCGGACGGTATGTGCTGGTGCTGATGGATATTCAGATGCCCGGCATGGATGGTTATGAGACGGCGCAGGCAGTCCGAAAGCTGGAGCAGGAGGCGGTTTCCCAAATACCGATCATAGCGCTCTCCTCGGACGCCATGGAGGAGGACCGACGGAAATCCCTGAGGGCGGGTATGGACGAACATATGTCAAAGCCTTTTGACATTGATGCATTGCAGGAACTGATTGACAGGATTCTAAAAGAGAAAGAGTATAAATAAGAGGGCAGAGGCAGCCCGATATGCTTTGGAGGGAATATATAAATATGCGTGGAAAGAGAGTATTACAGTTGTTTGCAGTTTCCGTTCCGCTGGTTTTGATTGTGTTTCTTCTATTCAATTCCTACACGGTACAGAATAAAGAAAGAATTGCGGAACAGAATAAAAATTACGCGGAGGATGCGATGCGCCAGAAAGCCAAGCAGGTGGTTGGCGAACTGGAAAACGGGGTGCGTATTATAAATGCCTATGCCTATTTCTTCAACGATTCTCTGACAGACGATTCTATTCCGACGCAGACGCTTGCGGAAATAGAGAGAAATTCTGTGTTTGACACCATACGGTTTACGGATGCGGAAGGAATAACCCATTTTTCTGACGGCAGAACGGTCAATTCGGCGGATCGGGATTATTACACGCGAGGGATGCAGGGAGAGAGCGGCATATCTGTTCTCTTTGACGAGCGTCTGACCGATGAGGAGACGCGACTTGTCTTTTTTGCGCCGGTGCGGATGAACGGAAAGATTGTCGGCATTGTCCGGGGATCCTATCTGGCGGAGCAGTATATGAAGGAGATTCTCCGCACCACCTATTTCGGAGAGCCCTCGACTACCTGGCTGTGTATGCCGGACGGCAGGGTGATAGCCAGCTCTGACGATCAGGATTATGGCGAGGAAAATCTGATCGATATTCTGGTAAGCACGGGCGAGATCGACCAGAATACGGCGGAAGCGGCAAAGGCTGTTTTTGAAAACGGCGGGGAAGGTGCATTTATCTGCGGGGAGAACAGTAAGGCGGACAATCTGTGCGTGACTTATATTACGGACAGTGATTACGTTATGGTGCAGCTCTTTCCGCCAAGCGTGACACAGAAGATGATAAAGGGTGCGAACGCGGCGGGCGTCCGTCTTGAGATGGCGCTGCTCATTTTATTTGTTATTTACTTCACGCTCGCAATTGTACAGGCGGCTAAGCAGAGGAAAAAGCTGGAGGTGGAAAACAGCCAGATCAATTATGTGCTGCAGGGATTAAACACATTGTTTGCTTCCAGATATCTGACGGTTGATTTAGAGACAGGGGTCTATGCCTATACTGCAGACGTAAATCTGCAGGACAATCAGATGGTGAGAGAGGGAGATTATGCCAATGTGCTGGAAAACCACAGCAAGGAGATTATCGGGGAGGAAGCGCAGGAGGAATTCCGGCAGACCCTCAAAGTGGATTCCATCATAGACAATCTGACCGGGCAGGATACCTTTACTTATGAATGTCATGTGATGCGGGACGGCAAGGAGGAGTGGGAGCAGTTAATTACCGTCTGTCTGGAACGGCACGAAGAAAAAGCGAGCAAAATTCTTTATGTCCGTCAGAATATTACGGAGATGAAGATGCGGGAGCTGAGAGGGGAAGAGGAGATGGCGGTGATGAACCGCAAGGAGCGGCAGTACAGAATCGCGATCACCTCCAACGCATTCAGCACCTATGAACTGAATCTGACCCAGGATCTGATTGAGCAGGATGTGACGTGTGTGGAGGATGAGGAGACCATTTCTCTTCTCGCGAAAGCCGGGCTGCAGGCGCCATGCAGCGCATCGGAGTATTTCGAAAAATGGAAACAGTTTGTTCTCAGAGAATCTATGGAGGACTATACCAATACAGTGGATGTGGGTTACCTGAAGAGCTGCTTCGAACAGGGAGAAGCGGAAGTCGAGGTGGACTACTGGAGCAAGGTGGATGACGAGAAAGACAGGATGTGTGTACGCCAGTCCTTTATTATGACAAGGGACGATATGACCAATGACCTGATTGCGATGGTTGTCTCCAAGGATATTACAGATCAGGTAATCAAACAGAAGGAACAGACGGAGGCGCTGCAGGATGCCCTGATGCATGCAAGACAGGCCAATGAGGCGAAGACTACGTTCCTCTCGAATATGAGCCATGACATCCGCACACCCATGAACGCCATTATCGGTTTTGCGACGATCGCGGCGAGCCGTATTGACAATAAGGATCAGGTGAGAGAATGCCTGCAGAAGGTACTTTCCTCCAGCAACCATCTGCTCAGCCTGATTAACGATATTCTTGACATGAGCCGCATCGAGAGCGGTAAGATGCAGATCCATGAGCAGGAGTGCAACATTTCCGAACTGATGCACAATCTGGTCAATATCATACAGCCGCAGGTGAAAGCGAAGCAGCTGGAGCTTTTCATAGATACCTTCGAGGTGGTAAACGAGGATGTGATTACCGATCCGCTCAAGCTGAACCAGATTTTCATCAATCTGATGAGCAATGCAGTGAAGTACACGCCGGCCGGAGGCATGATTTCCTTCCGAATCATGCAGCACACCACGTTCAAGCACGGGTACGGCGATTATGTTTTCATCATCAAGGATAACGGTATCGGCATGTCGGAAGAATTTGTGAAGCATGTGTTCGAGCCTTTTGAGAGAGAGACAACGACCACAAGAAGCGGTATCCAGGGCACAGGACTTGGCATGGCCATCACCAAGAATATTGTGGAGATGATGAACGGTACGGTGACGGTTGAGAGCGAGGTGGGTAAAGGCAGTACCTTTACTGTAAATCTTACCCTGAAACTGCAGGATGTGGAAAAGAATGCGGAGCAGATCAAAGAGCTGGAAGGCCTGCGTGCACTTGTGGTGGATGATGACTTAAACGTCTGCGACAGCGTAAGCAAGATGCTGAAAACGATCGGCCTGCGTGCAGAATGGACGACATCCGGCCGTGAGGCAGTGTACCGTGCCAAAGTCGCGCGGGATGACGGGGATTCCTATCATACTTATATTATTGACTGGCAGATGCCCGAGACAAGCGGTATCGAGACCGCGAGAAAGATTCGGAGCGCGGTCGGTGAGGAGTCGCCGATCATCATCCTGACAGCCTATGACTGGACGGATATTGAGGAGGAGGCGAAGACGGCGGGCGTCACGGCCTTCTGTGCAAAACCGCTGTTCATGTCTGACTTGAAGTCTGCGCTTCTTTCGGCAAACAGTATGGACGTCAAGGATGAGGCTGCGGGGCCGGCATGGCAGCAGATTGACTTCAGCGGCAAACGCGTCCTTCTTGTGGAGGATATCGAGATGAACCGCGAGATTGCGGAAGTTATATTGACAGAGAGCGGATTTGAAGTGGAATCTGCGCCTGACGGAACCGACGCTGTGGATATGGTGAAGCGGTCGGAAGAAAACTATTATGACGTGGTGCTGATGGATGTGCAGATGCCAATTATGAACGGTTATGAGGCGACCAGGACAATCCGATCTCTGCCGAGAAAGGATGTGAGGACGCTGCCGATCATTGCCATGACAGCGAATGCGCTGGAGGAGGATAAGGCGGCGGCATTAAAGAGCGGCATGAACGATCATATCGCCAAGCCTCTTGACATTGAGCTGTTTATCGAAGTTCTGAGCAAACATCTGAGCCGATAGTAGAAATGTTGTAAAATATGAAAAGAACAAAAAACTCTCCCGTGCAGGGAGAGTTTTTGCGTTGGCGGAAATTTTGGAAATCCGCCAAACACAAGAAAACCTTAAGAAATTTTAGAGATACTTTAGAGGAAGGCCTGCTAAGATTGGGAAATAAAAAATGGCGGGTTACATAACGAAAAGAACGACAGCCCGCGGAAAGGATGTGTGCAGTATGAGAAACGAAAAAGGAATTGGTGTGGCGCTTGGGCTGGCGGTTATTCTGGGGCTGACGGGATGCGCAGGTACAGAGGAAGTATCAGCGGGAGTATATGAGGATGTTTCGGCAGAGACTGGAACAGAGACGGAGGCGGACGGGGAATCGAAGGACGTGAAGGAAGGGAATGACGGCACGGATACGACTGAGACGCAGGCGGGTGAGTGGAAGAGAGAGGAACTGGTTTCCGCGAAGGAGCCGGAGACAGAACATGCAGAAAAGGACGCCGGGGAATCGGAGGAGCCGGAGGAAGCAGGGCAGGCGGTTCTCGCTGCGGAAGGGACGCAATATCTTGGCGGCAAGGTACAGAGTCCGCAGACAGACGGCATGACGCTGGCCCAGACCACACTGATGAATGAAGATAATACGGTTACCATGCTGGATGAGAAGGATGCGGAAAAAATTCCCGTCAGGTTTACGGCCGATACAAAGGTGGAGCGCTGGATCATTTCGGGAGGCGGCGCGGGGATTGACATGCGGGATGCCGATGTTTCGGATCTGGAGGAAGGTATGGGCGTGGAGCTGGAAGGATATTACGACGGCGATACCTTTGTGGCGACAAGGGTGATCATGGAAGAATATGTGTAGTTTTCGCTCCGGCATCAAAAACGGCAAAATAAATAGTGAATACTTTATGAAGACAGATTCAGAAATACTTAAAGATTCTTAGAGATTCTTTAGAGAAAAAACTGATAGGATAGGAGGATAATAAAATGACAGACATGTGGAAGAAAGAAGCAAGGATTGGAAAAAGAAGCAGGGGGATGGCGGCTGCAGCCTGTCTCCTGCTGGCAGTTCTGACGGCAGCATGCGGGCAGGTGGAGGAGCCGGTGCCTGTACAGTTATCTTCGGGGGATATGGAGGAGCCGTATGAGGAAGACGGCGGCGCCGATGCAGAGGGAGCGGCGGATGCCAATAACGGACAGCAGGCAGCGGACACCGAAAATCAACCGGGAGAGGCTGCGGACGAGGAGAATGCATCTGCTTCGGAGGGCAAAGCGGATGAAAACGAGGGGGACGATTCGGAAGATAACGCCGCAGAGAAGGTGAGTGCGCAGTCTACCGGAAGCGCAGAGCTGGAAGGGAATGTCCATAGCGTGAGCCAGGACAGCTTCGTGGTCAGCAGGACGGAAGAATGGTCCGAGGGAGGCGCTGATTTGGCAGCGGCTCCGGCGCCCGGGTACGAGGAGGAAGAGGATCTGATCACGGTACATGTGAGCCAGAACTGCGGCTGGCAGTATAAGACGGTTAAAAACGGCGGCGTTAACCCCGAAGACATTTCATCCAGAGAGGGTCTGGCTGATGAGCTGAAGGAGGGAATGGCCATTCATATGGAAGGAAGCTGGCAGGAAGACGGGAGCTTCCTTGCGGAAAGCATCGTGATGATGACGTTTATGTAGCACAGTAAATGGCTCTGAGATGGAGGATTAGTTCGTATGATGAGAAAATTTTTAGATAACGGCAGTCATAGAAAGCAAAAAAGAAAATACAGAAGCATGAGGAGCGTGTCAGCGGTTCTGCTTATGCTTGCCATGACGGCGGGGGTGCTTTGCGGCTGTGGCGGCGGAACCCCGGGGGCTTCCACGGACGGGCAGGGAGCGTCAAAAGCGGACGAAACAGGAAAGGACGATGTGCAGCAGGGATCGTCCGGGACAGACGCAGAAGAATCCGGGAAGGAACCGACGGCTATGGGGCGCTATGTGGAGACCGTGACGGATCTTCCAGAGAGTGTGTCCAGATCCTACAGCATCACGGCGCTCTCGGACGGGAGACTGCTGATTCTTGATGAGGGAGCGGGACAGCTTGTTTCCTCTGATGATGGCGCAAGTTGGGAGGAAGTTCCGATTCCGGGGATTGATAATATGAAAAAATTTACGGAGGAGAACTATATTTTCAGTATGGATGCCGCCCCGGACGGCACGGTAGCGGTGCTTTCTGTAAAGACTGGGGAGTATGAAGAGACAGGGACATTTGATCCCTCGCTCCATGTGGCCAGGCCGGATGGCACGGTGAAGACGCTCGATTCGCTGCCTGTGGGGCCGGACGACAATTATGTCTATCAGATTTTTTATTCCCCGGAGGGGGAACTTTTTGGCACGGTGACCGGCGGGGGCACGATTTACCGGGTGGACGTGGAGAGCGGGGCGCTGACGAAAGAGGTGACGATGGAGTGGCGCCCGGATCTGGTCAAATGTCAGGGAGATGATATGTTTTTCCTCACTTCCAGAGACGGCATTTCCATCTATGACAGAGAGGAAGAAAAGTGGGTGGAAGACAGCGTCCTTGCCAGCTTCATGGAGGAAAACTATAAGGATGAATATTATGCCAATGACAGCTACTCCGTGTATATGCTACCGGGGGAAGACGGTGTGATGTACTTGGCGGGCACGGGCGGACTGTACCGTCATGCGATCGGCGGCAGCGTGATGGAACAGATTATAGACGGTGCCCTCACCAGTTTCAGCAATCCATCCATGAATATGATCGGTGTCACTACATACGGGGAGAATGAGTTTGCGGTACTGTTTTCCGGCGGAAAAGCGGCACTTTACAAGTACGACCCCAATGTACCCACAGTGCCGGAAAATATGGTTTCGGTCTACTCACTGGAGGAGCAGGACACTGTGCGGCAGGCGATCGCCCAGTTCCAGACAGAAAACCCGGACACTTTTGTGAGGTATGAAGTGGGTGTCAGTGGTGTGGATGCAAAAGCGGCGGAGGACGCGATCAAGAAGTTAAATACGGAACTGATGACGGGCAAAGGGCCGGACGTGATCATTCTGGACGGACTTCCTGTGGAATCCTATGAGGAGAAGGGGATTCTGAAAGATCTGAAGCCCCACATTGACAGCCTGTCGGGGGATGCGGTGCTGCTTCCCAATATCGTGGAGGCGTTTGACAGCGAGGGAAGTGTGTACATGATGCCGGTTACTTTCCAGATCCCCATGATGATCGGCAGGCAGGATGAGATCGCGGACATTACGGACTTGCAGTCTATGGCAGACACCGTGGAGAAGATTAAAGCAGAGAAGCCGGAGGCGGAAATCTGCCGATTCTTTTCCGAGGAGGCGACGGTGCGCTGGCTTCTTCCCGTGGCGGCAACGGCCTTCATCGAGGAGTCGGGCAGCATTGACGGCGAAGCGCTCTCGGAATATCTGTCTGTGATGAAACAGATTTATACAACATCTCTGGAAGGAGTCCCGGATGATGTGAAGGAGTCCTATGGATGGCAGAGGGATTACTATAAGCAGGAGAAATACGCCTATGAGAATTTTAACAGCGTGGGACTGGATTATGATGATTTTCTGCTCCAGGGCATGGAACTCAGCTTTGGCATGCTTAAAAATGTTTATAGCTATCAGAGCGGATTATCCATGAAATATTGTGAGGGTTTTGAGGACGTGGACATGAAATTTTTTGACGGTATGAGCGAGGGCGTCTTTGAGCCGTCGGTTCTGGTTGGTCTCTCATCCGTCTCCGAGCATCAGGAGGACGCGGAGCGGTTCTTTGACATCATTATGGGTACACAAGTGCAGAGCCTTCTCTATGACGGTTTCATGGTGAACCAGACCGCACTGAAAGAACAGCTCAGCAATCAGTGGAAGATTTTTAAGAACGGCGGCACAGATAAGGCATATGGGGAACCGAGCAGTTCCGTAGGAGGCAGTTATGCCGATGGCAGGGAGTTCCATATGGATATCTATATGCCGACGCAGGAGGAGTTTCAGAATCTTTATACGCTTTGCAGTCAGGTGAAGACGCCCTATGTGGCAGATGCCGTGGTGGAAAATGCGGTGATAGAGATCGGCGCGCAGTATCTGCAGGGTGTGCTGTCTGTAGACGAGGCGGTGCAGAAGATTAAGTCGCGGGTGGAATTGTATATGGCGGAATAAGAGCGTGAGAAGAACTTCTAATCGCTCACAGCAAAGGCTGTTTCGCGAAGAAGTTCTAAGAGTTGCGGTGCAACTCCTTCTCACGCGGGAGAATGCCCAGAGTGCGGGCATTCTCCGCATAGGTATGATATGGAAAGTATGGAGGGCAATTCAGATGCAGGTGAACGGGATGAGACAGCAAAATGGCAGGAGGCGGGCGGCGGCTTTGTGGCTGGCGGGGGTGATGGCTTTGTCCCTCGCGGGATGCGGCGGCCCGGCCGGGGACGGGAAAGACGGGACTTCAGGCACAGGGAAGCCGGCTGAAGACAGCGTGGCAATGGGCCGGTATGTGGAGACCATGATGGATGTAGATACCGGGGAAATTCTGGATCTGAAAGAGCTTACGGATGGGAAGCTTGTCCTTTTGGAAAACGGTGCGGAAGGACGCTGGACGTCTGAGGATGGCGGCGCCACATGGCAGCCGGATATGGTGCCGGAATGGAACGAGTTTGTGATGGATTATTATATATTCGACATGAAGGCGTCCTCCGATGGAAGTATGGCTATTCTCTGCAAAAATTATGGTGTGATGATAGCAGAAGATGAAATCGGGGAGGAGGAAGAGCCGTCGGAGAGCGAAGAGGGTGAGGAGCCGGAAGCGGAGGATGAGTCGTCGGAGAGTGATGAGGAAGCGGCAGAGACCGAAGAGCCGGAAGTAAAGGGAAACGGGGTCTGCGTCTGCATTGTTCCCCCGCAGGGCAGCGGAAAGTGGGTTGATGTGCCGACTGGGGAGTTTGACGT
>CAJTTT010000017.1:0-22966 GCA_910579285.1 uncultured Lachnospiraceae bacterium | reverse complement strand
GTGGCGAAGTGTCTGAGCTTTTCGGAGGATGGCAGCAGGCTTTTTGTGGCGACGATGGATCAGAAGATTTACGAGATCGACATGGAAGCAGGGAGGGCAAAACTGTTTCTGACGGCGGATTTCACGCCGGATGTAATCTGTGTCTGGGAAAATTATATGGCGCTCAAGAATGAGCAGGAGGGTGTTGCCCTGTATCATCTGGACACGGGGGAGCAGATCGAGGACGATGTTATTACGGATTTTGTGAAGGAAAACTGTACGATGAACCAGCTTGTTGCGCAGTCTACTTACAGCATTTTTCCGGCTGAGGAGGCGGGCATCTATCTTGTGTGCGGCAAGGGAGTATATCGTCATGTAATTGGCGGCACCGTCATGGAACAGGTGATCAATGGCGGCTTGACCAGTTTCAGTGATCCCACGAAGCATGTGGCGAAGATGATAAGAACGGCGGAGGAAGGGTTCCTGGCGGCTTTTTCCGAGGGAAAAATATCATCCTTTGTATATGATCCGAATATCAGCACGGTGCCGCTGCAGACGCTCACGGCCTACAGCCTGACGGAAAACGATATTTTGCGGCAGGCGATCATCCGCTATCAGGGAAATCATCCGGATGTCTATGTGGAATACAAGATTGGCATGGATGAGGAAAGCGGCGCCACCAGAGAGGATGCGGTAAAGAAGCTGAATACGGAAATTATGGCGGGCAAAGGGCCGGATTTCCTGCTTCTGGACGGCCTTCCGGCAAATTCCTATGTGGAGAAAGGCGTGCTGGCTGATCTGACGCCGTACCTTGCAAAGATTGAGGAGAACGAAAAACTCCTCGCAAACATTAAGGAGAGCTTTACAGAGGACGGAAAAATCCGTATGATCCCGGCGGCGGTGACGCTGTCCCTGTACATGACGGATAAGGAAAATATGACAGGGGTGTCAGACCTTTCCACGCTGGCGGATATGATAGAAAAGCTCAGAAGTGAACATCCGGGAGAGGGGATTATGGAGACTTACAGCGAGGAGATGCTGCTGGATGCGCTGATGCCGGTGTCCGCGCCGCTGTGGTTTACGGAGAAGGGGCAGTTCAATGAGGCAGAGATGTCCAACTATCTGGAGCAGACGAAAAGGATTTACAGCGCCTGCATGGAAGGGCTGCCGGAGGATATTTTGCGTAAATATCTGGAGAGAAGTCAGAAATGGGTTTACAGCAGCCACGAGTTCAGCGCTTACAATGACCTGCAGGGCGGCGCGACACAGATTGTGGCAGGCCATGAAAAGGTGACGCTGGGCGAACTGAAGAACGCTTACAATTATGCCTTTGTACAGTCGGTGAAACAGCCGCAAAACGGGGAAAACGGCACGAACTGTCAGCTGGCGCCGCTGCCCGGAAGCGTGAAGGATGCCTATAAGCCGATGGCGCTGATGGGAATCAATGCGGCTTCTTCCCAGACAGAGCAGGCGGCCGGGCTTTTGCAGGAAGTGCTCTCCGAAAAGACACAGAGTCTGATCTATCCCACAGGATTTCCGATCAATGAGGCCGGTTTGCAGACCTATCTGGACAGCCTGGGAGGGATGCTCACCGGGAATGAGGCAAATCCGGGAGAGCCTTTCAGCGGCTATGCTCTTTCGGAAGATGACGGCACGATGATTTCTCTGGAAATCTATGTGCCCACAAAGCAGGAAACGAAGGAGTTGTATGACATGCTTTCCTCTGTCAGAACGCCTTATCTGTCCGATGCGGTGGTGGAGGACGTGGTGCGGGAAGTGGGAAAATGGTATTTGGAGGACAAATGCAGCCTGGAGGAGGCGGTGCAGCTTGTGCAGGAGAAAATTGCCATTTATATGTCGGAATAGTATAATGAAGTGGAAAATAATAGAATAATGTCAAATACTGTACTATAATGGGAGAGTTTGAACGGCGTGTATGGAATAAAAAGAGGAATAACTGGTTTACATAAAGAAAGAACGCCGCAAACAGCAGGCGGAGGAAAACGGGGATGGAGAAGGAGAATGGCTTTCTTTCTCTTTCTCCTGCCAAGCCTTGCCGGGGTGACGCTCTTTGTTCTGCTGCCTTTTTTAGATGTGGTGAAACGGTCGTTCCAGACAGCGGTCACGGGAGAGTTTACCGGCGTAAAAAATTACGGCGTCATCTTTCAGAACCAGGCCTTTATGCTGGCGGTGAAAAATACCGCGCGTTTTACGGTGGTCTGTATCCCTCTTCTGGTGCTGGCAGGCCTTTTGGTGGCGTTTACACTGAGCCGGTTTCAAAATGCCTCGCTGATCAAGTCGGTGTATCTGTTTCCGCTGGCCATGCCGACGGCGACCATCGTTCTCGTCTGGAAAATGGTCTTTTACAGACAGGGGTTCCTGAACCTGTTTCTCACAAAGATCGGGGAGTTTACAGGTCTGTGGGAGAATGTGACGATGGATTATTTGGGGACGGGCGCTTCCTTCTGGGTGCTGGTGGCCAGTTATCTGTGGAAAAACACAGGCTACACGGTGGTGCTCTGGCTGGCGGGAATTTTGTCCATACCCAATGAGTTTATCGAGGCGGCCAGGGTGGACGGGGCGGGAAGATGGAAGTGCATCCGCTATATCATCCTGCCGAATCTGAAAGGCAGTTTTTACACGATTGTGATTTTGTCCTTCCTCAATTCCTTCAAGATTTACAGGGAGGCTTATCTGGTGGCAGGGTCTTATCCGCAGGAGGATATTTACCTGCTGCAGCATCTGTTCAACAACTGGTTCGTCAATCTGGAGTTTGACAAGATGGCGGCTGCGGCAGTCTGCGTGGGAGCGGTGCTTTTTGTGGCGATTATGGCGCTGCAGCGGATCTGGGACCGTGCGGAGTGAACGGGGCGGAAGCGGCTTCGGGCATTGGCAGTGCGGTGAAAATAGAGTGTTGTCTGTTAAAACGGGGTTAAAATATGTTGCAAGTGAAGAGAAAAATTGGCGGGGCGGTCAGCAAATATCTGGCGGCAGGCGCACTGCTTGTGCCGGCCGTTCTGATCTGCTTTCCCGTATTTTTGATATTGACTGGATCAGTCATGGATGGCCTGGAAATGAAAGCGTATCTGGCGCCTGTGTTCGGGGACGGGGAGGGATATATCCGCTGGAAAGTGATGCCGGATTATCCCACTTTCGAGCACTACGGGCGGCTTCTGTTTATGACGCCTTCCTTTTTCGTCCTGTTCTGGAATTCCGTGAAACTGGTGCTCTGCATTCTGGCGGGACAGCTTCTGGTGGGCGTTCCCGCGGCATGGGCTTTTGCGGCTTACTCCGTGCGGGGGAGCAGGCCGCTGTTTGCCCTCTATGTGGTTTTGATGCTTCTGCCCTTTCAGGTGACCATGCTGTCCAGCTATCTGGTGCTTGACCGTCTGACCTTGATGAATACCCATGCGGCGATCATTCTGCCGGCGGTGTTTTCCACTCTGCCGATCTTTCTGTCTTACGGCGGCTTCCGGGCAATTCCGCCGCAGCTGTTTGAGGCGGCCAGAATCGATGGGGCAGGGGAACTGCGGATATTTCTGACAATGGGGCTTCCTTTGGGGAAAAGTGGGATATTGTCTGCCATAGTGTTAGGGTTTTTGGAATATTGGAATCTGATGGAACAGCCGCTGGCCTTTCTGGAAGAGAAAGCTCTGTGGCCGCTGTCCTTATATCTGCCGGAGATTTCATGGCTGCAGGCTGGGTTTGCGCTCTGCGCCTCCTTTGTCACTTTGATTCCGGCGGCCTTTGTGTTTGTTCTGGGACAGGATTATCTGGAGCAGGGAATTGTGTATTCGGGTTTAAAAGAATAGCACGTTTTAAAGATAGAAGGAATGTGAGGAGGATGGAATCATGGATAAGCGGAGGAAGAGGATTGCAGCGGGGCTGGCGGTTTTTATGGCTTTTATGTGGCTGTGTACGCTGGTGTCAAAAAGCATATATACTTCAAAGCTGCCAATGGTTTCGACAACACGGACGGACTCCAAATATATTGAGCATATCGTGGAGGCGGAGGGCATCGTTGAGGCAGGGGCCAAACTGCCGGTGACGGCGCTGAGCGGACTGCGGGTGAAGGAACTTGCGGTGCATGCCGGGGATAAAGTGGAAGAGGGAGATCTGCTGTTTACGGTGGATCTGGAAGATATGGAGCAGATCATGGAGGAGCAGGAGCTGGCAGCGGCAAAAGTACAGCTTGAGATTGATGCCATCGTCCACAATAAGGAGCTGGCGCAAAGCCAGAGGGAACTGGAGGAAGCCAGGGCAAGGGAGGATTATGACGCCCTTGCCAGATATCAGGATACGCTGGTGGGCAGGGCTGCCGAGGGTGTGGCCCAGGCCGAGGAGGCGCTGGAAGAACTGCAGGCCCAGAACAGAGAGCATGAGGGCGACTGGAAAAAGGAAAATGGAGAGTCGAAGACCGAGGAGGAGATGGAGGCGGAACGGCAGGCCAGAGAACAGGAGGAGGAGCGGCTGAAGCAGGAGCTTCAGGCCGCCGCCTATGCGGAGGCGGACGCCAAGTGGAACCGGGACAATACCATTAAGGATGCCGGCCGCAAGGTGGAGGACATTCTGCAGGAGGATAACGTCGATGCCACACTGGCAGTCTATCGGACAGAGCTGGCGGCGATACAGGAAAATCTTGCATCATACAAGGCCATTCAGGAGCAGGAAGGGAAAATTGAAAGCCCCATGAGCGGGATGGTGACGGACGTCTATGTGCAGACAGGCGGCCGGGTGCCGGATACCGCCTCTTTTCTGCTTGCAGACGACGAGGTGCCCTGTCAGTTCCGTGTGCCTCTCACCAAGGAACAAAAAAGTTATGTAAACTTAAACGATGATGTGAAACTGCAGCTGGACGGGAGCAAAAAGATGGATGCCACGGTGGATTATATCGAGGAAAACGAGAATATGCCGGGCAGCTATACGGCTCTTTTGAGGCTGCCTGAGGAGACGGGAATGCCCGGCCTTTCCGGGAAGATGACCTGTTCCAAAGTGGGCGATAAGTATCCTGTCTGCGTTTCCCTTTTGGCGCTGCATGCGGAGAACGACAGGAATTTTGTGTATGTGGTGAACGAGCGGGAGGGGATTCTCGGCACGGAATATTATGTGGAGGAGATCACCGTCAGCGTCGTTGACAAGAACGACAAGTTTGCGGCAATAGAGGGAGCGGTGAACGACGAGAGCCGGATCATAGAATCCTCCACGAAGGAGATTAAGAAGGGGGATGTGGTAAGACTGTCGGACGGGTGATGCGGGATAAGCCGGGAAGCGATGAAAGCAGAGGAAAATTATAGACAAAAGATATTGAAAAGTGGCTGGCATGGTTGTAGAATGGTTTCGGATATTAGAAACTTTGCAAAAAAGGACGGACAATCCGATGATTCTGGCGGTTATCAAAATCACACTGAGCAGTATTGGGGCGCTTGCCGTTTTATATTTTCTGGCGATTATGCCGCGCATGATAAAAAGGCCGGATACCTCGCTTTTTAAAAAGGTGTATTTTGCCCACAGGGGACTTCACGACAATGCGGGGGATGCGCCGGAAAATTCTCTGGCGGCTTTCAGGAGGGCGGTGGAGGCCGGATTTGGCATGGAGCTCGATGTGCAGGTGAGCAGCGATGGCGTGCCGGTTATTTTCCATGACTTTAATCTGGAGAGAATCTGCGGCGCAGCGGGCAAGGTCGTAAATTACACTTATGATCAGCTGCAGGCTTATACCCTCTGTCAGTCCGGCGAGCGGATTCCCAGACTGTCCGATCTGCTTGAGATGGTGGACGGCCGGGTGCCCCTGATCGTGGAGATCAAGGCGGAGACGGCGGATGTATCCTGCTGCAGGGCCATAGACCGGCTGCTGCGCGCTTATCATGGACCGTACTGTATCGAATCTTTTAATCCTATGGTGCTCTGGTGGTTCCGCCTGAACCGCGGGGACGTGGTGCGGGGACAGCTCTCCTCAAATTTCCGCAGGGAGGGAGAATACTGGAATATTCTCTATTTTGCCATGACGCACCTTCTGTTCAATTTTCTGACCAAGCCGGATTTTATTGCCTACAACCATAAATTCAGCGAGGAGCCGGGAAGAAGGATATGCAGGCATCTCTACAGACACCCGGCGGCAGCATGGACGGTCCGCAGTGAACAGGATCTGGAGGCGCTTCAGGGGGAGTATGATGTGTTTATTTTTGACAGCTTTCTTCCGAACAGAGCCAACCGCTTGTAACTTTTTGGATTTGTTCGAAAATACAGCGGCGCTTTCACACGCTAATCTGACAAATATTTTGTAATATTTGTCTTTCTTTTTGTGAAATTTTTCAAAAAACCAGTGTTAAAATTGCAAATATATGGTAAAATAGATGCTAGCCGAGAGGCTTTAATTTTAACGGAATGGAGGATAGCAAATAAAATGGCGAAATGGGTATATTTATTTGAAGAAGGTAACGCGGACATGCGTAATCTTCTGGGTGGCAAAGGAGCCAATCTTGCAGAGATGACGAATCTGGGGCTGCCGATTCCGCAGGGCTTTACCGTGACAACGGAGGCTTGTACAGACTACTATAATAATGGCAGACAGATATCGGATGAGATCACGGAACAGATCTTTACCGCGCTTGCAGGATTGGAGGAGAAACAGGGGAAGAAGTTTGGCGATACCGAGAATCCCCTTCTTGTGTCGGTGCGTTCGGGTGCGAGGGCATCTATGCCTGGTATGATGGATACCATTCTGAATCTTGGCCTGACGGATGTAGCAGTGGAAGGTTTTGCGGCAAAAACCGGGAACCCCAGGTTTGCCTATGATTCCTACCGCAGATTTATCCAGATGTTCTCCGACGTTGTTATGGAGATACCCAAATCTTATTTTGAGAGAATCTTAGACGAAATCAAAGAGTCCAAGGGCGTTAAGTTTGACACGGATCTGACCGCCGAGGACATGAAAGAGATCATCGTCCGTTTCAAGAATATTTATAAAGAGAACAAAGGCGAAGAGTTCCCGCAGGATCCCAAGGTACAGCTTATGGAGGCTGTAAAGGCGGTGTTCCGTTCCTGGGATAACGAGAGAGCGATTGTATACAGACGTATGAACGATATCCCCGGCGACTGGGGCACGGCGGTGAACGTGCAGGCGATGGTATTCGGTAATATGGGCGAAACTTCAGGCACAGGCGTTGCCTTTACCAGAAATCCCTCCACGGGCGCCAAGGGCATTTACGGCGAGTATCTGATCAATGCCCAGGGTGAGGACGTGGTGGCAGGCATCCGCACGCCGCAGCCCATCACCAGACTGGAACAGGATCTGCCCGAGTGCTATAAGCAGTTTATGGAGATTGCGAACCGCCTCGAGGAGCATTACCGCGATATGCAGGATATGGAGTTTACCATTGAGGAGGGCAAGCTTTTCTTCTTACAGACAAGAAACGGCAAGCGTACCGCGCCCGCAGCTCTGCAGATTGCCTGCGATCTGGTGGACGAGGGCAAGATCACGCCCGAGGAGGCAGTGTTGCGCATCGAAGCGAAATCTCTGGATCAGCTCTTACATCCGACCTTTGATCCCGATGCTTTGAAGGCAGGCCAGGTAATCGGACAGGCGCTTCCCGCGTCTCCCGGCGCTGCGGCAGGTAAGGTATACTTTACAGCGAATGAGGCGAAAGAAGCCCATGAGAAGGGCGAGAGAGTGGTACTGGTACGTCTGGAGACCTCTCCTGAGGATATCGAGGGTATGCATGCGGCGGAAGGCATTCTGACCGTGCGCGGCGGCATGACCTCCCACGCTGCTGTTGTGGCCCGCGGTATGGGAACAGCCTGCGTATCGGGCTGTGGCGAAATTGCCATCAACGAGGAGGACAAAGTATTTGAACTTGGCGGAGAGGTGTTCCATGAGGGCGATTATATTTCCCTGGACGGCTCCACCGGCAAGATTTATAAAGGCGACATTAAGACTGTGGAAGCTTCCGTCAGCGGAAACTTCGGCCGCATTATGGAGTGGGCGGATAAGTACCGCAGACTTCAGGTGCGCACCAACGCAGACACCCCGGCTGATGCGGCAAATGCCGTGAAGTACGGCGCGGAAGGCATCGGCCTCTGCCGTACCGAGCATATGTTCTTCGATCCCGACAGGATTCCGAAGATCAGACAGATGATTCTGGCGAGAACCCAGGAGCAGAGGGAGAAAGCGCTCAATGCTCTGATTCCGTTCCAGAAGGGTGACTTTAAGGCGCTGTACGAGGTGATGGAAGGCAGACCTGTGACCATCCGTTTCCTGGATCCCCCGTTACATGAGTTCGTGCCTACAGAGCAGGCGGACATCGATGATCTGGCGGTTGAGATGATGATGACAGCGGAGGAGGTGCAGGAGATCTGCGATTCCCTCCACGAGTTTAATCCCATGATGGGACACAGAGGATGCCGTCTGGCAGTTACCTATCCCGAAATCGCAAAAATGCAGACCAGAGCCGTGATGGAGGCTGCGATTGAGGTGAAGAATGAGAAGGGATATGATGTCGTACCCGAGATTATGATTCCCTTAGTAGGTGAGAAGAGAGAGCTTAAGTTCGTCAAGGAAGTGGTTGTGGAAGTGGCTGAGGCCGTGAAGAAAGAGAAAAATTCCGATATCCAGTACCACATTGGCACCATGATCGAGATTCCCCGTGCGGCTCTTCTGGCAAATGAGATCGCTGAGGAGGCGGAGTTCTTCTCCTTCGGTACCAACGATCTGACCCAGATGACCTTCGGCTTCTCCCGCGATGATGCTGGCAAGTTCTTGAGTGATTACTATAAGAATAAGATTTATGAGTCCGATCCCTTCGCGAGACTGGACCAGAGCGGCGTGGGACAGCTCGTACAGATGGCGGCGGAGAAGGGACGCACAACCAGGCCGGAAATCAAGCTGGGTATCTGCGGCGAGCACGGCGGCGATCCGTCCTCCGTGGAGTTCTGCCATAAGGTGGGACTGACCTATGTTTCCTGCTCCCCGTTCCGTGTGCCGATTGCCCGGCTCGCGGCTGCGCAGGCGGCAATTTCGGAGAAGAAGTAATTTATGTTTTTTGTCGTAGGGCACGGAAATTTATTCTAAAAAGAGGCAAACTAAATTAGCTACGACATAGAAAAATAAGACCTTGCATCGGAAGATGCGGGGTCTTATTTTTGTCAACATAAGGATGACTGGCGAAGCCGGACATCCGTTGTCGGGGAAACTGGCAGGATGTTCCCGGATGGGAGGTTTTGCGAAGGATGAGGAAGAAGAATTTCAAAGGGCGATGTGAAAAGAGGATGATCAGAAAGTGTACTGAGGTTTGCAGGACATATGATGCCATTCAGTGTGCTTATGCTGATCTTCTGCAGATGGATGAGGAAGTAAAGGAGATCAGATGCAATGTTCTGTTGGATGGATTGGATGTCGGGGAGTATACATCGGATTTTGTCTGTACCAAAACAGACGGTGATCTGATGGTACGGGAATGTGTGTTCCGTAAATTCCTGATGAAGCCATTGACGGTGAAACTGTTGGATGCTTCGAGGGAGTATTGGATCAGACATGGGGTTATGGATTGGGGGTTGGTCATTGATGAAGATGTATGATCTGCTGCGATCTGGTGACAGTATTATCAGAGTATTGGATGTTCAGGATGACAGAATCTTTGTGATCGACTGTTTGAAACAGACTATGCCTGTGTGGAGGAAATTTGAATCAGTGGATTCTGTATTATCGGAATCTGAATTGTTGAGTGTGTATTCTCAATACTCTGGCAAAGAATTATCTATGTGTACTGAAAATGAACTGTTAAAGGCTACAGAATTTACCAGCGTTGACATTGATACTTTAGATGCAGACCAGAGGAAGGTTATGTATGAACGCTATACGATGATCACACCAATTCTTCCGTTTATAGCAGATGATAAGACGCGATCCAAGCTGATCTGTTCTATAGCTGAGGAACATCATGTATCAAAACAGACGATTAGGAATTATCTCTGTCTGTATTTGTCTTATCTGGATGTGACTGTGCTTGCTCCAAAGAAGCGGAAAGAGAATCGGGAACTGACACAGGATGAAAAACATATGCGTTGGGCGTTGAATAAGTTTTTCTATACGACAAAGAAGCAATCACTTATGACTGCTTATACCATGATGCTCAAAGAGAAGTATTGTGATGTAATGGGTGTATTGGCAGAAGAATATCCATCCTTCTATCAGTTCCGATATTTTTACCGTAAGACAAGGAAGCTGCAGAACTTCTATATTTCCAGAGATGGATTGAAGAACTATCAGAGAAATAATCGTCCGCTTATAGGCGAGGGAGTACGGGAGTTTGCACCTGCAGTTGGCGTGGGGATGTTGGATGCTACGGTGTGTGATATTTATCTGATCAATGAGGAAGGGAATCTTGTTGGCAGACCTATCCTTACTGCATGTATTGATGCTTACAGTAGTTTGTGCTGTGGCTATTCTCTATCATGGGAGGGTGGAGTATACAGTCTTCGTGGGTTAATGCTGAATATCATAGCGGATAAGGTGGCTTGGTGTAAGCGTTTTGGTATTTCTATAGAAAAGGAAGATTGGGATTGTGACAGGCTTCCGGGGACATTTGTTACCGATATGGGTAGTGAATACAAATCAGAGAATTTTGAACAGATAGCAGAACTGGGTGTTACAGTGGTTAATCTGCCATCCTATAGACCAGAACTGAAAGGATTGGTAGAGAAGTTTTTTGATCTGATACAGGAAACATATAAGAAGCATTTGAAGGGGAAGGGTGTGATCGAGCCGGATTATCAGGAACGAGGCGCACATGATTACCGTAAAGATGCCTGTCTGACAATGATGGACTTTGAGAAGATTATCCTACATTGTATGATCTACTATAATTCAAAATGGATCATAGAAAACTTTCCTTATACAGAAGCTATGATAGCAGATAAGGTAAAACCTTATGCTTCTTGTATCTGGGAATGGGGAAAATCACTGATCGGAGCTAATTTAATAGGGGTGGATAGTAGAAGGTTGATGTTGACATTGTTGCCAAGAACTACCGGGAAATTTGGACGAACAGGTTTGAAGGTAAATAAGTTGCGTTATCATTGTGAGGGATATACAGAGCAATATCTATCTGGCGGCATGGTAACTGTAGCATATAATCCAGAGGATGTGACATCTGTATGGGTGATAGAGAATGGAGTTTATACGGAATTTACTTTGATTGAATCCCGTTTTCAAGGGAAAGACCTTGTTGGAGTACAGGAGTTACAAACTGGACAGAGGACTATGACTAAGAATGAAATGAGGAACAACTTACAGGCACAGATTGATTTGGCACAGCATATTGAAGCTATTGCAGGTAGTGTGAGTGGCACTACAGATGTTCATATGAAGAATGTCCGCAATACCAGAAAAAAGGAACAGATGAAGAACCATCAGGATTATATGAAGGAGAGAGTAAACTATGGCTGATCTTTCAAATATTATACATATTTTGCCAACAATGAAATCTGGTGATGATTTGTTTTCTGCATTGGAAGTTTTACCAGAATATGATGATACTGTCCGTAATTCTCTGTATTTCAGATAGTGAAAAAGGCTTTTAAACTTGAAATTTTTTACTTGACCGTTTTAGTTTTATACTCTTCCGTCCACGCAATCCATCATGTGCCGTTCCCCTTAAATTTGCGAACTCTGCCAGTTCATATACCCTTGCTTTTGTTAAGGCCGCCGCGGTGGTTGCTTCCACCCTCACACGCCTGTCCGGCGGCCTGCACTTCTGCGTCCTTGGATGCAATCCACTCTTTTACCTCTTTGCGCAAAACTTCCATGACCAACAACATTTTTCTTTCACCTGACAGATAGTCATTGGGTGCAAAAAATAGTCGCTTGGTGCCATCCTTGTTTAGTAAGCGGATGTAATTACCGACAGATATTATGAAGCGGTAAAGCAGAAGTGACTTTAAGGCATAAAATCATCATCAATCAGTGGCAGTGGAGGGATGTCAATAATGGAAATCAGCAATGTAAATGAACAGGGATCCGCGTGGGGAGCGGCCTTTCGGAAAAAGCCCGTATTCTTTATGTCGGTAAAGGAGACGGAAGCATTTTTTGACGGGAAGCTGCGAAAAAACATGGAGCTGCAGGAGGACACCTGCACGCTCAGCAGTAACAATACTTACCGCAGACCGCATACCACCTATGAGGTCTATGACAAGGATAAGGGCAGCGCATTTCTGGATTTAAACTTTCTGATCAAAGATGAGACCAGCAGCCTGAAAGGAAGCCTTAGTGATAAAAAAGATGTGGATTTCTATAACTTTTCCATTCCTTTTATGAACTTACAGCGCAATTACTTTGGCATCGAAGCCTATATAGATATGCCGGAAGGCTGTGATTACGATCTTACCCTGTATGACGAATACGGCAATCAGGTGGGGAAGGCCGAGTGGGATGGTGAGGGACGCAAAAAACTGACCATTCCTAATTGGGATATCAATACCAATAAATACTGCCTTAAGGTAGAAAATGGAAACGGGGAAGAAGTGTCTCCGAATGATTTTTACAGGATCAGCTTCCATGTCTGCGAAAATAAGGAGCATAAAAAGACGGATGCTGTTAGGGAAGCGTATGGAAATCTCCAGAGTGCATATAGCCGGAAGGATGAAAACTGGCGGGAATATCTCGATCAATATAATGCAGTCCTGCGGGAGACGGAGCGAAATTATAGTAAAGAGATGGAGCAGCTCCACCAAAAACAGTTTGACAGTCTGCCCGAAGAAAAGAAGTACAAAGGCGGACGCACGGTGGAAGAACTGCTGCAGGATCTGGAGGAGGGCAAGGACTTAAGCGAGGCGGAGTGGGAGTATGTGAAGATCTTTGCCAATCTGAAAGACACGGAAAAGGCCCGGCAGAAAGCGGAACTGAAAAACAGCTTTTCGGATGATTTCGTAAAAGAACTGGAAGGCATGGGCATTTCCCGCGAGGACATAGAGGGGATGCGTGTGAGGATCGGAAGTAACGGGGATGTAACTGTGGACGGGATAGAGGAGGAAACTGTTCGGGAACAGGTGCAGAAACTGGTAGAGAAAAAGTACGGAGATCAGATGTATCGATATTACATAGGGATTGCAGACAGTGTAGGGAATTTGCCTTCTAATGCATACCAGTACGCCGCTGATGTGCAGGAAGTGCGCCGTTATCTGAAAGGAGTTACGGGAGCAGACATTTCTTTAGAAAATCTTTATCTGATGCCGGATGGGAAGATCGGAGGTCTGCCCGATAAAGCGGCGAACCTGATCAACAATACGAAAAATAACGCGAAAACAGAGCGGATAAGGGATGCATTGCAAAATATCATAGGGAATATCAAGATAAGCGGTGATCTGGGGATTCCCGATTTCACTTCACAGTTTCAGTTCAAGGATGGGGCGTTTTCTACTGCAGACAGTGGCTTTGCAGTAGATATGGGCGCGCTGGATGGGCGGCTTACACCGCAGTCTTCCGGCAATATGTATTCCGATAGGTATCAGTATCAGTTCAAAAAAGTTCTCATTTTCTAATAGGAAAGTGGAGGAAACGCCGGCATTTTCAAGGCATTCCTTGCAAGAGATTCTGAGAGATGATTTTCGTTAAGAGAGGAGAACGTATGATGCAGGTGGGATTCAACAATTACCAGGTCGGAAACAGCAATGTGATGGAGAAAGCAGACAATAAAAATGCGGGGAACAAAACAGAGGACAAATATGCCAGTGTATCAGCATATCAGGCATATTTGAAAGATAAGTATTCCTGTTTATCTGCGCATGAATATAAGGTGAGGATATCGCCGGCATATTTGCAGAAATGTATCAAAAATCCGAAAGAAGCGGAATCATTTGAGAAGGTCTTGGCGCATATACCTGTCAGCTATCGGTTTTTTACTGCAGCATGGAATGCCTCAGGGGCGAAAGTTGTGAACCAGGAATTTATATTTGATGAAAACGGGAATTGCGGCGGCAGTCCTAACACATATGTGACGAGCATCAATTCCTCATCAGACAACAGGGACGAGGATGAAATACCGAAGAAAAAGCGCAGGAAGAAAAAGCCTGCGCTAAAGGATCCTTATGAAAAGAGAAAGTTCCTGCGGGAGCAGTTCGATGAGAGACTGGCAGAGAAAGAGTATCTGAAAGATCAGATTGAGGAAAAAGAGAGGAAGGAAGAATTGCTGAGAGAAAGCATTTTGTCAAAGGAGCGAAATACCGAAAGATTTATTGAGCGCTATGAGGCACAGCTTTTTCCTGTACAGGGGAAAAGAAAAAAGCCGGAAACGATCTTGTAGCGTCCGGCGTTTTCTGATAAAATACACATGATTAGTTGAGGGAAGTGAGAGATTACTTCCCTTTTGTGTTTTCTTTCTTAATTATCCTCATTTGCAGTTATCTTTGACTTTCAATGACAATGGAGAAAATAAGCTTTTATGAAATCTACAATGATATACAGACCGTTGACGGCAACGCCTTTCAAACATACTTCCGCTTATCAGGAAATAGAGCCCTGCAGGATGCTGCAGCCTTATATCCGATGTTTCTGGGGCGGGGTGTATTACACCTCTGATACAGAAACGGATGGGGATTCTCAAATTGTGATTCCTGATACATGTGTAGATATTATTTATCGCATGGATGATGCGGGCAATATCATTACGTCTGATTTCATAGGGATAAATGACAGAAGTTTTTATACGCAGTGTAATGAAAAGAGCGAACGGAGGATTTCGGTGTTTGCAATCCGTTTTTATGCATGGAGTGCCTATGCCTTTTCGGAAGATTCCTTTATTGGAACAGTAAATGGGAGGTATGATGTCAGGGAAAGATTTGGCTGGCTGGATAGAGAACTGCGCAGCCGCCTGATGGAACCGGCGAATCTGACGGATTGGATTCGGGTGGCGGAAGAGCTGCTTTTGAAAAAAAACGAAACGGCAAGGGAGAAGGTAGTCGTAGACAGAGTGATGCATGATATTCTCAGGTATCAGGGAGGGCTGGGGATCGACCAATTATCGAAGGAGAATTTTATAAGCGGCAGGCAGATGGAACGGCTTTTCCACGAATATATCGGAATGACGCCAAAAAAATTGAGTAATCTGGTGCGCTATCAATGCTTATGGAGAGATGTTGTGAGTCAGACTCATTTTGACATAATGGATGCCGTTCAAAAATATGGATATACAGATTTGTCGCATTTGATGCGGGAATTTGAAAGATATCATTCCATGAATATTCGAAATGCGCTGGAGCTATGTGCGGGAACGCTTCCCAAAGAGCGAATGGGCGATGAACGCATGTAGATGTCGGAAATATACAATACAGCCATTTTTGCCTTGGTGTATAGTGGAAAAATAAAGGTGTGTTTTCATGGTTTGAACGAAGATGACATACCGCATTTTTGAATTTCCATCACGCAAAGGAGGCATTTACATGAACACAAAAGAAACCATTTTGGCCCGTGCTGCTGAAATCATCGCTCAGCGTACCGTGCGTCAGGACAAGGACAGCTTTGGCACGCTTATCACCATCGACCCGGATGGATCTCCCGTGCCTACGACTATCAGCCCTTCCCGCAGCGAGGGAATAAGCTGGATCACTTTTTGTACAGGACGGGGTGCGCCAAGCCCTGTGCGCCTCGGTCAGAACAACAAAGCTGCCGTGTGCCTGAACTCTCCCACTTATCATATTTCCCTTACTGGAACAGCGGAGGTCTGCACCGATCCAGAAATCTGCCGCGAGATGTGGTATGATGGCCTGGCCAATCATTTTTCCGGCCCAGACGATCCCAATTTCTGCGTGATCCGTTTTACCACCCAGCGCTACAGTCTGTTTATAGACTGGGAAGCGGTGAAGGGGGAAATAGACGAATAAGCAGGATGTCTCAGATACATAGTTAACCATATGAAATACAATGACCGCCGTACTATGGGAATCACTACCATATGCGGCGGTCTGGCATTTTTGTCTGCGCCTTTATGCGGCGTACAGTTACTATATTAAGGTCTGTTTTCATAAGGATTCTGCCAGTCAGGGCAGAGGTATGCTTCGCTCCATGCCATCATTGTGTGCAGGACGGGGATGAAGCTTTCGCCAAATGCAGTCAGTGAATATTCCACCTTCGGCGGAATTTCCTTGTAAATCTCCCGGTGGAGGAAACCATCACTTTCCAATTCCCGGAGCTGCTTTGTGAGCGTGGACTGTGTGATGCCGTCAAGGCGGCGCATCAGCTCACCAAACCGCTGGACTTTGTAAAAGGACACATACCATAAGATCAGAATTTTCCATTTGCCCCCGATCACGGACTGGAGCCTGCCCATAGGGACGCAGCGGGCGATGGTTTCTTCGTTGTTGAATTTATTGTCAGCCATTTCCTTCCACCTCTTTTCCCATGAGTATATCCCGGCAGCGGGAAAAAATCAAGATACGGTCATTTTTGACAGATAGTATGAAAAAGTGTACTGCCGACTAAAAAAGACAGTACTTGATTTCGTGTGGTTTTGGGTGTAATTTGGTGCAAAAGAGAAAAGACACGAGGAGGAATGAATGATGCATTATACAGGAACCATATGGAGACCACCTTATGAAGCGTCTTCCCTGCTTCTGGAAGTTACCGCGGGATGTACGCACCACAGATGTAAATTCTGCACGCTCTACGCGGATCTGCCTTTTCAGTTCAGGATGTCACCGCTGGAAGATATTGAGGCGGATCTGAAAGAGGCACAGAAGATGTACCACGCCTTTTTTGGCAGGAAGGCATCCCGCACTTTCCTGACCGGGGCCAACCCTTTTGTACTGAAATATGACAGGCTGATGGAGATTGCAGGGCTGGTACATCGGTATTTTCCGGGAATGGAAACCATTGGCAGCTTTGCCAGGGTGACGGACATTACCCTGAAAACGGATGAGGAACTGGCCGCCCTGCACGGAGCAGGCTATGACGGGCTGACAATCGGTATCGAAACGGCAGATGACGAAGCACTGCGGTTCATGGATAAAGGGTATCTTTCGGCTGACATTCTGGAGCAGTGCGGGCGGCTGGACAGAGCCGGCATCCGTTACAGCTTTTTCTATCTGACGGGCATATCCGGCGCAGGGCGCGGGGAGGACGGGGCAAGGGTAACCGCCGCCGTATGCAACAAGCTCCATCCGGCTCTGATCGGCGTCAATATGCTGACCATCTACCCGGAGGCAAAGCTGTATGGGGAAATCCGGCAGGGGAACTGGCGGGAGGAAAGCGAGAAAGAGAAGTACAGGGAAGTACGGGCATTGGTGGAAGGATTGGAAATCCCCACAGAATTTGCGGCGTTTGGCGCATCCAATGCATTCCAGCTTCATGGGGTGCTGCCAGAAGATAAGAAAAAACTGCGGGCTTTCCTTGGTGATGTCATAAAGAATGTGAGCGAGGACGAACTGCGGCGCTACCGTGAGAGAGTCCATCATCTGTAGGAGGTGATCCGAATTGCATTTTACGGGAAGGACGTGGAGGCCGCCTTACGAGGCAAATTCCGTCATCATACAGGCAGCTTCCGGCTGTACTTATGGGAAATGCCATTTCTGCAGCCTTTACAGAGACGAGCGCTTCCGCATGTCACCGATGGAGGAGTTCGAGGAGGATCTTGCGGAGATCAAAAGATATCAGCCTTATGCAAGGCGTATTTTCTGGACGGGAGCGAACCCCTTTGCTATGAGCTATGAGAATTTGAAGCTCCGGGCGCTTACAGTGCGGGATTACCTCATCAAATGTCAGACGATGGCCATGTTCGCAAGCATCAGGGATATTAAGGATAAGGAGGTGTGGCAGCTTAAGAAACTTCGGGCGATGGGGATAAACGGGCTGAGCATTGGGACGGAGAGCGGTGACGATGACACGCTGGCGCTGGCTGGCAAAGGATATACGGCGGCTGATATACTGGAGCAGTGCCGGAAGTTGGACGAGGCGGGAATGGAATACTATTTTGTCTACATGACCGGGCTTGCAGGGAAGGGCAGGGGATACTGGAATGCGGTGAACAGTGCAAGGCTGTTCAGCCGGCTAAACCCTTATTTCATCTCAGTGGATTCGCTCACGCTGTTTTCGGATACGGAGCTGTACCGCATGGAGCAGAAAGGGCAGTTTGTACCTGCCGGAGAGAAGGAGCGCCTGGAGGAACTGCAGGTGTTTATTCAGAATCTGCAGATACGGACACATCTTTTTGCCAACTCGCGTTCAAATTTTTATCCGATCACTGCTTATCTGCCAAAGGAACGGGAGCGCGTGGTCAGCGAGCTGCAGCATATCATAGATACGGTAAGCGAGGAGGAAATGAAGGAATACCGGCGGAGTTTGAAATCTTTGGGATGAGGAATTCATTTTTACACTTCTGTGAGGGCAGGGAGTTAAGCAGAATTTAATGGAATTGTGTATGTGCTTGTGGTAGGATAATGACATGAAACAATTTGTCAAGTGGCGTGAGTGGGGGCTATAAATTATGACTGTAAATGAGAAAATGAAACTTGTTATTGATCTGGCAGAGCAGGCATTAGAGAAAAATGAATTACCGATAGCATGTATGATATTTCACAATGATACAATAGTGGCTCAAAGTCATACATCTGAAAGCGAAGATAACAGATTATTGGTTCATGCAGAATTAAAAGCTCTGATGGAACTGGATCAGAAAAAGATGAAAGCAAAAGAAAAGCGGCAAATGGAATTGTTCACTAATTTAGAACCTTGTATGATGTGTTTGGGCGCTTCCATATCATCATTTGTTGGCAAGGTATACTATTCACTTGATGCACCTTCTGATGGTGCGGCACAATGGGCTGTGAAATCATGGAATGATTTCCACGTTGCATCATCTTTTTGCCTGCCGGAAATTACATCGGGAATTTTAAGAGCTGAAAGCAAAGCGTTATTCAAGAGATACATAGATATTAACAAGGACAGCCCATTGGTGGAATGGGTCAAAACGCTTATCCAATAAGACGATAAATTTCCCAAAAACGACATTTAAGTCAAGTGGATTGAAACGGCAGCGGATTTGTAATGCAGACAGGAGGATCATTATGGGAATTTCGGCAGGATTCATGGTGCCGCACCCGCCGCTTATCATACCTGATGTGGGCGGTGGTGAGGAGAAGAACATTCAGAAGACGATTGATGCATACCAGAAGGCTGCGGAGATGATCGGCCGCCTGCAGCCGGAGACGATCGTGCTCCTGTCCCCGCATCAGATCATGTATGCGGACTATTTTCATATTTCGCCAGGGCAGGATGCAAGGGGTGATTTTGGGCAGTTTCGCGCCAGACGGACTTCTATGCAAGTCTCCTATGACACGGAATTTGTCCGTGAGCTGTGTGAGGCTGCGGAGGCTGCCGGTTTACCGGCGGGGACGTTGGGAGAACGGGAGAAAAAGCTGGATCACGGCACGATGGTGCCCTTATATTTTGTGAATCAGAGATGGACGAAATATCGATTGGTGCGGGTCGGCCTGTCGGGCCTGCCGCTGTCTGTGCATTACCGGCTGGGGCAGTGCATCAGAGCGGCTGCGCAGTCGCTTGGACGGAATACGGTGGTGATTGCCAGCGGCGACTTGTCCCATAAGCTGAAGGAGGACGGGCCTTACGGCTATCAGAAGGAGGGACCTGCCTACGACGCGCGGATCATGGATGTGATGGGCAGGGGCGCATTTGGGGAACTGCTGGCATTTTCGGAAGATTTCTGCGAGAAGGCGGCGGAGTGCGGTCATCGCTCCTTTACCATTCTGGCAGGTGTGTTTGACAATACCGATGTGGAGGCCAAGCAGCTTTCCTATGAGGGACCTTTCGGGGTGGGATATGGTGTCTGTACTTATCTTCCCCGTGGCAATGACGGGACACGGAATTTTCTGGAACAGCATGAGGAGAAGGAGCGGGCAGCGTATTTGGCCAGGCGGGAGCGGGAAGATCCGTACGTCAGGCTGGCAAGGTACACCATCGAGACGTTCACAGGGACGGGAAATGTTCCAGAGATGCCCGAGGGACTGCCGGAGGAATTGTACCAAAGCAGGGCGGGAGCCTTTGTGTCCCTGAAGGAGGACGGAAGGCTCAGAGGCTGTATCGGAACGATTCGGGCGGTCAGAGGATCTCTTGCGGAGGAGATCATGCACAATGCGGTGAGCGCCTGTTCGGAGGATTCCAGGTTCTCTCCCGTGGAGGCATGGGAGGTGGAGCGTCTGACGATCAGCGTTGATGTGCTGGGGGAGACGGAGAAGATTTCCTCGCCGGAGGAGCTGGATGTGACCCGTTACGGAGTGATCGTGACAAAGGGCGGAAGGCGCGGTCTGCTGCTGCCGAATCTGGAGGGTGTGGACACGGTAGAACAGCAGATTGCCATAGCGAAGCAGAAGGCGGGAATCAAAGACCATGAGAGCGTGGAGCTGGAACGGTTTGAAGTAATACGGCACCATTGAGAGACAGGAGTTTCCTTGCGATGAAAACAGTTTGCCAGGTATGTATGCATCACTGTGCGCTGGAACCCGGACAGACGGGTCTGTGCAGAGCCAGAAAAAATGAAGATGGGGAAATAATATGCGAAAATTATGGATGGATTACCGCTCTTGCGCTTGATCCCATTGAAAAGAAGCCCCTGTATGAGTTTCATAGAGGGAGTACAATTCTGTCCGTGGGAAGCTATGGCTGTAACCTCAGATGTCCCTTCTGCCAGAATCACGAGATTTCCATGACGGACAGAGGAACCCTTGACGCGGAGTATATGTTTCCCAGGGAACTTGCAGAGACAGCGCTGACGTGGAAGAAAGAGAAAAGAGTGGAAAACATCGGGGTAGCTTATACCTATAACGAACCGCTGGTGGGTTGGGAGTTTGTCCGCGATACAGCACGGCTTGTGAGAGAATATGGCATGCAGAATGTTCTTGTGACGAACGGAACCGCCGGGCTTGAGACACTTGAGGAGCTGCTGCCGTGGATAGATGCCATGAACATTGACCTGAAGGGGTTTCGGGAGGCGTATTATCGGAAGCTTGGCGGAGATCTGGAGACGGTTAAGGCCTTTATCGCGAGGTCTGTGGAGAGCTGCCATGTGGAACTGACTACGCTGATTGTGCCGGGAGAAAACGATTCTTTGGAGGACATGGAAGCGCAGGCCAAATGGATCTCCGGCTTATGTCCGTCGATCCCGCTTCATATCAACCGCTTTTTTCCCCGGTACCGCATGAGGGACAGAGAAGCTACAGATGTGGGGCAGTTATACCGGCTTGCCGGGACGGCGGAGAAATATCTGGAAAAGGTGTATGTGGGGAATTGAAACTTTTCTGACTGTTGATTCGTATTATCCACAGAGGAAATGACAGGACGGATTAACAGGACTGGAGATTTCCATATAAATGACATTGAAGGAGGACATAAAAAGTGAGCGTAAATGGCATAGGACACGGTTTTTATCAGAACAATGTATCAACGAACAAGTACAACAGGAACAGAGCCGGGCAGTTTTACCCACAGCAACAGACAGAAGAGGCATCCGTGCCCACAGGCAGAAGGCAGAATGCCGATGTGCAGGACATATACGGCGCACTTAAATCGACAAATCCCATAATGGAACAGGAGGAAAACGCCATATCAAACGATAGCGGCCTGACAGCATGGTATGGTGGCAGGCCGCTGGAAGAATGGGCAGCCTCAGACCCGAAGTATACGGACAAAGAAACAGGTTTTTCCTGGTATGTCAGAGATGGAAAACACCCTTACATGGTGGGGGAAGACGCTGAGAAGTTTAAGGAAATGTGCAGGGAGACGGGAGAGTCGTGGCTGAAAAAGTTTGCGGAAATGACAGGTACAATTCAGCATCTGGATGACAACACGACTGCATTTGTGGGAACAAACGGGACCGTGATTCAATCAAAGGATGGGAAAAGCCTGATTGTTGACACTTCATCCATGTCTTACGATATGATTATGAATATGTTCAAAAATACAGCAAAGGATGGGGATTATTTTAATAGCTCCTATTGGCAGAAGAATATACAGGAAACGATGGTTTCGCTGATCACTGAGTGAGGATATCTCTGATCTGAGAGAAAACTGACAATTCTTACATATGTGAATAAAAAACGAATGAACACGTTCACAAAAAGAAGGCGGAAGGAGATTTCCCGTGCGTAGAAAAGACGATACCCTGCGTGACACATTGCTGAAGATAGCCCAAAGTATGGTAGATACAGAAGGGATTGAGGCCGTCAATATCCGTTCCATCGCGAAAGAGGCTGGCATTGCAAGCGGAACCGTATACAATTACTTTTCAAATAAAGATGAGATTCTGCTGGCGCTTACGGAAGGCTATTGGAACCAGGCTCTGCTGGAAATGAGAAATGAAATTACGGCTGAATCGTTTTGTGGGCAGCTGCAGGAAATCTTTTACTTCCTGCAAGAACGCATAGACAAATCTGCGGGAAAACTGATGAACAGCCTTGGCAATGTGGAAGCGGCAGGGCAGGCGCATATGGCGTCCGCACAAGCGGTCTTGGAGGAGACGCTGATTCAGTGCATGGAACAGGATGCGCATGTCCGCAAAGACGTCTGGAATGAGACATTTACCAAGGAGCAGTTTGCCCGTTTCCTTGTGATGAACATGACGATGCTGTTAAGGGCGCGGACGTATGATCTCTCCTTTTTGCTCATAATCATTGAGCGCATGATTTATTAACAGACAAAGAAAATACGGCCGCCCGCTGATGCGATGCAGGGATTTTGACGGGAAACTGCGGCACGAAAAGAGTGGAGGATAATTGGAAATGAGCATTAACGGCATAGGAACAACAGGCTGCCCGGTAACGGCGTATCAGGCAATGCGGGAAAAAAGAAGTGCGGAATCCGAGGCTGCGGGATTTTTGAAAATAGCGGAGGAAAAGGAGGCACAGAGGGAAGCGGCCAATCAGGATGAAAAAGCTTTTGAGATGGTCGGTCCCAATGCCCCGCAGGACGTGAAGGATGCGTGGATGGATGCGG
>CAJTTT010000016.1:55602-82257 GCA_910579285.1 uncultured Lachnospiraceae bacterium | reverse complement strand
AATGTAAGATTTGTGCTGCTGTCGCATAAATGCTTCGGAATGAGGACTAAAATGGCAGGAAAGATTTCTGAGGAAAAAGTAAGGTGTTCTTTTTGTAATAAGACACAGGATCAGGTCAAGAAAATGATTGCTGGTCCCGGCGGCGTCTATATCTGTGATGAATGCGTGGATATCTGCGCGGATATCATAGAGGAGGAATACGAGGATGAGCCGGAAGCGGAGGAGATGGAGATCAATCTCCTAAAGCCGGTGGAGATTAAGACATTCCTTGACGAGTATGTGATCGGACAGGAAGAAGCCAAAAAAGTGATGGCGGTTTCCGTGTACAATCACTATAAGAGGGTCATGGCGCCCAAGGACGATGACGATGAGGTGGAGCTTCAGAAGAGCAACATCATTATGATCGGGCCCACAGGCTCCGGCAAGACATATCTTGCGCAGACGCTGGCGAAGATTATAAACGTGCCTTTTGCGATTGCGGACGCGACGACTCTGACGGAGGCCGGATATGTCGGTGAGGACGTGGAGAATATCCTGCTCAAGCTGATCCAGGCGGCAGATTACGATATTGACCGTGCCCAGTATGGTATTGTCTATATTGATGAAATTGATAAGATTACGAAAAAAGGGGAAAACGTGTCCATTACCAGAGATGTATCGGGCGAGGGCGTCCAGCAGGCGCTTTTAAAGATCATCGAGGGAACGGTGGCCAGCGTGCCGCCGCAGGGAGGCAGAAAGCATCCGCATCAGGAGCTTTTGCAGATTGACACGTCGAACATTCTCTTTATCTGCGGAGGAGCCTTTGACGGACTCGATAAGATCGTTGAGGAGAGGCTGGACCGCCATTCTATCGGTTTTAATGCACAGGTGGCGGAGAAGAGCGGCAAGGAGATCGGCGCGATCTTAAAGGAGGTAACACCGCAGGATCTTATGAAGTTCGGGCTGATTCCGGAGTTTATCGGCCGTGTGCCGGTGACGGTAGCCCTGGATGGACTGGATCAGGAGGCGCTGGTACGCATTTTGAAAGAGCCGAAGAATGCGCTGATCAAGCAGTATAAGAAGCTTTTTGCATTTGATGAGGTGAAGCTTTCTGTGGAGGACGATGCGGTGGTTGAAATCGCGAAACTCGCCCATGACAGGAAGACAGGAGCGAGAGGACTGCGGTCTATCGTGGAGAAAGTGATGATGGATGTGATGTACGAGATTCCTTCGGATGACAGTATCGCAGAATGCATCCTCACGAAGAAGGCAGTGAACGGCGAGGAGAAGCCGCTTGTCAGATACCGCGACAGATTATTGCAGGCAAAATAACAGATGGAGCATGCGCAATCGCGAGGACTGCTTTGCAGACTCGGTCGGATGAGTTGAAACAGTAAAGCGTCGCCAGAAATTTGGCGGCGTTTCTGACTCAAGAGAAAAAGCGGCAGTGTGAAACACAAATCGAGCGCACAGGCGCTCGATTTTTGACAATTAGAGGGATGATTTTATGGATAACTGGAATCAACTGGATAACGGAACGGGAAACACGGATGCGATTTCCCTTTTACGCGGGGACACGCTTCCTGCGGTGACTCTCAGGGGACTTACGATACTTCCGGGCATGGTGATTCACTTTGATCTCAGCCGGAAGGTGTCTATGGCCTCTGTAGAGCAGGCGATGCTTGGAGATCAGCGGCTTCTTGTGGTCACCCAGAAAGATCCGGGAAAAGAAGATCCGGGCATGGAAGATATCTATGATGTGGGAACCGTTGTATTGATCAGACAGGTCAGCAAACTTCCCGAGCATGTTCTTCGCGTGCTGGTGGAAGGGGTGTCCAGAGCGCGTATACATGGGCTTTCTGAGACAGAAAGCGGAATGATGACGCAGGTGTCATATGAGCGGGATGACAGGACAGATATTGATGAGATAACAGCTGAGGCAATGACCAGAACAGTCAAAGAGACACTGGAGGCATATGGAACATGCTTTCCCAAGGTGGGGAAGGCGGTGCAGGATCAGATTGAAGAGAACATGGAGCTTGGAAAGCTCTTAGACAGCATTACCATCAATATGCCGTTGACGGTGAGTGATAAGCAGAAGATTCTGGGCGCGATATCTGTGCGGGAGCGGTTTTCGATTCTCACAGGAATACTTACCAGAGAGGTGGAGGTCACCCGCATTAAGAACGATCTGGCCAAAGATATCAGACAGCGGATTGATAAGAACCAGAGGGATTATATTCTGCGGGAGCAGATGCAGTATATCAAAGAGGAGCTGGGAGAAAATAACACGGACTCCGACGTGCAGCAGTTCCTTTCAGAGGCAGAGAAGCTGAAAGCGAAGCCGGAGGTCAAAGAGAAGATCCGCAAGGAGATCAGCCGCTATAAAAATGTGGCTGGCAGCGGCTCGGAGAGCGCGGTGGAGCGGGCCTATATCGAGACGCTTCTGGAACTGCCCTGGGATAAGACGTCCAGGGACAGCAAAGATCTGGAGGCTGCAGAGAAGATACTGAACGACCAGCATTACGGCCTGGAGAAGGTGAAGGAGCGGATGTTGGAATTTCTGGCTGTCCGCATGCTGACAGGGAAGCCGGGAAGCCAGATCATTTGTCTGGTGGGGCCTCCGGGTACGGGCAAGACCTCCGTGGCAAAGAGTGTGGCGGAGGCGCTTAAGAAGCAGTATGTGAGGATCTGTCTCGGGGGTGTGCGCGATGAGGCGGAGATCAGAGGCCACCGCAAAACTTATGTGGGCGCCATGCCGGGACGCGTTGTGGCGGCCATAAAGCAGGCGGGCGTCAAAAATCCGCTGATGCTTCTGGATGAGATTGACAAGCTGGGAAGCGACTATAAGGGAGATCCGGCCTCTGCACTGCTGGAAGTGCTGGACGGAGAGCAGAACTATGCGTTCCGGGATCATTATGTGGAGATTCCCATTGACTTGTCGGAGGTGTTTTTTATCGCTACGGCCAACAGCCGTGAAGGGATACCGCGCCCCCTTCTTGATCGGATGGAGATCATAGAGGTGAACAGCTACACCGCCAATGAAAAGTTTCATATCGCCAAAGAACATCTGGTGAAGAAAGCGTTTCAAAAGAACGGGATCAGAAAGGGAGAGCTTGTTTTCTCCGATGAGGCGATCCGCGATATCGTGCGGTTCTATACGAGAGAGGCGGGAGTCAGGGGACTGGAACGTCAGATCGGCGCTGTCTGCCGGAAGGAGGCAAGAGCCATCGTTGCGCGCCGGAAACATAAATTGACTGAAGAGGTTAACATACTGCCCGAAAAGCTGGAGCATTATCTGGGAAAACCGAAGTACAGGCAGGATAAAATCAACGAAAAGCCGGAGGTTGGTATTGTGAGAGGCCTTGCATGGACCAGCGTGGGCGGAGATACCCTCCAGATAGAAGTCAATGTCATGCCTGGGGAAGGCAAGATTGACTTAACTGGTCAGATGGGGGATGTGATGAAAGAATCCGCACGGACGGCGTTGAGCTATGTGCGCTCTGTCAGTGGAACGTACAAAGTGGCGGAAAACTTCTATAAGAAGAAAGACTTTCATATCCATATTCCAGAGGGAGCGGTGCCCAAGGACGGCCCATCCGCGGGAATCACAATGGCGACGGCGCTTCTGTCGGCTGTGACCCATACGCCTGTGAGGGCGGATCTGGCAATGACCGGGGAAGTCACTCTGCGGGGCCGGGTACTCCCCATCGGTGGTTTGAAGGAAAAGATACTGGCCGCAAAGATGGCGGAGGTGAAAACCGTCCTCGTGCCGAAAGACAACGAGAAAGATATCGAGGAGATTTCCGGGGAGATCAAGGAAGGACTGGAGATCATCTTTGTGGAGACGATGGAGGAGACAGCCCGGCATGCACTGGTAACCCGGAAGACGGACGAATAAAGGGCACAGCGGCCGCTGTATGTGGAAACGGGTATGGCATTCTGTGCGGATATCCGGGGCATAACACGGAAGAATGGAGTATCATATGGTTATTAAGAACGTTAATTTGGAGACAGTGTGCGGCATCACAAGCAAGCTTCCCGACAATACGCTGCCGGAGTTTGCTTTTGCGGGAAAGAGCAACGTGGGGAAATCTTCCCTGATCAACGGCCTGATGAATCGAAAATCGCTGGCCCGCACCAGCTCCTCACCGGGAAAGACGCAGACCATCAATTATTACAATATCAATAACGAAATGTATTTTGTGGATCTGCCCGGTTACGGTTACGCTACCGCCAATGAAAAGGTGAAGGCGCAGTGGGGAAAGCTGATTGAGGATTATCTGCATCAGTCAAAGCAGATTCGCACAGTATTTCTTCTGGTGGATATCAGACATGCGCCCTCCGAAAATGACAGGATCATGTATGACTGGATTCTGGACAGGGGCTATCAACCGGTCATCATTGCCACGAAGCTGGATAAAATCAAGCGAAGCCAGGTGGCAAAACAGGTAAAGCTTATTTGTGACACACTTGACGTAGTAGATGACACGACTGTCATACCTTATTCTTCCTTGAGTAAGCAGGGGCGGGAGGAGATATATGAGCTGTTAGACAGGCTGACAGCAGATACAGAGGAGAACTTATGAGAAGAGCCTTAAAACTTTATCTGAAAGTGACTATGAACCTGTTTACCGCGCTTGCGGCAGTACTTTTGTGCATTTTCCTTCTCCCCAGATGTATCTGGTTCTTTATGCCGTTTATACTGGGCTGGCTCATCTCGCTGATCGCATCCCCGGTGGTACGGTTTTTCGAGGAGAAACTGAAGGTCAGGAGAAAGGCCATGTCGGCGGTGGTGATTGTGGCCGTGCTTGCCGTGGTGGTGCTTCTGGTTTATCTGCTGATCGTCAAACTGGTCAGGGAGGGCGTTACTTTCATCAATGAACTGCCGGACATCTGGAACACCATTTTGGCGGAATTTAACAAAGTAGGGGCAAATCTGCAGGGGGTCTATGACAGGATGCCGGCGGATATGCAGTCCACCATCGATCATATTATTCTGGAAATGGGGGATTATATGAGCAGTATGATGGGGAAAATGGAGCTGCCTTCTTTTGAGGCGGTGGGAAATGCGGCGAAGCAGATCCCGGATATTTTTCTTGCCGTGGTGATGTGTCTGCTCTCAGCCTACTTTTTTGTGGCGGATAAAGGATATATGGCGGCAGCGGCGGAGAAATTTATTCCGGCCTCGGTACGGCATTATCTGGATCTGATCCGCAGAAGCTTCCGAAATGCAGTGGGGGGATATTTTAAGGCGCAGTTTAAAATTGAGTGCTGGATTTATATTCTTCTGGTGATCGGTCTGATGATTCTCGGAGTGGATTATGCCTTTCTGGTGGCTTTCGGCATCGCCGTTTTGGACTTTCTCCCGGTATTTGGAACGGGGACGGTGATGGTTCCGTGGGCAGTTATAGAACTGCTGTCGGAAAATTACAGGATGATGTTTGGGTTGATCGCCATCTGGCTGATCGGGCAGCTTGTGCGGCAGGTGATTCAGCCGAAGATTGTGGGGGATTCCATCGGTATGGACGCCATACCGACCTTGTTCCTGCTCTATATCGGTTATCGCGTGGCGGGCGTGCTGGGAATGATCGTGGCAGTGCCGATAGGAATCATTCTCGTCAATCTTTACGAGGAGGGCGCTTTTGACACGACCAGTCAGAGCCTGCGGATTCTGGTGGCGGGTTTTAACCATTTCCGCAGGATTCGATCCGACGATATGGCGGTTGTGGAGGAGTACGAGAGGGAGACAAGGGATAAGTATAGGCAGAGGACAGAGGAGGAAAAGGCGGCCAGGGAGCAGTTTTATGAGGCTTCCCAGATCAAGCTGGAAGAGCCGTTACTCATCAAAAAGCTCAAAGATAAGAAAAAGTCAAATCATAAGTAGACAGCAGGGAGAATGCGCGTGCAAAAAAGAAATTGGTGGAAACTCTTTTTTGCTATCTACATTTTGGTTGTCATAAAGGTTATCATCTTCAAATATCCCTATGAGGAGCTTCTGAGAATTGCGGCTTCCTGGCGCAGGGGCGTCATATTTGAGGGATTGGGCACGGCGAATTTCACGCCTTTTAAAACAATAAAAATGTATATAGACTACTCTTATAAACTGAACAGTGTGGAGAATCTGGCGGGCAATCTGCTTGTGTTCGTGCCCTTCGGATTTCTCTTTCCCTATGTGGCAAGGGAAGGGGCGCATTTTTTTGTGATGCTCTTAAACGCTTTCGTGTTCGTTTTGGGAATCGAGATGTTTCAGCTTTTCAGCGCCTTTGGCGCTTTTGATGTGGATGATATTCTGTTAAACTGCCTGGGTGCGTCTCTGGGCTTTGGCGTGTACCGTCTGGTGCAGTGTTGGAAGAAGAAAAGAAAGGGGTGTTTGTGATGGAAGGTTTACTGAAAAAGATCAAGACGAATGTGATAATTTCCTCCGCCTTGTGTGTGATTCTCGGTCTGGTACTTGTGTTCCGTCCGGGACTGTCCATGCGCATCGTGTGCACGGCTGTCGGTGCGGTGCTGATCGTGTCCGGCATTATGCGGATGGCTGCCTGTTTTACCGCAAGGGATGGCAGTCTGTATTCACAGGCCAATCTGATTTTCGGTATCGTGCTGGCGGTAGTTGGTGTCTGGATTGTGATAAAGCCGGATAAAGTGATGGCAATTATTCCGATTATTGTCGGCATTGTAATCACCATACACGGTTTACATAATTTGCAACAAGCGGCCCAGCTCTGGCGCGATAAGTATGAAAAATGGTGGGTGGCGCTCATTCTGGGCGTGCTTACGGTAGGATTTGGGGTACTGCTTATATGCAGGCCCTTTGCGGCTATTGATACGGTGGTCATGCTGATCGGCTTTTTCCTTATTTATGATGGAATTTCCAATGTCTGGATCGTCTCAAGAATGCAGAAGAACGCCAAAATTCTGAGGCAGGAGATGGAGGCTGTGGACGTGGAGATTGTAGAGCGGGAGCAGTGACAGCCTGTATGAGTTATGAGCTGCGGCGGCGAAGCCGGAACTTTTTGGCAGTCAGATGGTGTAGATTTTGTAAATTCAGGCTTGTATATTTGTGCAAGAAGTTTTATGATAAATCTTAGGAAGCGGGAGTGATCCCGGATGTAATGAAACGAAAACGGTATCGGCAGAGAGGGAATGAATTATGATGATCGGAGCAGTCAGCTTTCAGCCTTATGTATACAATGTAAATGCTATCGGTCCGGCCAGTATGAACAGGCTGTCCAGAATTTCGGACAACGTGCTGGACAAAAAGACGGATTTTGGCGGTCTCACAGAGGCTGAA
The DNA here is from genome assembly GCA_910579285.1 of uncultured Lachnospiraceae bacterium. Taxonomy (GTDB): domain Bacteria; phylum Bacillota; class Clostridia; order Lachnospirales; family Lachnospiraceae; genus UBA3282. The sequence continues at coordinate 74,984 of CAJTTT010000016.1, read as the reverse complement.
AACGAAAATCCTTTAAAGAAGGGGCAGACCCTGAATTTCCAGGATATGCTGGAGATGCAGATGCAGCAGGGCAGAAGCGCGGCGGCGAGAGTGATGAAGCCGGTGGAAGAGGCGCAGGAGGAGAACAGCGCGCAGCAGAAGACCGGGCAGACAGAGAGCGCGGCAGTGAAGTTTAACAGAGAGCAGGCGGTCGATACGGTACAGCCTGAAAAGGAGGCTGTGGAGACTGCGCAAAATATGCAGACAGCGGCATTTGACGGAAACGCTCAGGGCAATGACGTCAGCAGCTTCCGCATGCAGCAGGCGATCAATGCATATGAGATGTTTATGACGGCGTAATGGGATTGGGGAATGAAGAGATCCCGCCGCACAGCGGACAGGGAGAAGAAAGCGTACCCGTCCGATTGAAGAATAGGGAAACGAAAAACCCCCATCTGTCAGACAGGTGGGGGTCATTTATATCGTGCGCTTTGCGGTGCACGTTTTTAACGGATGAAAGGCCAGTGCCGGAAAATGCCGTCTGGCGGTTTATGACAGCGCCATTTTTTTGACGGCGGCGATGCCGCTGCTCACGGCGGGCACAAGGAGAACCGCTGTTGTGATGGCTCCTTCCGCAAAAATATAGATGCCGTTGTATACCAGTGAGTAAGGCAGGACAGGCCAGCCTTCCCAGGCGTATTCCGCAAAGAAAATCCAGCCGGACAGCACGGTAAATACATAGCGGCCAAGAATGCCGACGAGATACCCCTTGAGCAGACCTCTTTTGGCGCCGGCGAACAAACCCGATAATCCAAGCGCGCCGAAGGCGAGAAGATAGTCCAGCACAAGCTGCATGGGGAATAACACATAAGGGTTGATCAAAAGCTGCAGCACGCCGTAGGCAACACTGGTCATCAGCCCGGCTCCAAGTCCGAACAGGTATCCCGGAAGGCAGATGACGAGCATGGAAAGCAGCGTGGCGGAACCGCCCCAGGGAAAGTCGATGATTTTGATTTCCGAGAGTATGGTGCCCAGCGCGATCGACATGGCGCAGAAGACGAGCTGTTTGGCTGTCAGCTTTCCGCCCTTTTTGGCGGTTTCTTCGGGCTGTGGATTCTGTCCGGCCGCATATCGTCTGGCAAAGATGACGGCGCCGGCGAGCAGGACTGCCAGAAGTGCCATTAACAGCACATTGCCCAGTGTGGTGGGGACATAAGTGGTTTTGCCCCAGTCATTGACAACAACATCATAGAACATAAAAAAATCCTCCTTTGTCTTAGAATAAGCAAGGAGGGGAACGGTAAATACGGCAGGACATAGAACTGCTGTGTCAGGCTGTATTTACAGTGCTTCCCTACGGCGGTGCTAACCGCATCAGGTGATGAGGGTTAGAGTCCTGCGTATGCAGGCTCAATCTCAGCAAAAGCTCCCCTAGCAAGTTATTCGGTTATGCGGCTTTTGCCGCGGCAGATGACATCTGCTTTTTTCACTATAGGAGTTTGCCGGGAAAATGTCAAGAAAATTTTATGGGGAGAGGTAAAGAAACAGGTAAGCTATGGCAGAGACAGGTGTGTGAAGGGAATCTTTGGGGGAACGGGATATGAAAGACGGGTGGAAAAAGAAAGTGGCAGGCGGTGTCGTTTTTCTGACGGCTGTCCTGTCCGGGCTGCTTCTTGATCCGATGCCGGCGGAGGCTTATTTCGGGGTGGCGGATGACTATCTGCTCCGAACGGAAAAGCCGGTGGGGCGTGGAGTATCGCCGTATCATTGTCTGGAGTTTGAGAGCGGGGACATGGAGAGTTATACGGTACAGGCAGGTGACACACTCTGGGGGATTGCGAAGGAGCATTATGGGAGCGGAGCGCGATATCAGAAGCTGTGGGAGGATAACGCGGATCGCATTGACACGGCGGAGACACTGCAGATCGGGACCAGACTGGAGTTAGAGAAACGCTTCTATGTGAATGTAGGAATGCAGGATTCTATCCGGGAAGATGTGATGCATGCGCGTAATGTGAGCGGGCCGGAAGCCTGGAAGTGGGATCCAGACAGCTATGCTTATCAGATATTTTTATCCATGTCGTACCGCAGCGATCTGCAGGAGAAAGACCCGTTCCGAAACTGGGAGGCGTTTCAGCGGGAAGTGACAGACTGCAGCAGACAGATCTGCGGGAACCGGGTATCTGATCTTACCTTTGAACGGTATCATGTGACGGATGTGTGTGATCTGTGCACTTATCAGTTCGTCTTTGACGGAGGCAGCAGCAAGTATCTGATTATGGCTGTTTTTGTTTACACGGGAGAAATTGAGAATGAGGTGTACACGGATCAGACCGGCTGGGGACAAATTATTCCGATCAGCCACCAGTATATGAAAAATGAAGTGTTCACTGTCTGTGAGCTGGACCGGTGTGATGAGGAGGATCTGGAGCTGGCGAAGGGTAAGACCCTTTATCTGGCGGCGCGCATCATTGACTCGGGGGGTTATTATCCCAAAATGGCTGACAATGTGGGGGCGGACGACTGGAACTACCCGGAGCTTCACAACCCTTTTACACAGGCGATGAGAAGTTTGTGCGATGAGCCGCCTGTGCATCCTGGGATCGCTCCTGGCGGGCAGGTAAGTGAGAGCGGCCTGCTTCAGGGGCAGACTGGTCAGGTCAACTCCGGGAACCAGCAGATTTTCTGGAAGGAACCGGCAATAGAGAAACTGGTGCGGGAACAACTCGCAAAACTTTGGAAGCTTTCGGACGAGGAGCGCGCAGCTTTTGAGAAACGTCCGATGACGGAGGCAGATCTTGCAGGGGTGAAAAGTCTTGCCATATACGAAAACCAGGAAGAAGAAGTGGTTGTCCTGCAGCTATGCGGCTATGGCAGCATGAGAAACACGCTCCTGTTTGATGAGGAAAACTGCTCGGGGATCAGCCCGGCTGAATTGACTACTTTGGATGATCTGGTTCATTTTACCGGGCTGCGCAGACTGGACATTTATCTGAAAGAATCGGATCTCACAGATTTTTCGGCATTAGGGGGACTTACCGGGCTGAGGGAGCTTAGTCTGGATATAGAGAGCGCAAAGAAAAAGATAGAAAATGCAGATCTGAATTTTTTGGGAAAGCTTAAAAATCTGAGACTGCTGTATCTGTGCGGGTGGGAGCATGAAAAAGGCGGTCCGGGTTATGAGCCTACCTATTCGCTGGAGAGTATTACGGATCTTTCTGTACTTCAGAACTGTAAGCAGCTGGCGTATCTGAGGCTGGCAACGGGAAACGTGGAGAATTATGATTTTCTCGGAGAGCTTCCCGAATTATACTATATTAACTTAATGGGTCAAGACGATATGTTGAAGGTGCAGCCGGATACGTCCCTTATGCCGCAGGCATGTTTCATCGAGTATTATGGGGAGCAGATACGGTTTGACTGCGGGGGATCGCCAGAGATAAAAGATGATGAGAGATGAGCAGCATATGAATTCTATGACTGGAAAAGACAATACCGGGCTGACGTCCCTGCAAAAGGCTTGGGAAGTATTATTTCCCTACCTGTTATATTATCTGACATACAACGCGGCTTATCTGATTCTGCTCTTTGTATACCAGACAGTGATGCAGTCTGGCGGCGCAGAAGGCAGACAGGCTATGTCGGCACATGCCGCCAACGTCGCAGGCGTGATGGGAGGAATTGGGATGCTGGCCGGCATTCTGCCCCTTGTTCCGATGCTCGGAAGGGAACTTGGCGGCCGCGGAGAAACACTGCCTGTTATGGCAGGGACAGCGGGGATGAGATCGGAATCAGATGAAGGAACAGGGAAGCGGAGACTGGCGGAAGATGCCGCGCCGAGGATGACCAAACCGGTCAATGCGAAACCGCAAAGACGGACAGTCATCGCTCTGGTAACAGGAATTCTCGCTTTCAGCGTGTCCCTGGGTCTCAATGCGCTGTTTGAATTGACCGGGTTTGCGGGCAGTTCCCAGACATACCGGGAGGTGGCGGACAGACAGTACGGGGTGGCCTTCGCGGCAGGGCTGGTCCTCTACGGCCTGATCTCTCCGTTGGCGGAGGAGGTGGTCTTTCGTGGTGTGATCTACAACCGTCTGCGGCGTTTATACAATCCGGCTATCGGAATTTTCGTATCGGGACTTCTTTTTGGCGCGTTTCACGGCAACCTGGTGCAGGGAATGTACGGTGCGTGCCTGGGAATGCTGATGGCATGGCTGTACGAGAGGAGTGGGAGATTTGGAACCCCTCTTCTTTTTCATGCGGCGGCGAATCTGACCGTGTATATCACGGCCCGATTGGAAGGCGTGCAGGAGATTTTATTTACACCGGCGGGCTGTGCGGTTTTGCTGGTGGTTTCAGCGGTGTGCGTTTTTGCGGCGTGGAGGTTTACGCGGAGGGGAGACGAGGACAAGGGTTACTGATAACTTTGGAATAATTTGCTTGCAAAAGAAACGGGAGTGGTTTTATAATATAAAACACATCGACAGACTTCAGCGCTGTCTTCTGTCTTAAGATTCTTTCCGATGATCGGAAACAATTCCTTACTTGGAAATGGACTGGAGCAGAGAAAGATCGTATTCCTCTTGTATTCAGTCACAAAAAACTGTATAATGGAGGAAAATATATGGTAAAACGAAATGCAAAGAAGTGGTTTCAGCATGGCAGCTGGTGGAGGCGGCTTAGAAACAACCGAAAGTACAGGGATGCGCTTTTCAGACGTCTGTTTCGGGATAAAAAGGATCTTCTTGATCTTTACAACGCCTTAAATGGCAGTGCATACACAAACCCTGAGGAACTTGAAATAGTCACAATGGAGGATGTGATCTTTATGAAGATGAAGAATGATCTGTCCTTTATGATTGGAAACACCTTAAATCTCTATGAGCACCAGAGTACCTGGAACCCGAATATGCCCTTGCGGGGCCTGCTCTATTTTGCGCAGCAGTTTGAGGGACTGCTGGCCTCGAGGGATGACGATTTATATGGAACACGCCGTGTAGAACTGCCTACGCCTGTATACATTGTTTTCTATAATGGCAGCGGGATGCGCCGTGAGGAAGCTGTTCACACGGCCATCGACACATGTATTGAGAAGGGAATCCTCAAAGATATCCTGGTAAAGCAGAAAGCGGAGGTGCTGCATATGATTTTGACGGAGTATGATGAGAAAAAGCATTTCAGGACGCTTTTTCGGGAGGGGAAGGAAGAAGGGAAAGAAGAAGGCAGGGAGGAACTCTTGCGGGAACTGGTTAAAAAGAAACTGGACAAGGGTAAGACGATTGCTGAAATTGCGGAAGATTTGGAGGAGGAAGTTTCCGTGATAGAGAGGATGATGCCATGAATATCACAGACGAAAATATAGACGGCTGCAAAGCTTTGAGCTGGCTTACCATGAGGAATATCTTCTGCATGTGCCTTTTACCAGAGAGAGCTGGCACGGGAGAAAGAAGACATACCGGGGAATCGGCGCGTCTCTTGGGGAAGAAGAAATTGCACTGTGGGAGCAGGAGCATATCAGAATGCTTTCTGAAATAGCTCCTGCAGAATTTACAGTGTTACATTATGGAGCGGCGGAGTTGAAAGCCGTCTGATTATTTCTTTCGCATACCCTTTAACAGAAGGAGTGAAAGTATCAGCACCAGCGGGAAAACACATCCCACAAGCATTCCTTTTCGCAGATCATTGCCCGCATTCTGGGTGATATTGCCCACCAGACTGGGACCGAATGCGCCGCCCAGATCTCCGGACATGGCGAGCAGGGCGAACATGGCGGTTCCTCCTCCCGGGAGTCTCCCGGAACAGATGCTGATTGTGCCGGGCCACATAATGCCCACGGAAAAGCCGCACAGGATGCAGCCAATCAGGCCGATCACCGGGTTGTTCGAGAGAGAGGCCGCTATGTAACAGCTCAGACAAAGCACACCTGATCCCATCATAAACCGCATCAGATCCAGTCTGTCACCGTATTTGCCGAAGATAATGCGGCTGATTCCCATAGTGATAGCAAACATACATGGTCCGGCCAGATCCCCCATTGCCTTTGAGAAACCGAGAGCTGACTCGGTGTAAGCGGACGCCCACTGTGCCATAGACAGCTCGGAAGCGCCTGCGCACACCATGAGAATGATGGAAACCCAGAATAACGGCACCCGGAGCAGGCGTCCTGTCCCCATGCCTTTGCCGTCGTCGGTCGTATGCTCAATCGGGCAGGTGGCAAAGTTGTAGATATTATAGAGAGGAATGACAGCCCAGACACAGGCCAGCCATTTCCAGCTGTCTATACCGAAAACGGCAAAAAAGATGGTGGACAAAAGGATAACGCCCACAGAGCCCCAGCAGTAAAAGGAGTGCAGCAGGCTCATCACGGCTTCCTTGTTGTCGAAGGGACATGCTTCCACAATAGGGCTGCACAGCACTTCGATCAGTCCGCTGCCGATGGCGTAGACGATAACGCTTGCGATGATCCCGGCCAGCGGATTCGGGAGAAGGTCCGGCAGAAAGGCAAGACCGATCAGTCCCGCCGCCGCGCACAATTCCGAGGCTACAACGCAGTTGCGGTATCCGATTTTGTCTGCGAAGTAGGAACAGAGGATATCCACGATGAGCTGGGTCAGAAAAAATACGGTGGAAATCAGCGCAATCTGCCCTAACGGGATCTGATAAACATTGTGAAACGTTAAGAATAACAGTGGTGCAAAGTTTGCACAGATGGCCTGCGTGATGAAGCCGAGATAGCAGGCTTTCAATGTTTTTTTATAATTTTTGGACATGTCAGTAGTTGCTCCTTTCTGTAATGAGTTGTATTATATAGTAGAGAAATGAGGAAAGCAAGATAATATATCCCAATATTATTACACAATCTGGTAAATGAGGAGGGATGGGCGAAATCATGCAGGCACAGGAGGCACACACCAGGATTGTAACTGACGAATCGCTGCGGGAAACCATTCCCCACGGAAACGAGGCGTATCCTTTTCGATATTATCTGGAAGATATCTGGCAGTTTGATTTTCACTGCATCGACTGGCACTGGCATGCGGAGGTGGAATTTGTTCTGATCAGAAAAGGAACGGCCGATTTTCTGATTGGAAGTGAAAGATATGTTCTGGGAGCTGGAACGGGCATCTTTATCAATTCCCAGGTGGTTCACAGATTTGAGGCGGCGGAGAGCGTTATCATCCCAAATATTGTGTTTTTACCCTCGCTGCTTGCCCAGGAGGACAGTCTGATCTATCAGAAATATATACAGCCGGTTCTGTGTTCATCGGCGGAGTGTCAGATCTTTTCTGCCGATGATCCCGGGCAGGCGGAAATTTTGCGAACGTTGTCGGAGATATTTGCCGTGCAGGAAACGGAAAACGGATGTGAAATCAGGACGGCGCAGCTGCTGTTACAATTGTGGCGGCTGCTGTACGAGAATATGGATATCACGGAAAATATGCCGGCACCGCAGACGGCCGTGCGGACGCAGGCGCAGCTTCAGATCATGCTGCAGTATATTCATAAAAACTACCCGTGTCAGATTTCACTGGATGACATTGCGGAGACGGTGATGCTGAGCAAAAGCAGCGTGCTGAATATTTTTCATAAAAACATTCACACTTCACCGATCAATTATCTGGTGAATTACAGGCTGAAACGGGCGGCAAAGCTGCTCAGGACAACGCAGGGCAGTGTCTCGGCAATAGCCCGGGACACCGGGTTTGACAATGTCGGTTACTTTTGCCGGAAATTCAAGGAAGCGTTTCAGGCAACACCCGGTGAATACAGGAAAGCGGATCGGGGAGTCATCTATTCGGAGAATGGCAAACACGGCATTGTAAATTAATGTCCTGTTTGCCATTTTTTCTGGCTCTTTTTTCAGGCTGTGCTATGTATGAAAAGAAGAACATAGAAAAGATAGCAAACTGTATGACTAAGTGATATAATTGTGCAAACATTGATCAATTGATCGTGGGAAACAGACAGCGGAGAGAAAGAAGTGGGAATGATATATGAACTGGCAGCTCTGGAAAATCTGCAGGAGATCTGTCAGGTGGTACAGCATACCGTTAAGACGATTTATCCCCGATACTATCCGGCGGAGGTGGTGGATTTTTTCTGTGCGCTGCACAGCGAGGAAGCAATCGCAAGGGATATCAGGAAGGGCTCGGTTGGTATGTTGAGGGCGGACGACAGGATCGTGGCGACAGGGAGTTTTGAGGGAAATCACATTACCAGAGTATATGTGCTGCCCGAATATCAAAAAAAGGGAATTGGCACATATATTATGAAAATCCTTGAGGAACGGATCGGGGAAGGGTATGACAGCGTAGTTTTGGACGCATCGCTTCCGGCGGCATCGCTGTATGAAAAGCTGGGATTTCGCACGGTAAAGCACGAGCGGTATCCGCTGGAAAATGAAGTGGTGTTAGTTTATGAAATTATGGAGAAAAAGCTGCTTTGGAATGGAGATTAAAATGAGTGAAGAATGTTTGATTTGCAGCGCACCGCTGGAATATTTAGAGAAGGACGAACGTATGGAGTGCGCCATCTGCCACAGGAGCGAAAGCAGCAAAACGAGATGTGTGAAGGGTCATTATGTCTGCAATGAATGCCATACAAAGGGAATGGACCGTGTGATCGGATTATGCCTCGAAGAAACATCCGGGGATCCGATATACATAATGAAAAAACTGATGTCCCAGCCGTTTTGCCATATGCATGGGCCGGAACATCATGTCATGGTAGGTTCTGCGCTTTTGACAGCATATAAAAATGCCGGCGGGGAGTTGGATCTTCCCAGCGCCCTGCTCGAAATGAGCAGTCGTGGAAAAAGCGTTCCGGGAGGAGCCTGCGGTTTTTGGGGAGCCTGCGGGGCCGGGATCAGTTCCGGCATGTTCGTTTCCATCCTGTCAAAATCGACTCCTCTGGCGAGGGAACCCTTTGCCCTCTCCCACATGATGACATCAACGGCTCTTGGCAGGATCGGGGAAATCGGAGGCCCCCGGTGCTGTAAAAGAGATTCTTTTCTCTCGATTTTGGCGGCCATAGATTTTGTGGAAGAGCAGTTTGGCATCAAAATGGAAAAGACAGAAATTGTCTGCGGTTATTCAAAGGAAAACAGCCAGTGTATCGGTAAAAGGTGTCCCTTTTTTGGGGAAAACCGATGATGTTTTTCAAGAAATTTTTCGTCAGGATTTAGAGATTGACGCGTTGGGAGGCGTATGGTATTCTGATACAGACATCGAAGAAGTCGAGTATAATGTTGCGATAAAAATAAGATGAAATTGCGTTATTTTTGCGGCGGAGATTTCTGGGGAGCAGAATCTTCGCACCGATCAGCAGGGAAAATATCTGTGATCGGGAAGTAACTTATATGGAGGGCAGGCTATGGATCGTTTGAGAGAGTTTTCCGAACGGGATGGCGAAGGTGTTTTGGCTGATACGCAGGGTGGACAGTATAGCGGGATGCAGAGTGTTCAGAATATGGAAACCGTCATCAATGAGGGGATTCGTGAAGCCCTGCTGGCGGAGCACCCGGACCAGTCATTGGATGTACTCTTAAAGCATTTGGGGAATGCGCTCAACGGGGAGCGGACTTACATATTTGAACAGAATGCGTCAGGCGGCGATGACAACACCTATGAGTGGGTGGCGGACGGGGTGAAACCGGAAAAGGATAACCTGCAGAATGTGCCCCCTGAGGTATGTGAGAGCTGGTATCGGAAATTCAGTGTTGGCAAACACATTGTGATCGAAGATTTGGAAGATATACGGGAGACGGATCCGCTTCAGTATGAGAATTTGAAGGAGCAGAACATTCATTCCCTTGTGGTGGTTCCTCTTTATAATGGAAAGAAGATCATCGGATTTTACGGTGTGGACAATCCGCCCGTGAAGTCACTGGAATACGCATCGAATATGCTCCACACGGCGGCATACTTTATCGTATCCTGCCTGAAACAGCGAAATCTGGTTCGGGAGCTTCAAAAGCGGAGCTATAATGTGCTCCATGCGCTCAGTGTGGACTATCTGGGCATCTATCAGGTGAATTTTGATACGGGTGAATGCGAGATTTATCGTAACAGCGAACAGACGGACATGGATTGGGCTGCCAGCTTTGAGGAAGGCTATCAGACGGCTATGGAGCGGTATATTTTCCGATGCGTGCTTCCGCAGGATCGGAAAAAGATGCTTGCAGTGATCAAAAAGAACTATGTGCTTACACAGCTTCGGACAAAGAAGAAATTCTATGTGCGCTATCAGGTGAAAGACAACGCTTTCGGCCTGAAACATATGGAGATCCATTTTTCCGCATCGGAAACATCGGAGGAAGAAAACTGCGCGATTTTTGCCCTGCGGGATGTGAATGCAGTGGTGGAACAGGAAGAGAAATATAAGCTGGAAGCAAGGCAGAACCTGGAAGATGTTTTGGAGGGGGCCAGAACAGGCATCTGGACGATCGAGCTGGAGGATGGATGCCAGCCGAGAATGTATACCAATCGGATCATGCGCATCCTGCTTGGGGTGCCGGATGAGATCGAGCCGGAAGAGTGCTATCAGCACTGGTTTCAAAATATCGAGCCGGATTATGTGAAAATGGTGCAGGATGCGGTGCAGGAGATTTTGAAAATCGGCCGCGCCGAAGTGATTTATCCGTGGAACCATCCGACACTTGGGAAGATATATGTCCGCTGTGGCGGTGTGCCCGTCAAAACATTTAAAAAACCGGGCGTCTGTCTGAACGGATACCATCAGGACATCACGGATACGATGGTGACGAAGAGAAAACAGGAGCAGGCCATCATGGAGCTTCTGGAGAAAGTCAGACGGGCAAATTCGGCCAAGAGTGAATTTCTTTCTCATATGTCCCATGATCTGCGCACGCCGATCAATGGGATCCTGGGGATGCTGGACATCATAGAGAAAAGCCAGCATGATCCAGAGCGGCAGAGTGACTGCCGGAAGAAAATACGAATATCGACGGAGCATCTGCTCTCCCTGGTCAATGACGTTCTTCAGATCAGCAAGATGGAGAGCGGAAGAGCGAGGGAGGCGGAGGAGCCGTTTGAAATTCGGGATATTTTGGAAAACAGCATCACGCTCCTGTCAGAGAGAGCGGATGAGAGAGGCATACGGCTGATCCTGGAGGAAGTGGAACTGCAGCATGGCAGAGCGATTGGAAACCCGCTGTATCTGCAGCAGATTCTGATGAATATTATTGACAATGCCCTGAAATACAATAAACCGCAGGGATCTGTCTTTGTGCAGGCAAAGGAAATTTCGTGCAGGGATGGCGCAGCGGAATATCAGTTTGTGGTGGAAGATACGGGAATCGGTATTGGGGAGGAATTCAAAAAGCATATTTTTGAGCCGTTTACCCAGGAACATAAGAGTGCAAGAACCCACTATAACGGTGTCGGGCTTGGCATGTCCATTGTGAAGCAGCTTGTGGATCAGATGAATGGGCATATTGAGGTAGACAGTCAGATCGGCAAAGGAAGCGTGTTTCGGATTAGCCTGCCCATGCAGGTTGATGAGACATGGAGCGCGCAGCCGGTGGGAGAGGAACAGAATGGACGGGATACCATTGCAGGGATGCGCGTTCTTCTGGTGGAAGATAATGAGATAAACTGTGAAATCATGGAGTTCATGCTCAAGGATGCGGGGGCTGAAGTTGTGACCGCAAATGATGGAAAAGCAGCTGTGGATGTATTTACAGAATCCTGCCCTGGAACCATTGACTGTGTGCTTATGGACTTGATGATGCCGGTTATGAGCGGATATGAGGCAACGCGTGTGATTCGGGGAATGAACAGACCAGACGCGAAAGCCGTACCTATCATCGCGCTGTCTGCCAACGCGTTTGATGAAGATGTGGCGATGGCCAAGGATGCCGGAATGAATGAACATCTGGCGAAGCCGGTGGATCTTGGGAAAATGTTTAAGGTTATGAACCGGCTGAGAGGCCGGACTACATAAAATTTTGGGACATGCAGGGGGCAGTGCAGGATGAACTTTGTAAGAACGGACGGAAAAAATAAGGATTTTATAGAAAACTGCCGCCTTCTCGACCTGGATCTGGACAGACGGGTCGGGAGACAGATCAAGAGAGAGAAGTATCAGAAATTTAACCAGCTGGACGAGATACGGGAAGCCATCGTTGTTTATGATAAGGACAGGCTGGCTGGCGGCGGCGCCATCAGAAAGTATGATGACGGGACGGTCGAGTTGAAAAGGGTATTTGTACATACCGAATATCAGGGACAGGGAATCGGGAGCAGCCTGGTTTCACTGTTGATTGAATGGGCGGCAGAGCTGGGCTATCGGAAAATGATTCTGGAGACAGGGGAACTTTTGGCGGAGTCCTGCGCTGTGTATAAGAAGTTAGGCTTTACGGTTATTCCCAACTATGGGCCGTATGTGGATATGCCGGAATCTTTGTGTATGGCGAGGGATATAAGTGAGACGGGCGAAAGGCCGTAACAGTATTTTGTCGGAGGATGGGACGATGGAAAATGAGTTGTTTGAAAAAGCGCCTGTGCCGAAAGCATACTTTACATTAGCCCTGCCGGTGGTGTTTAGCATGGTTGTTTCATTGGTTTACAATATGGTAGACACCTATTTTATTGCGCAGACGGGCAACACAAATCTGGTGGCGGGGGTATCTTTGAGCGCGCCTGTTTTTACCTTGATGATTGCGCTCGGCGATATTTTTGGGTTGGGAGGAAGCTCCGTCATCTCCCGGCTGTTCGGGGAGAAAAAGGATGAGGATGCAAAACGCCTCAGTGTGTTTTGCTTTTATGCGGCGATTTTGTGCGGGATTGTGGTGACGATAGTGATGATGATGCTTCGTGAGCCGATTCTTTATCTGCTGGGAGCGGATCAGGACACAATTTCGTATGCGTCCGGCTATTTTACTTATATCGTGCTTGGCGCGCCGTTTATTATCTTATCTTTTACGCCGTCCAATCTGCTGCGGACAGAAGGATTTGCGACTGCGACTATGACGGGTAATATATTGGGCGCAGTCGTCAATATGATTTTGGATCCTGTCTTTATTTCCGTATTGGGGCTGGGGGCGGCAGGCGCGGCCATTGCGACCGTGATCGGAAATATCTTCGCGGATCTCTTTTATGTCTGGTTTCTGTTAAAGAAAAGCCGGCGGCTTTCCATCAACCCGGCGGGATTTCATATTCATATCGCCGAGGTTGGGCAGATTCTGGCAATCGGGATTCCGGCGTCCATTACGAATCTGATGCAGAGTATTGGGATCGCGCTGACGAATCGGTCTTTGCTGCCATACGGAAACGACAGGGTTGCGGCTATGGGAATTGTGATGAAGGTGAACCTGATTGCGGTTCTGATTCTGGTGGGTTTTGCGTTTGGAGCGCAGCCGCTGATCGGCTACAATTACGGGGCGAAAAATCATGCGCGCCTCAAGGAAATTCTACGGTTCTGCTACGAATTTGAATGTGGTGCGGCGGCAGTGCTGGCAGGAGCGCTTTCCCTTGCGGCGCCTGCCATGATCGGGCTGTTTATGCGGGACGCATCCATTATAGAAATCGGCGTTCCCATGCTCCGCATGCAGCAGATGGGAATGGTGTTTACGGCGGTTGTGCTGGTGACGACCTGTACGTTTCAATCGGCGGGAAAAGCCGTTGGAGCGTTTCTGCTGTCTGTCAGCAGGCAGGGGGTGGTGTTTGCGGCCGTTTTGTTCATCGCTTCAAAAACATTTGCCTATTCCGGCGTTCTGATGGCGCAGGCCGTCTCCGATCTGCTGACGGCCATATTGGCAGTGATTCTGCTTCATATTCTGATTCGGAAGCCTGTTTCCAGTTCCTTGCAAAAAGGATGATAAGAACAGCTGAATTATCTGACAATTCGATGAAAAGTCTTTATTTACAAACTGACTGAGTGGGTGTATTATTGTATACATGTAGAACGCAAAGGAGCGCTAGATGCCTCTTTTGCGTTTTTTCTTATCTGAAAGATACCTATAGAAAGTCAGGAGAAAAGCTTATGTTTGATGTAAAGACAACCACCCCGAAATCCCCTCTCTACCGGGAGGAATTTGAACATGACAACTGCGGGATCGGCGCATGTGTGAACATCAGAGGCAAAAAGAGCCGAGCCATCGTGGAAAATGCCCTTAAAATTGTGGAGAATCTGGAACACAGGGCCGGCAAGGATGCGGACGGCGAGACGGGAGACGGCGTCGGGATTCTCACGCAGATGCCCCACAAGTTCATGCGGAAGGTGACGAAAGATCTGGGCTTTGACATCGGCGGAGAGCGGGAGTACGGTGTGGGAATGTTCTTTTTCCCGCAGGATGAACTGCAGCGCAGCCAGGCGAAGAAAATGTTTGAGATCATCGCGCAGAAAGAGGGTCTGCCGCTTTTGGGCTGGCGCACGGTGCCTACGGCGCCCTCTGTACTGGGACACAAGGCGGTGGAATGCATGCCGTGCATTATGCAGGCGTTTATCAGAAAGCCGGCGGATGTGGAGAAAGGTTCTGCTTTTGACAGAAAGCTCTATATCCTGCGGAGAACCTTTGAGCAGTCCACGGATTTGACTTATGTGGTCAGTCTCTCCAGCCGGACGATTGTATATAAGGGCATGTTTCTGGTGGGACAGCTTCGCACGTTCTTTGCGGACTTGCAGGATAAGGACTATGAGTCGGCCATTGCTATGGTGCACTCCAGGTTTTCCACCAACACAAATCCGAGCTGGGAGAGGGCCCATCCGAACCGCTTCATTGTGCACAACGGGGAGATCAACACGATCCGGGGAAACGCGGACAAAATGCAGGCCAGGGAGGAGAACATGGAGTCCGAACATCTAAAAGGGCAGATGCACAAGATCCTTCCCGCCATAGGCGCCTCCGGCTCCGACTCGGCCATGCTTGACAATACGCTGGAATTTCTCGTGATGAGCGGGATGCCGCTGCCTCTTGCGGTGATGATTACCATTCCAGAGCCGTGGGAAAACAACAAGACGATGTCGCAGAAGAAAAAGGACTTCTACCAGTATTATGCCACCATGATGGAGCCGTGGGACGGCCCGGCATCCATTCTGTTCAGTGACGGGGATATCATGGGCGCAGTGCTTGACCGAAATGGTCTGCGGCCTTCCCGCTATATGATTACGGACGACGACACGCTGATCCTCTCCTCAGAAGTCGGGGTGCTGGAGATCGACCCCGCCAAAATTGTGGTGAAAGAAAGACTTCATCCCGGCAAAATGCTCCTGGTGGATACGGTGCAGGGAAGAGTCATTGACGACGATGAACTGAAGGAAAAATATGCGTCTGCACAGCCTTACGGCGAGTGGCTGGACAGAAAGCTGGTGACTTTGAAGGAGCTAAAGATTCCCAACCAGCGCGTGCCGGAATTTACGGACGAAGAAAGGCGGCGGATGCAGAAGGCGTTCGGCTACACTTACGAGGATTTAAAGACGAGCATCCTGCCGATGGCGGAAAACGGCGGGGAGGCGGTCGCGGCTATGGGTGTGGACACGCCAATTCCCGTGCTGTCGAAAGCGCATCATCCGTTGTTCCATTACTTCAAACAGCTTTTTGCCCAGGTGACGAACCCGCCCATCGACGCGATCCGCGAGGAGGTGGTCACCTCCACCACGGTCTATCTGGGGCAGGACGGCAATCTCCTGGAGGAGACGCCGGAAAACTGCAATATGCTCCAGGTGCATAACCCGATTCTCACAAGCACCGATCTTCTCAAGATCAAGGCCATGAAGGCGGAAGGATTTCGGGTGGAGGTCATTCCCATCACTTACTATAAGAATACCAGACTGGAAAAGGCCATCGAGAGGCTTTTTGTGGAGGTGGACAGGGCATACCGGGACGGGGCGAATATTCTGATCCTGTCAGACAGAGGTGTGGATGAGAACCGGGTGGCGATTCCGTCCCTGCTGGCTGTGTCGGCCCTGCAGCAGCATCTGGTCAGCACGGGGAAGAGAACAAGTGTGGACATTATCTTAGAATCCGCGGAGCCGAGGGAGGTACACCATTTCGCAACCCTGCTCGGTTTCGGCGCATCGGCAGTCAATCCCTACCTGGCCCAGGAAAGCATCCGTGAGCTGATCGACAATCGCATGCTGGATAAGGACTACTACGCGGCGGTCAATGACTATAATGACGCGGTTTTACACGGGATCGTAAAGATCGCCTCCAAGATGGGCATCTCTACCATCCAGTCTTATCAGGGCTCCAAGATTTTTGAGGCCATCGGCATCGACAAAGAGGTGATTAACAGATATTTTACCAACACGGTCTGCCGGGTGGGCGGCATCAGCTTGAAAGATATTGAGGAGGAGGTGGATGCCCTGCACTCGATGGCATTTGACCCACTTGGTCTATCCACAGATCTGACGCTGGACAGCACGGGACATCACGAAATGAGGAGCGGTGCGGATGAGCACCTGTACAACCCGGAGACCATTCATTTACTGCAGGAGTCAACCAGACGGGGTGACTATGAATTATTTAAGAAATATACCAAGGCGGTCAACAATGAGGAGAGCATCAGAAATCTGCGGGGGCTGATGGATTTCCGTTTTGCGAAGAAACCCGTGCCGATAGAGGAAGTGGAGAGTGTTGACACGATTGTCACAAGGTTTAAGACGGGAGCCATGTCCTACGGCTCCATCTCCAGGGAGGCGCACGAGACACTGGCCATCGCCATGAACCGTCTGCACGGCAAATCCAACTCTGGTGAGGGCGGGGAGGACCGGGAGAGGCTGACGGTGGGGCCGGACGGCTTAAACCGCTGTTCCGCCATCAAACAGGTGGCAAGCGGAAGGTTCGGCGTCACAAGCGAATACTTGAACAGCGCCCAGGAAATTCAGATCAAGATGGCGCAGGGGGCGAAGCCCGGCGAGGGCGGGCACCTTCCCGGCGGCAAGGTATATCCGTGGATTGCAAAGACGAGACATTCCACGCCAGGTGTGGGGCTGATTTCCCCGCCGCCGCACCATGACATTTATTCCATCGAGGATCTGGCGCAGTTGATTTACGATTTGAAAAATGCCAATACCAGGGCGCGGATTTCGGTGAAGCTCGTTTCCGAGGCAGGTGTGGGAACGGTGGCAGCAGGCGTGGCGAAAGCGGGGGCCCAGGTAATTCTGGTGAGCGGCTATGACGGCGGCACGGGAGCGGCGCCCCGCAATTCCATCCACAATGCGGGACTGCCCTGGGAGCTTGGACTGGCGGAGACCCACCAGACGCTGATCCAGAACGGTCTTAGAAACAAA
Organism: uncultured Lachnospiraceae bacterium; assembly: GCA_910579285.1. GTDB lineage: Bacteria > Bacillota > Clostridia > Lachnospirales > Lachnospiraceae > UBA3282. The sequence goes on along the minus strand of CAJTTT010000016.1, from coordinate 57,752 downwards.
GTCCGCATCGAGACGGACGGGAAGCTGATGAGCGGACGGGATGTGGCCATCGCTGCGATTCTCGGAGCGGAGGAGTTCGGCTTTGCCACCGCGCCGCTTGTGACCCTTGGCTGTCTGATGATGCGCGTCTGCAATCTGGACACCTGCCCTGTGGGCGTGGCAACCCAGAACCCGGAACTTCGCAGACGCTTTACGGGAAAGCCCGAATATGTGGAGAACTTCATGCGGTTCATCGCGCAGGAGCTGCGGGAGTATATGGCGAAGTTTGGTGTGCGCAGGGTGGATGAGCTGGTGGGCAGGACAGAGTTTTTGAAGGTGAAGGAGAACCTGACAGACCGCCAGCGCAAAGTGGATCTTACCTTGATTCTGAGGAATCCCTATGAGGGGAGCAGGGAGAAAGTGATCTTTGATCCGAAACAGGTTTACGACTTCCATCTGGAAAAGACGCTCGACGAGAGGGTGCTCTTAAAGCAGCTATTAAAGGCGCTTGAGAGCGGGCAGAAGCGGAGTCTGGAAGTGAACGTCTCCAACACGGACCGCACCTTCGGCACCATCTTCGGTTCGGAGATCACGAGAAGATTCGGCGACACGCTGGAGGAGGACACCTACCATATTTTGTGCAAGGGGTCCGGCGGACAGAGTTTCGGCGCGTTCATCCCGAAAGGGCTCACACTGGAACTGGCGGGCGATTCCAATGATTACTTCGGAAAGGGGTTGTCGGGAGGAAAGCTGGTGGTTTATCCGCCCAAGGGATCCACATTCAAGCAGGACGAAAATATCATCATCGGCAATGTGGCATTCTATGGAGCTACCTCCGGCAAGGCCTTCATCAATGGCGCTGCCGGTGAGCGGTTCTGCGTCAGAAACTCCGGCGCCGCCACGGTGGTGGAGGGCGTGGGCGACCACGGCTGTGAATATATGACAGGAGGCTGTGTGGTGATTATCGGCTCCGTGGGCAAAAACTTTGCGGCGGGCATGAGCGGCGGCATCGCCTATGTGCTGGATGAGAACAACGACCTGTACACGAAGACCAACAAAGAAATGGTTTCCTCCTATGAAATCACCTCAAAATATGATGTCCTTGCGCTGAAAGAGATGATCGGGGAACATGTGGCCTGTACCAATTCCGCCAAGGGAAAGGAGATTCTGGACAATTTCGGGGCATATCTGCCGAAGTTTAAGAAGATTATTCCCCACGATTACGAGATCATGCTAAAGTCCATCGCCCGGATGGAGGAGAAGGGCCTGAGTGCAGAGCAGGCGCAGATCGAGGCGTTTTATAAGAAGGATAAGGAGAAGATATAAACATGGGAAAACCGACAGGATTTATGGAATATGAGCGCAGGGTTTCGGCGGATGTGAGCCCGGAGAAACGTATTCGAAACTTTAATGAATTTCATGTGCATCTGACTGTGGAGCAACAGCGGGAACAGGGTGCGCGCTGTATGGACTGCGGCGTGCCGTTCTGCCAGTCCGGCATGACGCTGGGCGGCATGACCTCCGGGTGCCCGCTGCACAATCTCGTGCCGGAGTGGAACGACCTGGTTTATACGGGCAACTGGGAACAGGCGTACTACCGTCTGCACAAGACCAACAATTTCCCGGAATTTACGTCGAGAGTCTGTCCTGCGCTGTGCGAGGCAGCCTGTACCTGCGGCCTGAACGGCGAGGCGGTTTCCACGAAGGAAAACGAGTACGCCATCATTGAAAACGCTTATGAAAAGGGCTATGCGGCGGCCAGACCGCCAAAGGTGCGCACAGGAAAGAAGGTGGCCGTGGTGGGCAGCGGCCCTTCCGGCCTTGCGGTGGCGGATCAGCTCAACAGAAGGGGACATCTGGTGACGGTGTTTGAACGCTCCGATCGGATTGGCGGCCTGTTGATGTACGGCATCCCCAATATGAAACTGGAGAAACACGTCATTGACCGCAAGATCAAAGTCATGGAGGAGGAAGGCGTGACCTTCGTGACAAACTGTGATATCGGTAAGACGGTAAAGGCGGAGAAGCTGCTGCAGGAGTTTGACCGGGTGGCGCTGTGCTGCGGCTCCTCCCAGCCGAGGGACATCAGCGCGCCGGGCAGGGACGCCAAAGGCATTTATTTTGCGGTGGATTTTCTGGCGGCAAACACGAAGAGCCTGCTGGATTCGGAC
>CAJTTT010000016.1:19582-55592 GCA_910579285.1 uncultured Lachnospiraceae bacterium | reverse complement strand
GTATGTGGACACGAAGGACAAAAATGTAGTGGTCATCGGCGGCGGCGATACCGGGAACGACTGCGTGGGCACGGCCATCCGCCACGGGGCGAAGTCCGTGACGCAGATCGAGATGATGCCAAAGGCGCCTGATGTGAGGGCTGACAACAATCCCTGGCCCCAGTGGCCAAAGATCTGCAAGACCGATTACGGGCAGGAGGAGGCTATCGCTGTTTACGGACGCGATCCCCGGATTTACGAGACTACGGTGAAGGAGTTTGTCAAAGACAAAAGCGGCAGTCTGAAAGCTGTAAAAATCGTTTCACTGGCATGGGAGAAAGACCGGGAGACGGGATGCATGCACATGCAGGAGGTGGAAGGGTCGGAAAAGACGCTGGATGCGGAGGTCGTGCTGATCGCGGCAGGTTTTTTGGGCAGCCAGAAGTATGTGACGGACGCTTTCCATGTGGAGGTGGACGACAGAACCAATGTAAAGACGGCGGCTGGGAGATTTGCGGCCAGCGTGGACAGGGTGTTTACTGCAGGCGATATGCATACCGGGCAGTCCCTTGTGGTGAAGGCCATCCGGCAGGGCAGGGAGTGCGCCAGAGAGATGGACGAGAGCCTGATGGGGTATACGAACCTGTATGTGCAATGATGTAATTTTTTGCGTAATTTTCCAGGAAAAAGAGGAGTGAAATCTCAGGAAAGGAATGTTATACTAACCTTGTATGGCATTCTTTTTTTGCGCGTATAAGCAGAGTCAGAAGACAGACGAAGGAAGCGCCATGCCGGCATGAGCGCAGACTTCGGAAGGCTTATGACGAGCAACGCGAGTGAGAAATGCGAAGCATTTCGAGCCTGCTTATACGCGCGGCACGGGGAAAATGATTAGGAAGTAAAAGGAAAGCAGGACAGATGAAGTTACAGATCGGACACCGGGAGAAAACACAGCAGAATACGGAACAAACAGGAAAAAGGCGCAAAGCTCTGATTCTGTCGGCTTTTATTCTGACGCCTCTACTTGCCCTGCTTGTGGTCTATATCGTGGGTCTTGGACGTTACCAGAGCTGTTTTTTGAACGGTACGCTGATAGATGAGATGGACGTGTCGGGCATGACGATTTCGGAGCTGGAGGAACAGATCGGGAAATATTCGCTCCGGGTGATAGAGCGTCAGGCTGACGGAACGACTTTGGAGGAGGAAATCCTGGGGAGCGAGATCGGCATTTCCTACGTTTCAACAGAACAGTTTCAAGCTGTTTTGCAGGGACAGAACCGATATCTGTGGTTTTTGAAGCACAATGCGGATTACAGGACGGATGCGCCGCCCCTTTATGAGGAGCCGGCGCTGGAAGAAAAAGTCGATGCACTGCGTGGCTTCCAAAAGGATTTTATCAAAGATCCCACGGATGCGTACATAGGGGATTATGTTCCGGGGAGCGGCTATGAACTCGTAGCAGAAACCAGGGGAAACCGGCTGAACCGGGAAAAGACCATAGAAGTGGTGAAGGCGGCCGTAAGCAGCCTGGAGAAACAGGTGGATCTGGAGGCGGCAGGGTGTTATGAGGAACCGAAGGTGACTTCCGAGAATACAGATCTGAAAGAGGCGTATGGGAAGCTGCAGAACTATGTGAATACGGCCATCACTTATACCTTTGGGAAACAGAGGGAGGTTCTGGATGCGGACACGGTTGCGGGCTGGATTGTGCGAAAGGGGAACCGGGCCGTGCTTGACAGAGAGATGGTCAAAGAGTATGTGAATACTCTGCGGAGAAAACATGACACGATTTTTCACAGACGAACGTTTATGACCAGTTATGGCGAGGAAGTGACGCTTGATCAGGGAGATTACGGCTGGTGGATGGACGTGGGGCAGGAGACGGAAGAGCTGATCGGCCAGCTCGAGCGGGGAGAAGGCGGAGAGCGGATTCCCGTCTACAGACAGACGGCGGCCTCCTTTGACTCGCCCGATTATGGGGACTCCTATGTGGAGATTAATCTGACGGCCCAGCATCTGTTCTTATACCAAAATGGAGAGTGTGTTCTGGAGTCGGATTTTGTGTCGGGCAATCCGAACAGAGGAAACGGCACGCCGCCTGGGGTTTACGGCATCACTTACAAGGAGCGGAACGCGACCTTAAACGGAGAAACGTACAGCACGCCGGTCAATTTCTGGATGCCTTTTAACAACAATGTGGGAATGCACGATGCCACATGGAGAAGTGAGTTTGGCAGAAACATCTACATGACAAACGGCTCTCACGGCTGTGTCAATCTCCCCTATGCGGTGGCGCAGGAAATTTACGGTATGGTGGAAAAGAATACGCCGGTTATCTGCTACCATCTGCCGGGAACGGAGCCGGAGCCGCTGGAGGAGATACCGCTGGAGCCGGAGCCGGGGCTGGAACCGCCTGCGGAGGCACCGGGAGGAACGCCGGCTTTGCCGGGTACAGGACAGCCGGAAGGCACTCCGGCCGCACCGGGAGCAGGACAGCCGGAAGGGAACCCGGCTTTATCGGAGGCAGCGCCTCAGCTGGAAGCGGCTCCTCAGCCGGAGGCAGCCACAGAGCAGTTTTCGCAGGAGGGGCAGTGAAAGAGAACGACCCGTCGGAATCGGAGATTTTCGTTTCGGTTCAGGCGGGTTTTTTACTTTTTCTGAAATTCTTTCTTTGTTTCCCTTATTTTTTTCCTCCTATCTTAAATTTTTCCCGTTTTTTTCCGCCAGATCCTTCTTATAATAAAAAGGGGAGGGACTGCCATGCGCGAAATCAGTTTTGACAGAAAGAGCATAAGGACAAGGTTGATCACGGCTTTTGTTGTGACGTCGTTTTTGCCGATCGCCCTGGTGAATATCGTTGCCTACTATAACACATCCAAACTGGTCAGACAGAACGTGGAGAGCATGACAAATGCCAATCTGGAACAGATCAGGGTGAGTCTGGACGTATGGCTGGACTCCTATGCGGACATTCTGTTTCAGGTATACACGGACGATGACATTGTGGGGCTGGTGGATAAGATCAATGCCGGGGAGGATGTAGCCAGCAACAGGCAGATGCTCCGAAGGGCTTTGAGAGGCATGGTATATACGAAGGATTATGTAAAATTCATTTCCGTCATCACGGACAGCGGGGAACTGGTGTTTTATAATCAACTGACCTCGGCCACCACACGCACCTCGTGGATGGACAGCATCTCCATGTCGCAGGAGGAGTTATACCGTGTCATCAGTGGGGACAACATGCCGCACACGATTCCAACGGGAGAGAAAGTTGTATTTGGGAGCAATTCCTGTTACTTATTTCATATGGGGCGGCGCATCATCGATTACCGTGACGTAGACAAGCGGTGCGGGATTGTACTTGTCAGCATTGATGAGAAACTGCTGGAGGATATCTGTTCCACAACGGAGAACGGGCTGAATTTTATTGTGGACAGGGACGGGATTCTGATTTCCTGCGCCGGTTCCGACAGAGTGGGAGAGGCTGTCTATGAAAAAGGAGCGGATGAAGCGGAAAGAAGGGAAACCTACCAGCAGATCGCCAGGGAGACGGGACTGCTCGGGGAAACGGATCTTTCTATTTATTCGGTTCGGGATGAGAGGACAGGCTGGGAGATTGTCCGGGTAACCAGTCAGGAGGAACTGATCCAGGCGCTCGGTCAGCAGCAGCAGCTTCGGATTTTTATTATCGTCCTGTCACTGTGTACGGTGATGGCCATTATGTTCAGACAGGTGACGAAAATGACGGGTTCCATCAACAAAGTTGTGGAGACCATGAGAAAAGCGGGCAAGGGGGAGCTTGGCATCCATGTGGACAAGGATCCCAAACGGCCCACAGAGATTGAGGTGATCGCGGAGGAGTTTAACTCCATGATGGACAAACTCAAGCAGTCTACGCAGAAGCAGAAAGATGCGGAGATTGCGGCGCTGGAAGCGCAGATCAACCCGCATTTTCTTTATAACACGCTGGATACGATCAACTGGATGGCGATTGACAGGGACGAGTACGAGATCAGCAATATGATAGCGGCGCTGGCAGGGATTCTGCGGTATGGGATTTCCGACAGCAATGGGGTTGTAAAGATCAAGGATGAGGCGGACTGGCTGAAACAGTATATTTTTTTACAGCAGACGAAACTGAAAAATTCCTTTGACTGTCATATCAATGTGGAGCCGGAGATTATGGGGCTTCCTATTCACAAGCTGCTTTTGCAGCCCTTTGTTGAAAACGCGATTCTGCACGGATTTGAGGGGATAGACGGAACCCACAAACTGCAGATGGATATGGGACGGGAAGGGGAACGGATTACCATACGGATCCAGGACAATGGCTGCGGCATGCCGGCTGAGATGGTGCGGGAGATGAATGCCGGCATTTTCAGAAAGACAGACAACAAAAATCATATCGGCATGGAAAATGCCATCACAAGGATTCATATGTACTATGGCGGGAGCGCAGAAGTGAAGATAGAGAGTCAGACCGGGCAGGGGACGACGGTGCGGATCTGGATTCCTGTAGTTGGCGGGTCTGACAGAGAGGAAGCGGACAGGGAAGAATGAGAGCGGTAGTGGTGGAAGATGAAATTTTAATCAGAGAAGGTCTGTGCAGGCTGATGCAGAAGATGTTTCCCGACATCCTCATAGAGGGCGTTGCGGGAAACGGACAGGAAGGTCTGCATCATATCATGGAAACCCAGCCAGATTTGGTCATTACCGATATCAAGATGCCTGTCATGGACGGGCTTGAGATGCTCGGAAAAATGCAGGAGGCCGGCCTGTTTCCGAAAGTGATTGTGCTGACTGCCTACTCGGAATTTGCCTATGCCAGACAGGCCGTGAAGCTTGGCGTGTGCGACTATATCATCAAACCTGTGGTGGTGCCGGAGTTTGTGCAGACGATCCGAAAGATACAGAATCTCTGCGAACAGGAGCAGAGAAGGACGCCGGAGACGATGGGGAGCCTGGAACATATCGTCTCCGGCCTGCTCTACGGCGTCTCCGTTCTGGATACCGATGTGGAGGAGTTTTTGGAAAAGAAGTATCAGATTGCCGAAACGACGCCTTTCATCGAGTTATTGATTTATATGGGGGAATGCTTTGAGTCGGGGCGGGAGAAAAAACGGCAGGAGATGTGCCGGATTTTGGAGCAGAAGGCGGTCAGTTACTGCCTGGTGGAGATGGAGTATGACCGGGCGGTGCTGGCCCTGATCTACGATTACCCTTCCAAACAGGAAATAGAGAGATGGTATCAGAACCAGATCCTGTTTCAGAGGCGGGAGGAACAGGAGAGGCATGTCAGTCATGGCATGACTGAAGTTGTGGGGATCAAAGCGGTCAGAGAGGGATATCAGACACTGCTTCCCTACATGGACTGGAATATTGTCCTGGGAGACGATGTCCTCATATCTTATCCCCGGATTGCGGACGTGCAGACGGAAATCTGTATTTACCCGGTGGAGCTGGAGAATCAGATCAAGGCGGCGGTCTGCACGGGAGAAGAGGGAAAAATCCGGGAGATTGCAAAGCGGTTTCACGATTATTTTCTCAATGGGAGAATGTATTCGCCAAAAGCGGTCAAGGAATCTTACGTCCGCTTCCAGTGGGCAGTCCTGAACATTGCCAAGGAGGTGGGCTGTATCGAATATCAGCAGATCGACCAGAAAAACCTGCTGGACCGCATTATGGGCGCTAAGACGGAGAAAGAACTGCAGGGGAGCATGGAAGGGCTGTTTGCCCGCATGAGCATGGCAGGCAGGGGGATGGAGGCTGTGAGCCTTGCAGTGAAAAAGGCACAGAGCATCATCCATGAGTTTTATGCGGACGGTATCACTTTGAGCGAGATTGCCGACAGACTGAATTTGTCGCAGGAGTATCTTGGCACGCAGTTTCACAGGGAAGTGGGGGAGAATTTCAGCGCTTATATCCGCAACTACCGCCTGTCCAAGGCCAAGGAGCTGCTGATCGGAACCCAGCTCAAACAGTACGAGATCGCAGAGAAAGTGGGATATGCGGACGCCAAGTATTTTGCAAGAGTATTTAAAGAGTGCGTGGGGATGTCGCCTGCGGAGTACAGGAAGTCCAACCGATAAAGATCAGCTTAGATATTTTATCCTTTTTCATTTTTCTCCCGTTTGAAGCGGGTCAGAAAGGCGGTATGATAAACCCATCAAAACAGAAAACGGAAATGCTTCGCAAGGGGCGTGGAACGTTTTCGGAATGGAGGAAATATGAAAAAGAAAAAGTTGACGGCATTATTGACGGCTGTGGCGATGATGACCGGCATCCTGTCCGGGTGTGGGTCAAAAGGCGCTGAGAGCGCGCCTGCGGAGAAAACTCCCGCGGCGGACGAGGCTTCGACAGAACAGGAGAGCGCAGGCGGGGAGAGCGGCGGGACGGCCGCGGCCGGCGATGCGCAGCCAATTACCATCTGGTATTACTGGGAGAACGAGGGACATCAGGCAACGCTGGACCAGCTCATCCAGGAATACAACGGATCTCAGGATCAATATGCAGTGACGGCAAAATATGTGCCTTTTGCGGATTTCAAAAAGCAGTTGTCCATCGGCGCTTCTGCGGATGAACTTCCCGATATTGCAATTCTGGATTCCCCGGATCATGCGTCCTATGTGGACATGGGCATTTTTGAGGATCTGACAGGCAAGTTTGATGTGGGCAATTACTATGAAGGAACCGTTAATTCCTGTACGGTAGACGGGAAACTTTACGGCGTGCCCTTCGGCGCGAACTGTCTGGCGCTGTACTATAATGAGGATATGCTGACTGCGGCCGGCGGCAGCGTTCCCACTACCTGGGATGAGTTGAAGGAGACGGCTAAGGCGCTGACGACAGACGCGGTGACCGGCCTTGCTTTCTGCAGCGTGCAGAATGAGGAGGGAACTTTCAACTTCGCGCCCTGGCTCTGGTCCACAGGGGCAACATCCTATGACATCAACAATGAGAATGGTGTCCGCGCATTGACCTTCGTGCAGGAGCTGATCAACGAGGGTGTGATGAGCAAGGAGTGCATCAACTGGACGCAGGGTGATGTGATGAACCAGTTTATTGCCGGAAATGTGGCTATGATGGTGAACGGCCCCTGGCAGATTCCCACCATGCAGTCTGAGGCGCCGGACTTAAACTGGAAGGTGACGCTGATTCCGAAGGATGCGCAGTACGCATCGGCCCTCGGCGGCGAGAACTATGCGGTGGTGACCGGCGGAAATGTGGACGGCGCTCTGGATTTCCTCACCTTTGCCACGAGCGAGGAGAAGGTCAAATTTATGATGAACCAGTTCGGTTACATCTCGGCGGATAAGACCATTGCCGAAAGCCAGTTCGCGGAAGACTCCCCCTATTATCCTTTCGTGGAGGAGCTGAATTACGCGATGGCGAGAGGCCCTCTGGCGGAGTGGCCGGGCGTATCGGACGCGATCTCCCTGGCATTTAACCAGGTCATAACAGGAACTGCAACCCCCGAAGAAGCGGCGGCGCAGGCACAGGCAACGATTGACGGTATTGTAAAATAAAGCATGTCAGACCGCTGCCGCACAGAGTGTTACATATGTAGAATCTGTGTGGCGGCGGTTTTTTGGGTTAAAAAGGAGGTTACCTCATGGCAAAGATAAAAAAGTTTTTCCGCTATGAAAACGTGGGAATCCTGTTCGTTCTTCCCGCTTTTCTCTATATGCTTGTTTTCGTCGGATATCCGATTATCCACAATCTGATTTTGAGTTTTCAGGATGTCAACGCGGGCAATCTGGTGCGGGGCACGAAGAACTTTATTCTGTTTGACAATTATCTGGAGCTTTTTCAGGACAGTGTATTTACCGCTTCCCTGTGGAATACGCTGCGGTTTACCATTTTGTGCCTGGTGTTCCAGTTCATTGTGGGCTTTGCGCTGGCGCTCTTTTTCAGTCAGCGGTTTTCTTTCGCAAAGCCGGTGCGCGGCATTCTTCTGGTGCCCTGGATGATACCGATCACGGTCACCGCGCTGATGTTCAAGCTGCTGTTTGCCACAGATATCGGCATCATCAATTTTCTGCTGAGAAGCTTACATCTGATAGAAAAGAACATCGAATGGCTGACCACGCCGGGAACGGCCATGTTTGCCCTGATCTGCGCCAATGTGTGGATCGGCATTCCCTTTAACATGATACTGATTTCCACCGGCCTGACGACCATTCCGAAGGAGCTTTACGAGAGCGCCTCCATAGACGGTGCGGGGAAGGTGCAGACATTCTGGAGGATCACCCTGCCGCTTTTGAAGCCTACCATTGAATCGGTACTGATTCTGGGATTTATCTACACCTTTAAGGTGTACGACCTGGTCTATGTTATGACAAGCGGCGGCCCGGTAAACTCCACACACATGCTGTCCACTTATTCCTACAAGCTGTCCTTTGAAATGTTTAAGTACAGCAAAGGATCTGCCGTGGCCAATGTGCTGCTTATGATCCTGCTGTTTGTGGGCGTTTTCTACATCAGGGCGACGACAGAGGGGGAAAATGATTAAAACTGGAATCGGAAACCAGAGACTATGATAGGGAGGAAAAACAATGGATGAGGAAAAGAGACTGTCTAGGAAAACGAATATTCTGTTCAGCGTGATTGCGGTGGCGCTTCTGTGTGTGCTGCTGTTTCCGCTGTACTGGGCGCTTATCACGTCCTTAAAGACGGAGCAGGAAATATTTCAGAATCCCCCCACCTTTTATCCGCATATTCTGAACACCAAATCCTATGCGGCGCAGGTGGAGACGGGTGACTTCAATATGTTCCGCTCCTTTGCGAACAGCTTCTTAATTTCGATGGGGGCAACGGTCATCGCGGTTCTTCTGGCGGTGCCCGCCTCTTACGGGATTGCCAAGTATCATTTCAAAGCGAGAAAGGCGGTGCTGCTCTCCTTTCTGGTGACGCAGATGCTGCCGGTGTCGGTGCTCTTAACGCCCATGTTCATCATGTTTAAAAACATGCATGTGTATAACACCTGGGTGGCGGCAGTGCTGGCGGATGCCACCATCGGCATCCCCTTCTCGGTGCTGATATTGAAAAACTATTTTGCGTCCATACCGAAGGATCTGGAGGAGGCGGCCTATCTGGACGGATGTAACAAGTTCAGCGCTTTCGTGAGGATTCTGATACCCATCGCTAAGCCGGGCGTCATGGTCTGTGCCATCTTCTCCTTCCTGTATGCATGGGGAGATCTGGCTTATGGGATGACCTTTATTCTGGATCAGGAGAAGCGGCCGATCACGGCGGGTATCTTTAACTTTATGGGGCAGTATGGCACGAAGTGGAGTTATCTGACGGCATTTGCGGTGGTTACGATAATTCCTGTTGCCATAATCTTTATCTTTATGCAAAAATATATAGTGAGTGGTATGACGAGCGGAGCGGTCAAGGGGTGAAAAGAAGTTCTAAAGACGTCCCGCCATAGGACGGGACGCCAAGAACTTCTAGGAGTTGCGATGCAACTCCGTTTCACCCTGGAGAATGCCTGAAAAACGGCATTCTCCGTAATAATCGGGGAAATTGTAAGAAATAGAAAAAGGAAGGTGGGGCGTATGTTAGATATCAGAGACAACAAATTGGTGTATCACTATGACGCGGAGGAGGTGTGGATTGAGGCCTGGGGGCCGAATGCGCTGCGGGTGCGGGCCACGAAGGAAAGCAGGATGCCGGAGGAGGACTGGGCGTTATGCTGTAAGGGGAAGGCAGATGTAGAACTTTCGTATACGGAACAGGGGGCAAGGATCGTCAACGGAAAGATCCGCGCGGAAATGACGAAGCTTGGCAAGATTATGATTTATCATGCAGACGGGCGGCTGCTTCTGGAAGAGTATTGCAGGAACCGCAGGGATCTGCTGGATGCGAAGTGCAGTGCCATCGAGGTGGAGGCCAGGGAGTTTAAGCCCATTCAGGGAGGGGATTACCACCTGACCATGCGGTTTGAATCGGTGGATAAGGACGAGAAAATCTATGGCATGGGGCAGTACCAGCAGCCCTATCTGGACTTGAAAGGACTTGATCTGGAGCTGGCACACCGCAATTCCCAGGCGAGCGTGCCCTTTGCGATCTCCTCCCTCGGATATGGTTTTCTCTGGAACAATCCAGGCGTCGGGAGGGTGGTGTTCGGGAAAAACATTATGAGCTTTGAGGCTTATTCCACCAAAGCACTTGATTACTGGGTGACAGCGGGCGACACGCCTGCGGAAATAGAGGAGGCCTATGCGTCTGTGACCGGCACGGTTCCCATGATGCCGGAGTACGGGCTGGGGTTCTGGCAGTGCAAGCTCCGTTACCAGACCCAGGAGGAACTGCTGTCAGTGGCCAGGGAGTACAAGCGCAGGAATCTGCCTATCGACGTGATTGTCATTGACTTCTTCCACTGGCCGAAGCAGGGAGAGTGGAAGTTTGACCCGGTGTACTGGCCGGATCCGGCGGCTATGGTCCGGGAACTGAAAGAGATGGGGATTGAGTTGATGGTTTCCATCTGGCCCACGGTGGACAAAGGCTGCGAAAACTATGAGGAGATGCTGGAGAAGGGATATCTGATCCGCACCGAGAGGGGAGTCCGTGTGGGACTGGATTTCCAGGGGGCGACCATCCACTATGACGCCACCAACCCGGAAGCAAGGGACTATGTGTGGAATAAGGCGAAGAAGAATTACTACGATCTGGGCATCAAGGTATTCTGGCTGGACGAGGCGGAGCCTGAGTACACGGCGTATGATTTTGACAACTACCGCTATTACCGTGGCACCGACTTACAGATCGGCAATACTTACCCGGTGGACTATGCCAGAACATTTTACGAAGGTATGGAACGGGAAGGGCAGAAAGATATCGTAAATCTTTTGCGCTGTGCCTGGGCGGGCAGTCAGAAATACGGCGCGCTTGTGTGGTCCGGGGACATTGCGTCCAGCTTTGAGAGTATGCGCAACCAGCTTGCGGCAGGGCTGAATATGGGTCTGGCGGGGATCCCCTGGTGGACCACGGACATCGGCGGCTTCCACGGCGGCAACCCGGATGACCCGGCGTTCCGGGAGCTTTTCGCCAGATGGTTTGCCTGGGGGACGTTCTGCCCGGTGATGCGCCTGCACGGAGACAGGGAGCCGAGACAGCCGCAGGTGGGCACAACGGGAGGCGCCACATGCTGTTCCGGCGCGGCCAACGAGGTGTGGAGCTACGGGGAAAAAGTGTATGGCATCTGTCAGAAATTTATGGAATACAGGGAGCAGATGCGTCCCTATACGAGAAAGCTGATGGAGGAGGCTCACGAAAAGGGAACCCCGGTGATGCGGACTCTGTTCTACATGTACCCGGAAGACTGTGCGTGCTGGGATGTGGAAGACGAGTATATGTACGGCCCGGATGTGCTGGTGGCGCCTGTTCTCTATGCGGGACAGACGAAGCGAAGCGTCTATCTGCCCAAGGGAGACGACTGGGTGGAGAGCGCCACAGGCAGAGAGTATCAGGGCGGACAGTGTGTGGAGGCGGATGCGCCGCTTGACGTCATTCCCGTGTTTGTGCGGAAAAAGAACGGATAACCGTGGAAACCTTGCACTATTCACGAATGCTGTTAAAATAGAGGAGACAGCGTGAAAAAGGAGAAACGGAAATGAGTAACTATAAATTGATCGCCCTCGACATGGACGGCACACTTTTACGGTCAGATAAATCCCTCGATCCTGCTACCATCCGGGACATAGAGGAGGCGGCAGGAAAGGGGATTCAGGCCGTGTACGGAACGGGGCGTGCGATGATTGAACTGCTCTCCTATGTGAGACAGATTCCCTCTATGCGCTACGCCGTGTGTCTGAGCGGGGCGCTGGTGTATGATTTTAAGGAGCAGAGGAGTATTTTCTGCCATGAACTGCCCGGATCCTGTATCGGGGAGATTGTCAAAACGGCACAGAAGTATGATGCTATGGCGCATTTTCTGACAGAAAAGGAATCCATTGTCAGAATTGACCAAGTAAGTCATATGGCGGATTTTCATATGGGAATATACCAGCCGATGTTTCTGGAACTGACCAGAAAGGTTGAAGATATGGCGGCGGAGGCACTGCGGTATGATTCGATTCCCAAAGTGAATGTGTATTTTCGCTCGGTGCAGGACCGGGCGGAGGCCTACGAGGCATTGAAACACCTGCCGCTGTCCTTTGCCTTTGCGGAAGGGGCGTCCCTGGAGATGAATGCGGCGGGTGTGACGAAGGCAAGCGGGCTGCAGGCTCTGGCGTCACACCTTGGCATGGCAATGACTGAGACGGTCGCCATCGGGGATGCGGACAATGACAGGGCGATGCTGGAGGCAGCAGGACTGTCGGTGGCTATGGGAAACGCGGCCGCGGATATCCGGGAACTGTGCGATGTTGTCACAGCGGATAACGACCACAACGGTGTGGGGGAGGCGATCCGCAGATATTGTCTGTGAGAGGTCTGACAAGGCGGATGGCAGACCGCAAAGCAGAAAAGACTGATATAGTCAGTGATAGGAAAAGCGTAAGGAGGAAAACTGTATGAAATTCACGGAAGGGTACTGGCTGCGAAGCGAGAATATGGCGCCGTCCTATGCGTCCCAGGGGTTTTATGCGGAAAAGACGGAGAGAGGCATGCGCATTGTGGCGCCGGAGAGAAAGATCTTAAGCAGGGGAGACGCCCAGAACATCACGACGATCACCATTGACTTCATCGCGTTTGCCGAGAACAATATTCTGGTGAAAGCCAGGCACTACGAGGCATATGAGGACAGGGAGGCAAGGTTTGACTTAAAAGGTCAAAACGTGCCCTTCGACGTACAGATTACGGAGGATGAAGCCGTTATGACCAGTGGAGCGGTGACCGCAAGAGTCAATCGACAGGAGGGAACCTATCGTTTCGAGGCGGAGGGAAAGGTGATCACGGAGTGCGGCTTTCGGAATCTGGGCTATATTCGCTGGGCGAAGCAGCCAAGCACCATGTTTCCGAAAGAAAATTATCTCTCTGAGCGGCATGAGCCTTACATGGTCACGGAGCTTTCCCTGAAAGCGGGCGAGCGGGTCTACGGCCTTGGTGAGCAGTTTACGGCTTTCGTGAAAAACGGGCAGGTGGTGGAGATGTGGAACGAGGACGGCGGCACTTCCTCGCAGGTTTCCTACAAGAGCGTGCCCTTCTATATGACGAACGAGGGTTACGGGATCTTTGTGGATCATTCCACCCCGGTTTCCTTCGAGGCAGCCAGCGAGAAGGTGGCTTATGTGGGCTTTTCCGTGCCGGGGGAGGAGCTGCGGTATCATTTTATTTACGGGCCGACGCCGAAGGAGGTGCTGGTCAGATATACGGATATGACGGGGAAACCGGCGCTGCCGCCGGCGTGGAGCTTCGGGCTCTGGCTGACCACTTCTTTTTCGACCACATATGATGAGGAGACGACTGGCTCCTTTATCGACGGGATGGCAGAGAGGGACATTCCCCTCCGGGTATTCCACTTTGACAGCTATTGGATGAAAGCGCTGCACTGGTGCGATTTTGAGTGGGACGATGAGACTTTCTCCGATGTGAGAAATATGCTTGCACGGTATAAGAAAGAGAAGGGATTGAAAATCTGCGTCTGGCTGAATCCCTATATTGCGCAGGGGACGCCCTTTTTCAGGGAAGGTATGGAGAACGGCTATTTTCTGATGCGCGCGGACGGCAGGGGGGCGAAGCAGATCGACTTCTGGAATCCGGGCATGGCGATTGTGGATTTCACCAATCCCGATGCAAAGGAATGGTATCTTGCCAAACTGAGAACCCTTCTCGATATGGGTGTGGACTGTTTCAAGACGGATTTCGGAGAGCGGATTCCCGTTGACGTGACGTACCATGACGGGTCCGACCCCGTGAGTATGCACAACTATTATTCCTATCTCTACAACAAGGCAGTCTTTGAGATGCTGCAGGAAGTAAAAGGGGAGGGGGAGGCGGTGCTTTTTGCCAGAAGCGCGACCGCCTGCTGTCAGCAGTTCCCGGTGCACTGGGGCGGCGACTGTTCGGCGTCCTACCCTTCTATGGCGGAGACGCTGCGGGGCGGCTTGAGCTTTGCCATGAGCGGTTTTTCCTTCTGGAGCCACGATATTTCCGGCTTTGAGAAGACGGCTTCGCCGGATATTTATAAGAGGTGGGTGCAGTTTGGCATTCTGTCCTCCCACAGCAGACTGCACGGCTCTCAGAGCTACCGGGTGCCCTGGCTGTTTGACGAGGAGGCCTGTGATGTGCTTCGGTATTTTGTGAATCTCAAATGCCGTCTGATGCCCTATCTTTACAGGCAGGCGGCGCTCTCCCACGAGACGGGCATCCCTATGATGCGCCCGATGGTGCTGGAGTTTTCGGATGAACCCGGCGTAAAGGATCTGGATATGCAGTACATGCTCGGCGATTCTCTTCTGACGGCGCCCGTTTTCCGGGAGGACGGCGTGGGAGAGTATTATCTGCCGGAAGGAAAGTGGACACATCTTCTGAGCGGAGAAGAGCGGGATGGCGGCCGCTGGTACCGGGAGATTTACGACTATTTCTCCCTGCCCCTCTTTGTGCGTGAAAACACTCTGCTTGCCTGGGGCGGCAATGAAAAACTGCCCGATTACGATTACACGGAAGGGCTGGAGCTGCACCTGTACGCGCTGAAAGATGGCGCGGAGGCATCCTGTGAGATTACTGACTTGTCTGGTCAAATAGTGATGACGGCGAAGGCTTCCCGGAAGGGGGATCGGATATCCTTCGTGACGGACTGCCCGGAGAAGGAGCCCACACTTGTGATTCACGGCATGGAGGAAGTTTCCCTGGTGGAAAGCAGCGTGAAGGTTGTGAGAAAGCTGCGGGCGGAGCGGATGGCAGGAGATGAAAGTTATGTAAACCTATAGAGTGCCATCGGGCAGCGAAAACGGAAAAGAGGAGACTTTATGAACAGCAGAGATTTATCACAATACTTTAAGAGTATCATAGACCAGGACAGGTGTGCGGTGGTGATCTGCAATCTGGCCCACGAGATCATTTATATGAACCCTGCGGCGGTGGAGCGGTATGCGAAGCGGGGCGGCGCAGCCCTCGTGGGGCAGAGCCTTTTGGACTGCCATAACGGGCAGTCGGCGGAATTGATCAGAAAGGTAACGGCATGGTTCGGAGAGAGCACAGAGCACAACATCGTCCACACATTTTACAATGAGAAGGAAAACAAGGACGGCTATATGGTCGCCCTGCGGGACGAGACGGGAACGCTGACCGGGTATTATGAGAAACATGAGTACCGGGATGTGGATAAGAGTGCGTTTTATGAGTTTTGAAACGTGAAATAGAATGTAAACGGGCGCGGTGGATTCAGCCTCCTTGCCGGAGGCAAAACTGGAATAGGCCGGATTCGGTAACGATGAAGCCGAAGGAAGAACAGTTATAAGGTATTGTCAACTAATAAAAACGTAGGTTGACAATACCTTTTTGCTGTGTTAAGATGACGTTACTCGAAAAGGGGAAGAGCTGGCGTATACAGGTGGGGGAGGAAGCTTATGAACCGTGAAATGCGTGCAAGATCAGAGCGAATGCAGACAGGGGCAGCGAGGCGGAGGAAGACGTACGACATGGCATATATTGGCCTGTTTGTAGGTGTGATGACTGTCTGTTCCTGGATTTCCATTCCCACGGCGATTCCATTTACCATGCAGACCTTTGCGATTTTTCTGGCAGTGGCGATACTGGGCGGAAGGCGCGCTACCCTGGCGGTTGTCGTCTATCTGCTGATAGGTGCGGCGGGCGTCCCTGTTTTTGCGGAATTTTCCGCAGGGCTGAGAGTGCTCTTTGGCACCACAGGCGGTTATCTCATCGGATTCATCTTTGCCACGCTGTTTATGTGGCTGATGGAGAGTCTGTTTGGCAGGAAGCCAGGGGTGCAGATACTTTCCATGCTCCTTGGCATGGTTATATATGATATTGTAGGCACGATCTGGTTTATGATTGTGTATGGAAATACAAACGGGCCTGTGAGTTTTCTTACGGCCCTTGGATGGTGCGTGATTCCCTTTGTGCTGCCGGATCTGGTCAAGGCAGCGCTGGCGTTTGGTTTTGGCAATGCGCTGAGAAAGCCGCTTGCGGGAATCATGCAGGAACAGTATGGGAAGAACTCGTAATGCGCAAAAAGGAGAATACGGAATGACAGACAGGATCAGGGCACATCATGGCATGTGCTTTTCCTTTTTCCAGGGGAAAGGTTACAGCGGTGAATTTACGGAAAATATGTGGAAAATGAAGAGGAAGCTTGCAGGCAATCCAGAGGTGATCCTGTTGGACAGAACAGATGATGTGTGCGCGCACTGCCCGAACAATCAAGAGGGGGTCTGTATCTCGGCGGGAAAAGCGGATGAGTACGACAGACAGGTGCTTGCCAGATGCGGGCTTACCGCCGGCTGCCAGATCAGATGGGAGGATTTTACGCGCCTCGTGGAGGAGCGCATCCTGTCCACCGGCCGCCGCGCAGAGATCTGCGGAGACTGCCAGTGGACGAACATTTGCGGTTTATAGCAGCTGTATGCCGTTTGCCAGAGCCTCTTTCGTCACTTTCTCCGGCCAGAGGGAACACTGCACTTCACCGATGTGGGCCTTGCGAAGGAAGAACATGCAGATTCTTGACTGTCCGATGCCCCCGCCGATGGTGAAAGGAAGGGTTTCGTCGATGATCCCCTTCTGGAAAGGAAGAGCGGCCCGTTCCGGGCAGCCTGCCTTTTCAAGCTGGGACAGGAGCGCGTCCTTATCCACACGGATTCCCATAGAGGAGAGCTCCAGCGCGATGTCGAGCACAGGATAGTAGACCAGAATGTCCGCGTTTAAGCTCCAGTCATCATAGTCCGGCGCACGGCCGTCATGTTTTTCGCCGGAAGCCAGAAGATCTCCGATCTGCATGAGGCAGACGGCTCCCTTCTCTTTCGTAATCAGGTACTCCCGCTCTTTCGGTGTGTTGTTCGGATAGAGATCCTCCAGCGCCTGGGTGGTGATGAAAAAGATGTCATGGGGCAGAATCTCGTCTATGTAATCATACTGGATGGCCATGTATTTCTCGGTCTTTCTCAGCGCCTTGTAGACTGTTTTAACCGTCTCTTTCAGATAATCCAGACAGCGCTCTTCCCGGGAAATGACTTTTTCCCAATCCCACTGGTCCACATAGATGGAATGGATGTTGTCCGTCTCCTCATCCCTGCGGATGGCGCTCATGTCTGTGTAGAGTCCTTCCCCGTGTACAAAACCGTATTTGCCAAGAGCCATACGTTTCCATTTTGCCAGAGAGTGCACGATCTCGGCGGGAGAGTCGTTCTGCTCCTTGATGCCGAAGGTGACGGGACGTTCCACACCGTTTAAGTTGTCGTTCAGACCAGAGGACGGCTCCACGAAAAGGGGTGCGGACACCCGCAGAAGACGCAGTCTCTCTGCAAGCTGTACCTGAAAAAAGTCTTTCACTGTCTTAATGCCGATCTGGGTGTCATGCAGATTCAGCGCAGAACTGTAATCGTTTGGGATAATTAAGTGTTCCATAGCTTACCTCGCTTTTTTGTGGGTTTTCCTCTATATATTTAACCGCTTTTTCGGCAGGAAAGCAAGGAAAATTTTTACCAGGTCTTTTCGAGGGGCGTATTCCAGTCCAGCACAAAGGGATTGTCGGAGGATGATTTCAAGGTTTCATATACTTCGCGGCGTTCGTCGCTGCTTTCTTCCGACCAGTATTCATAGCCGGCAAAATAGCTTTCCATGAAGCTGTCCCATGAGTCAAAGGTGGACTGGATCGATTTTGCCAGTGTCAGAGACTGCTCAAGCGATTCCTCTTCCGTGTAGTATTCAGCCAGATAGTAATAACTCAAAAGCCACATGGCGCGGCTGTAATCCCAGGCGGCCGCGGCATCCTGGCCGTATTGTTCGTACAGGGAAAACCAGGCGGCATAGTCCTCTGCCTGCTGTGCATCCAGATCAAAGACGGAAAGGATGGCATCTGCCCGCTGGTCTGCGTCAACATCCGCAAGTCCCATCTCCTCAAGATAGCTCAGTTCTTCCGCCATCGAAACCCGGTGTCCTTCATCCAGAAGCCACTGGAGCGTTTCCTCAGCGGATGCCTGGTCCGTGACGCCCCATGAATTTTCCAGAAGAGCCTTGGCGATCAATTTGCTGGCTGCATTTGGCCGGTTTCCGCTGTAAATCCGATAGTCGCACTGATTCAGCACGGTCAGAATGGCATAGGTGTTGTTGAACCATTGGATCGTGTCCGAGGTGGCTATGGCCTTTTTTCCACAGCCCGTAAGCGTCAGAGAGAGAGTTATAATGACTGAAATGGTCAATCGTAACAGCTTCGTTGTTCGTTTCATTTTTGTTTTCCTCCTACAGAGCCATCAAAGGGTGTTCACCGTTTTTCTGATATTTTCTGCGGTAGAGATGCCGTCTTTGCCATTCACCTCAATATCCAGAGTTCTTCTTTTTATATAATAACACAGTATAGCAGAATCAATTTGGCGATTCAAGCGCAGGCCCTGGCATTTGCAGGGCTTTCACAGGATTAAGGTGTCTGCATTCTTTGTAATGGAATGACTTGAAAAGATAAAAAACGCGTGATAAAATATTTTCGTAAAAAAACAGAGGGGGAAATTCTTATGAGATTTTTTGCAAATCGAAAGCTGGCTACTCGTATCGGCATCATTACCACAGCGCTTATTTTTGCGGGGATGTTTCTGCTCTGGTTTATTGTTTCCAACCGCGTATCCCTGATGGTTGAAAATAGCATTACCAACCAGATGATTGACGTTGTGGAATCAAGGGCTTCCATTATCAATGACTATGTGGCGTCTGCGGAGGAATATATGGCCGCATTCGGCTTAAGCAGCGATGTGCGAAGCTGCCTCACCACCCAGGATCCGGCCGTCATCGAGCGCGGGCAGAAGTACACGGAGGAATTTGCGGCCATCAAAGGGATCTTTGAGGGACTGTACATCGCCACGCCGGACACCCATGTGCTGACGCACACGAACAGGAATGTGGTCGGCATCACGACCAGGGAAGGCGACTCCTTAAAGGAGTTTCAGCAAACCATTCTTGCGGGGCCGGAGCTGACCAATCTGGGCATTATGGAATCACCGGGAAGCGGAAGCATGATTATTTCCATGTACGATCCCATTTTTGAAGGTGAGGAGTGCATCGGCTATGTGGGCGCAGGCGTTTACGCCAGCGGGCTGATGGACGCACTGTTGAATCTGAATATGGAAGGACTGCCAAACAGTGAATATGTCTTTTTGAATGTGGAGACAGGCACCTACCTTTACCATTCGGATGAGTCTCTTTTGAATACGGAGACAACCGATCCCGGTTATCTGGAAATCATCCGTCTGATCAAGGAGAAGAACGACACCCAGGCCGGCACTTACCTTTATCAGGATGAGAATGGTGTGGATCAGATGGTTGTCTATAAATATCTGCCGGACCGCAACTGGGTATTCATGGTGCACGATGACGCGGAGGAAGTTTACAGGGAAGTGGAAACCGTGAGAGGTACGGTCGGTGTTCTCTGTGCGGCCGTTGCGCTGATCATCATTTTTGTGACGCTGCTGATTCTGTACAGGGAAGGCAGGGAGCTCATGGTGATGGAGGGCGCCATCCGGCGTCTCGGAAACCTGGAACTGTCTGCGGACAGCGGGTTAGAAGGCTTTTACGGGCGAAATGACGAGATCGGTATGATCGCACAGACGATACATCATGTCTGCGACTGCCTGCGGAAGACCATTGACGATATCGGCCGGATCTTAGGCGAGATGGCAGCCGGCAACATTGCCGTGGATGTGGAGAGAAACGAAGGGTATTACATAGGAGATTTCCGGGTGCTGTCGGAGAGTCTGAAGAGCATCCGAAACCATCTGACCGATGTTATGAGGGATATCACCAGCATAGCGCATCAGGTGAACAACGGTGCGGACGAGGTGGCGGAGGGCGCCCAGGATTTGTCGCAGGGTACAATGCAGCAGAAACTTTCCATCAACGGATTGGTGTCCAATATCACGGACATTACGGAACAGATCCAGAACAGCGCCGCCCGTTGCAGCAATGCCAGTGAACTTGTAGACAGGGCAATCGGCTACGCGGAGGAAGCGGACAGGAAAATGGAGCAGCTGTCAGTGGCGACGAAAAACATTGACGAGTCCTCCACCCAGATCGGAAGCATTGTAAAGACGATTGAGGACATTGCTTTCCAGACCAATATTCTGGCGTTAAATGCATCTGTCGAGGCGGCCAGGGCAGGAGAGGCAGGAAAAGGGTTTGCCGTGGTTTCCGGCGAAGTGCGGAGTCTTGCTTCCAAATCTTCCCAGGCGGCGCAAAACACAGGCGTGCTGATCAACCGTTCGACAAGCAGTGTGAAGTCTGGAACCGAGTCCACGGGTGATGCGATATCCGCGATGCACGTCATCAGCGAGTGCGTCCAGTCGATTAAGGCATTGATGGATGAAATTGCCGTTGCCAGCGTGCAGCAGTCCGAAATGATTGTCTCTGTGGAAAACAGGATCAAGGAAGTTTCCAGAGTTATTGAGACCAACTCGTCTGCGGCCGAAAAGAGCGCGGAAGTTTCCAATGAACTGTCCGGCCAGGCGAAGACGCTGAACCGCCTGATCAGCCAGTTCCGTATCCAATGACATAACAGGTAATAACGGACACAGATATTATAATAGAGATAGGAAAAAATATCCCGGAAGATCGTCTAGGAGTGATCCCATGACGGCTTCCGGGATTTTTTATAATAGAGTGTAAAACATGCAAGAAGAATGTTCCTTCCCGTCATGCCCTGTCTTACAGGGTAATGCCAAATGCCTGCAGCAGCAGTAAAATCAGAAGCAGCGGGGCAATCACGGTAATCATGGCGATATACAGGCGCTTTCTGCCAAACTTATATCCGCCAAGAGTCACCTCATCAATGATGGTCTTAGGCTTCACAACCCAGCCGATCAGAATGCAGGTCAAAAGCGCCACAAGCGGCATCAGACAGTTGTTGCTGATATAATCCATCAAGTCCAGAAGCTGTCCTACAGAGCCGTTTGGCAGCTCTAATTCAAAGTACAGGAAATTATAACCGAAGCAGACAAGCGCCCCGACGATGATACCGTAACCTGTCACGAAAGCGGTGCTCTTCTTTCTGGATAAGTGGAACTTGTCCATCAGACTGGCAACGATCGCTTCCATGATGGACACAGCGGAGGTCACCGCCGCAAAGGCTACCATCACAAAGAACAGAACGCCGATGACAGTCCCGACCCATCCCATTGCGGCAAAAATCTTTGGCAGGGAAATGAACATAAGACCCGGTCCGGCGGACATGCCCTCGGTTCCCATGAAAACATAGACTGCCGGTACAATCATCATACCCGCAAGCAATGCCACTACGGTATCAAAAATCTCGATCTGGTTGATGGAAGGCATCAGATTGACATCCTTTTTCACATAGGAGCCGTAGGCGACCATGATGCCCATAGCAACGCTGATGGAGTAAAATAACTGTCCCAGCGCATCCATAATCACAAGGAAGAAATCCTGCAGGGTAACGCCCTCAAAACTGGGAAGCAGATAAATTTTCAGTCCTTCCAGACCGGTTCTCTCCAGCCCCGATGCATCCGTGTGGCGAAGCGTCAGCGCGTAAACGGAAATGCCAATGATCAGAACGAGAAGCAGGGGCATGATAAATTTGCTCGCCCGCTCAATGCCGTTGTCCACGCCGCCGAAAATGATAATCGCTGACAGGAGCGTAAAAATAACCATAAAGACTACAGGACTTACCTGTTCGGAGATAAACCCGGTAAAGTAGCCGTCTGTGGCAGCGGTGGTCATATTCCCGGTGAGGAAAACGGTGAGGTATTTCAGCACCCATCCGCCGATGGCGAGATAGTAAGGTAAAATAATAATCGGGACAAGGCTTGCCAGAATGCCGAGCCCTTTCCACTTCGGGTGGATCACGCCGTAGGCGGTCAGCGGACTCTGGGCGGTCTTACGCCCGATGGCGATCTCCGTGGTGAGCAGCGTGAAGCCGAAGGTCAGCGCCAGAATGATGTAGCAGAAAATGAACAGTCCGCCGCCATCCTTCGCGGCCAGATAGGGGAACCGCCAGATATTTCCGAGTCCCACTGCGCTTCCTGCCGCTGCAAGAACAAAACCAAGTTTGCCAGTAAAGTTTCCTCTTTTCTTGTTTGTTTCCATTTTTCCATCCTTTTCCTTTTTGCGTATAGTAGTTTGATTATACTGTAACATGTCCCATTGTGCAATGCTTTTTTGATAATATAAGAACAAATGTTCTAAAAATACTTGCAATGGGGAAGATACTATGTTAAGATAGGAACACAAAAGAACGTACGTTCTGAAAATTCCCGGATGACAGGCGTGGAACTGGGAATATGGGGAAAGAGACAGACAGCACGGAGGAGTGGCAGGATGGATATCAGAATTGCGCCGCAGATGTCGATTATGGATAAACTGAAAATACTTGGTGATGCAGCGAAATATGACGTGTCATGCAGTTCCAGCGGTTCCTCACGGAAAAATGACGGACAGGGCATAGGAAACACCGTGGCGGCAGGACTCTGCCATAGTTTTGCGGCGGACGGCAGATGCATTTCCCTGTTGAAGATTCTTTTTACCAACGAATGTATTTACGACTGCAGATATTGCGTCAACCGCAGCTCCAACGATGTGCCCCGGGCTTCTTTCACGCCCGATGAGGTCTGCGAGCTGACGATGGAATTTTACAGGCGCAATTATATAGAAGGTTTGTTTTTGAGTTCGGGTATTTTATACAGCCCCAATTACACGATGGAGCTGATCTGCGAAACGGTGCACAGGCTGCGCACCCTGCACCGCTTTCAAGGGTATATCCATGTGAAGGCGATTCCCGGAGCGGATCCCCTTCTGATTCAGAAGCTGGGTTATCTGGCAGATCGTATGAGCGTGAATCTGGAGATGGCTACGGCGGAGGGACTGCGGGCGATTGCGCCCAACAAGCACCGCAAGAACATTTTGAAACCCATGCGTCAGATACAGAACGGCATCACTGAGAATAAAAATGAGCTTACCTTATATAAACACGCGCCCCATTTCTGCGAGGCGGGACAATCCACCCAGATGGTCATAGGCGCCCTGCCGGAGAGTGATTACCAGATCATGTCGGTGGCGGAAAATCTCTATGACAAGTTTTCTTTGAAGCGGGTGTACTACTCGGCTTTTGTGAACGTGAACGAGGACAGGGATCTCCCCGCGCTGGCAGGCGGCCCGCCGCTGCTTCGGGAACACAGGCTGTATCAGGCAGACTGGCTTCTTCGGTTCTATGACTTTAAGGTGAATGAGCTGCTGACGGAGGACAGACCGAATTTCAATACGGCCATTGACCCGAAAGCGGACTGGGCCGTCCGGCATCTGGAGTGTTTCCCGGTAGAGATTAACCGGGCGGATTACCATCTGCTGCTGCGGATTCCGGGAGTGGGCGTTAAAAGCGCCAGACGGATCGTGGCGGCCAGGCGTTTTGGCAGCCTGACCTTTGAAGATTTGAAGAAAATAGGTGTGGTGCTGAAGCGCGCGCTTTATTTTATCACCTGTAATGGAAGGATGATGTACCCAACGAAGCTGGAGGAACAGTATATTGTGAGAAACCTCACCTACCAGAACCAGATGGGCAGGGGGGAGAGACTGCCTTTTATGACAGACGGCACAACTTACCGACAGATGTCGCTGTTTGATATGGCCGGATTTGATGATATGCAGAGGGTGGCCAGTATATAATTCATATGGCCGGCAGATCGCAGAGCCGGTATTTTCGCGGGAAACGGGCAGGTGATCAGCCTTTGGGAATATTTTGGAGGAGGAGAGTATAGCTGTCTTATGGAAGAAAAGTATCTGATCTGTGAGGATTCTCTGGAAGGTATCTTTACCGGGATCTACGATGCCTATGCCTTAAGGGAGGGGCATGAGCATGTGCATATCCAGGTCGGAGAGGAGGAGAATCTTCGTCTGTTTGCCACCTATCTGCATATATTGCCGGATCCTGTGAAGACTGATAAGGTGGCGAATACGCTTAGGACAAGACTCGGCGAGCATGCATACCATTCGATCTGCCGGGCGGCGGCATCCTGCTATCCCGACAAGGGGGAGGCCGTTTACAGGACTGTGGTGGATGCCCTCACAGCGGGAAGCGGAAGCAGGGTGATGGAAAACCTGCGAAATCCACATGTGGCAAGGTGCTTTGAGCTGGCGCGGTTTACGGCCAATGAAGCACATTTTGAGACGGAATTTCTGCGATTCCAGGAACTTGCGGGGACAGAAACCATGAAAGACAGTGTCCTCTTTTCCCGGATCGGGCCGAAAAATAATGTCATACCGTTTATTATGCCCCATTTTGCGGACAGACTGAGCGTTGAGAACTTCATGGTTTACGATGAAAACCGTAAACTTTTCGGGGTGCATCCAGCCAGGGGGGAATGGTATCTTGTGACGGCGGGGGAGACATTTGTCCTGCAGAATCCAGTCTGGTCGGAAAAGGAGGAGGCGTATCAGGAACTGTTCCGGGCTTTCCATCAGACAATCGGGATCAAGAGCCGGGAAAATAAGAAGCTGCAGAGGCAGATGTGCGCTTATCGTTACCAAGATTATATGGTAGAATTTGCACAAAAAGGATAAATTGCAGTCGTGTGCACGGGCACGATTCAGGGATAATAGGCAGATTCCACAAAATTTTCTTTGATCCTCAAAGTATTTATGTTAAGTTGCAAAAATATGCCAAAATTGTACAATTATAGGAACAAAATTGGCTCTTTACAAACAGATATAAAATAGTATAATCATCTCAAACGAGGAGCTTGAAAACGTTTTTCCATGTGTGCTTTCCGCACGCTAAAGCGAAAGGAAGGAGTAAACTATGCAACACAAAATCAAATTGAGACCGGATGAAGTAAAGGACTTTGTGTCCGCAGCAACCAGATGTGACTGCGACGTGGATATTTTTTACAACAGCTTTATTGTGGATGCAAAATCCATTATTGGCGTGTTGGGACTGAATTTCAATCAGATTTTAACCGTTGCGTATAACGGCTACGACGCAGACTTCGAGAGACATCTCAGAAAATGGGCGGTAGCGGTATAGATTCCGGCTGTATTGACCGAACACATTGACTCCCTATGTAAGATAACGTAAGATTATCTTGTATAGGGAGTTTTTGTGTATAAGCAGAGTCGGAAGTGCGTACACATAGATCGCATGCTTGCATGATGAGCTGTGTGTATGCGCTTACGGCGAGGCGCAAGACGTCCGGGGGACGTCTGCTCTGCGTGGATCGGAGTGGAACGGAGACCGCGAACGAGAAATACAAAGTATTTCGAGTCTGCTTATACGCGTCGTTAAGAGGTAGAGATATGGAAGTGCGGATTTCCGTGCGGAGTCTGGTGGAATTTATTCTGCGCTCCGGCGATATAGACAATCGAAAAGCGGCTTCACCCGAAAATGCCATGCAGGAGGGAGGCAGGATTCACCGCATGATCCAGCGGCGGATGGGGCCTTCCTACCAGGCGGAGGTGTCTCTTTCCTATACCTATGACGCCGGGGAGTATGAAATTATTGTGGAGGGGCGCGCCGATGGCATTATCACGGAGACCGGGAGGGACGCGCTGCCACAGACAGCGATTGAGGAGAAGACAGACGGCAGTGATGAGACGCGGCTGGTCGTGACGTCGGGGCAGGAGCAGTCGGTGCAGAATGTGGAGGTCACGATAGACGAGATCAAGGGAACCTACCATGATTTGAAAAAGATGAAAGGCCCTGTTCCCGTACATCTGGCGCAGGCGAAATGCTACGCCTATATTTATGCCGCACAGAAGAACCTGTCGGAGATCCGTGTGCGCATGACTTACTGTCATATTGAGACGGAGGAGATCCGCTATTTTCACGAGGACTATCAGTACGGGGAACTGCGGGTGTGGTTTGAAGAGCTGATGGAACAGTATCGGAAATGGGCGGATTATCAGTATGCGTGGCAGAAGCGCAGACAGGAATCCATCAAACATATGGAGTTCCCCTTTCCGTACCGGGAGGGGCAGAAGGAACTGGCATCTTACGTCTATCAGACGGTTTACCACAAGCGCAAGCTTTTTATCGAGGCGCCTACGGGGGCAGGCAAGACCATTACCACCGTGTTTCCCGCGATAAAAGCGATGGGGGAGGGGCTGTGTGAACGGCTTTTTTATCTGACGGCTAAAACCATCACCCGCACAGTGGCGGATGACACCATTACCCTGCTTCGAGAGCAGGGGCTGAAGCTGAAAAGTGTGATATTGACCGCTAAGGACAAGATCTGTTTTACCAACAGATCCGAAAGCGGAAGTCCGGGAGGGACGGATTGTAACCCGGCGGCCTGTCCTTACGCGAAAGGGCACTACGACAGGGTGAATGAGGCCATGTACGATCTATTGACTCATGCGGACAATTTTACAAGGGAGCGGATTGAGGCGTATGCAGAGCAGTATCAGGTCTGTCCCTTTGAATTGTGTCTGGACATGAGCCTGTTCGCCGATGCGGTGATCTGCGATTACAATTATCTCTTTGATCCCCATGTGTATCTGCGCCGTTTTTTTACCGACGGGGTCAGAGGAGAATATATTTTTCTTGTGGACGAGGCTCACAATCTGGTGGAGCGTGGCCGGGAGATGTACAGCGCTCTGCTCTGCAAGGAGACATTCCTGGAGTTGAAAAGGACGGTCAAGGCCTACGATGAGAAAATCACCAGGAATCTGGATAAATGTAATAAGGAGATGCTTGCTCTGAAAAGGGAATGCGGGGACTGCCGGGTGGTGGAGCAGACCGATGGGCTGGTCCGCGCGCTGATGCGCCTTGGGTCGGCAATGGAAGATTATCTGGAGGATCACGAGGACAGTCCCGTGAGGGCGGACATTCTCTCTTTCTATTTTGAGGTGTCGCATTTTCTGGAGATGTATGAGCTGGCGGACGAAAATTATGTGACCTACTCGGAGCTGCGGGAGGACGGCAGTTTTATCGTAAAACTTTTCTGCGTGAATCCGTCGGGTAATCTGATAAACTGCATGAGGCGGGGACGAAGCACGATTTTGTTTTCCGCAACGCTCCTGCCCATCGGGTATTATAAGACGCTTCTTGGGGCGGAGGAGGGAGACTATGAGGTTTACGCCCGGTCGGTTTTCAGGCCGGATAAGCTGGGGCTGTACATAGGCAGCGATGTGACAAGCCGCTATGCCCGCAGAGGGGATGCGGAATATTACCGTATTGCCGCTTACATTCACCATATCATAGAAAGGAGACAGGGCAACTATATGGTTTTTTTCCCTTCCCACTCCTTCTTACAGCAGGTTTTTGAAACGTACCAGAAATATTTCAATGCGGAGGGAACGGTGGAATGCATTTTGCAGGAAAGCCATATGAACGAGGCATCCAGGGAGGCGTTCTTAAACCGGTTCCGGGGAAACGGGGAATGCGACCTGCAGAGTCTGATCCAGATGGATATTGAAATGGAGGAGGAGAGAAGCCTTCTGGGATTTTGTGTGATGGGCGGCATTTTCAGTGAA
The DNA here is from genome assembly GCA_910579285.1 of uncultured Lachnospiraceae bacterium. Lineage (GTDB taxonomy): Bacteria > Bacillota > Clostridia > Lachnospirales > Lachnospiraceae > UBA3282. The sequence continues at coordinate 28,025 of CAJTTT010000016.1, read as the reverse complement.
GGAATTGATTTAAAGAACGACAGTCTGATCGGCGCGATTATTGTGGGTACAGGTCTGCCCCAGGTGTGTAATGAGCGGGAGATCTTAAAAAAGTATTTTGACAGCTGGGGAGAGAACGGCTTCGATTATGCCTACCGTTATCCGGGCATGAATAAGGTGTTACAGGCGGCGGGACGGGTGATACGCACGGTGGATGATTTCGGGGTTGTTGCTCTTCTGGACGAACGGTTTCTCTCCCCTGCCTACCAGAGATTATTTCCGCGGGAATGGCAGGAGAGAGTGGTTGTTACAGTTGACCAGATAGGTCGGAAAGTGGAGCGGTTTTGGGATGAATGGCTTTAAATCGCGGTTTTTTTCGTTATCTGGACAAGTCAATAAGAAAATAGACAAAAATTTTGTGGAAAAGACAGACCGTGTGCATTGACTATAAACGTCAAGAGACAAAATCCGATTGACTTTGTTCAGACAGGATCTTACATGGCTGGTCAATCATTTCGGCAAAAAAGGAGGCGGCTCGACAAAAAGCTGATAGAAAAAACCGAAAATGACAGACAGGTTGCGAAGAATTGGTACAATATTCGACGGGAACTGACGACACTGTCAATGTGGATAACTTTGTGGAAATTGGGGATTTCTCAGATATTTTTGAATAACTTTTAAAAATTGGGGGCGTAAAAATTGTGGAAAAGTGGATATACGGTTTTTGGTTTGTAAAAAGTAAACCCTATGGGTCAATCGGTGGCGGTTGAGGGAGAAGAGTTCCGATTTGACGCAGAATGGCAAATAGTGGTATACTGATTCTTGGTAAGCTACAAGATATTGAGGGCTTCGGAATGGAGGAAATTATGTGGGCATTTGAAAGTGTATTTTATCAGATATATCCGTTGGGGTTCTGCGGTGCACCCTTTGAGAACGACGGACAGCTTACGCACCGTATCCTTAAGGTGAACGACTGGATTCCCCATATGAAAAAGCTGGGAATCGATGCGGTCTATTTTTCCCCGGTGTTCGAGTCGGACACCCACGGCTACAATACGAGGGACTATCACACCATCGACTGCCGTCTGGGAACCAACGAGGACTTTAAGAAAGTCTGTGAGAATCTGCATGAGAACGGCATCAAGGTTGTGCTGGACGGGGTGTTCAACCATGTGGGCAGAGGCTTCTGGGCGTTTCAGGACGTGCTGAAGAACAGGGAAAATTCCCCTTATCTGAGCTGGTTTCACATCAATCTCGGAGGAAACTCCAACTATAACGACGGCCTGTGGTACGAGGGCTGGGAAGGCAATTATGACCTGGTGAAGCTGAATCTGCGCCATGAGGATGTGATCAATCATATTCTGGACAGCGTGAAGGGCTGGGTGGAGGAGTTTGACATCGACGGCCTGCGGCTGGATGTGGCATACTGCTTAGACCACGATTTCGTGAGAAGGCTCCGGGCGTTTACGGACGGCCTCAAGTCAGAATTTTATCTGCTTGGCGAGATGCTTCACGGAGATTACAACCAGATGGTGAATGACCAGATGCTGCACTCTTCCACCAATTATGAGTGCTACAAAGGGTTGTTCTCCAGCTTTAACAGCATGAATATGTTTGAGATCAACCATTCTCTGCAGCGGCAGTTCGGGCCGGAGAACTGGTGCCTCTACCGCGGCAAGCATCTGCTCTCCTTTGTGGATAACCATGATGTGAGCCGGATCGCCAGCAATCTGACCAATGAAAAGCACCTGCCGTTAATCTATGCGCTGTGCTTCGGCATGCCGGGGATTCCCTGCGTGTACTACGGCAGCGAGTGGGGGGCGAAGGCAAATAAGAGCGAGGGAGATCCCGCGCTGCGCGCCTGTTTTGATGAACCTGAGTGGAATGAACTCAGCGAGTGGATCAGCATGCTGGCTGAGGCCAAGAAAGACTCTAAAGCGCTCAACTACGGAGATTTCCGCTCAGTGGTGCTGACCAACAAGCAGTGCATTTTTGAGCGCAAGTGTGAGGGCGAGAGAGTGCTCGTGGCCATCAATGCGGACGGGGAGGACTACACCGCGCACTTTGATGCGGGCTGCGGCATGGCCGTGGATCTCATCACCGGGAAAGAGCACGATTTCGGCGGCGGAAGCCTGCTTCCCGCCTACAGTGCATACTTCTGGAAGATGGAGCACTAACAGTTCAACCAGATTGATTTTGCGAATGGGTGTGTGCTGAACTGTGTACATGGGCAGGCCAGACCTAAAAAATTTTCTTGACAGCGGCCGCCCGATGTACTAAGATGGCATAAAGTATCATATGGCACAAATAATAAAAATTTCGGAAAGGAGGTAATCGTATGTTTGCAATCAGTATCAATTCTGCAGTCGGTAACAAGTTACAACTGCATAGAGAAACATTGTATGAAATTACCTCCGCATATAGACGAACCGGCAGGGATAAGTCGTGTTGACCAGATTAGTCGGCAACTAGATATGCTGGGCTTTAAGCGTTTTTTGAGGCTGTGGTAATTTTATTACCACAGCCTTTTTGCGCGCATAAGCAGAGTCAGAAATCGTCAGAGACAGGATATATGCGGAGATTCAGGGGGATATGGAGCATGAAAAAGATATCAAGTTACATATGGGACTACCGGCTCTCCTATCTGGGAGCCGTGCTGTCCCTTCTGATTGCGGTCACACTGGACATGGCCGCGCCGAGACTGACGGCGCGGGTGGTGGATGACGTGATCGTGGGAGGAAACATGGGGGAATTGAAGTTCCTGCTTCTGGGATTTCTGGGAGTAGGGCTTGGAAGGTGCATCTTCCAGTATGTGAAGGAATACACCTTCGACAAAAACGGCGCCAGAATTTCCGGGGATATGCGGCGGGATTTGTTCCGGCATATCCAGTCCTTGAGTGCGGATTTCTTTGACCGCACGAACACAGGAGAGCTGATGGCCCGCGTCAAGGAGGATATTGACCATATCTGGGACGCGGTGGGGTATGTGGGCATGCTGCTGATCGAGGTTGGCTACCATACGGCGATCATTCTGGTCTGCATGTGCATGATTCACTGGAAGCTGGCAATGATTTCCGCGGCGGCCATGCTTCTTTGCGGCATTGTGGCGGTGGTTATGGAGCGGAAGCTGGGGGCGGTCTATGAGGAGATCAGCGAGGAGAACGCGGTACTCAATACGGTGGCGGAGGAAAACCTGGGCGGTGTGCGCACGGTCAAAGCGTTTGCCAGGGAAGCCTTTGAGATCGACAAATTTCTCTCCCACAATAAACGGTACTATGATCTGAATATGGCGCAGTCCAAGGTGCTTGTGCGATATTATCCGATTTTTACGGTTATTACTACGATTCTGCCGCTATTGACCTTATTGGTCGGTGGACGGTTTGTGATTGACGGGGAGATGACACTTGGTCAGCTAACGGCATTTGTGGAGTATTCCATGAATATCGTGTGGCCTATGGAGATGCTGGGCTGGCTTACCAACAGCTTCTCCTCAGCGGTGGCATCCAACAAAAAGATACGGAAAATATATGAGGAGACACCTACGGTCACGGAATCGACTGATCCAGTCAGAATAGAGAACGTGCAGGGAAAGGTGTGTTTCGACCACGTTTCCTTCCATAAGGCGGATCAGTACGAGATTTTACATGACATATCGTTTACGGTGGAGGCAGGAGGAACGCTTGGCATTATGGGAGCCACGGGCGCGGGCAAGACGTCCATCATTCAGCTTTTGCAGCGTATGTATGACGCCACGGGCGGCGCGATCTATCTGGACGGTATGGATATCCGCACGCTTTCTCTGGAACAGCTCCGCACAAGCGTGAGTTTTGTCATGCAGGATGTTTTTCTGTTTTCGGATACCATAGGCGACAACATCAAGCTGGGGAAAAAGGGGTATGTGGATTTCAGGACGGTGCGCAAGGCGTCCACGGACGCGCAGGCGAGCGGTTTCATCGAGCGGATGGAAAAGCAGTATGACACGGTGATCGGCGAGCGGGGCGTGGGACTGTCCGGCGGACAGAAACAGCGCATCAGCATAGCGCGTGCGCTTTCCAAGAAAAATCCGATTCTGGTGCTGGACGATTCCACTTCCGCGCTGGATACGGAGACGGAGCAGATGATCCAGCAGACGCTTGCGAAGCTGGAGAATACGACAAAGATTATTATTGGCCACAGGATCAGCGCGGTGCGCCACGCGGACGAGATTCTGGTGCTTGAAGGCGGCGCCATTGCGGAGCGCGGCACCCATGAGGAACTTATGGGAAAACACGGTCTGTACTATGAGACATATCTGTCTCAATATGGGGAGACCTCCCAAAACGGCGCACAGGCGGGGGCAGACAGTGACAAGGCATGCGGAACAGTCAGAGGGAGGGCTGACGGCAAAGGGGCCGCGGATATGGAAAAAAGAAATGTTTTGGAGAACGACGCGGACGGGAAGGAAATAACGACGGCGTGTTCGGAAAGAGCGGAAAAGACGGGAGGTGAGACGGATGTCCTTCAACTCGTATAAAGATGATGAACAGAGTACGGCGCGGAGCAAGGCGCAGACCTTAAAGCGGCTGCTCGGCTATCTGTTTGCGTATAAATGGCAGATTATTCTGGTGCTTGCGGTTATGGGGTACGGCGTGGCGGTGCGGTTGATGAACCCGCTGATTATGGAGTCTGCCATAGATAACTATATTGGTCAAAATGATTTTAAAGGGCTCTACCGGCTGCTTGTGATGGCGCTTGCAATGAATCTGACGCTGGTGGCGACTGTGAAGCTCAGGATGTATATAATGGCGAAGGTGTGCAATCGGATTCTGCTGACGATCCGGCAGGAGCTGTACACCCATATCCAGAAACTGGACTTTGCCTTTTTTGACAGCAGGCCTACGGGGAAAATTCTCTCCCGTATTATCGGGGATATCAACTCCCTGAAGGATGTGCTTTCCAACTGCGTGACCACGCTGGTGCCGGACGCTCTCAAGGTGATTGCCGTCATTGTGATTATGGTCTGCAAAAATCCGGCGCTTGCGTTCGCGTCCCTTTTGACCCTGCCGTTTATGGCGGCGGCGACCTTTTATATCGAATACAAGGCGCATCCGCGCTGGCAGCTTTTCCGAAAGAAAGCGGCCAACTTAAACGCCTTTATCCATGAGGATATGGCGGGCATCCGCATCATCCAGAGCTTTCATGCCCAAAAGGAGACGGAGGATACCTTTGACGAACTCCTGAAGGAGCACAGGGACGCCTTCTTTGGCGCGGTGCGCATGAGTGACGCCTTCGGTTCCGTGATCGACCTGTCATGGGGGCTTGGCTGCATTTTTCTGTATTTTACAGGAATTGTCGTTCTCGGTGTGGATGCAGTGTCGGTGGGAACTTTTATCGCTTTTGGCACTTATCTGAACATGTTCTGGCAGCCCATACATAACATCAGCAATTTCTATAACCAGCTGGTGACCAACATTGCGGGGGCGGAACGGATTTTTGAGATTCTGGACACGGAACCGGACATTGCGGACGGCAGTGCGGCGGAGCAGATGCCGGAGATCACGGGAGAAGTGGTTTTTGACCATGTGGATTTCTCCTATGATGATAAGGTGAAAGTGCTGGATGACGTGAGTTTTACGATTCGTCCTGGCGAGACGATTGCGCTGGTCGGTCCCACGGGGGCAGGAAAGACTACGATAGTCAATTTAATCAGCCGCTTTTATGAAGTGACGGACGGCTCGGTCAGAATTGACGGGCGGGATGTGAGGGACGTTACGATTGAGAGCCTGCGGAAACAGATGGGCATTATGACGCAGGACAATTTCCTCTTTTCGGGCACGATCCGGGAAAATATCCGCTACGGCAGACTGGACGCCACGGATGAGGAGATCGAGGCGGCTGCGCGGGCAGTCAATGCCCATGACTTTATTATGAAACTGGAAAAAGGATATGACACAGAACTCTCCGAGCGGGGCGGCGGGCTTTCCGTCGGGCAGAAGCAGCTTCTGGCCTTTGCCAGAACGATGGTGTCAGATCCGAAAATACTGATTCTGGATGAGGCGACCTCCAGCATAGACACGAAGACGGAACTGATGGTACAGGAGGGCATCGAGCATCTGCTTGCGGGGAGAACGTCCTTTGTCATCGCCCACAGACTTTCCACGATCCGAAAGGCTGACCGCATTTTTGTGGTGGATGACGGAAAAATTCTGGAGGAGGGCAGTGCGGAGGAGCTGATGGAAAAGAAAGGACTATATTATCAGCTTTATCAGAACAGTATTTTGTAAATTGGGTTGACAAACGAGCATTTTACTTTATAATTTAGGTTAATTACTTAAATTGTAGGTAAATGTGGGGGTCGGCCGTCCCGGGAAGGCTGGGATGAGAGCCGTGCGGAAATGAGGACTTATGGCAAAAGCGGTTAAAATGGCGGATATTGCGAAGGTGATGGGGGTCAGCACAGTGACGGTATCCAAGGCGCTGTCTGACCAGAAGGGTGTGAGCGAGGAACTTCGCATCAAAATTAAGAAAAAGGCGGAAGAGATGGGCTATAAATCAGCATCCGCCAGATACAGGGAGCGTTCCGGGCATGCGGCAAGCTATACGTTCGGCGTGATTGTCTCGGACCGTTTCCTTGCGAAATATGAATCCTTCTACTGGAATCTGTATCAGGAAGTGGCGACTGCGGCGGTGCAGAGAGGGTGTTTTACCATGCTGGAAGTGCTGCGGGCGGAGGATGAGGAAAGTCTGGTCATGCCGAGGCTTCTCGGAGAGAGAAAGACGGAAGGACTGATCATCATAGGCAGACTGCAGAAGCCTTATATGGAAAAACTGATGGAACAGGTGGAGCTGCCGTTTATCCTGCTGGATTTTGTGGATCGGAACGGCGCCTATGATTCGGTGATTTCCAACAGCTATCTCGGCATGTACCGTATGACTAATTATCTGTTTGACCTGGGGCATGAGAAGATCGCCTTTGTGGGAAATGTGCACTATACGGATTCCATCACAGACCGTTACTTCGGATATATGAAATCCTTGAGCGAGCACGGATTGGAAGTGCGGAAGGACTGGGTGCTGGATGACAGAAACCAGGAGACAGGGCGGTCGGACGTGGGATTTGCCTGGAACCTGCCGGAGGATATGCCGACTGCCTTTGTATGCAACAACGACGTGGCGGCGGCCAATCTGGTCAACGAGCTGGAGCAGCGTGGTTACCGGGTGCCGCAGGACATTTCCGTGGTAGGGTATGACAACTACCAGCCGCCGGGGCTGTGCGATGTGAGAATTACGACCTATGAGGTCAATATGGCGGAGATGGCGAAACAGACCGTAAAAAATCTGATCCGCAAGATCTCCGGGGAACCTTACAGACGGGGCGTCATTATTGTGGACGGCAGGATTGTTTATAAGGACAGTGTAAATGAGGCGCATCATTTGTGATGCGCCTCTCTGTATGCCTGGGGTGTGGAGCCGTATTCTCTTTTAAAGAGATGGATGAAGTGGTTCGTGTTATCGAAGCCTGTTTCCAGCGCGATTTCATGGATCCTTTTTTCTGTGGAAAGAAGCAGGTTCTCCGCGGCTTCGAGCCGCTTTTTGTTCAGATATCTGATGGGCGGCAGACCGAAAGCGGCTGAAAACTCGTGGCAGATCCGATACTTACTCATATGACAATGCTTTTCCAGGTCCTCCAGCTTCAGAGGGCGCTCCAGATGATTGTCTATATAGTGCCGCAGCTCCCGCAGATAGGGGGCGCATTTTTTTTGCGTTTTTTCCGTTGTCTGCGATGCGCAGGTTTCCGCAAAAAGTTCTGTCACAATGGCGGTGATGAGACCGGCATCCCGCAGCTTGTCTGCCAGCTCGTCTCCGGCTTCGCCGGACAGAAGCTGTTTCAGGTTCCTTGGTATGGAAGAATGCCGTCTGATCTGTACGAGCAGGAAGTGGTCGAATGAGATCAGGGATTCATACACGGGAAAAAGCCCTCCCACTAACGAAAATGTGATAAAACGCCAGGGAAGCAGATCGGAAAGCAGGGAAAAGGAAAGTTCCCGGCGGTCCAGGTAGAGAAGGCTTCCGACTTGCAGCGGGTGACGCTGTCCTTCCAGAAGCAGCGTTCCTGCGCCTTCCTGTGTATAGAGGAGCAGCCGGCAGTCCAGCGGCGAGTGGGAGAGTGTGAGCGCTTCACCGATTTTTACGCTGCCGCCGCAAAGAACCGTGGGAATCTGACCGACGCAGTCCTCAAGCCGTTTATAAAAGCTCCCCCCGAAATAGGAGGCGGGGATGCGCTCCGATGGCGTTTCGGCTTCGACGGTGAGCGTGTTCTCGTACTGTTCCTGAAATGTCATGGAAGATTCCTTTCTGATAGAGGGGAATCCATTCGTGGAAAGCGGTTCACAGGAATGGATTTGGATTATTTGTCTCGTATAAACTTCAATTTATTGGTAAGTCATATTTTAGTCTAACATTAGGTAAAAGAGTTTAATATTGT
>CAJTTT010000016.1:0-19572 GCA_910579285.1 uncultured Lachnospiraceae bacterium | reverse complement strand
GCTAAACACAAAATATCTATTGTGAAAATAGCTAAAAATAAATATATAAAATTGTACAAATGGAAGAAAAGCACAAAAATGGCAAGAATAGTATAGAAAACACAATAATAATTGATGATTAATATTTTAACTCATGTATACTTAATTTAAGTTAAATAACAACTAACGACTCAGAGAGAGTCACATAAAAAAGGAGGATAAGACTATTATGAAACTGAGAAAAGTGTTAGCGCTCACTTTGGCGGCTGCAATGACTTTATCGCTGACAGCCTGCGGCGGTTCCGATGAAGGTGCGGCAGATGCACCCGCAGCAGATGACAGTGCGGCGGCAGAAGAGACGGAAGCGCCTGCGGCAGATGAGGCGGCAGATGACGGCGCGGAGGCGGAAACGCCTGCCGCAGCGGGTGTTACCTATGCATCCATCAATCTGGGTGAGGACTATAAGGATCTGACAACTACGATCAAGTTCATTCATCACAAAACAGATCGTGAAGAGGACGGCACGATACCTGATCTGATCGCTAAGTTCAATGAAATGTATCCCGGCATCACGGTGGAGACCGAGGGCATCACGGATTATCAGGAAGATTCCCTGCTTCGTCTTTCCGCCGGCGACTGGGGCGATGTGATGTTCATTCCCGCAGTAGACGCGGCTGAGCTTCCTACATACTTTGTTCCTTACGGCACAGTGGAAGAGATGAGTGAATATATCAATTTTGCGGATCAGTGGAAGGATGCGGCAGGCAACTGCTACGGCATCGGTTACATGGGTAACGCGCAGGGCGTTCTTTATAATAAGAAGGTGTTTGCTGACGCAGGCGTGACAACCCTCCCCAAGACACCCGATGAGTTTATCGCAGCGTTACAGGCAATCAAGGAAAAGACCGACGCGATTCCGCTTTATACGAACTATGCGGCAGGCTGGACGATGGGCGGCGCATGGGACGGCTATCTTGGCGCAATTACAAACGGAGACGAGACGTGGTTAAACCAGAAATTTATCCATGAGGCGGAGCCTTTCAAGGATCACGGCGACGGTACCGGCCCTTATGCGCTTTACAAGATTCTCTATGATGCGACAGCGCAGGGTCTGATCGAGGACGACTATACGACTACTGACTGGGAAGGCTGTAAGCCCATGATCAACAACGGAGAGATCGGTACGATGGTGCTCGGTTCCTGGGCGGTTGCACAGATGAAGGCGGCAGGCGATAACCCGGATGATATCGGTTACATGCCTTTCCCGATCACCGTAAACGGACAGCAGTATGCAACGGCAGGTCCTGACTACTGCTACGGCATCAACGTGAACGCTTCCGATGATAACAAGGCGGCAGCAATGGTATTCGTTAAGTGGATGGTAGAAGAGTCCGGCTGGTGCGATCTGGAAGGCGGCTATCCGATTTCCAAGACAGCTCCCACTTCCTTCGTATTTGACGGCGTAAACGTTGTAAACAATGTGACATCCCTGCCCGGCGAAGAAGATTTTATGAACGAGTTAAACGCGGAGTCCGAGCTTTCCTTCAACGCAGGCGGCGACGCGAAGGTACAGAGAATCGTTGAGGCGGCGGCTACTGGCGCAGAGACGTACGATGACATTATGGCTGACTGGACGGCAGCGTGGAACATGGCTCAGGAGGAATGCGGGGTTGAAGTTCTGTATTAAGCAGGAAGAACGATTCCCAAGGAATTGTATCAGTAAGTTGTTATAAGATTAGTATGATTAATCGGGGCTGGCACAGGGAAAATCAAAGTGGCAGCCCCTGGCTATCAGAGCGGTTTGAGGCTCTGGCATGGAGGATAGGATATGGCGGCACAGGCAAATACAGTGGGAGCCAAAAAGGGGTTCCTGCATTGGGCGAGGAGCAGAAGAGGGCAGCAGACTATCATCATTATTGCATTTATGGTTATTCCGCTTGCTCTGTTATTTACATTTACATATCTTCCGTTCGGGGAGATGGTCGGATTCAGTTTTTATAAGATGAAATATGTGGGAAAGAGAACTTTTGTGGGCTGGAAGAATTACGCCAGCGTATTCAGCAGAAAGGACTGCTTCGGCGCCTTGAAGCTGAGCCTGTATTATATGGGCGGCTCCGTGGTGCAGCTTGTACTGGCGTTGTATCTGGCAACAATCTTAAGTTTTAAAGTAAAGGGCGGCAATATCTTTAAAGGTTTTATGTTCTTTCCTTATCTGATTAATGGTATTGCCATTGGCTTTATTTTCAAATTCTTCTACACCAGAGGCTTCGTGTTTGACACGGTTCTCCAGTGGTGTGGATTTCAGTTAGACAATCTTCCTTATTGGTTGAAAGACCAGAGTATTAATAATATATCCCTTGTGGGCACGTCGGTGTGGCGGTATTTCGGACAGAACATGGTGCTCTTTATCGGCGCCATCATGTCGGTGGATTCCGAGTTGTATGAGGCGGCGATGTTGGACGGCGCCAATCGGTTTGAACAGTTCCGCTATATTATCCTGCCGAGCATCAAGACGATCGTAACGCTGAATGTGATCCTGTCCATCACGGGTTCCTTAAGCGCCTTCGAGCCGCCTTATGTCATCACCAGCGGTGCGAACGGAACGGGAACGTACTTTGTGGTTATGAACGAGATCGCCCATACCCAGCAGAAGGTGGGGCTGGCCTCGGCGATGGCGGTGGTGCTGCTTCTGATTATCTTTGCGGCCACGATTCTGCAGAAGCTGTTCTTCAAGTATGCGTTCCGCAATGCGGAGGACGAGGACTTTGGGGCAGCGAAGAAGCGTGAAAAACAGCTTGCGAAGTATGCGGCTAGAAAGGCGGGCAGATAGATGACGACATTACAGAAAATCGGACATTATTTGGTAATTGTTGTGAAATATGTATCATTGGTGTTTTTCTCTTTCGTGGCGGTACTGCCCGTTGTATCCTGCGTGATTACATCCTTTAAGACAGATACGGAGTACCAGAATACAAACGTGATGACGCCGCCGGAGAGCTGGCTGAATTTTGACAACTTTTTACAGGCGTTTGACCGGGCAAACATGGGAAGGGCGTTTTTTAACTCTCTCGTCATTCTGATCTGTGTGCTGACCGCTTCGGTGCTGGTGGGAACCTCGCTTGCCTATGTGTTGAACCGCTTTAAGTTCCCGGGAAACGGCCTGATCCGCAACCTGTTCCTGTTTGCAACGCTTCTGCCTGGTATCGCCATGCAGATCGCAGTATACGGGATCATGGATGCTTTGAATTTTATCAATTCCCTGCCGGGCTATATCATTATGATGTGCGGCACGGACGTCATTGCCATCTATATTTACATCCAGTTTTTCGAGAATATCAGTGTGTCGCTGGATGAATCGGCCATCATTGACGGGGCGTCCTACTTTACGATTTACTATAAGATCCTTCTGCCCCTGCTTCGCCCGGCCATCGTGACGGCGTGCATTTTAAAGGGCGTTGGCACATATAACGAGTATTACTGTGCGAACCTGTATCTGCAGAATAAGAAGCTGCTGCCAACGGTTGCGACCTGTCTGTATACGTTTGTGGGCCCGCTGGGAAGCAAGTACAATCTGATCTGCGCGGGCGTTATCATATCCCTCCTTCCGGCGCTGATCGTGTTCATTTTGTTCCAGAAGCAGATCTACAGCGGCATGACCGCCGGGTCCGTCAAAGGTTAGTGTGTATCGTGAAAATGAACAAAAAATGAAGTTAAATTAAGTAAAGATGCTGGTTTTATAAAACTAGGTTGACATTAACAAGTTTTGCTTTATAATTTGATTAACAGTTAAGTTATTTCGCTCGTTTTAAGCTAAATATTAAGCTGGAGACGAGCGAAATTGTATATGAGGGTTGAGAAACAACGGAAGAAAGGCAGAGGAGGGTTGTCACCATGATGGTGGAGGAGATCAGGAGTCATTTGACAGAATGCATCATTCCTTTCTGGAAGGGGCTTCGGGATGATGCGAACGGCGGTTATACAGGCTACATGGATTATGACCTGAAGCGGGACGAGAAGGCGGTGAAAGGCTGTATTTTGAACAGCCGGATCACCTGGTTTTTCGCAAACGCTTACATGACGTTGAAGGATGAGTCCCTGCTTGAGGAAGCGCGGCACGGTTACGAATTTATGCAGAGATACTGTGTGGATCAGGAGAAAGGCGGTGTGTACTGGTCGGTGCGTTACGATGGCACGCCGGAGGACACCACAAAACACACTTACAACCAGGCGTTCTCCATCTATGCGCTGGCATCCTACTATGATGCGTCGGGGGACGAACGTGCACTTAAGACGGCTATGGAGCTGTTTCATATCATCGAGGAGCGGTGTATGGACGAGATCGGCTATAAAGAAGCTTTCGACCGGGAGTTCCGGGAGATCGAGAACGATAAGCTCTCCGAGAACGGCGTGATCGCGCACAAGACGATGAATACCCTGCTCCATGTGTTTGAGGCATACACGGAGCTTTACCGGGTCAGCGGGGATGAGGCGGTAAAGAAGCGGCTTACATGGATTTTAGATACCATCGCGGAAAAGATTTATAACCCGGAGCTGCACAGGCAGGAGGTATTTTTTGACCGGGAGATGCACACGATTCTGGATCTGCACTCCTACGGCCACGATATCGAGACGGCGTGGTTAATCAGAAGAGGAACGGATGTGTTAGGGGATGATACATACACGGAGAAGATGCTGCCGATTATACTTGACTTAACTGGTCAGGTATATCGGACGGCCTTCGACGGAAAGTCCCTCGCCAACGAGTGCGAGAAGGGCGTGGTGGATGAGAACCGCATCTGGTGGGTGCAGGCGGAGGCGCTGGTGGGCTTTCTGAACGGGTATCAGATGGCGCCGGAGCACACGGAGTATCTGGAGGCGGCGAGAGCCGGGTGGGCGTTTATCAAAGCGCATGTGATTGATAAGCGGCCCGGTTCCGAGTGGTTCTGGGATGTGAATAAGGACGGGGAGGCCGTCAGCGGGAAACCGATTGTGGAACCCTGGAAGTGCCCGTACCACAATGGGAGAATGTGTCTGGAAGTGATTAGAAGAGGGATTGACTAATATAGTCGATCAGAATGGAGGAGTGTATGCTGCACGAAAGGTATTATGTGGAATTAGAGAAATACAATAAGCTGATTGAGAGAAAGAACGTGAAGTCGGACGACTACAACGGCATCTATGACAGGTATCAGTACCCGGTTCTGACGAGGGAGCATATTCCGCTGCACTGGCGGTATGACTTAAACCCGGAGACGAACCCTTATTTTATGGAGCGTCTTGGCGTCAACGCGGTGATGAACTCGGGAGCCATCGAGCTGGACGGAAAATACTATCTGGTGGCCAGGATCGAGGGAAATGACAGAAAATCCTTCTTCGGGGTGGCGGAGAGTGACAACGGCATTGACGGCTTTCGGTTCTGGGATTATCCGATCCTTCTGCCGGACACCTGCCCGGAGGAGACAAACGTCTATGACATGCGCCTGACAAAGCATGAGGACGGCTATATTTACGGTGTGTTCTGCTCCGAGAGCAAGGACACCACGGTGAATGACCTGTCCGCGGCTGTGGCGGCGGCAGGCATTGTGCGGACGAAAGACTTAAAGAACTGGGAGAGACTGCCCAATCTGGTGACGAAGCGTTCTCCCCAGCAGAGAAACGTGGTGCTGCATCCGGAGTTTGTGGATGGAAAATATGCATTTTACACGAGACCTATGGATGACTTTATCGAGACCGGGTCGGGCGGCGGCATCGGCTTTGGCCTGTGCGATGATATCACACAGGCGGTGGTGGACGAGGAGAAGATGACGTCCATCCGCAGATACCACACCATCACCGAGGCGAAAAACGGGGCGGGCGCGCCGCCGATCCGAACGGAAAAAGGCTGGATCCACATTGCCCACGGCGTGCGCAACACGGCGGCAGGTCTGCGCTATGTGATCTACGCGTTTGCAACGGATTTAAAGGATCCTTCCAAGGTGATCGCAGAGCCGTCCGGCATGCTGATCGGCCCGAGAAACTGGGAGCGCGTGGGCGATGTTTCAAACGTGGTGTTCACAAACGGCGCGATCGCGAAGGACAACGGCGAAGTATATATTTACTACGCGGCCAGCGACACCAGAATGCATGTGGCCGCCACGACCATCGATAAGCTGACGGACTATGTGTTCAACACGCCGCAGGATCCTTACCGCTCGGTGGAGTGTGTTGCGCAGAGATGTGAGTTCATTAAAAAGAACCTGGCGTATCTAAGAGAACAATAAAAGAAAGGCGGAGAAGAAAATGAGCGAAGTAAAAATGATCAGCCCCGTTGTGAAGAATGTGCCCTGGCAGGAAAAGCCGGAGGGACTGAAAGGCGCACCGATCTGGAGATACAGTGAGAACCCTATTATTGGAAGAAACCCGGTGGAGGGGGTTGCCCGTATTTTTAACAGCGCCGTGATGCCTTACGGCGACGGGTTTATCGGCGTGTTCCGCGGGGAACAGACAAACGGCATACCGTATATTTATATGGGCCACAGCAAAGATGCGATCCAGTGGGAGTTCGAGAAGGAGAAGATTCCTTTTAAGGATGAGGAAGGCAACGATTTTATGCCGGTATACGCCTACGATCCCCGTCTGGTGAAGGTGGAGGATACCTACTACATCATCTGGTGTCAGGACTTTTACGGTGCGTCCATCGGCATGGCGAAGACCACGGATTTTAAGACCTTTACGAGAATTGAGAATCCGTTCATTCCTTTTAACAGAAACGCGGTGCTGTTCCCCAGAAAGATTAACGGCAAGTATATGCTCTTAAGCCGTCCTTCCGATTCCGGCCATACGCCTTTCGGGGATATCTTCTTAAGCGAGAGCCCGGATATGGTTTACTGGGGTAAGCACAGACATGTGATGGGCAGAAGCAGCGAGTGGTGGGAGTCCGTCAAGATCGGCGGCGGCGCAGCGCCCATTGAGACCACAGAAGGGTGGCTTTTGTTCTACCACGGCGTAACCGGCACTTGCAACGGTCTGGTGTACTCCATCGGCGGCGCGATTCTGGACATCAACAATCCGTCCAAGGTGCTGTACCGCTGTGAGAACTTCCTGCTGACCCCGGAGGAATGGTACGAGGAGAGAGGATTCGTTCCCAACGTGTGTTTCCCCTGCGCAACCATTCACGATTCCGAGAGCGGAAAGATCGCGCTCTACTACGGGTGCGCGGACAGCTATGTGGGGCTGGCATTCACGAAACTGGATGAAATCGTGGATTATATCAAGGAGCACAGCCACACCACCGAGTCGGACACAGAGATCGGGATCAGATAAACCAAATCCTGCGTGCGTGATGGAAAAGGTGGAGAAGGAAAACTAGAAATTCACAGATATGCTGCGGGGCATTCGTCAGATCAGATGACGGATGTCCCCTTTTTGTGTGCGCTGTGTTCGGGTTCCGGCGGGGGATGGTACGGGAACGCCGGTTTCGCATAATCTATAACATAGGCGAATTTGAATCAAGGCTGTGAAGGAGAAGGGGATTATGGCGATTGGGTATCTGACCATGCAGGCGAGAACGGCGCACGATGCACTGCCGCTTAGCGGCGTACGGGTCACGGTTCTGGACGATGAACAGAATCGGATTTATGAACTGACAACGGACGAGAACGGCGAGACGAGAAAAGTACCGCTTGAAACGATGGACAAAAGTTATTCTCAGAATGAGAATTTTACGGGCACGCCCTATGTCATTTATAACGTGTCTGCGCAGGCGGAAGGATTTGATTCGGTGTATGTCTCTGACATTCCGATTTTTGACGGTGAATCGGCTTATCTTCCCCTTGTACTCATTCCGATGCAGGGACAGGAACGGGACGGGACGCCTACGGAAATCGTGGTGGGCGGGCCTGAGGTCTCTGCGGAGGGGGAGCGGGAGCTTCCAATGTACAGGTATCCTTTCCTGACTATGTGAAAAATGTGGCCAGCAGTGAGATCTATCCGACCTGGCCGGAGAATGCACTGCGGGCAAACATCTACGCGATTATCACCTTTGCGCTGAATCGGATTTACACAGAATGGTATCGGGCGAAAGGCTATCCTTTTGACATTACAAACAGCACCGCTTACGATCAGGCGTTTATTTACGGCAGGCCAATCTACGATTCGATCAGCAGGATCGTGGATCAGATTTTCAACGAATATGTCCGCAGGCAGGGGCAGCAGGCGCCTTATTTTACGTCTTTCTGTAACGGCACAACGACGACCTGCAGAGGGATGTCCCAGTGGGGGACGGTGACGCTGGCAGGTCAGGGCTACACGCCGATTCGGATCCTGCGGTATTATTACCCGGACGATGTGGAGATTGTGGAGACAAACGCGATAACAAATATGCTCACTTCCTATCCTGGAACGCCGCTCAGAGTGGGGAGTACGGGCCTGGACGTGCAGACGATCCAGACCTATCTGAAACGGATCAGACAGAATTATCCGGCCATACCGATGATCACCGATGGGACGGGTACATTTGGTGACAGCACACGGGTGGCCGTGGTGAAATTCCAGAGCATATTCGGCCTGACGCCTGACGGGATCGTGGGAAAATCTACATGGTATAAGCTGTCCAGCCTGTATACGGCGGTCACAAGGCTGGCGGAACTGAACAGCGAGGGGACCAATCTGGGAATCGGAACGGTGCCGCCGGCGGCCGTACTGCGGCAGGGGGCGAGAGGGCAGGACGTGATTACACTGCAGTATCTGCTGGATGTGATTTCCGAATACTATCCCGACATCCCGGCTGTGACGCAGGACGGCATCTTCGGTGCGGGGACCAGACAGGCGGTGATTGCTTTCCAGAGAAGAATGGGGCTTTCTGCGGACGGCATTGTAGGGCCTGCCACATGGAATGCGCTGTACAGGACTTATCAGGGAATCGGTCAGAATGTACCCGCGCCAAACCCTGATCCGGGGCCGGATGCGGGAGGAGGCTTTTTTACCTACACCGTGCGCTCCGGGGATACGCTGTGGCTTCTGGCAAACCGCTTTGGCACCACAGTGGATGCCATCAAACGGATGAACGGGCTGTCAAACGACAATCTGCAGATCGGCCAGATTCTGCGGATCCCCACATAAACAGAGAAGGAGGCGTCCGCAAAAGGCGGGCGCCTCCTTTTGCAAATCCAAACATTGCCTTTTTGCATAAGAGTGGTATAATGTACACGATGGCAATGAGCAGTGCGCATCCATCGGTATACTTGAGGCGGGGAGCTTGCTCACCGAAGCAAGTATACCGATGGATGCATAGGGCGAAGCCCGTGAGCGAGATGGAGCAAAGCGGAATCGAGCGGCACTGCGGAGAACGCAGTGAAGCGGAGCCGGGCAACACGGTGCATAAATGTATAACGGAGGGAACTTTCAGTGAAGATCATAATAGCGGGGGATGGGAAAGTCGGCTCCACGCTGACAAGACAGTTGGTTGCGGAGGGACATGACATCACCCTGATTGATGCGAAAGCGGAGGTTCTGGAGGTGAGCGAGGAACGCTATGATATTATGGCGGTGCAGGGAAACTGTGCGTCTATGGCAACGCTCTCCAGAGCCGGCGTGGAGGACGCCGAGCTTCTGATCGTGATGACAGGTGCGGACGAGGTGAACCTGCTCTGCTGTACGATTGCTCATGGCATGAATCCGAACCTTCATACCATAGCGAGGATTCGAAACCCGGAATACAAAGATCAGATCTATCAGATGAGGCATCTGTTTGGATTGTCTATGGTAGTCAATCCCGAAAGACAGGCGGCCATCGAGATGGAGCGTCTGATCAAGTATCCCGGTTTTTTAAAGAGGGATACTTTTGCGAAGGGAAGGGTGGAGATTGTGGAGCTGAAGATCGGGGAAGATTCGAAGCTCTGCAACGTAGGACTGTTTGATCTGGCAAATGTGGTCAAGTGCAAGATTCTGGTCTGTGCGGTTTTGCGGGACAGCAAGGCGGTTATCCCGGACGGTAACTTTGTGTTAAAGGCTGGGGACAGGATCTTTGTTACAGCTTCCACAAGAGAATTGACTGTATTCCTCAAAAATATAGGAATCATCACACACCGGGCGAAGCGCGCGCTTTTGTGCGGCGGCGGACGGCTCAGTTACTATCTTGCGCAGCTTCTGCACCAGGACGGTATTATGGTGGAGATCATAGAGCAGGATTACGACAGATGTCTTTCTCTTGCCAATCAGCTTCCCGATGTGACGGTGGTGTGCGGTGACGCCAGCAATGAATTTCTTCTGGAGCGGGAGGGATTGGAGGAATGTGATGCGCTTGTCACATTGACCGGCGTGGACGAAATGAATCTCTTTATCTCCCTGATTGGCAGCAAAGCGGCTGTGCCGCAGATTATAACGAAACTCGGGCGGCTCTCCAACAATCGGATTCTGGACTCTCTGCCTGTGGGCAGTACCATCAGTCCGAAGGAGCTTTGCTGTAACGATATTGTGCGGTATGTGCGGGCCATCAGAAACCAGACGGGAGCGGCCCAGGCAGTCAATGTGATTGCGGACGGACAGGCGGAGGCCATCGAGTTCATTGTGGATGGGAGCACCAGACACTGCGGCGAACCTCTCAAACAACTGAAGCTCAAGAAAAATATCCGTGTGGCAGGCATCAACAGGCACAACAGTTTTGAGATTCCGAATGGAGATTCTTTCTACGAGAAGGGAGATGGCGTGATCATCGTCACGGGAAGAGACGAGGTCATCTACCAGCTCAACGATATTTTTGCATAATCCGTAAACGATGGTGAAGAACATGAATTATCGAATGATGGGAAAATTTATCAGCAGGATACTTGTTGTGGAAGTGGTGTTTATGCTTCCGGCCCTGCTGATCAGCATATATCATCAGGAGGAGAAGACGATTTTCGGCTTTTTGACTGGAATGGTCATTACACTGGCTACGGCGCTTCTTCTGTTTCTGCTCTGCAGAAAAGCCAGAAAGGGGTTTTACGCGCGGGAAGGACTTGTGTGCGTGGGGGCAAGCTGGATTGTGATGAGTCTTTTGGGCTGTCTTCCTTTCTACTTTTCCGGGGAGATTCCGCATTTTGTGGATGCGCTTTTTGAGACGGTTTCCGGCTTTACCACGACAGGGGCGTCCATTCTGCCGGAGGTGGAAACACTTTCTATGGGAAATCTGTACTGGCGCAGCTTTACCCACTGGCTAGGCGGCATGGGTGTTCTGGTGTTCGTGCTGGCGATTGGCAGGGGAAGGGAGAAGAGCGATGGTTACACGATGCATCTTCTGCGGGCGGAGAGCCCTGGCCCCAAGGTGGAAAAACTGGTGCCAAAGATGAAGGATACAGCGAAAATCCTGTATTTTATCTATGTCTTTCTGACGATTATCAATGTGGTTTTTCTGCTGATTGGAAAGATGCCTCTGTTTGATGCGGTCTGTACCGCGTTCGGAACGGCGGGCACAGGCGGTTTCGGCATCAAGAATGACAGTATAGCCGGGTACAGTCCCTATCTGCAGAATGTCTGCACCGTGTTTATGATGCTGTTTGGCGTGAACTTCAGCTGTTACTATCTGCTGGCAATCCGCCAGGTAAAAAATGTATTTAAGGACGAGGAACTGCGCTTTTATCTGGGGACAGCTCTTGCCAGTATTCTGCTGATTACCTGGAATGTGCGGGGATTTTACACAACGGTTGAGGAAGCGTTCCGACATGCTGCCTTTCAGGTGGCGAGCATTATGACGACCACGGGGTTTGCCACCACGGATTTTGACCTGTGGCCCAGCTTTTCCAAAGCCATCCTTCTGGGGCTTATGATTGTGGGCGCCTGCGCGGGCAGTACCGGGGGCGGCTTCAAGTGCGGAAGAACCCTGCTTCTCATCAAGAGCCTGCGGCGCAATGTGAGGCAGATCCTGCATCCGAGAAAGGTACAGGTGGTGCGCGTAAACGGGCAGATGGTGACGGAAAAGGTGCTCGACAATACGAACGCCTATCTGGCAGCTTACGCTTTTATTATCGTATTCAGCTTTATTGTGATTTCCATAGACGGTTTTTCTCCGATGACGAATTTCTCCGCGGTGATGGCCTGCTTCAACAACATCGGGCCGGGACTTGAGAGCGTGGGACCGACATGCAACTTTGGGGATTACGGACTTTTATCCAAGTCGCTCCTCATCGTTGATATGCTGGCAGGACGTCTGGAGATATTCCCGATCCTAATTCTGTTTTCCAGAAGTACATGGAGCGGGAGATAGGGACGCGTGCCGGACAGGACAGCGCGTATATGCTTAAGACAGCGGGGCGGCAGAGCCTTCGGAGGAGATGTCTGCCAGCCGAAAAGCTATGATTTTCTGCAGTTCTGACAGACTCATTTCAATCTGCAGCCCGATTTTGCCGCCGCTGAAAAAGATCTCTCCAAAATCTTCCGCGCTGGCGTCGATGACGGTCGGGAAGAATTTTTTCATGCCTACGGGTGAGCAGCCGCCGTGGACGTAGCCCGTCAATGGCAGCAGATCCTTTGCCTTTATCATTTCGATGCTTTTTTCGTTCACTGCTTTTGCAGCTTTCTTCAGATCCAGTTCCCGGCTTACCGGCACGAGAAAGACATAGTGGCCAGCGGATCTGCCAACGGTAACCAGAGTCTTAAAAACCCGGTCGGGATTTTCTCCCAGATAATCCGCAACTTCTAAACCGCTCAGCGCATCGGACTGTGAGTAGTCGTGCACTTGAAACTGCAGTTTCTTCTGTTCCAGTGAGCGTATGGCGTTGGTCTTTTCTTCTTTGCTTTTCATGGTTTTTCTCCTGTTATGGTTTTATGAGAGTATAGCACAAAATCCGCACTGTCACAACGATACGGAAAACGTTTTGCTTATTGAGAGATGATTCTGATTGTGGTACACTATTAAGAGAACAAACTTGCTGGGGATGACGGGAGTATCAAGAGAGAAAGGGGACCATGCAATGGAAAATACAAAAGCAGCAGTACAGACAGATGCAGAGGCAAAGAAGGAGATTGAGACGGAAGTCATTTTACAGTACCGCGATTATGAGGTCAATATGGATGCTGTGACTGAACGGGTCAAATCCCATTACACAGCCAAGGGCTTCAAGGCAGATTCCATCGAAAACATGCAGATCTATGTAAAACCCGAGGATTTCACTGCTTACTATGTGATCAATGACGGCGCGGTGGGCAAAGTAAATCTTTTCTAAATAATCGTTCATGCGGCGGCATACCGCCGCATGTTTCTTTTTTGAGAGACTGTTTTTAGGTTAAAAAACTGGCAGCAGCTCTACCAGAAAGGCGACAGCGCAGCACAGCACGGCGACCTGGAAGAGACTGCAGCCTTTCCAGGCAAGGATGATACCTGCGATCAGGGCGAAGAGTCCGGCCACAGGCGTCTGTGTAGCCTCCATGATGGCGGGGAACGTCATCACTGCCAGCGTTGCGTAAGGCACATAAAACAGGAAAGAACGCAGATATTTGTTTGTGATTTCCCGGCGGATCAGCACCAGGGGCGCCATGCGGATCAGGTAGGAGACTGCTGCCATCACCAGCAGATAGATCCAGATATTATGTTCCATTTCTAAGTTACCTCCTCAGAATCGCCATTGTCGGACGATGATTTTTCTCCAGAATTGACCGTATCGGTCGGAAATAGAACCGCCGCAAGAAGGGCCAGCGAGGCAGTGAGCGCGATGGTCTTTATTCCTGTGGAAAGGCCATTAAACAGGGGCAGGCGGTTTACGAGATAGCTGGCGGCAAAACCGACGGCAACCACGCCCGCAATCACCCGGCTTTTTCTGGCTGGCGGGATGATGATGGCCAGAAACATACCATAGAGTCCCACGCTCAATGCGCTGACCACTCTGGTCGGCAGCACATTTCCCATAATCACACCAAAAAAAGTGCCGAAGGCCCATCCTGGAATGGCCACTGCGATGGCGCCGTAGGCGTACCAAGGATTCAGATACCCGGGCTGTGCCACGCAGATGCCGAAGATCTCATCGGTCACGTCATAGGCGATCAACATGCGGTGGCGCAGGGGGGTGGCGGCCTTGAGTTTCTGGCTGAGGGCGCAGGACATGAGCAGATACCTGGCATTGACCACTAAAGTCATTACAGCCATTTCCAGATAGCTGCTGCCCGCAGCGATCAGCGCGAACCCGGCATATTCTCCGGCGGAGGCGTTGTTCAGTGCACTTGCAATGAGCGCCTGTATGGCGGAGAGGCCCGCGTTTCTGGCGGCGATGCCCAGCGTGAAGGCTACCGCAAAATATCCGAGCGCGATCGGACTGCCGTCCCGCATGCCGTGCCGGAAACAGATTTTATTTTCTGTAGTCATGGTGATAGAAAACTCCTTCGTTCTTCCTCTTATAGCAAATGAAATGGTCAAATCGAGCGTTTTATGCTCGATTTAGTATAGCACCAGCGAAGGCGGAACGCAATATGGGGTAGATTCGGAAGGGAAACTGTGAATGGGGAGGAGATTGGAAGAAATTGGCATCGCGCATGTTAAGTTTCAGGTTGACAATTAGAGAGCAGGTGTTATAATGTACTTGTTCGATAAGTACATTAAGTACAATTCGGAAGGAGATAAAAGGTGGAGATCATTATCAGCAACAATGCCAATAAACCGATTTATGAGCAGATCACATCGCAGATTAAGGCAATGATAATGAGCGGGGAGCTGCAGCCGGGGGAATCCATTCCATCCATGCGGGCGCTGGCGAAATCCATTCATGTGAGCGTCATCACAGTGCAGAAGGCTTATGAGGATCTGCAGAGGGATGGATTTATTGATACCACAGTCGGCAGGGGCAGCTTTGTGGCGGCGCAGAACAAAGAGCTGTATCAGGAGGAGCAGCAGCGGATTGCAGAGGAGCATTTACAGGCCGCCGCTGAAATTGGCAGAACGAGCAATATACCGCTGGAGAGACTGACGAAAATTCTGGCACTGTTTTATGAGGATGAGCAGAACTTCTAAAATGCTGCAGGTTTGAAGCTTATCGGAAATGGCAGTAGTGAAAATTGCAGAGGGAGAAAGCTGCAATGTGGGCATTCTCCACATGGAAAGGAGACTACATGGGCAATATATTGGAACTTAAAAATCTTTCTAAATCTTACGCGAAGTCGGATTTTACACTGGATCAGATTTCATTCTCGCTGCCCTACGGCTCGATTCTTGGGTTTGTTGGGGAAAACGGCGCGGGTAAGACGACAACCATAAGCTGTATTCTGAATACCATTGGGAAGGACAGCGGTACGGTGAAGCTGTTCGGACAGGAGATGGGTGATGCGGATACCGGCATCCGGGAAAAAATCGGTGTGGTCTACGATGGGGATAATTTCCCTGGGTTTTGGACGGCAGGGCAGTTGTCGAAGGTGATGGCTGGACTTTATGCGAACTGGGATCAGCCTTTGTTCCAAAAATACCTTGTGGACTTTCATCTGCCGATGAAGCAGAAAATCAGACAATACTCCAAGGGAATGACCATGAAGCTGGCCATCGCCGCTGCGCTCTCGCACCATCCAGAGCTTTTGATTCTGGACGAGGCGACAAGCGGTCTTGACCCGGTGATGCGGGATGACATACTGGATGTTTTTCTGGAGTTTGTGCAGGAGGAGAACCACTCCATCCTTCTCTCGTCCCACATCACAAGTGACTTGGAAAAAGTGGCCGATTATATCGCCTTTATCCATAACGGCAGGCTGATATTGACGGCGGCGAAAGATGATCTTGTCTACAGCTATGCGGTTCTGCGCTGCAGGGAAAGCCAATTTCACGCACTGGATAAAGAGGATATTCTGGCTTATCGGAAACGGGATCTGCAGATCGACGTGCTGGTGGCCGATGGCAGGGAAGCGCGGAGGAAATATAAGGACGTGGTGGTGGATCACACTTCGGTGGATGAGATTATGCTGCTTTTGGTAAAGGAGGAAAGAGTATGAGAGGACTTTTGAAAAATAATTTTTATACGGCGCTTCCCAATGTAAAAGTATTCACGGGGATCACGGTATTGCTGGGCGCTTTCGTCGTTGCTATGGACAATGCTGTCCCATCACTCATCATTGGATATGCGCTTTTGGTAATAATCGGTTTTTCATTGATCTCCATTGCCAGTGTCAGAAAGGAAAGCGCTGCGAAATGGGGAAAATACAAGCTGACAACACCGGTCAAACGAGCAGATATTGCATTAAGCTTTTTTGTGAGCCAGCTTTTATGGCTGTTTGTCGGCATTGGGTTTGCTGGGTTTGGCATTGCCATGTCCATCGGCCTTCACGGATATCCCTTTGACAGGAGTACGGATGTTTTCATGCTGCTTGTGGTGGGAACCGGGATCAGCCTTTTTATGGGGGCCATTTTCTTTCCACTGTACTTTCTGGGAGGGGAGGAGCGAAGCGAAGTGATGATGGTGGTCAGCCTGCTTGGCGGAATCGGAATGATGATGGGATTAAGCTCTTTGATCAACAGAGTGTATTCGGGAAATATGACGTCCCGGCAGATCATTTTGAGCGGTATTTTTATAACAGCCTGCAGTGCGGCGGCATTTGCGGCATCCTTCCCGGTTACTGCAGGGGTGTTTCGGAAGAAGGAGTACTGAGCGCCGCTTTCCCGATTTGAGAAAGAAAACCATCTAAATAAATTAAGAAAAAGGAACCACAGCCGTTTGTAAAAGGTGAGGTTCCTTTTTTTGAAATTATATGTTGACAAATAATATTATATATCATATAGTATGTGTAGAAACAATATTATACAGGATATAATATTGTAAAAATCAATAATATTATAAATCATCAATAGAGGCGGGCGAAGGGAGGAAAACTCCAGAAAAGGATGACGTATGAAGTATGTAAAAAGGAAGAAAGGAGTCATTTACATGGTTTTTAACACAGGTGCGGCATTGCTGGATGCCGTTGTGCTGGCTGTGGTGTCCCATGAGGCGGAAGGAACCTATGGCTATAAGATCACACAGGAAGTGCGGCTGGTCATTGAGATTTCCGAGTCAACGCTGTATCCGGTTCTGCGAAGGCTGCAGAAGGATGAGTGCCTGCAGATTTATGACATGGAATGTGCAGGAAGGAACAGGCGGTATTACAGGATTACGGAGAAGGGCAGGGCACAGCTCAATCTTTACATCAGCGAATGGTATCGGTATTCTGCGAAATTAAACAGTATTTTTGAGGGAGGACTGAAGATTGAAAAATAAGTCTGATGACCTTATTTTTCAATCGGAAATTTGTGTAGGAGCGTCACAAATTTCTCTGATCGCAGAGCAAAATCTGATAGTTTGCTTGCGTTTCTTCAGCTTAACGCTTCAGAATGGAGGAGAAAATGAATAGAGCGGAATTTATGAGCCGTCTGACCGCGCTTCTACAGGATGTGCCGCCTGCGGAGCGGGAGGAGGCAATCACTTATTATAATGAATATTTTGACGACGCGGGCGTGGGAAACGAAGCGGGCGTGATCGCGTCACTTGGATCGCCGGAGGAGCTTGCCAGATCGATCAAAGCAGGGCTTTCCGACGGCGGAAATGGGGGCGAGTTTACGGAGTCCGGCTTCCACGGTTATGAGCAGAGGGTCAAAAATCAAATTATGTCAACCGATCAGCGGCAGGGCGATGCACAGACGGACGGCACAGGAAACGCATACGGAGCGCAGACAGGCGGCGCAGGAAGTGCATACGGCGCACAGGCGGGCGGTGCAGGCGGCGCTTACGGCAGGCAGACGAATGCGGGAAACACATATGGCGGTTACGGTCAGCAGGCAGCCGGCGGGGGAAACGCATATAGCGGTTATGGCCAGCAGGCAGCAGGACAGGGCAGACCCCAGAAGAAACCTATGACAGGAGGACAGATCGCGCTGATTATTCTGCTGGCGGTTCTGCTTTCCCCGGTCTGGATCGGCGTACTGGGCGGTCTTTTTGGCGGCGGCATGGGTATCTTAGCCGGACTGCTCGGCGTTTTTGTCGCCTTCCTCGTGGTTGGCGTGGTGTTGACGGTGGTGGGCATCGCTCTGGTCGTTGCGGGATTTGTGGCCATGATTGGCGCACCGCTTGGAGGCTTGTGCCTGGTCGGCGGAGGACTGATCATGGTGGCAGTCGGGCTGGTGTTTGTATGGCTGATGGTGCTGGTGGTAGGTAAGGCGATCCCCTGGCTGTTCAGGGGATGTGTGAATCTGTGCCGTAAATTGTTTCACAGAGGAGGTGCGCAGGCATGAAAAAATTTACGAAGGGCTGTCTGATGACAGCGTTGGTTCTGTTTCTTGTAGGTCTTACTATCAGCCTTGTGTGCGGGCTGCTTGGCGGTTTCCGGCAGCTTACGGAGATGGGGCTAAGTGATTTTCCTTTCGGCCTTTACAGGGATTTCGCAGGCGACTGGCGGATCGGCTTTTTTCGGTCGCCGGGATACAGAGTGCACGAACTGGAGGAGCTGGAAGAAACAATGGATGTAGAAGAGGTCCGCAGGACCGTGGATGAGGAGATGGAGAAGAAACTGAAGAAGCTGGCGGATAAGAAGGAACAGCTTCCGCTCACGGCCGATACCCTTGGCAGTCTGGAGATTGATGTGGAAGACTGTGACGTATTGATTCTGGAATCAGAGGATGCGCATGTGTGGTTCCTTGTGGAAGGCAATGCCAACAGACCGCATTATGCCATAGAGAATGAGCGCGGAAGGAGCGAGCTGTCCATTGAAAATGAGGTGGAGCGCCATCTCGGAAACTGGCGGAAAGGACCGAACGATATCGTTTATCTGTGGCTGCCAAAGGGCTGTGCGCTGGAGGAGTGTGAGATAGACTTGGGCGCGGGCTATATGGACAGCATATTCCTGAAAGCGGGGCAGATAAAGGTAGATCTGGGCGCAGGACTGCTTGAGGCGGATGGCTTCGAGGGAAAAGAGGTCAGCCTTACTGTGGACGCGGGAGAGCTTCTTGCCGACCGCATCACGGCCGTGAAGGCAGATTTTGAGATCGGCGCCGGGCATCTGGACATCAGGGATCTGGAGGTAAGCGGGGAGACAGATCTGGAGGTAAGCGTAGGGCTGGCACAGATAGAAGGAACCATATCGGGGAATCTGGATCTGGACTGTGAAATGGGCGAGGTGAGTGTGAATCTTACCGGGTCGGAGGACGATCACAGCTACGAAGTGGAGTGCGGCATGGGCGAGATCACGGTGGGGAGTTACAGCCACGCCGGCATCGCAGCGCACAAGTCGTGGAACAGTGGAACAGGCAGCCTGTTTGATATCGGCTGCGACATGGGAACGGTGACGGTGCTGTTTGAAGAGTGATTTGGATCATGTGGAAAACTGCATAAAAAAGCAGGCGGGAAGTACACTGATGGGTAGACAAAGGCTTTTATAAAAGGAGGAGTAACGCATGAATAATGATTTCCGAAAATTAATGAGATCCAGGAACAACAGGATGATATGCGGCGTATGCGGGGGGATCGGGGAATACCTGAACATAGATCCCACGCTGGTGCGTCTGATCTGGGCGATTGGCTGTGTGGCCAGCCTTGGCATGGGACTGCTTGTCTATTTTGTGGCGGCGGTGGTGATGCCGGAGAACAGCGATACCTATATGTAACAAGCTGTCATACCGGGAAATGCCGGGAGGGCGGGAGG
>CAJTTT010000015.1 GCA_910579285.1 uncultured Lachnospiraceae bacterium | reverse complement strand
TAGAAAGGCTTGCAGAGCTGGCGGCGTGGAAAACAGAAAATGAAGAAATCCAGATCAGATATGCGAATGGTCTGGTCAATCTAAGCAATAAGCAGGAACTGTCAGAGAGAAAAGAAACGATAGAGAGGCTTACAGAGCTGGCGGCGCGGAAAACAGAAAATGAAGAAATCCAGATAAGATATGCGAATGGTCTGGTAAATCTGAGCTATAAGCAGGAACTGCCTGAGATCAAAGAAACGATAGAGAGGCTTGCAGAGCTGGCGGCAGAAAAAGCGGAAAACGAAGAAATCCAGATCCAATATGCGAAGGGCCTGTATAATCTATGCTTCGAGCAGGAGCCGTTCGAAATGACGGAAATAAGAGAGCGGCTGAAAAAGCTTGTAGCTGCGCATGCAGGAAACGAAGAAATCCAGTCGATTTATGCAAAATGTTGTGCGCTGGTAAATTGGAAATCGATACATAGGAATGACTAATGTACCCCACTCTTTCTTTATGTAAAGTTATGTAAACCACAACCGCAAAGTATACCTCCAAAACAGCAATGTATGCCAGCCCTCTTCCCGCCAGCCCCATCTTCCCCTATAATAACACCGTTACTTTTGTGGGCATCGTCACAAAGGACAAAGGAGGGGGCAGAGGGTATGAAGACTAAAAAACTTAGTATTGCAGCGCAGCTTTTTCTCTTTATTTTAGGATCGGCTATTATCGTGGCATGGATTGTGGGAAGTGTCGCCTATTCCAATATGGGCAGTTTCCTGCAGGAAAAATGCAAGGACGATGTGATGGAGATCGCGGTGATTGCCGCGGAAAATGTGGATGGTGAACTGTTTGCGAAGGCGATGAAAGGCGATGAAGCCGCGCTTCTGGCGGTTAAAGACAGTCTGAGTTTTTTCCTGGCAGGCGATTCCGTTACCTATGTGTACACGCTGATGCCCAAAGACGCGGACTGGTTTCAGTTTGTGGTGGACACGGACCCGGATGACCCGGGAGAGTATGCGGAGGACTATGAGGCGCAGGAAGCCATGTTTGAGGCGATGCAGGGCAGCGCATCCGTGACGCGTGACCCTTTTACGGATGAGTGGGGCACCTTCTACAGCGGGTATGCCCCGGTCTCTCTTGACGGCAGTGTGCTGGGCATTGTGGCTGTGGATTATGAGGCGTCCTCCATACAGACTTCCCTAAACAGTCTGATCCGCAATATATTACTCGCAGTGGGCGCGGCTCTGCTTTTTGCCATTGCTGCGGCGGTTCTGGCGGCGGTCAGAATGCGGCGCAATTTTATCAAAGTGAACGATAAAATTCTGGAGGTTGCCTCCGATGACGGCGATCTGACAAAGGCGCTGAATATCACTTCCGGGGATGAGCTGGAAGTGATCGGAAACAGTTTGAACCACCTGCTGGAGAAGACGGGAAATACGGTCAGGGAGATCAAAGGCGGGACTGGCAGCATTGAGACAAAGATGAGCAATATCAAAAGCCATGTATCGGGATCAGCCGCACGGGTGACTGGCATCAATGACACCATACACTCTATGGTTGCGGCTTCCGAAGAGATTGCGGCATCTGTCGGCACGGTGAGCGAACAGGTAGACTTTGTATATAAGGACATACAGAACATTGTTGAGGTGGTTGCGGGAAATACGATTGGACTGCAGGAAATCAATGCATCTTCCACGGAACTGAACGATACGGCGCAGACCTCCATTGCAGGAATCGGAAAAAATGTGGAGATGATGTCGGGGATGCTGCGGGAGGAAAAGAAGAAGGCGGAAGCGGTACTTCGGATCAAGGAGCTTTCGGAGACGATTCTGGGGATTTCCGGGCAGACGAATCTGCTGGCGTTGAACGCATCTATTGAGGCGGCAAGGGCCGGGGAGGCAGGCAAGGGATTTTCCGTGGTGGCGGGAGAGATCGGTGCGCTTGCGGGCAACACCAATCAAGCGGCCAATGAAATACAGAAAATGAGCAAGGATGTGGTGGAAGCCATACAGGGCCTTGGTGCGCTGGCGGATAAGATGCTGCATTTTCTGGAAGACGAAATATCCGGGGATTACCAGAAATTTGGCGGGCTGTCGCGTGGCTTTGCGGAGAAGTCCGATGAGATCCGGGTATCTATGGAGGGGCTTCTGAAAAATATGGAATCGTATGCCGGGGTGCTTCAAAAAATCAGAATGGCAATGGAGTCGGTCGGCGCGGCCTCCGAGGAAAACAGTGCGGAGATTATTCAGTTTTCAGAGCTTCTTTCGGCGATAGACGGGGAGATGAAGAACATAGAGTCTGCGGCGGTGGACACATTTTCAGCGATTTCAGCAATGAACCGTGAACTGAGCGGTTATAAAGTGTAGGGCTAACGACAATAAAAGAACTCTGCAAACATTCTTGACGGATGTCTGCAGAGTTTTTCATTCTTATGAAACCCTGAAAGGAGAATGCCGCATGCGTCCGGCAGTTCTTCAGGGATTACATTTCTTGCACGGTACATATCCCTGGGAGATGATGCTGTCACGGCTCTCGGTGCTGTCCTGTCTGTTTGTGGTTGGCAGAGAGTGGCAGGTGGGGCTGTGGAATTTCTTTGTCTTGACATTCAGCACATAGGTCAGCCCGTTGGTGGCAGGCGGCGTGCTGTCCTGCGGTTTTTCTTCTACGGCAGGCGCGGTTTCATTCTGTGGCGGCGTGGCTGGCGCAGCGGCCTGTTCGGCGTCAGCCGTCGGTTTTGTCGGTGCCGATGCCGCCGGAGCTGTTGTCTGGGGCTTGGCGGAAGCGGACGTTTTAGGCTTGACTGCCGTTTTCGTGGAAGAATTGGCGCTGCCGCCTGTGGGTTCTCCGGCCTTCCAGCTTTCGGAGGCGGGCACATTGAAGGAGACTGACTTGCCATCCGTGGAGGCAACGATCGTGCCGGCTTCATCCGTCCGATAAACCATGACGCCGTTTGTGCGGAGTGTGTTCAGCGTCTCCGCGTGGGGATGGCCGTAGGAATTGCCCTCACCGCAGCTGATTACTGCATAAAAGGGATCCACCGCCTGGAAAAAATCCTTGGAGGTAGAATACCGGCTGCCGTGGTGGCCGACTTTGTACACATCGGCCGAGATGTCAATGCCTGTTTCTAAGATATCCTCCTCGGCATCTTCTCCGGCGTCTCCTGTAAACAGGAAAGAACGGGTGCCGTTTTTCAGAAGCAGCCCGATGGAGGCGTCATTGGGATTGTCGTAGGAACTGCCGGGAGCCAGTATGGTAATGCTGGCAGTGCCCAGCGTGTACTTGGAGTTGACTTTAGGAGTCAATGCTTTGATCTGCTTGTCATCCAGCGACTGCACCAGTTTTTGATAGGTTTTGTTGTCCTTTTCAAAGTTTGAGACAAACACGTTTCCGATCTTAAATTTAGTGATAATTACTGGCGCGCCGCCGATGTGGTCAGCGTCCGGGTGAGTCAAAACCAGATAATCGAGCTTGGTGATTTTTTGTTTCTGGAGATAATTCTGGATCGCGGTGCCTTTGGTATCATCGCCGGCGTCAATCAGCATGGCGCGGCCGCCGCAGGTGACCAGCGTGGCGTCGCCTTGTCCCACGTCTATAAAGTGCACCTCCATCAGATCGGGACTGGCAGCGGAAGCCGGTACTGGGGAAGCGAGCGTGCATCCCAGCGCAACGGCTGCCGCCAGAACCAGATGTAAGACTTTCTGCGTAAATTTTTTCACGACAAATAACCCCCTTCGTTTTATATTTGATTGTAATGATTTGGGATGCCCTAAGTATACCATAATTGTCAGAGAGATGACTAGCACAACAGCAGGGAAAGAGCGGTACAAACATCCGAAAGAGGGAAGCGGAGCGGCGGGTTTTAAAACGGGTTGCGCGATGGTGGGGAATCTGGTAATCTTATGGTGGACAACCGCTTGCGCGACTGGCGGCTTTCTGAGGAACCATTTGATGTGCGCTGGATGCGGAGTGTCCGCAGGCAGTCATCCGATGTGCTGTCCGATGAAAACTGTCTGAAAAACGACCGATGGGAAGGAAACAGATCATGGAGGAAAGAAATCTTACAATTGCGGATATTGCCCAGGAACTTGGCGTATCGAAAACCACCGTGTCCAGAGCCATGTCCGGCAAGGGCCGGATCGGGGAGGAGACGCGCAAAAGGGTGCAGGAATATGTGGAAGCGCATCACTACAGCCCCAACGTGGTGGCCAAGGGGCTTGCGCAGAATAAGACTTTCAACCTGGGGCTGGTTCTGCCCGGAGATTATAACATTGTAGAGCTGCCTTTTTTCCAGAAATGTATGATGGGAATCAGCCGCACCGCTTCTGCGGCCGGGTATGATGTACTGCTTTCCGTGGTGACTGCTGACAAGATCACACAGCTTGAGCGTGCGGTGATGAACCGCAAGATTGACGGCGCGATTCTCACGAGAACGCTGACGGATGACGCGCCCATGCGGTATCTGCAGGAGAACGGCGTTCCCTTTGTGGCGATCGGAAGTACCAACGATACCCGTGCGGTTCAGATTGACAATGACCACAGAGGAGCCTGCCGGGAGTTGACGGGGAAGCTTCTGGACAGCGGGATCCAGAGCCTTGCGCTGATCGGCGGCAGGGAGGAATATATGGTTACGGGAAACCGCCTGCGGGGATTTGAGGATGCCTTTGGCGAACGGCCCGGCTGGGACGGCAGCAGGCAAATCTTCCTTAATATAGATGATGGACGAAAAGTGGAAGAAATCGTGGAAAGGCTTCTGGAGCAGCGGGTTTCCTGCATTGTATGCATGGATGACTTTTTGTGCGGCTGTGTGCTGAATGTGATGCAGACGAAGCAGATTGAGGTGCCGGAACAGGTACAGGTGGTGTCCTTCTATGACAGCACGGTGCTGGAAAACCGCATACCGGCGGTTACATCGGTACGCTTTGATGTGGAAGAGCTGGGAAGGAAAGCATGCGGCCTGCTTTTACAGATCTTAGAGGGGGAAGAGGTGGAAGGGCGCACGCTTCTTGGGTACGAGGTGCGGATGCGGGAATCCACGAAAAGATTGCCGAGGCCCTATTGACAATGCATCACCTAACTTATATGATGAGAATAAGGATTTAAGGAGGTGAGCATCTGTGCGGATGAAGAGATTTTTTGCATGTGGAGCGGCAGGCCTGCTGATGGCAGGAATGGTTGTAATGCCTGTGTCAGCTCATGGACATCATGGTCAGGCAGGTGCCGCGTATAATGCGGTATGTTCCGTGTGTACGGTGGATGGTTGTACGAGAACCGGGCTGCACACACATGACAATACGACTTACTGTGGATATGCTCATGCGGGAGGCTACTGTGACGGTTCCTGCGGAGCTGTCAGCGTATGTGCGGTGGAAGGTTGTGCGGAGACGGGCTATCACCTTCACGACAGCCAGGCGTACTGCGGCTATAATCATGCGATCGGTTACTGTGACGGTTCCTGCGGCGTGGTTGGGGTATGCGCTGTGGAAGGCTGTACGGAGACTGGTTATCACACCCACGACAGTCAGACTTACTGTGGATATGCCCATGAGCATGGTTATTGTGACGGTTCCTGCGGCATTGTCGGGGTCTGTCATGTGGAGGGATGTGCCCTGACTGGACAGCACACCCACGGAAGCCAGAGCTATTGCGGTTATAATCATGCCAACGGTTACTGCGACAATTCCTGCGTGAGACAGAGTACGAACCAGAGTTCAGGGCAGGGCAGCGGTTATCGCGGCGGCGGACATCACGGCGGTCATCATGGTGGAAGGCATCATTAAGAAATGAGACAGAATAAGGTATGATTTACGGGCAGCATTATGGGCGATCCATACTGCTGTCCGTTTTGCGCGCATAAGCAGAGCCAGAAGACGGCGGAGCCGGTCCGCATGCCTGCATGCGAGAAAGGCGCAGACGTTTTATGGCGAGCAACGCGAACGAGAAAGACGAAGTCTTTCGAGTCTGCTTATGCGCAGGCAGAGCCAGAAGACGGCGGAGCCGGTCCGCATGCCTGCATGCGGGAAAGGCGCAGACGTTTTATGGCGAGCAACGCGAACGAGAAAGACGGCAGAACCAAAGAGCAGTACAGACGGAAAGGGAGGAAGTGTAAAATGGCGGGAACAAAGAGAGGCGGAAAACAGCGCATGTTTGCCGGAGCAATGACGGCGATGCTTCTGCTTGCGGGCTGCGGCCAGGACGGGACTTTGCAGCCGGTCTCCGCGCCCACGGAGCAGGCAGATGCGGGACAGGCGGCGGAGCAGACAGGCGCGGGACAGGCAGCAGCAGGAGAGAATGGCACAGAGCAGGCAGCAGCAGGAGAGAATGGCTCGGAGCAGGCAGATGCAGAGCAGGCGGCTACAGAACGGAATGGCGCGGAGCAGGCAGGCGCAGAACAGAGTGACGCAGCGCATTCAGACGGGGAAGCCGGGGAGATACATGTGGAACCGATCGAAGGGCTGCGTGAGGACTTTATCTGCGGCGTGGATATTTCCAGTGTACTGGCGGAGGAGGAGAGCGGCGTTGTCTATTATAATGAAGCCGGACAGGAGCAGGACATTTTTCAGACGTTTGCAGAAAACGGGGTAAACTATATCAGAGTGCGGGTGTGGAACGATCCGTTTGACGAGAACGGGAAGGGCTACGGCGGAGGCAATTGCGACACGGCGGCAGCAGCCAGCATTGGCAGGCGGGCGGCGAAGCAGCAGATGAAACTCTGTGTGAACTTCCATTATTCTGACTTTTGGGCGGATCCGTCCAAACAGATGTGCCCGAAGGCGTGGGAGGGCATGGAGCCCCCGGAGAAGGCGGATGCGCTCTATGCGTTTACAGTGGAGAGTCTTGGGGAGATTCTGGATGCCGGAGCGGATGTCGGGATGGTACAGATCGGTAACGAGATTAACAACGGCATGTCGGGAGAAACCGAGTGGCCTGCGCGGGCACTGCTTCTGCAGGCTGGAGCCAGGGCGGTCAGGGATGTGGCCAGAGAGCGCGGACAGGAGATCCACATTGCCGTACATTTTACCGATATTGCGGACCAGACTGCCACACTGGCGCTGGCGCAGAAGTTAAAAGAGAAAGAGATTGATTACGATATTTTTGCGGTATCTTATTATCCCTTCTGGCACGGAACGATGGAGAATATGACGGACACGCTGCAGAAGGTGTCCGACGCTTACGGAAAGGATGTGCTGGTAGTCGAAAACTCTTATCCGTACACGACCGGCGACGGGGACGGCACAGCCAACAGCATCGGTGCGCGGGATGTGCTGCCGGAGTACCCTGCCACGGTACAGGGGCAGGCCGAAGAAATCCGCGATGTCTGCGCGGCGGTGGCTGCTGTGGGAGACGCGGGACTTGGCTATTTTTACTGGGAGCCGGCATGGCTGCCGGTCAATGTCTGGGAAAAAGGCGCGGCGGACGCGGACCAGATACTTGCGGCCAACAAGGAGGCGTGGGAGGAAAAAGGCGCCGGGTGGGCCTCATCCTATGCGTCCAAGTATGATCCAAAAGATGCCGGAAAATATTACGGAGGATCGTCATGGGACAATCAGGCATTGTTTGACTATAACGGTCATCCGCTGGAGTCTCTCAAGGTATTTCAGTCCTTGCAGTAAGGGCAGAAATTGGTGGAAAAAGGGACGAAAATCCTTCCTTATTTTGGGAGAAATGTATTGACAAGCTCTGTGCAGTTTGTTATTATTTTGACATGAACAACCGATTGCGCAAAGTCAAAACTACCAAACAAATGGTGAGGTGTGACGGCAATGTGCAGGAAAGTGTTGTATGTAGTTCTGAAAATGACAGCAAATCAGCAATGGATCAAAAAATGGAGGGCAGGGCACATGGATAAGTTTATTGTAAACATCATCCATCGTCCGGAGATGGTACCTGAGTATGCGGAAAAGGTGACCGGACACGGCAAGGAAGAGGATATCGGAAGGAAAGAGCTTCTGACAGAATCTCTTGATATTTTCAAGACACAGCAGGCGATTGCGCATAAGAACGGATTAAAGACGACAATCCAGATGACATACGCTTCTTTATTTAACGATGTGGCCGTAGCCCTTGCAAAGGCGGACCATGAGCAGTACGGCGATGAGATCGCGCTGTCCCTGCTGGGCCTTCCGTGCGAGGAGTTCCGTGAGAAATACAAGACGAAGGATTTCTGTATCTGGATGTTCTCACTGGAGGATAAGAAGTCGATCGTGGACGATGTGTTCGGCAAATTCCATGACAGATTTGGGTTTTACCCGGAGTCTACAGGCTCCTACTATATGGACGCTGATCTGACCAACTATATCAAAGAGAAATATCCGATGGTGAAATGTGCCGTGGCTACCTGCTGGGAGGAGGGCCCGAAGGCTTACCACACCTGCAATAATTCCTGGTACACTTTTATGGACGGCGGCCCCTGGGCGCCCTGGATTCCGAGTAAGCAGAACACCCATGCGCCTGCGGCGAATGAGGCGGAGGATTCCGGCATTGTGGCGATTCCCCACTTATCCCGCGATCTGATTGCCTGCTATGACGGCAATGGATCCAATTTTGGGACGCATCCGCAGAATGTGCTGCGCAGCATGTGTTATGACTCAAAGACATGGGAATACCCGTATCTGTACAATCTGATTGACCAGTTTAGGGCATTGGCAAAATACAACAACGGCTACGCCTACAACATGATGTTCGTGGGTCCCGGCTGGATGAACAAGATGGGCCGCTGGGAGGCGCCTTATGAGCTGCTCTTAAAGTCTTACGAGGACGGCATGGCATATTACGGACAGCTTAAAAAGGAAGGCAAGCTGGATGATATGACTATGGCCGAGTTCGCGGACTTTTACCGCGCGAACAGACGGCTGACAGAGCCGGAGTGCGCTCTGTGGAGAGATATTTTATACGGATCAGACAAGCAGCTTTTCTGGTACTGCGATCCTTTCATGCGTGTATGCGCGAACATGGACCAGGGCGGTGCGATTGTGGATCTGCGGCCGTATGCGGCGAAGCTGGAGTGGCCGGTGGGCATCGGCACGAAGCATGTGACAGACGCATCCTACCCGTTCTTAATTCAGGAGAAGTACCGGGCAGGCTACTTTACCCACTATGCGGGTGAAGGTACGGTCAGAAGTGCAAAACTGACTCACAGCGGCGAGGAAGTGGATCTGTGCCTGTGCCGGACGAAGGCGCATTTCTCCCAGGAAGGCAATACGAGAATCCTGACCCTTGACCCGGTGGATATCGAGTTCCATGACCTGACGGTGAAATTGCAGACAAAGATGTACTTCGAGGAGGGCAGCTCCAATATTAAGATCGAGAGAAACATTCTGGAGATGAGCGATCCGAACGCTGAGGTAGAAATCAATGAGTATATGGTGGCATGCTACGGCACGACAGAGTATTCCGAGGATATGAGCAACGTGAAACTGTCAGTAACCGATGGCGTGAACACGGAGAAGATCGACTACGCTTACAAGTGTCGTGAGGCGCAGATGAAGGGCGCAACAGAGGCGGCTGCGGTGGTTCCTGAGATCGGGACGAGGGTTTCCATCAGCTGTGAGAAGAAAGAGGCGGTCGGCTACATCAAAGAAGGGTATGCGTTCTCCCCGATGTTCACGTTAGGCTGCACCACACAGTTAAAAGATAAGGAGGTATTTGCGACATGGCTCAATCTGGCAAAGGCAAATTAAATTACAGGTGTCCCTCCTGCTTTATGAGAGACTTGGATATTGATATGTTTTATGATAAGGACAAGAAAGAATACCATTGCATCCGCTGTCAGTATGTGGGGACGGAGGAGGATGTGCTCGCAAAGAACGAGCTTGTGCGGTTCCGTTACAAGGATGCGATGAAGCGGTTTACAACATTTGATTTTGACTAGAGTGAGAAGTACTTCTAAAGACGTCCCGCCATAGGACAGTAACAAAGTCAGCAAAGCTGACTTGGAAGTACGAAGTCTCACTCGGGAGAATGCCGGAAATGCGGCATTCTCCACATTAGTTTGCCTTATGGCAGAGAAAAGGAAGACAAAATATGAAGTTTTACAAGGGCATGGACCTTTCCACCGTCAAAGAAGTGGAGAGTTTCGGCGGAAAATTTTATGACCACGGAGAAGAGAAGGACGTCTTTGAAATCCTGAAAAGCTGCGGGACGAATGCGGTCAGGCTCCGCCTGTGGAACGATCCTTACGCGGAGGACGGCACGCCTTACGGGGCGGGTACGAACGATCTGCCCACGGTCATTGAGCTGGCGAAGCGGGCGAAGTCGCACGGGATGGAAGTGCTGCTCTGTATGCACTACAGTGATTTCTGGGCGGATCCTGGTAAACAGCGGGTGCCAAAGGCGTGGCGCGGGATGGACGCGGCCCAATTGACCGAAGCAGTCTATACCTATACGAGGGATACGCTGCTGACCCTGCAGGATGCGGGGGCGTACCCGGATCTGATTCAGATTGGCAATGAGCTCACCAACGGGATGCTCTGGCCGTCTGGAAAGCTGGCGGAATGCGGCAATTATGACAATCTGGCACAGTTTGTCAGCGCGGGCATCCGGGCGGTGCGTTCGCTTGATTCGGACATGCCGGTAATGATCCATCTGGACAACGGCGGCAATGCGCCGATGTATCGTGACTGGTTTGATCATTATATGGAGAGAGGGGAGGATTTTCAGATCATCGGACTTTCTTACTACCCGTTCTGGCACGGCAGTCTTTCGGACCTGCAGAAAAATATGAACGATCTGGCTGTGCGTTACGGCAAGGAGCTGGTGATCGCGGAGGTCTCTATGGGCTTTACGATGGAGGACTACGGCTCGTACGAGAAACTGGCGGCGGATGAGCGCAAGGGTTACGCTACAAAGCCGGCGCTGGTGGAAAAACTGCCGTTTCCCATGTCGAAGGAAGGGCAGGCGGATTTTATGAGGGCGCTGTTTGCGGTGATTGACCAGGTGCCGGGGAAGAAATGCCGGGGATTTTTCTATTGGGAGCCGGCCTGGATTCCTGTGCCGGGATCAGGCTGGGCCAATGAGGAGGCCTTGAAATATATAGAAGAAAAGGGGCCTGGCGGCAATGAGTGGGCAAATCAGGCGTTATTTGACTATGATGGTCAATCCTTGCCGGCTTTGGAAGTGATCCGCGATTACTTTCCCGCAGATGCGGCCGTATAGGCGGTAAATACGCTCTTTATGTCAAAAAAACGTTTTCCGTATTGACAAGGGGTATCAAATAATGGTAAATTTAACGTAAACGCGGTGCGAAATTTTCGCAGAAAGGACTAGTCCTTTCTCTATTTCCTAACATATTAGGAAATAAAAACCCTGACTGCCACACGGGCGCGGCGCCCCGGGCGGACGGGCAAATAGACGCCAAACAGCGGTATCAAGTGCGGAATTACGACAATTCGTACTGCGGTTCTGCACTTTGCATACAATCAAAAAATGACTTTTAAAAAGTCGAAAGGAGAGAGTTAAATTATGAAAAAGAAAGTATTGGCAACATTACTGGCAACAGCGATGACAGTCGGCTGTCTGACAGGCTGTGGCGGCGGTGCGGCTGAGGCGCCTGCGGCAGAAGCGCCGGCAGCGGAAGCGCCTGCGGCTGAGGAACCTGCAGCGGATGCTCCGGCAGCAGAGGAGGCTCCGGCGGTAGAGGCTCCCGCAGCAGCGGCAGAGGGAACAGACCCGATTGCAAACCTGATTGCGGCAACGACAGGTACGGTAACACTTAAGGTATGGGCTTCCGAGGAGGACCAGGATCTCACAACCAAGCTGCTGGACGAGTTCAAGGCGGCATATCCTGACGTAACTTTTGATATTACACTCGGTGCAGAGAGTGAGTCTACTGCGAAGGACACGGTTCTGACGGACGTAGAGGCGGCAGCGGACGTATATGCATTTGCGGATGACCAGATCAACGAGCTGGTAAAAGCGGGCGCACTTCAGGAGGTGGTAGCAAATTACACCTTTGATGTAGTAAATGAGAATGTGACCGGCGCGGTGGAAGCGGCTGCTGTGGACGGAAAGGTATACGCTTATCCGATGACGGCTGACAACGGTTACTTTATGTTCTATGATTCTTCCGTATTCTCCGAGAGCGATGTACAGTCTCTGGAGAAGATGGTTGAGGTAGCCGGTGCGGCTGGCAAGAAGATCGCTATGGATATCTCTAACGGCTGGTACATTTACGCATTCTTCCAGGGCGCAGGCCTTGAGCTGACACTGAATGATGACGGCCTTACCAACACATGTGCATGGAACAGCCCCGGCGGTACGGATGTAGCGCAGGCGATCCTTGATCTGACAGCATCCAACGTGCTCGTAGATATGAACGATGAGGATATGGCTGTCCAGATTGCAGAGGGTAATGTGGCTGCATGTGTAAACGGTACATGGAGAGCAGAGACGGCAGCGGAAGCATGGGGCGAGAACTATGCGGCAACCAAACTTCCTACCTTCAATGCAGGCGGCAAGGATTATCAGATGTCTTCCTACTCCGGTTATAAGATGATCGGTGTAAACCCGCACTCCGCGAATGTGGGCTGGGCAATGCTCTTAGCAGAGTTCTTAACCAACGAGGCAGCACAGACAGCAAGATTTGAGGCAAGAGGCCTTGGCCCTGCAAACCTTGCGGCAGCATCTTCTGATGCGGTACAGGCAAATCCGGCGATCTCCGCTCTGGCAGCGCAGGCAGCATACGCGACACCTCAGCGTGTAGGCGGCAACTTCTGGTCTCCCGCAGAGACGCTTGGACAGATTCTTGCATCCGGCAATCCTGACGGAACCGATCTGCAGGAGCTTCTGGATACGACGGTAGAGGGTATCACGGCGCCCGTTGAATAAATGGAGTAAAATCTTCGATTTAACTCCGCGAGATTTGCTTCGCAAACTCGTAAACGGGACTGCTTCGCAGCCGCGGCTTGGAGAGACGGAAGATTTAACTCAGCGGGGTTTGCTTCGCAGTTATAATAAGTGGAAAGAGGAGGGTGAGTGGTGTTCACTCGCCCTCTTTTTGAAGGAAGATGGTTTGTTTTCAGAAGGGATTTGTTTGCAGAAAACGACTTTGGCATGGAGGTTCATATGAAGAAGGCATTAAATGCGATAGGAGATTACTTTAAGAATTTTGGAATTGCCTTTGTCAAGGGAGATGTGTGGGTTAAGCTGACTGCGGTTGTGATGGGGGCTGGTTACTTTGGCAGAAAACAGGTAGTGAACGGGCTGATCATGCTGCTGGTGGAAGCGTTGTTTGCCGTGCTGTGTGTCGGCTTTGCGGCGCCAAACCTGGCTAAATTCGGAACACTCGGTACCGTGCAGTTTGAGCAGGTGTTTGATCCGCTGACTATGACCAGCACGGTCAATGACTATGATAATTCTTTCCTGATTCTGTTAAATTCCATTATTGCACTGTTTATCATTTTTGTATTTGTTTTGTTCTGGATCGCAAACATGAAAGCGGTTTACCGTCTGCAGATCCAGAAAGAAAACGGAGAGCACATCAATACCTTTAAGGAGGATGTGCAGGCATTATTTAATGAAAAATTTCATATTACCCTGCTGACCCTGCCGGCGATCGGTATTGTCATAATGAATATTCTGCCGATTCTGGTACTGGTGGCGGTGGCATTTACCAATTATGACCAGCAGCATATGCCGCCCAGCGCGTTGTTTACATGGGTTGGCTGGTCAAACTTTAAGAGTCTGTTTACGGATTCCGTGACAGTGACTTTTGGGTATTCCTTTAAGAAAGTATTGACTTGGACACTGGAGTGGGCGGTGCTTGCTACCTTTACAACTTACATCGGTGGTATCCTGCTCGCCAAGTTTATCAATAATAAGAAGACGAAGCTGCCGAAGATGTGGAGAACGCTCTTTATCATCGCCATCGCGGTGCCGCAGTTTGTGACGCTGCTTCTGGTAAGAAACTTCTTCGCAGACAGCGGTATCGTCAATACCTTCTGCGCGAACATTGGTCTTACGGATTTTCTCAAGAATGTGGGACTTGTTTCCGCGAATCTGAGTTACATCCCGTTCCTGACCAATCCGGGCTGGGCGAAGGTGATGATCGTTATTATCAATATCTGGGTCGGCATTCCGTACCAGATGCTGATAGCAACGGGCGTGCTGATGAACATTCCCGAAGATCAGATAGAGAGCGCGAGAATCGATGGTGCGAATCCGCTCCAGATCTTTGTGAAGATCACGATGCCGTACATGCTTTTTATAACCGGGCCGAGTCTGATTACAGACTTTGTCAAGAATATTAACAACTTCAATGTGATTTATCTGCTGACGCAGGACGTGTACGTCACGAGCGACCAGCTTCTGGCAAACTCCAATGCGAAGGAGATCGACCTGCTGGTTACCTGGCTGTTCAGGCTGACAAATGAGTATTACAACTATAAGATGGCGTCCGTGATCGGTATTGTCGTATTTATCATCTGTGCGGCGTTTACGCTCATTACGTTTACAAGGACGATTAAGGGAGATAAGGAGGAGGAATATCAATAATGAAAAAGACGATTCATTCTATTTTAAGACATGCTGTTCTGCTTCTCCTGGCTGTTGTGTGGCTGATACCGATTCTCTGGCTGTTTGTCACCTCGTTTAGCGGGTATAAGGGAATCAACACCTCCCACTTCTTCCCGGAGACATGGACGCTCGACAACTACGCGCAGTTATTCCTGCGGTCAGATTCCATCGTGCAGTATAACAAGTGGTTTCTGAATACGCTGGTAATCGCGATTTTTACCTGTGTGATTTCTACCATTCTTGTGCTGATGGTGAGCTATACCATGAGTAAGCTGCGGTTCCCGGGCAGAAAGACGCTGATGAGTTTCAGCATTATCTTAAATATGTTCCCGGGCGTGCTTTCCATGATCGCCATTTACTTTATCTTAAAGACGTTTAATCTGACGAACAGTCATATCGGAATGATAATCGTGTATTCCGCGGGCGCGGGTCTGGGTTTCTTGATCTGTAAAGGGTTTATGGACACGATTTCCGTTTCCCTAAGTGAGGCGGCCAGACTGGAAGGCGCTTCCGAGGCGAAGATTTTCTGGAAGATTATCATTCCGCTGTCCAAGCCCATCATCGTGTACACAGTTATCAGCTCCTTCCTGATACCCTGGGGTGACTTCGTGTTCGCGAAGCTGATGCTCAACTCC
Source organism: uncultured Lachnospiraceae bacterium (assembly GCA_910579285.1). Taxonomy (GTDB): domain Bacteria; phylum Bacillota; class Clostridia; order Lachnospirales; family Lachnospiraceae; genus UBA3282. The sequence goes on along the minus strand of CAJTTT010000015.1, from coordinate 72,892 downwards.
GGCATCGCGACAGACTGGACGGTGGCGATCGGCCTGTTCAACATGCTGGGCAAGTCCATGATCGCGAAATATTTCTCCGTATTCTGCGCAGGCGGCGTGGTGATATCCGTGCCGATTTCGATTCTGTTCCTGATTATGCAGAAGTTCTATGTGGAGGGTATTACAGGAGGCTCGGTAAAAGGATGAAAAATGCGCAAAAGAGAGCCCTGGCAGGTGTTTTGTCAGCGGCGCTGCTTTGCGGCTGTGGTATGCAGGGGGAGAATATCCCCCTGCAAAACTCGTTTGGGGAGGAAAATCCCGGGGCTGTGGGCAGCGAAACGCAGGAGCAGGCGGCGAAGGACGTACCGGGAGGGACGGATGCCGCTGGCAGCAGTGAGGCAGGAGAGCAGGTGGATGCAGGGATTTCTGTCAAGGAGCCGTGGGAGCAGATCCCTCTGCAGATGATTGACGACAATTATCGGACGTACTATGAGGTGTTTGTCTACTCCTTCTGTGACAGTGACGGAGACGGCGTGGGAGACTTGCAGGGGCTGATTTCCCGGCTGGATTACATCAATGACGGGGATGATGCCACGGATTCGGATCTGGGCTGTAACGGGATCTGGCTGATGCCGGTGCACCCTTCTCCGACATATCACAAGTATGATGTGGCAGACTATTATGCCATAGACGAGGCGTACGGCACGCTGGAGGACTTTGAGGAGCTGCTTCGCCAGTGCGACAGGCGGGGCATCAAGGTGATCATGGATCTGGTGCTGAACCATAGCTCTTCGCAAAATGCGTGGTTCCAGGAGGCATGCGCGTATCTGAAAGAGCTGGACGGTGCGGAGCCGGACGCAGAGGCATGTCCTTATTTTGACTATTATCATTTTTCCAGAGAGCAGAGCGGCGGTTACTATCCCGTGGAGGGGACCGACTGGTATTATGAGGCGCAGTTCTGGTCGGAGATGCCGGACTTTAATTTAGACTGTGAACCCCTGCGGGAAGAGATCGCGAAAATCACACGGTATTGGCTGGACATGGGCGTAGGCGGTTTCCGTCTGGATGCGGTAAAAGAATTTTATTCCGGCGCGCCACAGTCCAATATTGACTTTCTGACGTGGCTGACTGATACGGTCAAGAAACAGAAACCAGACGCCTATCTTGTGGGCGAAGCATGGCTTGATATGGCGGACTACGCGCCCTATTATGAGAGCGGCATCGACAGTGTTTTCAACTTTGCCTTTGCGGACAAGGACGGCATCATATCCAAGGTGCTGAACGGCTCATCGGCAGCCAAATATGGAGCTGCGGTCAGTTCTTTGGAGGAGATGTTCGGGGCCTGCAACCCGGATTACATTGATGCTCCTTTTTATACCAACCACGATATGGGCAGAAGCGCGGGTTACTATGCGGGGGAAAATTCTGCTGCGCAGACGAAGATGGCGGGCGCCATGAATCTGTTTATGAGCGGATCGGCCTTCCTCTACTACGGGGAGGAGCTGGGCATGAAAGGCTCCGGCAAGGACGAGAACAAGCGCGCGCCTATGTACTGGAGCATGGATCCCGGCGCGGAGGGGATGTGCGACGGTCCGGCGGATATGGAAGACGTGAAGATGAAGTTTGAGAGCCTGGAAGAGCAGGAGAAGGACGAACGTTCCGTCTATCAGTTTTATAAGAAGGTTCTAAAGATCCGCAACCAGAACCCGGAGATTGCCCGCGGGAAGGCGGAATATGTCCTTGTGGGGGATTTTCTGGCGGAGGATACGAAGGAAAATGTCTGCGCCATCAAAAAGATTTATGGGGATTCAGAGCTTCTGCTCGTGTTTGTGACAGGGGCGGAAACGGAAGAACTGGATCTGACAGGGATCACCTTGAATGGAAAACAGATCGGCACAGAGACGGAGATCCGCGGCACGCTTGTGACGGGGGAGGAAGAAATTCTGTTTGAGAACGGCAGGGCTGTGATGCCGGGATTTTCGGCGCTGGTGTTAAAATGAGAGGCGAAAGAAGCGCAGGGTCAGGCGGTGCGTCTCCGATGGCGGAATGATGGGCAAAAACGTGGCAACGTGCGTGAATGTGGCTTGAAATTCCAGTCGTTTTGTTTTAAAATGATAAAGGTTAGAAACAGTTTTAGTGAGAGGGTTAGAATCCTGTTATCAGTGACGGGGTATCTGGCTCAATATAAACGAAAGGATAACAGGTAAAGGTATGAAAAACTGTCAAAACAAATGGGTGCGTGCCGCGATCCCGGCATTGCTCCTGCACTTCAGTATCGGTACGGTGTACTGCTGGTCTATTTTCAGTCAGGAGATCGCTGACTACATAGGCTTTTCCAAGGCAGCTACGGAGTGGGCATTCAGCTTTGCCATCTTCTTCCTCGGCATGTCCGCGGCATTTCTGGGCAATGTGGTGGAGAAGGACATTCACAAGTCTTCGCTGATCGCAACGATCACATTCTCCCTCGGTATGGCGGGCACGGGATTCTTCATCTATTATGGAGGCACCCATCCCGGCAGCGTGCTTGCGCTGGTAGGCATTTATGTCTGCTATGGCTTTATCATGGGTGTCGGCCTGGGAACCGGCTATCTCTCCCCGGTAAAGACTCTCATGCTCTGGTTTGAGGATAAGAAAGGTCTTGCCACAGGTCTCGCGGTAGCGGGCTTTGGCGGTGCGAAAGCGATTGCAAGCCCTATCATGCAGGCGCTTCTGGCAAATCTCGGTGAGGGCGGCATCTACAAGATGTTTTATATCCTCGCAGCGGTCTACTTTGTAATGATGTTTGTGGGCCATCTTCTTCTGGCGAAGCCGGCAGGCTGGCATGAGCCCCAGAAGAAAGAAAAAGGACAGGGCATCATGGCTACCATCAAAACCCGTCCTGTCAGCAACTATGTCGGCATCTGGCTGATGTTCTACATCAACATCACATGCGGTCTTGCACTGATCTCCCAGGAGAAGATGATCGTGAAATGTATCGGTCTGGCTGGCGTGGTCGGCGTGATCTCCACAGTGTCCGCAGTCTTCAATGCGGGCGGCCGTCTCGGCTTCTCCGCGTGGGCGGATCTGATGAAGGACAGAAATACGATTTACAAGCTGATCTTCGTGCTCTCGATTATATTTACAGGCGCGGTAATGCTCACGGGCGGTATCAAGAACGGCGAAGGCAACATGCTCCTGATCGTTCTCGTGCTGGCTCTGATCTTTATAGTAAATGCCGGATACGGCGGCGGCTTCTCCAATGTGCCGACCCTGCTTTCCGACCATTACGGCATGGGCAGCATCAGCGCGCTCCACGGTATCACCCTTTCCGCATGGGCGTTTGCGGGTCTTACCGGCAACCAGATCGCAACCTTGATCGTGAGCAACACAGGCAGCTTCATCGAGGATTCCCACGGCAACATGGTCAATCCTGTGGGATATCAGAACGTGCTGTACTTCACGATTGTGCTCTATATTATCGCGCTGGTCATCAGCCTGTTCTTTGTGAAGCCTGCAAGTACGGATCATTCGCGAAAGTAATGAGCAGTGCGCAGACAGAGGAGAGACGAAGGTTTCTCGAGCCTGCACTGCGAAATATATTTTTACAAAGCAAAAACCCCGGAGGTCTGACCTTCGGGGTTCTTGCTTGTGTAAAAGGGGAATTCTTCGGAATTGCTATTGCCGACTTGACTTCCGTGATCAAGTCTGTAATTAATATACCGTTTTTCCCTTTGACAGTCTATAAATATATTACAGAAGAATAACACTATATTAGCGTGGTGGACTTATTTGCACAGGTACTCGCGCTGCTGCTGGAGCTCCTCAGGAATCGGAGTGCCCGTGTTTTTCAGCTTCTGGAACACATTGTCATAATGGTGCAGTTTCTGCGAAAGTTTAATATCGTAGCGTGACATGGTTTCCTTGTAAAGCGGGTTCGCCATCAGCTTCGTGCGGATCTCCTTGGAAAAAGGACAGTAGGTGAAGATAATGTTGCGGGACACCTTGTTTAATCTGGGTGAGCCGGCGCCCTCATAGAGAATCCACGCTTCGTAATCACGGATGAACATTTCCTTATAGCTGTTTTTCGCCTTCTTCATGCCGAGCTTGATCTTATCCTTCGCATCGGCAGACAATTCCTGATTCTTGCGGTAGAACTGGATGTAGTCGAAGTATTCGCTTGTGAGCGATGCTTCTGATATGTCGTTCCAGCGTGCGCCCTGTACGCGCTTGCACATTTCCCAACGGAAATCGCCGGTCAGGCGGACCAGAATATTGGTCAGATCTTCCATCTGGAAGATGGACACCATCATGCGGGCCGGTGTTGTACGTTTGCGTCCCTCGATTTCCTGCCAGGCGATACCGCGCGTACCCACGTTGGGCATCAGAATAATGTCGGGGAGAACCTCCACACCGATGGTCTCTTTTCCGATGCCGATATCCGGGTTCGTGTAGATCACATCGCGGTAGTAAGCGCTGAAGTCGATATCCCGGATGGTCTTGAAGGCGGTCTCAACCTGATCGGCAGAGACAAGAGAACCTTCCAGTTCCTTTAAGACATTGTGCTCCGAGAAGATCGGGCAGAAGCTCAGGACACGGCCAAAGGTAATCTTGTTGACGGAAGGGAACATGTTGCGTATTTCAAAGAGTACCTGCTCCTTCGGGTCATTCTGCATCCGGGCTTCATCTGCGGCAGTGATATTTCCCGACATTTTCTGTTCGCGCAGAAAGGTGGGGAAGTCGGAATCGAACTCGTTGCGGCTCGGTGACTTCTGCCCCTGGTAGATGGCGGTAAACCATTCGTAGACCGTGTAAACCTTGCGCTTGGGGTCGGTAGGAAGCTTGTCGACCAGATTATACAGGTAAGCGGCATTTTCCAGTCCGGCCAGGTTTTCATCCACATACCCGAAGTTGAAGAACATCTTCACCACCTTGGGAATGGAAGCGGGATCCGCCAGACTCTTGAGGAACGCCTTTTCGTAAATGACATAGAACTGCTTGGTGATCGTCATGCGCAGTTTTCTGGCAGCGTCATCGGAAGCGTTCTTATCCGTCATCTTCGCAAACTTATTGACAGACTCACGGAAAGCGGCAGCGGTTTCCACATCCACCTCGGCATAGGAGAGGATGGTGTTCAAGGACTGCGCCACGTCAGCCGCATCGTCCGCGGAAGTGGATTCCTCGTCCGAGCCTTCTCCGAGATTTTCTAATTTCGTGCGGTATTCAGCGACTCTCTGCTGATACATTTCCTTGTCAATGGAGGGCAGATCTTCCAACTGGATCATAATGGTGGAAATCGCTGCGCTCACCGTAGTGGAATCCGTATCATTTGCACCTATTTTATAAAGAAGGCTTGCATAGAGGTCGAAGAAGTCCAGATGGTTCTCGTTCATCAGAAGACTTGCGATCTCTGCCTTGTAGTCATAGAAAGCGCGGCATATGGAAATGATGCGCTGGATATCCTGATCGGCTTTCAGCACCGCTCCTGCGAGGAAGTCGGGCTTGTGGAACTTGGAAGACTTTTCGGTGACCATAGCAGTCAATTGCTCGTAGTAACCGTCCAGCCAGCGCTCCAGGTCTTCCTCCAGCGTAAGGGGCGTCAGATCTTCCATATCGGGTAAAGCCCTGGGGGTAAACCCATGTTTGACACAGAATGACTTATATTCCTCATAGCGGTCCATCAGGAAGTGGTAAATATTTTCACAGTCAAAGCGCATCAGCTCGTACTGGTCATAGATCTCACGGAACTGCCGGAACAGGGAGGAGACGAACATATTCGCCAGATCCACGCTTTTTGACATGAGTAGAGAGAGCTGCGCGGCCGTGCAAGGATAGGAGGCAATCCCAGTGGGTTCCTCTGTTTCGTAAGTGATAAAGTGAGAACCGAAAAAGATCTCACAGATGCCGATGACATCCCCTTTTTTCAGATAAAATGTACCGCCGGGGTAGGTAGCGCAGACGCTCCCCTTAGCGATGACATGCAGGGCAGTCAGATTCTGTTCGCTCTGGATTAACTGCGTGCCTGCAGGAAATTCTTTTACAGCCATTGGATTACCCCCTTATAGAAATAATTACAAAAACTCTGTATATATCTTATGCTTTTTTGGGGGAAAAGTCAATGAGAATGGCCGCCCCGGAGGGGGCGGCCTGTGTAGGAACTTCATTTAGAAATAGATGAGGTGTTCCTTCTTCTGAGCATCTACATAGAAAACAGCGTATAAAGATTCTGTAACTTTGAGATTTGACCCATCCTTTAATTGTATGGTCAGCTTCATCGATTCACATTCTTTTTTAATAACACTCATAGGAACGAGGTACGATCCAAAAGCCGGATGCGTTGTTCGTTTGGTAGGGATAGGAAGGTAGTCTGCATAAACCGTTGAATCGTCACCTACTGCCTTGAACCTGCTCTTTTTCAATCCACAGCCTTTGGAGCCGGAGATCGTGGCGGTACAGTAGTCTGGAACCGCCTCCCACCTTGCGGTATTCCAGCTTGACTGTTTCGGCGTGGTTTTTATGGTGGTCGCATAAATCATATAGCCGCCGTCGTCTGTGAGTTCGATTCTGGCGGTAAGGAAAAGCTTCCTGATGTTGATACGATAGATATTTGACTTTACACCGCTTCCGTCTTCGGCCGTCGCCTGAACTGTGACGTATGCGTTGGATGTCGGCAGCGCCAAAGTCTTATCCACGGATACCGTACCGTTCTTGTCGATTTTTACCTTGCCTTCCAGAGCTGCATTGCCATAGCTGACAATTTCCCACTTGATTTTTTTGTTGTTGGGTGTTCCGTAATTGCTGTAATATTTAGCGGCCAGCTTAAGGCTCTTACCGACAGCGACACATCCTTCAGGGATATTGGTGCTTGCGGCGTTACCGTCGGAGTTACCGTTGGTAGAACCGATCACCAGCTTGGACATAGGTACGGTGACAGTAACCGCACAGGTCGCTTTTTTGCCGCTGCCATCGGCAGCGGTACAGGTGATGTTCGCCTTGCCGGGCGCTATTGCGGTGATCTTGCCGCTCTGATCCACGGAGGCAATCGCAGGGGCGCTGCTGGCCCAGATGATCCGGGTTGTGGATATGGGAGCGGGTTTTGCAGTGCTGCCGACTGCTTTTCCTTTTATTGTGGGTGTCAGAGTTTCGGTCGTGTTTTGCGTAGCGCTTGTGTTAGGAGGGAACATGGTCAGCTTGGTCTTGTCAAGCTTGATCTCTGTAATCTCCTCGTTTATAACTGTGATTTTGTAAGTCGCGGCTGCGTCAGGGTCGAGACCATCAGCCGCCTTAGCGGTTACTGTGTATTCTCCGGGAGCAGTCTCCTTTTTGGTAGTTATTTTACCACTTGTTTTATTGATGCTTACATTTTTGCCATCGCCGCTAATCTCCCAGTTTACTTTTTTGTTGTTGGCATTTGCGGGAGTTATCGCAGCAGTAAGTGCGATTCCCTTTCCGGCAGCCACTTCATTGGGGCCGCTAATGGTAATGCCTGTGACAGGCTGTACGACTGTCACGTTGTAGGATGCGCTCTTGTTGAGACCATCGTTGGAGGTGGCTTTGATCGTCGCTTTGCCGGGTGCAACAGCGGTGATGACGCCTTTGCTGTCTACTGTAGCAATCCTGGTGTTGCTGCTGGACCAGACAACTTCCGCGAGGGCGTCAGAGCCTTTCAGCACAACCTCTTCTTTGGCGCTGGCGCCTGCCTTTGTTACGGTGAGATAGGCCGATAAGTCAAGAGCTTCATTGGTATCTGTTGTTTTGCTGTCAGTTGTCTTTATGCTCTTTGCCTTGGGCGCCTTTTTGTCAGCGTCCATGAAAGCCACTTTCTTGACAGAAGATGACTCAATGACTTCAAATACATAACTGCCCGATTGGCCGTTAAATACTTTTAAGTCGGTACCTCCGACAGCCGTGGCTGTGACTTTGTATTTCCCGGCAGGTGTTTTCACGGTTTTTGACGATGTCGTTTTCACGGTGCCGTTTGATACAGTAACGCCTGATGCCTTTACATCCTTATCATTTTCATCTGTCACAGTCCAGGCAACCTTGTTGGAGATTGCATAGGGCAGTTCAACAGCGGCAGTAAATTTCAAACTCTTACCGGCGGCAATTTTTGTCACGTTACCTGTGGGAGTTACGGTTACGCTTTTGGGGATCGGCGTCAGAGTCACGGTTTTGGTAGCAACCTTACTCACTTTGCCGGAAATCGGATTGACGGCGATAGCTTTGATGGTTTTGCTCTTCGCACCAGTCAATACGATTTCATCACCAATTTTGTACGGCGTTGCAGAGTCTGCATTTGTGATAACGCCGTTCTTATAAGCCGGTGCTTTGCCGTCGGTTGAATAGTAAATATCCACGCCTACGGCAGTTGCGGAAGAGAGCTTCACCTTAAGGCTCTCCGCAATATAATCTTTTTTATTGGTGCCTCTTTGAATGTTTTCTTCGTCAACCACTGTAATGACGGGCGTCTCCGGCGCGGTCATATCTGTCGCAAGCTTCAAAACGCCGGGAAGGTAAGTGGTTCCGGCGCCCATGCCCGCACTGGAGCATTTGGTGGTGGAAGACTTCATAAGGGAGAGCAGTTTATCCACGCGCTTTTTGCCCGTTAAATCTTTAAAGTCTTTGGCATCTTTTTTCGCGGAAAGGATAACCGCCGCTGTGCCGGCCGCAGCAGGGGAAGCCTGGCTGGTGCCGCTCATGTAGCCGTAGGAACTTGCGCTGCCAGGGATTGTGGAGTAAATATGTACACCGGGGAAGGAAAGGGTTACTGTTTTACCATAATTGGAAAAAGAGGCCCTTGCACTGTTCTCATCTACGGCGCCAACAGAGATGGTGCCGGCATAGGCAGCCGGGTAGTTGTTGCCGTCGGAGTCATCATTGCCGGAGGAGGCAAAGATGGCTACGCCTTCTGTATACGCATTGTTGACAGTTTTTTCATAATTGGCGTCATAGAAAGAGCTTCCCAGACTCATATTTATAATATCGTAGTCTTCTGCGACAGCGGCATTTATGGCACGCATAACATCCCCTGAATCAGCGCCGCCGCCTGTCGGAAAGACGCAGAATCCACATACCTGTGCATCGGGCGCGATGCCGACAACGCCCTTGCCGTTGTCATCTGCGGCGATGATACCGGCCACATGGGTGCCGTGTTCATCATTGTCGGTAGTTTGGGAGGTGCCTTCGGCGCCGTCGACAAAGTTTTTACCAGCAATAGCATTGGTTGATAAGTCTTCGTGATTCATGGCAAGACCGGTATCGATGACAGCGACTTTGACACCCTGTCCTTTATATCCGGCGGCCCAGGCGTAGCGGGTGCCTATGTAATCATGCATCCACTGTTTGTCGAAATCAGGATCGGAAGGCTTCAGTGACTCGATTGACGAGTTTGTGTCTTCGTGCAGATATTGGTAGTAGTTGGGCCATACGGCGGGAAGCTTGATCTCGGGATCCGCAGCGGCGGCGATAGCCAACGCCACTGTCGCCTCCTCGGGCAGACTGATTACAGCTACTTCATAGGAATAGCTGTCCAGAGTACCGCCGAAAGCTGCAGCAACCTGCTCGGCTTCTTCTTCGGTTTCAGCCAGATAAACGACTTCGCCGGACTTATATTTGTCAGAGGCATCCTTGAAGTCTGCAATCGTTGCAACCGCCGTTGCAGGGAGCTTCACAACATCTCCCATATGGGAGGCAAGTACCCGTTTGTCAGCCAGCTGCTGGGAAGAAAGCGTATAGCTATCACCTAAACCGGGAAAAATAGAGAAAACATTGGTCTCATCCTCGGCAAGCGTGTTCTCGGATATGGTATTTTCAGAGACTGTGTTTTCTGACACGGAATCTTCGCTGTCTTCTTCCGCGTCAGGGTCTTCCGTTTCCTCTTCTTCGACATCTACATCTTCAGAGGGCTGATCGGGGTCAGTGTCTTCCGCATCGGTATCTTCTGTGTCCCCGTCGCCTTCGGAGGGCTGGTCGGGATCAGTATCTTCCGCATCAGTATCTTCTGTGTTCCCCTCGCCTTCGGAGGACTGATCGGGATCAGTGTCTTCCACATCAGGGTTTTCCTCTTCTACATCCCCTTCGCCTTCGGAGGGCTGGTCGGGATTAGTATCTTCCACATCGATATCTTCTCCCTCCCCTTCGTCTTCGGAGGGCTGGTCAGAAAGATCATTGTCGGTGTCCTCGATTGTCTCGCTGATCGGAACAGGTTCGGAGGGCATGGTTGCCATCGCATCGATTCCGGCTGTCTGGAACAGCAGAGACCCTGCTAAAAACAGGGATAATAATTTTGCTTTTTTCATTTTTCTCCTTCTCTTTCTTTTCTGCTAATCATCAATTGGTTGTCTGCTCTGTATGGAGCTCGAGTGAATAACTAGGGGTCAATGCAGGATATCCTTTTTCAGCGCCAAGTTCTATGAGTTCCTGGGTGTTTTTGTCAGTTGTATAAGTGGCTACACCATAGGAATAGGAGCTTAGGTCAATTTCGTATAGTTCGGCGATTTCTTCTGCTTCCTCACGAGTGTCGGCCAAGGCAATCAACTCCTTAGCTTCCGAGGTATCATTTTCAGTGGAAGAAATGGGAGATCCGCTTTCGTTTATCACTTTCGCTTTTTGAATCTTTGGCAGACTGTCATCGACAGATACTTTTGCCAATTCCCTGTCTCGTCCGCATCCCCACAGCCCGGCTGCAGAAAGCAGGATAAGTCCCAGCGCAAGGACTACTATTTTCATTTTCAATTTTTCACCTCCTTTTATGTGCTGGCTATTTTCGCTATATTCCCCTAATATTAATAAATAGGTAGAAACATTATCCTAATATCAATTTTACTCTGAATATATGGAAAAACAATGCGGCATATTGCATGAAATATTGGGGGGGGGGTAAAATAAATTCGGCATTTTAACAGTATTGACAGAATAATTGGAACAATCTGGGAGAAATGCAGTGCAAAAGAAGAGCGAAACGGGAAGTGAACCCTCATAGAAAAGCAGGAAAGGGGTTCCGGCTTTTCGTGTAAATCAGATCCGGCATGAAGAAGAGGCAGTGGATGTCAGAAGGGTGACATGTACAAAAAAAGTAAACGAAATAACGATAGGCACATGGGAGGTTCCAAGATGTAGTTATGGGATGCGGGGGAAAACATATGTTGATACTAGATGTAGTGTTGTGCAGTTTTGCCAGATGCGGTATTTCGAATATTGTTTTGTACTTTTGTTACAATAGACAGCGTATATGGGCGATGCTATACTGATCTTGTCAACGGGGCCTCCAAAAAACGATAGAAAAGAGGAAAAGTATGAATAATGATGAATAATGATGAATTGCTGCTTGCGGTGTCGGATCTGTTTGAAACGAAGCTGAAAAAAGAACTGCAGCCGATTAAGGATGATATTCATGTCCTGAAGGAAGACGTCAGCGGCCTGAAGGAAGATGTCAGCGGCCTGAAGGAAGATGTCAGCGGCCTGAAGGAAGACGTCGGCGTATTGAAGGAAGATGTCAGCGGTCTGAAGAAGGACGTCTGCATCTTAAAGGGAGATGTCTATACTCTGCAGGGGGAGATGAAGGAAGTTAAGGGTGAACTCCGTCTGATGTCGGATCATATATGTTATATGCAGGTTAAAATGGATCGGATGGAGACAGAGATGCATCTAATGGATGACAAAATGGGCCAGATGGAGGCAGAGATACACCTTGTTGGCAAAAAAATGGAGCTGGCAGGCGCAGAGCTGCATCAGATGAAACTGGTTCAGGAAAACATTGTGGTACCGCGCTTAAACAACATAGAGGAGGTTTATCTGAGTACCTATGTGCGTTATAAGAAGGGGGCGGAAAGAATGGAGAGCGCCTTCGATGATATTGATATACTCAAAAAGACGGTGATGAATCATAGCATAAAATTAAAACAGCTGGCATAATGCGGTGGTGATGATTCACTGACAGAGCGTGGATCCCTTGAAATGCTGAGGGACTGCGCTTTGTTATATTGCACAAGAAGGATGATTCTTTTTGTACTGTACTTTTCAGAAATTTGTGTTAAAATTTAAAATGACAGGCTTGTCGGGACTTTGCGGCAGGCAGATCAATGCAGACCTATATAGGTAGATAGTCATTATGGAAACGGAAGCGAGTGAAAATTATGGACAAGACACAGATAGAGAAAGAAGATATCGCCTACAGACAGCAGGTTGTCAATGAATACAGGGCTGACGTGGAGAAACTTGCGCGTTATCTGTCCTGGCTTGAGAGCAAGAACGGAAAGAGCGTACAACAGAGCTATTCCGGGTCTGGGATTGCAGAACATTCGATTGCTTTCCCGGTTTATGACGGCACGCTGATGAATTTTATTAAGGAGGCCCAGCGTACGAAGCTTATGGACCGAAATTACAAGTACATCTATTCACGGTACAGGATCCGCCGATTGGAGGACGAACTTATGGTCATCAAGAGGTCGGATATCCGGGAGATGGACGCGCTGAAAGGCATCCTTTCCAGATATGTGATGGAAGGCATGACAAAGGGTAGAAGATGGTCTGAGGCGGTGGAGAACGGCATTTTTCTGAATGTGATAAAGAAAATGAAAGAAAATCTGGATTTTTGGGATCACCCGGTACAGTCCAGAGTGGTCAACGTTAAGGAAGGGAAATAGCAGAAGAATGGCATAGAGTGACGCTGGCTGTAAGATACATTTTAGGGAGATAAGAAAACGATGGGAGAAAAATCAGCACAGAAAAAGAAATACATACTGGATACGGCCAGAAAGGTGTTTGTAGAAAAAGGCTTTAAGAGTGTGACCATGAAGGATATTGTGGAGGCCTGCGAGATCAGCCGGGGCGGCCTGTACCTGTATTTTGAGAGCACGGATCAGATTCTGATGGAAGTGCTGCAGATGGAGGCGGATGAGACTGACGATGTTTTCACGGAACAAATCGCCAGAGAGGATACGGCGGCGGATATTCTGACGCTCTTTTTAAAAGAGCAGAAGAAAGAACTTTTGCAGAATAAGGATAATTTGACCGTAGCGGTCTATGAATATTTCTTTGCTCATAAACCGACCGATAAGAACAATATGCTGCGCAGACAGTTTGACGCGGGCGTCAAAGTGATCGAAAAGCTGATTGAGGCGGGAATTGGCAGCGGCGAGTTTTACTGTGAGAATCCCAAGGGGGCGGCAGCTAATATCATGTATGTGCTGGAGGGACTGAAGATCAACGCGCAGACTTTCGGCATCACGGAAAAGATGGTGGATGAGCAGCTGCTCTATATTATGCAGGGACTGATAACGGAGATTTAAGGGCGGCAGGGAGGAAGGATACTCCGTGCAGGGGTATCTTTTTATATAGTCAGGAAATTGCGGCATACTCCTAATGTCCGCTGCCAAGCAACGATTTTTTAACATATAGGACAAGATGGGAACTGTGATAATGGAGGAGAACCGACTATGGGAAATGTCAGAAGGATTTATGTGGAGAAGAAAGAGCCTTATGCAGTTAAGGCCAGGGAGCTGAAGGAAGAGATCGAGAGTTTTCTTGGTATAAACAGCGTGGAACAGATACGGGTTTTCATCCGCTATGATGTGGAAAATATTTCTGAGGAAGTGTTTGAGAGAGCCTGCCGGACAGTTTTTTCAGAGCCGCCGGTGGATATTTTATACCGGGAGCAGATTGAAATCCCGGAAAACGGACGGGTATTTTCCGTAGAGTTTCTGCCGGGGCAGTTTGACCAGCGGGCGGATTCCGCTGTGCAGTGCGTGCAGTTTCTGAAGGAAGACGAGGAACCGATCATTAAAACAGCAGTGACTTATCTGGTCAATGGAAACGTGACGGACGATGAGCTTGCGCGGATCAAGGCATACTGTATCAACCCCGTGGATTCGAGAGAAACCGGACAGGTGCCCCCGGAGACGCTGGCGTTTACCTATGAGGAGCCTGCGGATGTGGTCATACTGGAGAATTTCCCGGAGCGGGAGGACTTTGTGGACATGCCGCAGGAAGAGCTGAAGGAGCTGTATGAGTCCCTCGGTCTTGCCATGACGTTCAAGGATTTTCTGCATATTCAGGATTATTTTGCGAAAGAGGAGAAGCGCAATCCCACGATGACGGAGATCCGGGTGCTGGATACTTACTGGTCCGACCACTGCCGTCATACGACTTTTTCTACCGAGCTTAAGAACGTGAGCTTCGGGGAAGGAAAGTACCGGGAGCCGATCGAGAAGACTTACCAGGATTACCTGAAGGTGAGGGAAGAAGTTTTTAAGGGCAGAGAGGACAAGTTTGTCTGTCTGATGGATCTGGCTCTGATGGCTATGAGAAAGTTAAAAAAGGATGGGAAATTGGACGATATGGAAGAGTCCGATGAGATCAATGCGTGCTCAGTGGTGGTGCCGGTGGAGATGGATTATGGTGACGGCCCGGTGACAGAGGAGTGGCTTGTCTTTTTCAAGAACGAAACCCACAACCATCCCACGGAGATCGAGCCGTTTGGCGGGGCAGCCACCTGTCTTGGCGGAGCGATCCGGGATCCCCTTTCGGGCAGGGGATATGTCTATCAGGCGATGCGTGTGACCGGCGCGGCGGATCCCACAGTGCCGGTGGCGGATACGTTGAAGGGGAAGCTGCCTCAGAAAAAACTGGTGCGGGGGGCGGCCAACGGATACTCTTCCTATGGTAACCAGATCGGTCTGGCGACCGGGTTGGTCAAAGAAATTTACCACCCGAATTATGTTGCGAAGCGTATGGAGATCGGTGCGGTGATGGGTGCCGCGCCGAGAAAAAATGTGATCCGGGAAAACTCTGATCCCGACGATATTATCATTCTGCTGGGCGGCAGAACCGGGCGTGACGGCTGCGGCGGCGCAACGGGTTCCTCCAAGGTGCATACGGAGAAATCCATTGATACATGCGGCGCGGAAGTGCAGAAGGGAAATGCGCCCACGGAGAGAAAAATTCAGAGATTATTCCGGCGTGAGGAAGTGAGCCGGCTGATTAAGAAATGTAATGATTTCGGTGCGGGCGGCGTGTCTGTGGCGATTGGTGAGCTGGCGGACGGGCTCGTTGTGGATCTGGATAAAGTGCCGAAAAAATATGCGGGTCTGGACGGGACGGAACTTGCGATTTCGGAATCTCAGGAGCGTATGGCAGTGGTAGTGGCTCCCGGCGATGTGGACGCTTTCCTCGGGTATGCGGCGGAGGAGAATCTGGAGGCAGTGCCTGTGGCTGTGGTAACCAAAGAGCCGAGACTGGTGCTCAAATGGCGCGGACAGCGCATTGTTGATCTGTCCAGAGCGTTTCTGGATACCAACGGCGCCCATCAGGAGACGGATGTCCATGTTGACATGCCGGAGGAAAAAGAGGATTACTTCAAAAAAATCACAACCCCTGCGGTGGCGGAGGCGCTTTCCCGCAAGGATGTGAAGGCGGCGTGGCTTTCTCTTCTGGAGGATTTAAATGTCTGCTCCCAGAAGGGACTTGTGGAGATGTTTGACGCCTCCATCGGCGCAGGCAGCGTGTATATGCCCTACGGCGGTAAGTATCAGCTGACAGAGACGCAGGCTATGGTGGCGAAACTCCCGACCCTGGAAGGAAAGACAGACACCGTGACCATGATGAGCTACGGCTTTGATCCTTATCTGTCAAGCTGGAGTCCGTACCACGGCGCGGTTTATGCGGTGACTGAGTCGATGGCGAAGATTGTGGCAAACGGCGGGGATTACAGGACGATCCGCTTTACTTTCCAGGAGTATTTCCGGCGTATGAGCGGGGAGCCGTCCCGCTGGAGTCAGCCGTTTTCGGCGCTTCTTGGCGCATACGATGCCCAGATGAAGTACGGACTGCCCTCCATCGGCGGCAAGGATTCTATGTCAGGCACTTTCAATGATATTGACGTGCCGCCTACACTGGTGTCCTTTGCGGTCAATGTGAATCAGAGCGGGAATATTGTCACACCCGAATTAAAATACCCGGGAGATCGGCTCGTGCGGTTCCGTATCCCGCGTGATTCCTATGATCTGCCAGTGTATGACGAGGTTATGACACTTTATGACAAGATAATGACATTAATGTCAGAGTATACTGACACAGATATCATAAATGGAATGCCGGTGAAGTTTCAGAAGAGAAAGATCGTGGCGGCCTACGCGCTGGACGCAAAGGGCGTGGCGGCGGCTGTGAGTAAGATGGCATTCGGAAACGGATTCGGCGTGGCTGTGGATTCCTCCTATAAGATGGAAGCCCTGTTTGACAACGGCCTTGGCGATATCGTGGCGGAGATGCCGGCGAAAGAGGTACACCACTTGAAGGCGCTGGGGATTTCCTATGAGGAGATCGGCACCGTGACGGCGGACGGCGCGTTTACCTACGGCTCCATGAAGCTGGAACAGGCGGAAGCCGTGCAGACCTGGCGCGCGAAGCTTGACAAGGTATTTCCCTATACGGCCGGAAAAGACAAGAGTCCCGTGGCATCGGAACTGTACCGTGCAGACAGTATTTATGTGTGCAGACATAAGGTGGCGAAGCCCACGGTATTTATCCCGGTATTCCCGGGCACGAACTGTGAGTACGACAGCGCGAAGGCCTTTGAGAACGCCGGGGCTGAAACGGTCGTAAAGGTGTTTAAGAACCAGAACGCGGCGGATATCAGAGAGAGCGTGGAAGCCTTTGAGAAGGCGATCGGACAGGCGCAGATCATCATGTTCCCGGGCGGCTTTTCCGCGGGCGATGAGCCGGACGGTTCCGCCAAGTTCTTTGCGACTGCTTTCCAGAACGAGAAAATGAAGGACGCGGTGATGAAGCTTCTAAACGAGAGGGACGGTCTGGCGCTGGGAATCTGTAACGGTTTCCAGGCGTTGATTAAACTGGGGCTCGTGCCTTACGGCGAGATCCGGGAGCAGGGGGAGGATTCTCCTACGCTGACCTTCAATACGATAAACCGCCATATTTCAAAGATGGCTTATCTCAAGGTAGTTTCCAACAAGTCACCCTGGCTTGCAGGGGCGGAGCTTGGGCAGACTTATGTAAACCCGGCTTCCCACGGCGAAGGGCGGTTCGTGGCTCCGAAGGAGTGGATCGACAGGCTGTTCGCAAACGGGCAGGTGGCTACCCAGTATGCAGATGCCGACGGCGGCGTGTCTATGGATGAGGAGTGGAACATCAACGGCTCCTACGCTTCCATCGAGGGCATCACTTCCCCGGATGGAAGATGTCTGGGTAAGATGGCGCATTCGGAGAGAAGAGGGGAAGCCGTGGCTGTGAATATTTTCGGTGAGCAGGATATGAAGATATTTGAGAGCGGCGTGGCGTATTTTAAATCTTGATGATATGGTGCAAGAATATTATGGCGGCCTTAAACACTGTTTTAGGGCCGTTGTTTTTTTGCAAGATTTCCAGTTGATGCCGCATCCCTCCTGTGCTATAATTAGGCGATTATGGATTTAGGACAGTAAAAAGCCGGATGATTGGATGAAGGGAACAGGCACGGAGGACTAGGATGAAATCATTTTTAATACTGGAAGACGGCACTGTGTTTGAGGGGACACACATAGGGGCGAGGAAAGAGATCGTCAGTGAAATTGTTTTCAATACTTCTATGGCGGGGTATCTGGAAGTGCTGACAGATCCGTCCTACGCGGGGCAGGCAGTGTGCATGACATATCCGCTGATTGGCAATTACGGGATATGCCGGGACGATATGGAGTCAAAGAGGCCCTGGCCGGACGGTTTTATTGTGCGGGAACTTTCGAGGATTCCCAGCAATTTCAGATGTGATATCACAATTCAACAATTCTTAGAGGACAACGGTGTGCCGGGGATCGCCGGGATCGACACCAGAGCCCTTACCAGAATCCTTCGTGAGAAGGGTACCATGAACGGTATGATCACTACCGACAGCAGTTATAATCTGGAGACAATCATTCCCAAATTAAAAGCATATACGACAGGCAGGGTAGTGGAGCGGGTAAGCTGTGCAGAGAAATACACGCTGACAGGCACAAAGGAGCTTGCAGAGAACGGGCCTCTTTCCGGCAGCGCTTCCTTCCAGAAAGCGGCGTTTGAAGCGGGTGTGCGGGAGAAGAAGCCCAGCCTCGTGCGGCGTTTAAACGGAGCAGGTCTGCGGGTGGCGCTTCTGGATCTGGGGGCCAAGGACAATATTGCGGAGTCGCTGGCGGCCAGAGGATGTGAAGTGACAGTTTACCCGGCATGGACTGCGGCGGAGGAGATTCTTGCCGATCACCCGGATGGCATCATGCTTAGCAATGGCCCCGGCGACCCGAAAGAGTGCACGAATATCATAAATGAAATCCGAAAGCTCTATGCGTCCGACACACCGATTTTTGCAATCTGTCTGGGGCATCAGCTGATGGCGCTTGCGACGGGGGCGGATACGTTCAAGATGAAGTACGGCCACCGCGGCGGCAATCATCCAGTGAAGGATCTGGAGACGGGCAGGGTTTACATTTCTTCCCAGAACCACGGCTATGTGGTGGATACGGACAAGCTTGACAGAGCGGTGGCGGTTCCGGCCTTTATCAATGTGAATGACGGTACCAACGAGGGACTTTCCTATACCGGCAAACAAATTTTTACGGTGCAGTTTCACCCGGAAGCCTGCCCGGGGCCGCAGGATTCCTCGTATTTGTTTGACCGATTTATAGAGAAGATCAAGACGAAAAGTAACTCTAAGTAAGCAGAGTACGCTTGCTAAGAGTTACTATGTTTCTTTGGGGTTGAGAAATGGAGGAAATATAATGCCTAAAAATCCAAATGTGAAAAGAGTGCTTGTCATCGGTTCGGGTCCGATTGTGATCGGGCAGGCGGCGGAGTTTGACTATGCGGGAACGCAGGCGTGCCGCTCCTTAAAGGAGGAGGGCATGGAGGTAATTCTGGTAAACTCCAACCCGGCCACCATTATGACAGACGGCGATATCGCAGATAAGGTATATATCGAGCCGCTGACAACTCAGGTGTTAGAGCAGATTATCATTAAGGAAAAGCCGGATTCCCTGCTTCCCAATATGGGCGGCCAGGCGGGCTTAAATCTGGGGATGGAGCTGGATGAGTCCGGCTTTCTGGCGGCGCATAACGTGCTGCTTCTCGGCACCACGGCGAAAACCATCCGCAAGGCGGAAGACCGTCTGGAGTTTAAGGAGACGATGGAGAAGATCGGGGAGCCGTGCGCCCCTTCCCTTGTGGTGGAAAGTATCGAGGACGGTGTGACTTTTGCGAATAAAATCGGCTATCCTGTGGTGCTCCGGCCGGCTTATACGCTTGGCGGCTCCGGCGGCGGCATCGCCCACAACCAGATCGAGCTGGAGGAGATTTTGGCGAACGGTCTTCGCCTTTCCCGGGTAGGACAGGTTCTGGTGGAGCGGTGTATTGCAGGCTGGAAGGAAATTGAGTACGAGGTGATGCGTGACAGTGCGGGCAACTGCATCACAGTCTGCAATATGGAAAACATCGACCCGGTTGGTGTGCACACCGGCGACAGCATTGTGGTGGCGCCTTCCCAGACGCTTGGGGACAAGGAATATCAGATGCTCCGAAGCGCCGCTTTAAATATCATCAACGAGCTGGAGATTACAGGAGGCTGTAATGTGCAGTTTGCCCTGCATCCCACAAGCTTTGAATACTGCGTGATCGAAGTGAATCCCCGTGTGAGCCGATCTTCCGCGCTGGCGAGTAAGGCCACCGGCTATCCGATCGCCAAGGTGGCGGCAAAGATTGCTCTTGGTTATACGCTGGATGAGATCAAAAATGCCATCACAGGCAAGACTTATGCCAGCTTTGAGCCGGCCCTTGACTACTGTGTGGTGAAGATACCGAGACTGCCTTTCGATAAGTTTATCACGGCGAAGCGTACTCTGACGACGCAGATGAAAGCCACGGGCGAAGTGATGAGCATCGGCAATAACTTTGAGGGGGCGCTGATGAAGGCGATCCGTTCCCTGGAGCAGCATGTGGACTGTCTGAGGAGCTATGATTTTTCCGGGCTTACGGTGGAAGAGCTGCTGGAGCGCATGGAGGTTGTGGATGACCAGAGAATCTACATGATTGCGGAGGCAGTCCGCAAGGGCGTGGATTACGACACGATCCACAGGATTACTATGGTGGATCACTGGTTTATTGATAAGATTGCCATACTTACGGAGATGGAGGAACGGCTTATAAAGGAGCCGCTGACGGTGGAGCTTCTGAAAGAGGCGAAGCGGATCGAGTTTCCAGACTGTGTGATTGCAAGGCTGACGGGGAAAACTGAGGAAGAAATCAAGAACATGCGTTATGAAAACGGCATTGTTGCCGCTTTTAAGATGGTGGATACCTGTGCGGCGGAGTTTGCGGCGAGCACGCCCTACTATTACTCCGTGTTTGGTTCTGAGACGGAGGTGGTGGAGAGCCACCCGAAAAAGAAGGTGCTCGTCTTAGGCTCGGGCCCTATCCGCATCGGGCAGGGCATCGAGTTTGACTACTGTTCTGTGCACGCCACCTGGGCATTTGCGAGGGAAGGGTATGAAACCATTATCATCAACAACAATCCGGAGACGGTGAGCACAGACTTTGACATTGCGGACAAGCTCTATTTCGAGCCGCTGACACCGGAGGATGTGGAGAACGTCGTCAATGTGGAGAAGCCCGACGGCGCGGTGGTGCAGTTTGGCGGACAGACGGCCATCAAACTGACGGAAAGCCTGATGAAAATGGGTGTGCCGATTCTTGGCACAAAGGCGGAGGACGTGGACGCGGCGGAGGATCGGGAGCTTTTTGACAGGATTCTGGAGGAGACGGAGATTCCGAGAGCTGCAGGCGGTACGGTTTACACGGCAGAGGAGGCAAAGGCCGTGGCCAACAGGCTTGGCTATCCTGTGCTGGTACGCCCTTCCTATGTGCTTGGCGGACAGGGAATGCAGATCGCCATTTCTGATCAGGAAATTGAGGAGTTTATGGCGGTGATCAACCGCTACGAGCAGGATCATCCCATTCTTGTGGATAAATATTTACAAGGCAAGGAGTTGGAGGTGGACGCGGTCTGCGACGGCACGGACATTCTTATTCCGGGCATCATGGAGCATATCGAGCGGACGGGCGTGCATTCCGGCGACAGCATTTCAGTTTATCCGGCGCCCACGGTCAGCGCTAAGGTGAAGGAGACGATTGCCGAATACTCCAGAAGGCTGGCGAAAGCGCTCCATGTAATCGGCCTGATTAACATCCAGTTTATCGTCATGGGCGATGAGGTGTATGTGATCGAGGTCAATCCCCGCTCTTCCCGCACGGTGCCTTATATCAGCAAGGTGACGGGCATTCCGATCGTGGATCTGGCCACGGAGGTGATTATCGGGAAGAAGATCAGGGATCTGGGCTATGAGCCGGGCTTACAGCCGGCGGCGGACTATTTTGCCGTCAAGATGCCGGTATTTTCCTTTGAGAAGATCCGGGGCGCGGAGATCAGCCTGGGGCCGGAAATGAAGTCCACCGGCGAGTGCCTTGGCATTGCAAAGACCTTTAACGAGGCGCTCTACAAGGCGTTTCTCGGCGCGGGCGTGAGTCTGCCGAAGCATAAACAGATGATTATTACGGTGAAAGACGCGGACAAGGGGGAGGCCATCGAGGTGGCACGCCGTTTTGAGAAGCTTGGCTATATCATTTACGCCACCAGAAGCACGGCGGCTGCGCTGAATGAAGCCGGAGTAAAGGCGCGCAAGGTAAATAAGATTTCCCAGGAATCGCCCACGGTCATGGATCTGATTCTGGGACACAGGATTGACCTGGTGATTGACACACCGACCCAGGGTCGCGACAAGAGCAGGGACGGCTTTTTGATCCGCAGAACCTCCATCGAGACGGGCGTCAACTGTATCACGGCGATGGACACGGCCGCCGCGCTTGTGACCAGTCTGGAAAACGCGGCGACTCAGGAGGAGATGACCCTGATTGATATTGCATCCATTGCGAGGCGGGGGAAGTAGGCTTTGAGGATAAGCCCATATGATAAAAAGGGAGAATTTTGTTAAGAAAGGAATAGGGGGCGGTCTGTCGCTGTGCATGCTGCTCGGGGTTATCTTTGGCGGTGTGGACAGCGGCGGATATGGCTCTGCGGAGAAGGAACCCGCAGCCGTTAGGTACAGTCCTGCAGAAAAGGGAAATGCTGACAGCGGGCGCTGTTCCTCGGCAGAGGCGGGCGCAGATCTGGCAGAAGCGGAGGCAAAGGAGCAGGACAATGCCGGAAACGGGGAGCCGGAGCCGCCCGCTGCAGAGGATCCTGGAGCAAGGGAAGAGAGCGCTGTGCTGACGCAGGATGAACCTGAGGCTGTGATACGGGGAAATGTTCTGACATACGCCGGTCTTAGCGTGACACTGCCGGAGGGCGTTCAAGCCGAACCGATTGCGGCTGCCGACAACGGCAATATTTTCTGCACGGGGAATTTTTTGTCTGATGGGAGCAAAGGGCGGATTCTGGATCTGTGCGGTGCGCAGGAGGTGTATGCGGACCGGGTAGGGGGCGATGGAATCGAGGTGTACCCCGCGTTGCCGCCAAGGATCCGTCTGCTGCATTACAGGGCGGCATACGGCAGTGAGACGGCGCTTCTTTGCGCCTTTTTTGATCTGCTGCCGGAGGCGGTGGGATGCTGTATGTATGCGGATCAAGGGAAGAGGGAGTACATTTACCGGCTGGAGCAGGACGGGTATCTTTATTTCTTTTTGGTGCAGGGCGATGCGGTCTGCCTGGTGCAGGAGATTGCGATAGAGGAAAGATGCAGCTTTGGAGAGCTGCTTGCAGATGGCATGGTGTACTGGAAGGACGGCGGCAGCGTCGGATACTGGAAGGAGCCCGATGCCTTTTCTTACCGCAGGCTTGCGCCGGAGGAGGGAATTTCCTTTCTCTATGCATGCGAAAGGCGGAGGGGAAACACGAAGCTGCGGCTGTACAGGGAAGGGTATTACGAAAGACCCTTTCAGGAGATTCCGGGAGATTTAGGAAGCAGCAGCGAAGGATGGATTCAGATAAAGGACGTAAACTTTGACGGCTGCCCGGATTTGGCGGGATATAGGGAAACCTATCTGTGGAACCGGCAGACAAAGGTCTATGAGCCGGCACAGTGTGAGCTCTCTTTGTTGTATGAAAAGGGATTCCCTGAGACGGAGACCATTTGGAGCATTACCAACAATGACATTCCCGCCGAATGGGGGCCTGTAAGCGCGGCGGAGGCCATCTGGCAGTGGGAGGGGAATGCGCTGGTGAAAAAGAGGGAATGTGTCGTGTCCATCGTGGAAGACGGGTTAAAAATCTGGGCCTATGAGGATGCGCCAAAACATCTTCTCTTTGAGGAAACCTTTTCCCTGGATGCGTGGGAGCGGGAAGAACAGGGAAGAGTGCGGCTTCTGTATGAGCGTTTTTATGACGGCATGGCGCCGAAAGAAGTCTATGCCAGAATGCACAGGATGGAAGGAGAACGGAAACAGATTCCACAGGCTCTTCTGGATGAGACCGCCAGTATGATGGCGGCGGGAAAGGACCCGGTTCTCTTAAGTGAAGTGGGAGATGGAGAGGAATCTGCGGTGCTTGGCACGGCGGATGGGAAATATGCGGGCGGTCTGTGTACAACGGGAAGCGGCAGGGAACTGACGCAGGAGGAGATGCTATCCCTCGCCGGAAGAGATATGGCTGTACGGCAGCAGGTACAGGAGGCCGCCCACTATAACTATATGTATACGTTTCTGCAGGCAGACTGCGACAATGACGGCGCGGAGGATCTGGTGGGGCGGCTGTACGGCCACTTTATCGGCGGCACTTCCGGCAATGCGGACTATATTTTTCTGAAAGGACGGCCGGATGGATTCTATGAGGAGACAGACAGTTTTTTTGAAGTGCAGGAGGAATTTGGCATCCTTACCTATGAGGGAAAGCAGTATCTGTGCCTCCTTGATTTTGACTATAGCAGTCTGATCTATGAGGGCTATACATGGAGCTGCTATGAGGACGGGAAGAGAGTGGAGGAAGCATCGCTTCACCTGGTTCCGAAAGAGTATGAGATCCGGCAGATCTGGGCGGAGGCAGGTTATGAGAGTCTGGCACAGCGCATGACGAAAGAATGTGCTGCGGTAAAGGAGCGGCTTGATAAGGGCCGGGAGATAACAGGGAAAGCGGAGCGGACAGCAGACCAGGAGGCGGAGCGGTCGGAAGGGAACGAGGGGGATTACCAGTGTGATCTCGACAACGATGGGCAGGAGGAAAGCTACCACAAGGGCATACGGTATCTGGCGAACTTATATGCCAGGAATTATCTGGAGTTCACCTTGCAGAAGGACCATGTGACAGGATGGGAAGACGGGGAAGGAAAGGCGGCATACGAGGAAGCGGACAGGGGACTTGCCATGTTTGTGAAAGAAATGGAGAGCAGTGCTGACACGCCTTTGGCGCTCTGGGCGGATCCGTACAGAGGAAAAAATATTGTCCATGTGCTCTACAGGACGGGGCTGGATGATTACAGGATCACAGGCTGTCTGGTGGAGGAGACGGATTACAGGAAAGTGTATGAAATCGCGGCTGATGCGGTCTATCAGGTGGAGCAGGAGAGAAGCGTTGTGTTTTGAAGCTGCGCGGCGTAACCGGCAGAGCAGGCGGAGAAGCGGAAGAGAACCGGCTTGGTCAACGGGCAGGATCCTTTGGCGGAATGGCAGAGAAAAGCATGTAAAGTAAGGAATGGGAAAATATGAACACGGTCAGAAACTATCAGAAGGAACTGGATAAAATCATAGACGGTATCTGTGCGGCGGACGGGAGCGCTCCGACTCTTTTTCTGCACAGCTGCTGTGCGCCGTGCAGCAGTTATGTACTGGAATATCTGCGGCAGTATTTCAAGATCACGGTCTTTTATTTCAATCCGAATATTACCGAGGATGCAGAGTACTGCAAGCGTGTGGAGGAGCAGAAACGGCTGATTGCCGCGTACAACAAGGAGTTGACTGACAAGGTCAATAAGAACTCGAACGGTGTCATGGTGTCTGACAGGGAGACAGCATATGGTGCAGAAGGGCAGCAGGCGGAAAGTGAAAGCGCGGCATATCGGATCGATGTGATCGAGGGGGACTATGAGCCGCAGCGGTTCTACGAGATGGCGAAAGGTCTGGAGCAGTGCCCGGAGGGCGGCGAGAGATGTTTTGCCTGCTATGAGCTGAGGCTCAGGGAGACAGCCCGGATGGCGCAGGCAGGGCGGTATGATTATTTCACCACGACCCTTTCCATCAGTCCTTTAAAGAATGCCGGGAAACTCAATGAAATCGGTGAGAAGCTTGGGAGGGAGTACGGCGTTGCCTGGCTGCCGTCGGATTTTAAGAAAAAGGACGGTTACAAGCGGTCGATTGAGCTGTCGAAGGAATATGGACTGTACCGGCAGGATTACTGCGGGTGTGTGTATTCCAAAAGACAGATATCGGCGGGGACATGACAGCGGTGATTTTGTTCCAGGTGGGAATTTCAGGCACCCATAAGATCAGTGCAATGACGGGTTTGCTGTCGCAGTTTTATGTTATATAGGGAATTTAAATGACATCTGTGGGGATTTGTGGTAAAATTGCATTGCTTATGAGTCATAAACCGCGATTTCCCGGCGTATGCATGCGTGCAGACACGGCGGGGGACGCTTTGAAGTGGAGGGCGGTGTGAAAAATCACACGAAGCGCCGGAATGGAGATCAGAATGCAGAAAATATTGGACTTGATATCAGAAGAAATGAAAAAGGCGTTTGCGGAGGCTGGGTATGATGCCGAACTTGGCAGGGTGACCTTGTCAAACAGGCCGGATCTGTGTGAATACCAGTGCAACGGCGCTATGGCGGGGGCGAAGAAATACCACAAGGCGCCTCTGATGATCGCGCAGGAGGTGGCGGAGAAACTGCAGGAGAATGCTGTGCTGTCTGAGGTTTGCGCCGTGGCTCCCGGTTTTCTGAATATGAAAGTGAAGGAGTCTTTTGTGCGGGATTACCTGAGGGAGATGTCCGGCGCGGAGAAGTTCGGGTTCCAGGCGCCGGAGTCAAAGAAAATGATTATTGACTATGGCGGTCCAAATGTGGCAAAACCGCTCCATGTGGGACACCTGCGCTCCGGCATTATCGGAGAGAGCATCAAGCGGATCTGCCGTTATGCGGGGCATGAGGTGATCGGCGACATTCATCTGGGAGACTGGGGGCTGCAGATGGGGCTTATCATCACGGAACTGCAGAAAAGACAGCCTGACTTGATCTATTTTGACGGTTCCTACGAGGGGGAATACCCGAAGGATGCGCCGTTTACCATATCCGAGCTGGAGGAAATTTATCCTACCGCCAGCGCCAAATCCAAGGAGGACGAGGCCTACAAGGCAGACGCAATGGAGGCCACCTACAAGCTGCAGAGCGGCGTGCGCGGGTACCGCGCGCTTTGGGATCATATCATCGCTGTGTCGGTGGCGGACTTAAAGAAAAACTATGCCAACCTGAACGTGGAATTTGACCTCTGGAAAGGCGAGTCTGACGTGCACGATATCATACCGGGCATGGTGGAAGCCATGAAAAAAGGCGGTTACGCCTACGAGAGCGACGGCGCGCTGGTTGTCGACGTGAAGGAGGAGACGGACACAAAGGAAGTGCCTCCCTGCATGATCTTAAAATCCGATGGCGCTTCTCTCTACAATACAACGGATCTGGCAACCATTATGGACCGTATGGAAAACTTCCACCCGGACAAACTGATTTATCTGACCGATAAGAGACAGGATCTGTATTTTGAGCAGGTGTTCCGCTGTGCGAAAAAGACCAAACTGGTCAATGAAGATACAGAGCTTGTGCATATCGGCTTCGGCACCATGAACGGCAAGGACGGCAAACCCTTTAAGACAAGAGAGGGAGGCGTCATGCGGCTGGAGAACCTGATCCGTGAGATCAATGAGGAGATGATCCGCAAGATCCGCGAGAATGCGGAGACAAAGGGTTACGAGATTGATATGGAGCAGGCTGGGGAAACGGCGAAAATCGTCGGACTGGCGGCGATCAAGTATGGTGATCTGTCCAATCAGGCGTCTAAGGATTATATTTTCGATATGGACAGGTTTACTTCCTTTGAGGGGGATACCGGCCCGTACATTCTCTACACCATTGTACGGATCAAGTCAATTCTCGCCAAGTATGAGGAACAGGGCGGGGATTTGACTGATATGGTCATTGATGAGGCGGTGAACGGATCCGAGAAGAGTCTGATGCTGGAACTTGCGAAATACAATGCCATGATGGAGACAGCCTGTGAGGAGATTGCGCCTCACAAAATCTGCGCTTATATCTATGATCTGGCCAATGCGTTCAACCACTTCTACCATGAGACGAAGATTCTCACGGAGGAGAACGGACAGAAAAAAGCAGGCTGGATTGCGCTGCTTGCGTTGACCAAGGAGGTGCTGGAGACCTGCATTGATCTGCTTGGTTTTTCAGCGCCTGAGAGGATGTAATAGTATTTGGCGGTTAAAACAGGCGGTATATGCGGGCTGAAAACAAATTTAGAAAAGTGGTTTGAAAAAATAGGAAAAAAGGGTTGACAAGCCATAGGAAACAATTGTATACTAGCAGAGCGGGTTGCGAGAGTGACCCGCAAATAAACGGGGTCTTAGCTCAGCTGGGAGAGCATCTGCCTTACAAGCAGAGGGTCATAGGTTCGAGCCCTATAGGCCCCATTTGGGAAGCCGGAGACGGCTTCCCTGTGGTTCTACTAATTTCATATATGGCGAGATAGCTCAGCTGGCTAGAGCATACGGTTCATACCCGTAGTGTCGAGGGTTCAAGTCCCCCTCTCGCTATTACCTTTAAGAGTGCGGAAAGCCTTGATTTTACTGGCTTTCCGCCTTTTTTATGTCTCCGTTTTTTTGGATACAGTTGGATACAACCCTTTTTAGGTGGGTATCGCGCAGATCTGCTCCATTGCACTCTTCTTGATTGTCAGTTCCATAATGTCGTAATTATAGTGAGTCTGGTTCACTTCTTCCGTATGTCCCATGATCAGAGCCACCGTTGCGCTGGGCATAGTCGATCCAGAGCAGAAATAGCGCAGATAGGATGATCGCGGTGGAGACGTGCGCCTGGCCTGCGTGCTCTATACATACAATGTATTGACGTGGCACATTTTGGATAATATGATATTGTAAGGAAGGAGTTGATACTATGGCAACAACGAATATAACAATGAGAATAGATGAGGATTTAAAATCGCAGTTGCAAGAACTTGTATCTAATCTTGGAATGGATATGACGACTTTCTTTACAATATCGGCGAAACAGGCGGTAAGAGAACAGAGAATACCGTTTGCTATTTCTATGGATGTTCCTAATGCAGATACAATCCGGGCTATTGATGATGTGAGACATGGAAGAAATTATTCAAAAACTGGCAAGAGGAGAACAGCTGTCAGAGAAGAATAAAGACCATTCTCTCAGTGGAGATTATATTGGATGTAGAGAATGTCATATTACACCAGATGGGTTGTGGATTTATGAAATTAATAAGGGAGAATTGGTATTATATCTGACAAGAACAGGAACACACAGCGATTTGTTTTGAAATAGAATAAGGTCAGTGCGTTGTTTTCTTTACAAAACTCTGCAGAAATATTGACAAGAAAACTTGGCAGTACTATAATGAGGATGTGACAAGAAAACTTGGCAATATGGACTGGGGGTTTTTCTGTGAACAGAGAAGAAATTTTGGAAAGAAGCAGAGCGGAAAATAGAAATAAGGACATCTATGAACTTGAGATTTTAAAACAGGCAAGTGCAAAAGCGACCATTGCCATGATTGCTCTTGTGGGTGCCTTTACTATGGTACAGATGCTTCTGGGCGGCGGCATACATTGGGGGCTGTGGGCGCTTTCTTTTACGCCAGAAATGGTGACATTCTGGATGAAATACATGAGACTTCGCAAGAAACATGAACTTGTCATGGCAATCATCTATACCATAATGGTATCTGCGATGTCGGGATATCATGTCTATCAGCTGCTTGCATCCTCTGGGATGTTGTAAGGCGGTGATGATTTGGACGATAAACTTATATTAAAAAACCGTCTTAGGGAAGCGCGGACAGAACGGAAATTATCCCAAAACCAACTGGCGGAACTGGTTGGTGTATCCCGCAATACAATCAGTTCCATAGAAACAGGACAGTTTAATCCCACAGCTAAATTAGCGTTGGTTTTATGTATTGCGTTAGATAAAAAGTTTGAAGAATTATTTTATTTTTAAGTGGACAATAAAAGGCTGGGGAGTCAGATTCATGTTGAAAAAACAGGGGAATGCACAGCTTGTGCCGCAAAAGCCATTCAGAATGTGGAGGATTCGTATGATCGACTTACAGGATAAAAATATATGCCCTGCCATAGAGGAAATAGACGGATTTGTCAGAAATCCTCTGTTTACACAGTTTTGTGCGGAAATTAGGAACACCTATCACTGTTATGAAACAATAGAGTACAGCTCCTGCAGCTGGGAAAGGGGCTGGAACGTTAAGTTTAAAAAGGCCGGAAAATCGTTGTGCACGGTTTATCCAAGGGAGGGGTATTTTACCGTTTTGGTGGTGGTCGGCAAAAAGGAAAAGGCGGCCGTGGAAGAAATGCTTTCTGATTGTACGGCGCAGCTGCAGCAAGTCTATCATCAGACACAGGAGGGAAATGGACAGAGGTGGCTGATGATTGACCTGGAGGATCAGGACGGCCTTTACGACGATCTGCTTCGTCTCATTCAGATACGCAGGAACAGTTAAAGTTCCAAGTGCTGACAGGCAGGGCAGACAGGGAAAAACAGAAAGACGCAGATTGACACCATTGGGTCAATCTGCGTTTCTCATGTATCTTTTCAGGCTATCCCCTCGCTGCCTCCATCAAAATCCTGACGCAGAGATCAATCCCCAGATTTCCGGCGTTCATGTAAAGATCATGGCATTTCGGATCACCCCACTCGTGCGTGGTGAGCGCATTGTAAAAATTCTTTCTTCTCTTGTCGTTCTTTTTCAGGGCGTTCTCGGCCTCCTCCTTTTTGATGCCCTCCCGCTCGATGGCGCGCTGGATTCTCTTTTCGTGGTCGGCATAGATAAATACTTTCAGGCAGTCTTCCCGCTCCCTTAAGATGTAGCCGGAGGCCCTTCCCACAATCACACAGTTTCCCTCCTCGGCGGCTTTTTCGATGATGCGCTTTTCCTCCAGAAAAAGCTGATCCGCCAGAGGCAGGTTCCTGTTTCCAGAAGTTCCGCCCAGGGGTGTCTTGGAAAGGTTTAAAAGGACATTGCCGGAACTGCTCTCCTCAAGCGCCTCTATCTTGTAAAAAGGTATGTCGAGTTTCTGCGCCGCTTCCAGCAGGATATTGCGGTCATACAGTTTATAGCCCAGCGCTTCCGCCAGTTTTTTTCCGATCTCGTGTCCCCCGCTGGCATAACGCCGTTCGATTGTAATGATATGATACATAGATGCGTCCCCCTTTCTCCATGTTGTCTGTGTTTTTTCTTCTTATTTATTATTATAAACAATATGCAGGCATATCTCAATTTGTTTTTGCGGGCATTTGTACGGATGAAAGATTTCTGAAGAAAGCTCTTGACCGTACAGTTACTGTACGGATTATGATGGAATTAGAAAAAAGCAAAGGAGAGAATGCTATGAAAAAAATGAGATGGATTTGGGTTACGGCCGGCAGTATTGTTGTTTTGGCAGGGATCATATGGGCCTGCTTTGGGGAGAAAATAAAGACGCTCCATGTTTCTCTGAACAGTTTTAAGGACGAAAATCTGGCGCACACATTCCAGCATACGCCGGAAATCCAGCCAACGAAAAAAATCAGCCGGGGAGAAAACACGTTTCAGTTCTTGCAGGAAGACAATGCTGCATTGACAGAAGAATTTGTTTTTGAAAATACGCGGTATCCTGTAGGCGCCTTTCTGGAGGATCCGCTTGGGAAATATATCCCGGAATTTAAGAATACAAAGCTGGAGGACATTCCGATTAAGGCCTGTTTACAGATGGCTTCCGGGATCGACTTTAACGAAGATACGGATATGAGCGGCTTTTCCATGCGGACGCTGATGGGAAGCCCGGCCATGAAAGTCATTGCAAAATACGGCATGCAGGAGGAGCCGTACACCTACCGGCGGTATCTGAGCATCAACACAGAGATTCTTGGGAAGGTTATCACAAACGCAACGGGATACAGCCTGGCGGAATATATGGAGGAAAAGCTCTGGAAAAAAATTGGCGCTGCCCACGATGCGTATTGGACGTTGAGCAACGGGACGGAGCTTGCAATGGGGGGCTTAAGCGTTTCCCTCAGGGACTATGCGCGGTTTGCCAGGCTGTATTTGAATGGGGGCATCTATAACGGAGAGCAGATTCTCAGTGAAAGCTGGGTGCGGGACAGCATGGATGTCAGCGCGGAATACTCAAAACCGGGCGCAAACCATGACGCGTACAACGCAATCGGATACGGATACCAGTGGTGGGTGCCGGAAGGGGAGGAAGGCGAATTTATGGCAATCGGCGTCTATGGACAGTGGATTTATGTAAACCCTGTAAAACAGATCATTATTGTAAAGACGAGCGCGGACCCGAATTTCATGGAAAAAGGGTATGAGCTTAAGCATGTGGAATTTTTTCGGGCTGTGGCGGATGGAATCGTCTGAAAAAGCGCAGTATAAAGGAAGCATGTATTCCGCCATCCATACACAAATTATTCTGCCAGACTCAAAGTTTTGTTTGCTATGAAAATCCTGCTGAGGTATAATAGCAACATGAGTCTGGCATATCTTTTATGTGGAGTTTTAATAGAGAAAGCAGCAGGTGGTATCACGGAGGAGGTATACGATGAAGCTACTGGTAATCGGCGGTGTTGCGGCGGGAACGAAAGCCGCTGCTAAATTTAAGAGAGTAAACCCGGAAGCGGAGGTGACCATTGTCACCAAGGGAAAGGACATTTCCTACGCGGGATGCGGGCTTCCTTATTATGTGGGCGGAGCAATCCCGGAGAAAGAGCAGTTGATTGTAAATACGCCGGAGAAATACAGTTCGCTCACCGGCGCCGTAGTTTATCCGCAGCGCGAGGTGGTGGAGCTCGACACTGCCGGAAAGAAAGCGACAGCGAAAAATCTCCGCACGGGTGTGGAGGAAACCTATGCGTATGACGCCTGTATCATGGCGGTGGGGGCATCCCCTGTGGTTCCGCCGCTTCCCGGCTTAAATCTGCAGGGTGTCTTCGTGATGCGCACGCCCGATGACGCCATCGAGACGAGAGATTACATAGCGGGCGGTGATGTGAAGCGTGCCGTGGTAGTGGGCGGCGGCTTCATCGGTCTGGAAGTGGCGGAGAATCTTTTGGAGAAAGGGCTGTCGGTGACTTTGATCGACATGGCGCCCCAGATTATGCCCGGCTTTGACGGAGAGATGGCGGATTATGCAGTGCGCCATCTGGAAAAGAAGGGCATCCGGGTGATGACAGCCACGAAGCTGGAAGGGGTTACCGGGGACGGGAGAGCGGAAGGCGTGCAGACAGACAAGGGCCTTCTGCCCGCGGACGTGGTGGTTCTCTCCATCGGCATCCGTCCGAACACAGGATTTTTGCAGGATACAGGGATTGAAATGATGAAAGGAACCATATTGGTGGACGATCAGATGGCTACCAATGTGCCGGATGTCTACGCGGCGGGCGACTGTGTCATGGTGAAAAACCGCCTCACCGGGGAAAGACAGTGGTCGCCGATGGGTTCCTCCGCCAATATGGAAGGGCGGACGCTGGCGCTTGCTCTTGGCGGCAGGGATGTGGCTTATCCGGGCGTGCTGGGAACCGGCGTTGTGAAGCTGCCGGGGCTTTCGGGCGGCAGGACCGGGCTTTCCGAGGAACAGGCCAGGGCGGCAGGGTATGACCCCGTCTGCGTGCTGGCAGTGACGGACGACAAGGCCCACTATTATCCCGGCAGCGCATGGTTTGCGATCAAGCTGGTAGCGGACGCGGCGACACACAAACTGCTTGGCGTGCAGGTGCTTGGCCCGGGTGCGGTGGATAAGGTGACGGATATCGGTGTGATGGCGGTGACCTTTGGAGCAACGTTAGAGCAGATGACCTGTCTGGATCTGGCCTATGCGCCTCCGTTCTCCACGGCGATCCATCCCTTTGTGCAGGCGGTTCATATGCTGTTGAATAAAATAACGGGTGATATGGACAGCTTTACGCCCGCGGAATATCTGGCGGGGGCTGCCGAAGGGTACCGTGTCATCGACGTGAATCCGATGGGGCCTGTGATTGCGGGCGCCGACTATGTGGACCTGCTCAAGGTAAAGGGCGAGGTGCCCGGACTTGCAAAGGATGAAAAGCTTCTGCTTGTCTGCGCGAAGGGCAAGAGAGCATATCTTCTGCAGAACAGACTGAAACGCTTCGGTTACACGAACACAAAGGTGCTGGAGGGCGCTTCCTTCTTCAACGTGGTGAAGGTGGAGCGCAAGCCCGGTGTGGTGACGGTGCCAGCGGGAGAAATTACCCGGGTGAAGGCGCTTGGCTGTCTGCACAATAAAGGAACGGACAATTTTAACGTCCGCGTGATTACGAGAAACGGAAAAATAACCGCGGCGGAGCACAGGAAAATTGCGGAGGCGGCGGAGCGTTACGGAAGCGGCGATGTGGCAATGACAACCCGTCTGACGATGGAAATTGTGGGCGTGCCTTTTGACCAGATCGAGAATGTGCGCGCATTTCTGGCGGAAGAGGGACTAGAGACCGGCGGAACCGGATCCAAGGTGCGCCCGGTTGTGGCGTGCAAGGGAACGACGTGCCAGTATGGCCTGTTGGATTCCTATGCGTTATCCGATAAGATACACGAGCGTTTCTTCCACGGTTACGCGTCCGTGAAACTGCCGCATAAGTTCAAGATTGCGGTGGGCGGCTGTCCGAACAACTGTGTGAAGCCGGATCTGAATGACTTCGGCATCGTGGGACAGAGGGTGCCTGTGATTGATCTGGAGAATTGTAAGGGATGCCGGATCTGTCAGGTTTCCCTGGCGTGCCCGGTGGAGGCTTCCCAGGTGGTGGACGGCAAGCTGGTGATCGATCCTGACAAGTGCAATAACTGCGGCCGCTGTGTGGGCAAATGTCCGTTTAAGGCATCGGAGGAGAGCGCGTACGGCTACCGCATCTATATCGGCGGACGATGGGGCAAGAGAGTGGCACACGGGTTAGCGCTGAATAAGATATTCCTGGATGAGGAGGAAGTGCTTTCCGTTCTGGAAAAGGCGATCCTGCTGTTCCGGGAACAGGGCAGCACAGGGGAGCGTTTCGCGGACACGATAAGCAGGCTGGGATTTGAGAACGTGCAGGCGCAGCTTATGGCGGATGACCTGCTTGCGAGAAAGGAAGAAATCATCGGGGCGAAGATGCATCTGCATGGCGGAGCCACCTGTTAACAGAGATGGAGTGTATCAGTATCAGTCATAAGACGGCAGCTTCCGGGGAACGGCAGAAGTTTTATATTCCGGGAGAATCCGCGGGAGATTTTCTGAAAAAAGTCCGGGCGGCCGCAGGGGTGGAGCAGTGTGTACTGCTCTCCACCTGCAACCGCACGGAGATTTATGTGCAGGGGGAGGAGAACTGTTTTCCCGGATTGGAGGAAATACTCGCAGATTTTTCGGGGAGCGAGAGCGAGCAGATTCGGAATCTGGTCAGAAGGTATCAGGGACGAAAGGCGCTGCGCCATCTGTTCCGTGTGGTCTGCGGTATGGAGTCTATGGTGCTCGGCGAGGATGAAATTCTCGGTCAGACGCGGGACGCTTACATGACTGCCAAGGAGGCCGGGCATACCGGGTTTGAGTTAAACAGCGCTTTTCAGGCGGCCCTTGCCTGCGCCAAGCGGGTGAAGACGGAGACGATGATCTCGAAAACGGCGGTCTCTGTGGCAACGCTGGCGGCCAGTGAGGTGGCGCGCATGCCGCTGTCCCATAAGACGGTGCTCCTGATGGGCAGCAGCGGGCAGATGGGAAGCATTATATTGAAAAATCTGTTAAGTCAGAAAAATGTCCGCATCATAGCCACAGTGCGGTCGCACAACGGAATCTGCCAAAGCGGCGGCGGGCAGGTGACGCATGTGGACTACCAGGAACGCTATGCTGCCCTGGAAGAGGCGGATGCCGTGATATCGGCAACGGCAAGTCCCCACTATACGCTGACCGCGGGACGGGTGCAAGAGGCCATACGGACCTGGAAGGAAAGGCTCTTTCTTGACATATCCATGCCGCCGGATCTGGACGCCCAGATCGGGAAGCTGGCGCATTGCCGTCTTGTGGCCCTTGATGATGTCAAAGGGCTGGCCAGGGAAAATAACATGCGCAAACAGCAGGCTTTTGCGGTTGCGGAAGAGATTTTGGAGGAGGAACTGGAAAAGCTCAGTAAGACGCTGGCCTTTCATCGGTTTACCGAGGCTGATGTGCAATGGAAAGAGCGGTATGCCGGCTGCTCTGGGGAGAAGCTGCTGTATCTGCTGCGGGACGGGTTGGACAGCGGCTCCTTTGAGCGGGTTTTACAGGCGTTGACTGCTACAGTCATATAAGAGGGAGCATTTTCATGGGATATTTTCCTTTTTTTATGGAACTGGAGGGAAAATGCGGCGTGATTGTGGGCGGCGGAAATGTGGCGGCCAGAAAAGTGGAGAGGCTGCTCTCCTTCGGCCCGGATCTGACGGTGATTGCGCCGGATATAGAAGCGTGTGTGAAAACACAGGGGAAGCTGCTGCAGGAAGGTGCGGCGGCCTCTCTTCAGTTTGAGGAGCGGGCGTTTCGGCTGGAAGATCTGGAGCATGCGGATTTTGTGATCGCGGCCACAGACGATACCGTGTTGAACGGAGAGATTGCGGATTGCTGCAAAGCGCGGCGGATACCGGTCAACGTGGTGGATGACAGGGAAAAATGCACGTTTTTCTTTCCGGCGCTGATTAAGGAAGGCCCCCTCACCATCGGGATTTCCACAGACGGGAAAAGCCCGTTTGCGGCATCGTGGGTGAGAAGGGAACTTGAGGGAAGTCTGCCGGAAGAGCTCGGCAGCGTAATTGACTTATTGGGTCAAATTCGGCCCGCAGTCATGGAACAGGAAGTGGAGGAGAACGACAGAAAAGAGCTGTTTGGCAGGCTGTTTTCCTATTGTCTGGATTGTATGGAAAAAGGGGAAAGTGTAACGGTAGAGGAATTGACTGATTTGCTCAAGGCAGGGCTGTTAAAGACGGATGTGTGATGTCTGCCTGGAAGATTGTTTTGTATGAAGGTTTTTGAGGTGACAGCGGTGGAATTGAAAGAGAGAATGACGAAAACATGAGTGGAATCAGAATCGGCACAAGGGGAAGTAAACTGGCTTTGCGGCAGGCTGCTCTCGTGCAGGCGGCCATAGCGGAGATTGACAGCAGCATAGGGACGGAACTGGTGGTTCTGCAGACCAGAGGGGATCAGATCCAGGACACGCCGCTGTCTATGGTTGGGGATAAGGGTATCTTTGCATCGGAATTGGAGCAGGCGCTGCTCTCCGGGCACATTGACCTGGCGGTGCATTCGGCGAAGGATCTGCCGATGCGGCTGGCGATGGGATTATTCATCGCAGCTGTTCTGCCGAGGGCGGATGTGAGGGATGTGCTTGTAGTGCCAAAGGGTGGAAGAATCCCGTTTCCGTCTTTTTGGGAAGAGGGGGCAGGCATTTACGCGAATGCGCAGATCGAAGAGCGGATAGCGCACAGCCGAATGGAGGCGCAGGCAGACGGTTCTCTGTTTCGGATCGGAACCGGCAGCCGGCGGCGGCAGATGCTTGCGCGAAGGGTCTGGGAGGATGTCATCTGTGAAGAGATCCGCGGCAATGTGGATACCAGACTGAAAAAACTGCAGGCGGGCCATTATGACGGGATTCTGCTGGCAAAGGCAGGGCTGGACAGAATGGGAATTGATGCGGAGAGGGAGGAGACGTTTGATTTCTATCCGCTCTCCCCGGAATTGTTTCTGCCGGCGGCATGTCAGGGTATCATTGCGGTGGAGGCTGTGCAGGGATCCGTGACGGCAGCCATCTGCAAAGAGATTTCGGATGCGGAGACAGAGCTTTCCTATCTGGTTGAGCGGGAAGCGCTGGCCCAGCTATCCGCAGACTGCAGTGAGGCGGCAGCGGCATGGTGCAGGCGGACTTCATCGGGACCAGAGGCATACACGGCGTTTTCAAAGGGACAGGAGCCGGCGGTGGTGCGGAAACGGGAGACATCGCTGGTACAGAAACTGGAAACGTCGTCGGTGGGAAGCCTGGAAGCGGCGTATGCAGCCACCCTGTATGGATCGCAAATGGCGTACCCGGAAGACAGTATATTGTTGGACGTCATGTATGCAGAGAACAAAGTCAGGCTTATCGGCGCGGCCGAAGCGGCGGAGGGCGGAAGAATGGCCCGCCGGGCGGCAAAGATGGTCAAAAAGCAGACGGATTGGCTGTAATGCCCTGGATGATGGAGGAAACACGGAGATTGAGCAGCGGAAAAGTATATCTGGCTGGCGGCGGCTGCGGCGATGCTGGTCTTGTGACAATGAAGGCGGTGGAGGCGATGCGAAGCTGCGACACAGTGGTCTATGACAGTCTGGTGTCCCAGGAGCTGCTGCAGTGGACGAGGCCTGACTGCGAAAGAATTTATGTGGGCAAACGGTATCAGCGTCACAGCAGGAAACAGACTGAAATCAACGCCCTTCTGATAGAAAAGGCGCGGGAGGGGAAAACCGTGGTGCGGTTAAAGGGAGGAGATCCCTATATGTTTGGCCGGGGCGGTGAGGAATTTATGGCCCTGAGCGATGCGGGCATCTGCTGCGAGGTCATTTCCGGCGTCACATCGGCCATTGCGGTGCCTGCGGCGGCGGGCATCCCGGTCACCCACAGAGGACTTTCAGACAGCGTGACGGTGGTGACGGGAACGGCGGCGGAAACAGACGGACAGGAACAGAGCCGGCTGGATTTTCAGACGCTGGCCCGGCTTAAGGGCACTCTTGTGATTTTGATGGGGATGCACCACCTGGATGAAATTGCGGCGGGGCTGCTTGGGGCCGGAAAGGATCCTCATACGCCCTGTGCCATTGTTATGGAAGGAACGACCGAAAGGCAGCGAGTTTTGCGCGCGCCTCTCTCTGCACTTTACACCAGGGCAGTGGAGCAGGGGTTTGCCTCCCCGGCGGTGATCGTGGTCGGAGCGGTGGCAGAGCTTTCGCTTACAACGGCAGAAGCTGGAGCAGGCGGCGTCTGGGAGGCAGAGGATTCTGGCGGGCCGATGGCATCAGACGGGGAAGCAGAGGATTCTGGCGGGCTGGCGGTTTCTGACAGGACAGAGAGAGAAAGGCGGTGTATGCTGCCGCTGAAAGGAACCAGCGTGGGCGTGACAGGGACCTCCCGTTTTGCGGGCAGGATGGCCTCCGTGCTCCGGGAAAAGGGCGCTGATGTCTGGGATATGAGCTTTATGGAGATCCGGCCCGCACAGGATCCGCTGCCGGACTTTTCGGCCTGCGGCTGGCTGGTTTTTACCAGTCCCAACGGTGTGAAAGTCTTTCTGAACAAAATGCGGCAGGAGATGCGGGACCTGAGGAACCTTTCGGATCAGAAAATTGCGGTGATCGGCCCGGGTACGGCGGAAGCGCTGCAGGAAGCGGGGCTCTATGCAGACTATATGCCGGATGTCTATGATGCAGAACATCTGGCCAGAGGGCTTGCGGACGTCATGGAACAGGAGGCAGGCAGGGAGGAAACGAGCCAGAAGACGGACGAAAAGCGATACCGCCGGACGGTTTTCCTCCGCGCAAAACAGGGAAGCGATCTTCTGCCGCAGATTTTTGATGAGAGGGGCATCCCTTATACAGAGTATCCCCTCTATGAGCTGGGCGTGCAGGAGAACAGGCGGGATGTGGTGATCCGCAGAGAGCCGGATTATATTGTCTTCGGTTCCGCTATGGGGGCGGGCGCTTATTTTGAGGGGCTGGAACAGAAAGGCATGCAGAATACAAAGAGCCGCTATGTCTGTATCGGAGAATGGTGCGCCAGAGAAGTGTACGGCCATGTGAAAACGCAGCCTCTGACTGCGGAGGAAGCCACTGTGGACGCGGTTGCGGCCTGCCTGTGCAGGGAAGTGCATGAAAGAGGATTTTGACGGGCAGGCAGGGAGCCGTTTCTAAGAGGCAGGATGGCAGGAACGGAAATTTCAGGTCTGTTACACAGATGAAGAGGAAAGAAGGAAGAAGGAGAAAATCATGTACCGTTTCAGAAGATTGAGAAGGGACGGGAGAATCCGCTCCATGATGCAGGAGACGAGACTGCATCCGAAAGATCTGATTTATCCGATCTTTGTGATAGAAGGCGAACAGATCAGAAACCCGGTGGGTTCCATGCCGGGCGTTTTCCAGTATTCGGTTGATTGTCTGGACGAGATTTTAGACCGGGTGAAAGAGGCGGGCATCGGAGGTGTCATGCTTTTTGGCATTCCGGACCACAAGGACCCTCAGGGGAGCCAGGCTTACGCCAGCAACGGCGTTACCCAGCGGGCGGTCCGTTATATGAAGGAGCATTACCCGGAAATCTATATTGTGGTGGATATCTGTCTGTGCGAATACACGTCCCACGGCCACTGCGGGATGGTGTGCGGGGAGGAAATCTTAAACGACGAGACGCTGCCCTATCTGGTGAAGATGGCGGTGAGCCTTGTGGAGGCCGGTGCGGACATGGCGGCGCCCTCGGATATGATGGACGGCCGGGTGGCGGCCATACGGGAAGGTCTCGACCAGGCAGGCTTTACCCAGACGCCGATCATGGCCTACAGCGCGAAATTTGCCTCCGCCTATTACGGACCGTTCCGGGATGCGGCTCACTCTGCGCCGGGCTTCGGTGACCGCAAAAGCTATCAGATGGACTGCGCCAACGGACAGGAGGCGCTGCGGGAAATCCGGGCGGACATAGAGGAGGGTGCGGACATTGTGATGGTCAAACCGGCCCTCGCCTATCTGGACGTTCTGAAGGAGGCGGCGCTCACCTTCGATATGCCGTTTGCAGTGTACAATGTGAGCGGGGAGTACGCTATGGTGAAAGCAGCCGCTGCCAACGGATGGATTGACGAGAGAAGGATTGTGCTGGAGAATCTCACGGCCATGAAGCGGGCAGGCGCGAAGATCATCATCACCTATCATGCGCTGGAGGCCGCCGCATGGGAGAGGGAGCGATAACAGGGCGGCCTGTGTAAACACTTCGGAATGGGGAGTCCTATGGAAAACGTAAGATCGGAACAACTTTTCAACAGAGCGCGGCAAAGAATCCCCGGCGGGGTCAATTCCCCGGTGCGGGCGTTTGGCGCGGTGGGCAGGCATCCCTTTTTTGTGCACAGGGCGCAGGGGCCGTGGCTTTTTGATGCGGACGGACACAGATATCTGGATTATGTCTGTTCCTGGGGGCCGGGTATTCTTGGACATGCGCACCCGAAAGTGGTGGAGGCGGTGCAGAGGGCCTGTGCGGACGGGCTGACTTTCGGCGCGCCCACAGCGGGGGAAGTGGAGCTTTCGGAACTGATCGGTGTCTGCGTGCCCGATGTGGAGATGGTGCGTCTGGTCAGTTCCGGGACGGAGGCGGTGATGAGCGCCGTGCGCGTGGCAAGAGGATTCACGGGCCGGGAGAAGATCATCAAGTTTGCAGGCAATTACCACGGCCATTCAGACGGTCTGCTGGTGAAAGCGGGTTCCGGGCTGATGACCCAGTCGGTGCCGGACAGCGCGGGTGTGCCGGCGGGATATGCGGCGGGTACGCTGACGGCAGTCTACAATGACGAGGAGTCCGTGCGCGCATTGATGGAGGAAAACTACGGCCAGGTGGCGGCGGTGGTGGTGGAGCCGGTGGCGGCCAACATGGGTGTGGTGCCGCCGAAAAAAGGGTTTCTGGAGTTTTTGCGCCGTATCACGAAAGAGCATGGCGCGCTTCTGCTTTTCGACGAGGTGATCACGGGCTTCCGGCTTGGGCTTGGAGGCGCGTCCGCGTACACGGGCGTGCATGCGGATCTGTACACCTTCGGAAAGATTGTGGGCGGCGGGATGCCGCTGGCGGCTTACGGCGGCAGGCGGGATATCATGTCCTGCGTTGCGCCCCTTGGAGCGGTCTATCAGGCGGGAACGCTTTCGGGCAACCCTGTGGCGGTGGCGGCGGGTATCACAACGCTGAAAATTCTGATAGATGATACGGGCATCTATGAGAGGATCGACAGGCGGGCCGGGAAGCTTTCCGAGGCGTACCGAAAGGCGGGACTTGTGGTGAACCGGGCGGGTTCGCTGCTCTCGGCATTTTTTGTTCCCGGCCGGAATGCGGACGGCATTTGGGAAAACGCTCCGGGAACAGGGGACGGGGAGCAGGAACGGCGCAGACATCTGCGGCAGGTGGAAAATTATGAGGATGCCTGTCTGTGTGACCGAAAAGCGTTCGCGGCGTATTTCAACAACATGCTGGAACGGGGCATTTATGTGGCGCCATCCCAGTTTGAGGCGGTGTTTGTCTCGGATGCCCATTCTGATGCGTTGATTGAAGAGACCTGCGAAGCTGTTGCAGCGTGCGTGGGAGCGGCTTTGCATGCAGTCGCGCCGAAGATGTGACTGGAATATAGTAAATAAGGAGGGTGACAGATGAGTGAAGTGGATGACGTAATCAAAATGCTGGACAATCTGACGAAAGACGGCGTCAGCCGGATCAAGGTGGAAACTTCGGAGGAACTTTCCGGGGGTGAGCAGAAAAAGGCATATCATCACGGGCGGTGCGATGTGGGAAGTCCCTTTGCCACGGGGAAACTGTTTGATGCACAGGAGCCGGACTGCGGCTAGTGGTCCGCACGCATCCGTCAGGGGGATATTTTGCCCCAAACCAGCATAAGGATTTATTTTAAGTGATTGAAATAAGCGAGCGGTTATGCTACAATCTATTCGTACGATTGTACATAAACATAACATGATTAAAGGAGAAGTGGAGATGCGCAAGAGTATAAAAATCATGGCCGGAGTCCGGGTGGCGGCTGCCTTGCTGGCAGTTATGGTGTTCAGTGTAATGACAACAAAAAACATTTATAATATGGAGGACAGTGCGGCAGCCAATGTTGCGGTTAATGATGTGCTGCAGAGGGCACAGAAGGCGGAGTCGGCCCATTACAAGTGGGCTTCCAACTTAAGCAATGCCTTGTATGCCGGCATGGAATTTACCGGCAGTACGGATCCCACAGGCTGTGTGCTGGGACAGTGGCTTTACGGTGAGGCGGGAACGGAAGATAAGACCATTCTCGACCTGAGGACCCAGCTTGAGCCGTTGCATAAGGAACTGCATGAGTCAGCGACCTATGTGCTGGAGCTTTACAATGCGGATCCTGCGCAGGCGCAGGCGTATTACCAGGAGACCATCTCAAGTAATCTGAGTGTTCTGGTAGGGCTTCTGGAGCAGGTTGTGGAGCGCGGTGTGGAGCTGAACGAGCTCAGCGCACTGCATATGGAGCAGACCGTGCGTACCATGCATATCGTTACAGGCGTGGGACTTTTTCTGACGTTAATTTTATTGTTAAGTCTGGTGCTCTATATTTTGAGACGTGTGCTGAAGCCGATTCTGCTGATCACGGCGAAGACGAAGCCGTTACAGGATGGCTGTATGAAGATTGAACTGAATTATGATGCCAATGATGAGATCGGTGATCTGGCAAGGACACTGAAGCAGTCCATAGAGCGGATCAACCAGTATATAGAAGATATCAACCGTATGATGAGCCAGCTTTCCGGCGGCAATTTTGATGTGGAGGCGTCGGTTCCCTTTATCGGTGATTTCCGCTCTATCTCAGAATCCATTGACAGCTTTACGGCTTCCCTCTCCTCGGCGATGAACAACATCAACGATGTGGAGCACAAGGTATTCGGGCATGCCCAGAGTCTTTCCAACAGTTCCCAGATGCTGGCTGAGGGTGCAACGGATCAGGCGGCTGCAGTGGAAGAGCTTACCGCTACAACAGATGATCTGGCAAGAAGCGCGGAGAAGAATATTCAGATGGCTACCGAGATGCGGGATAATGCACATCTGACCGGCGATCAGGTGAATCTGAGCAGCCAGCAGATGGAGCAGCTGATCAGCGCCATGACAGATATCAGCGATACTTCGCAGCAGATCGAGAATATTATTTCCACAATTGAAAATATTGCTTTCCAGACGAACATCCTTGCACTGAATGCGGCAGTGGAAGCAAGCAGGGCCGGAGAGGCTGGCAAGGGCTTTGCCGTGGTGGCGAAGGAAGTCCGTGATCTGGCAGCGAAATCCGATCAGGCGGCTAAGGCTACGAAGGAGCTGATTGAAAACTCCGTACAGGCAGCAGGCAGGGGCAGCAGGATTGTGGAGGAAGTTTCCACATCCTTAAAGAAGACGCTCACACTCGTTACACAGTCCAACGATGCGGTGGAAGAGTTTGCGGATGCAGTGCAGATCGAGGCTACCGCGATCTCTCAGGTATCCGAGGCGCTCGGGCAGATTTCCAACGTGGTGCAGACGAACACAGCCAACAGCGAGGAGTCTGCGGCTGTCAGCGCAGAGTTGTTTGAACAGGTGAACCAGATGCAGAAACAGACCAGCAGGTTCAAGCTCAAACATTAATTTAGGACAGGGAGAGGAATCATGTCAGAGAAGACGATACCGTACAAAATTTATCTGGAAGAGGAGGAGATGCCGAAACAGTGGTACAATGTCCGGGCCGATATGAAGAATAAGCCCGCACCGCTGTTACATCCCGGCACTCTGCAGCCGATTACCTTCGAGGAGCTGCGGGAAGTGTTCTGTGACGAGCTGGCGAGACAGGAATTAAACGATACGGATGCCTATATCGACATCCCGCAGGAGATTCTGGATTTCTACAAGATGTACCGGCCGTCGCCGCTTGTGCGTGCGTACTGTCTGGAAAAGAAGCTGGATACGCCGGCTAAGATCTACTATAAATTTGAGGGAAACAATACGAGCGGCAGCCATAAGCTCAACTCGGCCATCGCACAGGCATATTATGCGAAGCAGCAGGGTCTTGCAGGCGTAACCACGGAGACCGGCGCCGGCCAGTGGGGAACAGCGTTGTCAATGGCATGCTCCTATTTTGGGCTGGACTGCCATGTCTATATGGTGAAGGTTTCTTACGAGCAGAAGCCTTTCCGCCGCGAGGTGATGCGCACTTACGGCGCGCAGGTAACGCCGTCGCCCTCCGATACCACGAATGTAGGACGGAAAATTCTGGAAGAGTTTCCGGGAACGGGCGGCAGTCTCGGCTGTGCAATTTCCGAGGCGGTGGAGGCTGCCGGGAAGAGGGAAGGGTACCGCTATGTGCTTGGCAGCGTACTTTCCCAGGTGCTTTTGCACCAGTCCATCATCGGTGAGGAGACGAGGGCGGCACTCAGAAAATATGACATTAAGCCGGATATGATTATCGGCTGTGCAGGCGGCGGCTCCAACCTGGGCGGTCTGATTTCCCCCTTCGTTGGAGAGAAGATCAGAGG
The DNA here is from genome assembly GCA_910579285.1 of uncultured Lachnospiraceae bacterium. Classification (GTDB taxonomy): domain Bacteria; phylum Bacillota; class Clostridia; order Lachnospirales; family Lachnospiraceae; genus UBA3282. The sequence continues at coordinate 28,395 of CAJTTT010000015.1, read as the reverse complement.
GGAGGCGGACTACCGTATCATAGCGGTGGAACCGGCATCCTGTCCCAGTCTGACCAGAGGAAAATATGTGTATGATTTCTGCGATACGGGAAAGGTTTGTCCGCTCGCGAAGATGTACACGCTGGGAAGCGGCTTTATGCCTGCCCCGAACCATGCGGGCGGCCTGCGCTATCACGGTATGAGTTCCGTTGTGTCGCAGTTGTATGATGACGGTCTGATCGAGGCGGTCAGCGTAGAGCAGACAGCTGTGTTTAAGGCGGCGGAGGAGTTTGCGAGAATCGAGGGAATCCTGCCCGCCCCGGAGAGTGCACATGCAATCAAGGCAGCCATTGATGAGGCTGTGAAGTGCAAGGAGACAGGGGAGGAGAAGACGATTGTCTTCGGTCTGACAGGCACGGGATATTTCGATATGGTGGCTTACGGAAAGTTCCACGATGGACAGATGATGGATTATGTTCCTACCAAGGAGGATCTGGAAAAAGGGTTTGCGGGTCTTCCGTCTGTTCCGGGTGAATGATTCGATACACGGGTATAAATACAGAATATACGAAAGAGAAGATCGTGAGGTCTTCTCTTTCTTTTGCGCACATAAGCCTTCCTTCTCTGCTTATGCGCACTTTGAAATTGTCATATGAAAAAATGACAGATGTCATAAAAGATTCATTACAAAGGACAGGTGCCGGCAGGAAAGAAAACACTTATAATCGTCTTATCCAAAAACGTAAGGGAGGAAAATGAGATGAAGAAAAAAATGGTAAGTGCAGTTTTATGTGCGGCAATGCTGACCACAATCCTTGCAGGCTGCGGCGGCGGCGAGGCAGCGCCTGCGGCGACTGAGCCGGCAGCGGAGGCGCCTGCGGCAGAGGAAGCGCCCGCGGCGGAGGAAGCGCCTGCGGCAGAAGAACCCGCTGCAGAGGCAGAGGCGCCTGCAGCTTCTGAGGGCGGCAGAGTGATCGGCTACACCTGTATGGACGGCACCAATCCCTTCTTCGTAGCTCTGGAGGGCGCGATCAGGGAAGTGGTAGAGTCTCACGGTGACACGCTGGTATCTATGGATCCTGCCAACGATTCCAACACGCAGATCGACCAGATTGAGGATCTGATCTCCAGAGACATTGATCTGATCTTTGTAAACCCGGTAGATGCAGACGGCATCATTCCTGCGCTTGATATGCTGAAGGATGCGGACATCCCGATGTTCGGTTTCGACACACAGGTGGGCGATATGAGCTATCTGGTTTCCTACGCAGGTTCCGATAACTACAATGCGGGATATGTCTGCGGCAAGGATCTGGCTGAGAAGTGCCCGGACGGCGGCGACATTCTGGTTCTGGATTCCCCGACCATGCAGTCCGTGACTGACAGAACAAACGGTTTCCTCGCAGCGCTGGAGGAGTCCGGTGTGACTTTCAATATTGCAGGACAGCAGGATGCGCAGGGTAACCAGCAGCTTGGTAACGAGAAGGCGACAGACCTTCTGACAGCAAGCCCTGATGTGGTAGCCATCTTCGGCGGCAATGATCCCACGGCTCTCGGCGCATATGCAGCGGCGGATGCAGCGGGCGTTACTCCCATGATTTACGGTGTGGACGGTTCTCCTGACGTAAAAGCTCTGCTGAAAGATACGATCATGGAAGGTACGGGTGCGCAGTCCCCGATCTCCATCGGCAAGACCATCGCTGAGACAGCTTATCAGTGGCTGGACGGCGAGACCGTAGAAGAGTTTATCCCGATTGAGACATTCCTGATTACGGCAGACAATGTGGATGAGTTCGGAACAGATGGATGGCAGTAAACAGATCGTCCTATAATATATGGAAGGGCTTTGTTCTCAGTGCAGAGATGCGCTGGCGAGGGGCAAAGCCTTTCCCCTTATGGGAAGGAAGCAGGAGGTGATTGGAGTTGGGTGAGAAATATTTGCTTGAAATGAAAGGAATATGTAAATCATTTCCGGGCGTAAAGGCGTTAAGCAATGTAAATCTGCAGCTTCGGGCAGGGGAGGTTCACGCTCTGCTGGGGGAAAACGGCGCCGGCAAGTCCACCCTGATAAAAGTTCTCGGCGGGATCTACCATGCGGAGGAAGGAGAAATCTGGATTGAAGGCCAGAAAGTGAATATTGACGGTGTTGTATCGGCCAGAAATGCAGGCGTTTCCATTGTGCACCAGGAGCTGGTGCTTGTTCCCTACATGACGGTGGCCGAAAATATTTTTCTCGGAAGAGAGGCGGGGAGTAAGTTCAATATCAAGCGCAGACAGATGACAGAGGAGGCGCAGAAGCTTCTGGATGCCTATGAAATGCACATTGATGCAGATACGCTTGTGGAGAAACTGACCATCGCCCAGCGGCAGATGGTGGAGATTGTGAAGGCAATTTCCTTTAATGCGAGAATACTGGTTATGGATGAGCCTACTTCTTCGATTTCAGACAAAGAGGTCGGATTTTTGTTTGAGACAATCCGCACGCTGACGAAGAAGGGTGTGGGTATCATCTATATTTCCCATAAAATGAGTGAGCTGGAGGAGATCTGCGACCGTGTCACGGTCATGCGTGACGGGGAGAGCGTCGGCACGAGAGTCGTGAAAGAAACGAGCAAGGACGAACTGATCGCCATGATGGTTGGCCGTGAACTGACGAACTATTATACGAGAGATTTCCAGAATCCGGGGGAAGTGATACTGAAGGGCGAACATATCGCGGACGGAAAGATGGTGAAGGACGCCAGCTTCGAGCTGCGCAGGGGCGAGATCATCGGTTTTGCAGGTCTGGTGGGCGCCGGGCGCAGTGAGACCATGAAGGCGGTGTTCGGACTGACGCCCGATATGAAGGGCAGCGTCTATGTGGAGGGGCAGCAGGTACATATCAAGTCCCCTGTAGACGCCTTGAAATACGGCATTGCGCTCGTGCCGGAGAGCCGGAAGGAGGAAGGACTCTATCTGGTGCAGGATGTGCAGTTTAATTCCACGATAGAGGTTTTGGGACAGTTTATCCGAAACTTCCGCGTGGATTATAAGAAGGAAGAAGAAATTACACAGAAATATATCGACATGATGGCGACCAAAACGCCGAGCCAGCAGCAGATCATCAGAAACCTGTCTGGCGGTAACCAGCAGAAGGTGATGATCGGGCGGTGGCTTGCCACAGACCCGAAAATTCTGATTCTGGATGAGCCGACCAGGGGCGTTGACGTGGGCGCGAAGGCGGAGATCTATGCGATTATGAATGAGCTGGTGAAAAAGGGTATGTCTATCATTATGATATCCTCGGAGATGCCGGAGATCATCAATATGAGCGACCGCGTATATGTGATGAATGACGGTCGTGTAACAGGGTGCCTCAGCCATGAGGACGTAACACAGGAAAAAATCATGCAGTTAGCGGCGAAGTAATTGTGGAGGAGGTATCAACATGGTTAGATTTAAAAACGGAGCTGTCAAATATTTTAAAGACAATATAGGCATTATCATTGCGCTGCTCGCAATGTGTGTGTTTCTTGTTATTTTTCCGACGACAAGATCTACTTTCCTGACGCAGAATAATGTGTTCAATATCTTGCGTCAGAACGCGTCCAACCTGTTTCTTGCAACAGGAATGACGATGGTTATTATTCTGGGCGGTATCGACCTTTCGGTAGGTTCCGTCATCGCCCTGTCGGGTTGTGTGGCGGCAGGATGCGTGGTCAACATGGGGCTCCCGGAAGTGGCTGCCTTTCTGATTGCAATACTTATCGGTGCGGCTGTCGGCATGTTTAACGGCGTTGTCATCTGCAAAACGAACATTCCGCCCTTCATCGTGACGCTGGCATCCATGAACATCACAAAGGGTATCGCCCTTGTCTACACACAGGGCGCGCCGATCCGCTGTATGACGGACGCGTTCAAGTTTCCGGGTGCGGGTTATGTAGGACCGATTCCGACGCCGGTCATTCTGATGCTGATTATCTTTGTGATAGCGGTCATGCTTGTCAACCGTACTCATTTCGGGCGGCATATTTACGCGGTGGGCGGCAACGCGCAGGCGGCAAGCTTTTCGGGCATCAACGTGCAGAAAGTGAAGTTCTGGGTTTACACGTTTACCGGGATTATGGCGGGTATCGCGGGCGTGGTGATTGCCTCGAGACTGTACTCCGGGCAGCCCAGATCCGGCGAGGGCGCTGAGATGGATGCCATCGCGGCGGTTGTTGTGGGCGGCACTTCCATGAGCGGTGGTTCCGGGCGTCTTGGCGGCACGCTGATCGGTGTACTGATTATCGGTGTTCTGAACAACGGACTGAACCTGATGGGTGTGGATTCCAACTGGCAGTATATTGTCAAGGGATTCGTTATCCTGCTCGCGGTTTATGTGGACTTTATCCGTAACAGGAAAGCAGGGAGATAGGAAAGGAAAGCGCGAACTCGGGATACGGTGTATCCCGAGTCTGCTTATGCGCAGGCCTGTATAGGGGAGCCGGCTGCGTAAAAGCGGATGGAGAAGGGAAAGAAAAATGAAGCGGTGTATATTGGCAGCTGGGCTTGCATTTCTTATAATAGCAGTGATAGGATGTTCTTTTGCGGAGCGGCAGAAGGCATTTGACAGGCCGCGTATCTTCGGCGCAACCTATATGACCAGGAACAATCCTTTCTTCGATGTGCTAAACGATGCGCTGGCGCAGGTCGTGGAGGGAAACGGGGACATTCTGATTTCCAGGGATCCCTGCCAGGACCAGGAGAAACAAAACGGCCAGATTCTGGAGATGATTGACGAGGGCATTGAGGTGCTGTTTTTAAACCCGGTGGACTGGGAGCTGGTGCGTCCGGCGCTTGCGGCCTGCAAGGAGGCCGGGGTGGTGGTCATCAATATCGACACGGTGGTGAAAGACCGGGAGTATGTGACGTCGATTATCGAGACGGACAACTATCAGGCGGGGGTGCTCTGCGCCCAGGATATGATGAAGCGGGTGGACGAGGCCAATATTGTGGTGATTGACTGTCCGTGGCAGGCGTCGATCAGCAACCGGGTCCGCGGATTTATGGATACTTTGGACGGCAATGACCGATACCGCGTTGTCTACACGGGAACGGGACACGGGGAGTTTGAGGTTTCGGCAAAAGTGATGCAGGAGGTCATGGAGGCTGGCGTTTCCTTCAATGTGGTGCTTGGCGGCAACGACCCGACGGCGCTGGGGGCGCTCGCCACACTGCAGCAGAACCGCCGGGAGGAAGGCGTGCTGATCTACGGCATTGATGGTTCCCCGGATTTTAAGGCGATGTTAAAGCTTGGCTATGTGACGGGCACAAGCGCACAGAGCCCGGAAACCATCGGAAGGGTGGCGGCTGAGATTGCATACGATTATCTGAACGGGGAGGAAGTGCCGGAGTATCTTGGTATTGAGCCCTACATGATCACCGGGGAAAATCTGGATCAGTACGAAGTGAACGGCTGGCAGTAGAGGAAATCTATGAGCGCAAAGAAAGAATATTACACGGACATGTTTCAGTGGGCAATGCTGGCCTTAAACGGCATTGCGGTGGCGTTTTTATGTACCTTTATCTATGTGACGACAAACAGAATCCGGGCAAATTATGACGCCAGGGATTTTCTGGGCGGCGTGATCACGATACTGGATAATCCAAGGACCAATCTCTGGCTCTGCCTTGTTCTTTTCGGTCTTTTGCTGGTGAATTTTGTATTCCGGCATTTTCTGCGGATGCGGCACGGCAGGGGAAGTGCGGTTTCCCTGATTATGGAGCTGCTGATCTGCGTGGTGATTATCTACCGGCTGGATTTTAATTATAACGGTCTGCTGCTTCTCGTGTTTGCCAATGTGATCGCTTATGTCAAGGACAGCAAGGCCAAGATGGCGTTTCTTCTGTTGGCCATTGTCGGCTATCTGCTGGCGGATTATGAGCTTTTGTCCATCTACATGCCTCTTTTTAATATGTCGGACTATGTGGAATACTATACTTTTACAAGCCAGCAGTGGCTTCTGTGCATCTGGAACACGATGATCTCCCTGAATATTATCCTGTTTGTAGGTTACTGCTTTTCCGTGATCAATCTGCAGAGGGGCACCATCGAGGAGGTAAACGTGCTCTACCATGAACTGCAGAATGCCAACGAGCAGCTTTCGGAGTACGCCGACATGGCGGAGAAGATGGCGCAGACCAACGAGAGAAACCGTCTCGCCAGGGAGATCCATGACACGCTGGGGCACAGTCTGACAGGGATTATCGCTGGTCTGGACGCCTGCCTTGCGCTGGTGGATGTGGCGCCCCAGGAGGTGAAGAAACAGCTTAAACTGCTGGCTGATGTGAGCAGGGACGGCATGAAGGATGTGCGCCGCTCCGTCAGTGAGCTGCGGCCGGATGAGATGGAGCGGCTTTCCTTAAACGCGTTGATCCGTAAGATGGTGACCGATATGGGCAGGGTGGCCGACACCCAGATCTATTTTGACGCAGGCGGGGAAAAGCTGGAGTTCGGGGAGGATGAGGAGAATATCATCTACCGTGTCATCCAGGAGAGCATCACCAATGCGGTCCGGCACGGCCATGCGGGGCAGATCTGGGTCACGCTGAAACAGATAGACGGGGAGGTGCTGCTTGAGGTGAAAGATGACGGCATTGGATGTAAAGAGGTAAAGAGCGGGTTTGGAACGAGACATATGAGGGAGAGAATAGAGATGCTTGGCGGCACGATTACCTTTGACGGACAAAAAGGCTTTAAGGTGACCGCCCATATACCGATTCGTTGGGGGGAGAGCTATGATTAAAGTGCTGGTGGCCGATGATCAGGAACTGATCCGGCAGAGTCTGCAAATCGTATTAAACAGCAAGGAGGGCATCGAGGTCTGTGATGTGGCCACGGATGGACGCGAGGTGATCCAGTGTGTGCGCAGGCAGAAGCCCGATGTGATTCTGATGGACATCCGTATGCCCAAGATGGACGGGGTGCAGTGTACAAAGATCATCAAGGAAAATTATCCCCAGATTAAAATAATTATCCTGACGACCTTTGACGATGATGAATATGTATACAACGCATTGAAGTATGGAGCCAGCGGATATCTTCTGAAAGGCGTTTCTATGGATGAGTTGGAGAGCGCCGTGCGGACTGTGTACAGTGGGCGCGCCATGATCAATCCCGATATTGCGGCGAAGGTTCTCACCCTGTTTTCCAGAATGGCCAGAGCCGATTACACGATACAGGTGGGAAAAAAGGGCATGGAGGAGCTGACGAAAACGGAGTGGAAGATCATTGAGCAGGTGGGGACAGGCGCGGCCAACAAGGAGATTGCGGAGACGCTGAAACTGTCGGACGGCACCGTGAGGAACTATCTGAGCACGATCCTGAACAAACTGGAGCTCAGGGACCGTACCCAGCTCGCAATCTGGGCAGTGCAGACCAATATTGCCCCTTATTTGAAGGATGAAGAGTGATGAAACGACTGCATAATAAGAAGTGCATAGGCGCCGCCGTGCTCCTTGCCGTCCTGCTTCTTGCGGGCGGCCTGCGCTATGCCGAAACGCGCCCTGTGGTGCTGGAATTTGGCATGTTTACCGGGAGTAACTGGAATGTGGCAAACGCCAACAGTTTTTATATCATAGACGAGGCGATTGCCCGTTTCGAGGCGGAGCATCCGGGCGTGAAAGTGCATTATTACAGCGGGGTTCCCAAGGAAGAGTATTCGGAATGGCTTTCCAGAAAGATTTTGGCGGGGGAGGAGCCGGATGTCTTTATGGTGCTTGGAAGTGACTTCGATCAGTTTTCCTCCATCGGCATTATGAAAAATCTGGATGAGCTGATCGGGCAGGATGCATCTTTTGACAAGGGGAAATATTTTGAGAGCGCCCTGAGCACGGGTAAGTACGGGGACGCCCAGTATGCCCTGCCCTACGAGACCGTGCCCACCTTAATGTTTGTGAACCAGACGCTTTTGACGAAGGAGGGGATTGAGATCCCGGATACGGACTGGAACTGGGAGGAGATGTACAACATCTGTCAGCAGGTGACGAAAGATCTGGACGGGGATGACACCCTGGATCAGTTCGGAATCTGCAACTATGACTGGCTGGATGCGGTCTACTCCAACGGCGGCGAGATCTTTCAGACCAACGGAAAGACTTGTTATCTGGCGGATGACAGTGTGATCGAGGCGGTGAAGTACATCCGCCAGCTGAATGAGCTGTATCAAGGGCAGAAGGTCGTACAGGATGACTTTAACAGCGGCAATGTGGCGTTTATGCCGTTAACTTTTGCAGAGTACCGCACCTATAAGACTTATCCCTACAAGATCAAGCGGTATGCCAATTTTAAATGGGACTGCATTACCATGCCTGCGGGCAGCGGGGGCGGCAACGTGTCCCAGGTGGACACCCTGCTGATGGGGATCAGCGCCAACACGAGAAAGGAAGAGCTGGCGTGGGAGTTTTTGAAACTGCTTACCTATGACGAGCAGATCCAGACACGGATCTTTTCGCATTCACAGGGAGCCTCGGTGCTGCGGGCGGTAACTCAGTCGGCAGAGATGGAGGAGATCGTGCAGGCGGAGATGGAGGAGGGCGAGACGGTGATCAGCGGAAAGCTTCTCGGCAAGGTAATCGAGGAGGGCTACACTGCGCCCCAGTTTAAAAAATATGAGCAGGCGCTTGCGCTTTCCGACAGTGAGATTGGGGAAATCCTGCAAAACGACAAAACCATAGACAGCAATATGAAGATTTTACAGCGGACGATCAACAGTTATTTACAGCAGTAGGGTTTGCGCGGCGGATTAAGATGTGGTAAACTGTACCCAGTGAGCAGTATGCGCTGCGAAGTAAACTGAGGTTAGGAGAATCTTATGAGAGCGTGCGAAAGAAAAATCGGAAAGAAATGGAAGGGGTTTGCGGCCCTTCTTATGTTGACTATGTCGGTCATTGTGTGCGGGAAGCGGGTGCAGGCGGCGGGGCGTCCTGTCACCATCAACTCCTGTCATATCGCGGGAGGGAACGTGAACTGTACGCTGACGGCGGCGGGTGTCCCGGCAGGGGATGACGGCAAATATTATATCTATGCGGACGAGGTTTATCAGGACGGCCCGGTCGGAACGGTGGTGGCCACTGTCCAGGCGGGAAGTTCTGTGGCGGTTTCCTTTCCCCTGAACTATAATACGGCGGATTCCAACTTAAGCCGCAAATTTCTTGTAGCGGTAAAACGGGGCGGCCAGATGGTTCAGGTCAGCGACGAGCATTACATAACGAACCCGGAAGCCAATGCGGCGTTTACCTCAGGCCGCATGAACAGGGGAATCAAGGGGATTCTGCCGGAGGTTTCCGCGATTGCCAGCGGGGAGCTTAAGGATCTTGGCATACAGCAGGTTGTTTACAACATTTATCTCGATGAAATCTGTGCAGCGCCCGGAGAGGCGGGAACGATTCCTTTTGCATACAATGGCCAGACCTACTATTTCAGCAACGGACGGATCACTCACTATGACCAGATGGTGAAGGGATTTAATGACCAGGGCATGCAGGTGACTATGGTTATTCTGAACCGGGGAGGAACGCCGGGATCAGAGGATCTGGTACATCCGCAGGCAAGGGGGGCAGAGTGCCCGAGCTATGCCTTGAATGTGGAGGAGAGCGGCGGCGTGAATCACTTGAAAGCGGTGTTCGCGTTTTTGGGTCAGCGGTACTCCGGGAAGACCGGCAGCGGCCAGATTGACAACTGGATTCTGGGCAATGAGGTCAATGCCAGAACCTCCTGGTGGTATATGGATTCCGCTAATCTCGACGTGAATGTGAGCGCCTATGTGAAGGCTTTCCGTATTTTCTACAATGAACTGAAAGCGATGAATGGCAATGTGCAGGTTTACAATTCCATCGATCAGGAGTGGGGACGAAAGTCGAATCCGGGCAGTTTCCTGGCGAAGGATTATCTTGATCAGTTCAACTATTATATGAACCGAGAGGGGAATATCGACTGGGGACTTTCCTATCACCCGTACAATTCGCCGCTCTATGATCCTTATGCGTGGAACGGGCCGGCCGTGTGGGTGAAGCAGAGCGTTTCCACGCCCTATATCACCATGCAGAATATTGATGTGCTGATCGACTATATGCATCAGGGGAAATTTTTAAATCCCGCAGGGCAGGTGCGAAGCATCTCTCTTGCGGAGATCGGGTATACTTCCTACTTCGGGAATGAGAACCAGGAGGCGTCGGTGGCATACGGTTACCTGAAAGCGGCGACCCTCCCGGATGTGGATGCGTTCATGCTCTTCCGCTTTAAGGATGACGCGCATGAGATGGAGAGCAAGCTGAACCTGGGACTCACCAATCTGGACGGCAGCCACAAGCCGGCCTACGATCTTTACAAACAGCTTGGAACGGCGAATGAAGGCGCTGCCAAGGCGCGCGCATCGGAGATTATCGGTATGGACATCGACCAGATGATCCGGGACAATATCGTCTGGACGCGCGGTGGTGATGGGGTAGTGCAGTGATATAGGAATTAGAATGTCAGACATAGAAAAATCGAGCGCGCAGGCGCTCGATTTTTCAGATATCCAATTCAGGCGGAACGTCGAGTTCGTGAGGAACCGGCATTCCGTTTTTCTTTCTCTGTCGCACGCATTCTGTCAGCAGATACTCTATCTGGCCATTCACAGATCGGAAATCATCCTCGGCCCAAGCAGCGATGGCGTTGTAGAGCTTGGCGGACAGACGAAGCGGCACCTGTTTCTTGCTGTTGTCCGCCATCTAATAGAGACTGCCGGAATTGACAACGGGCTGGGCATCCCGGTTGCTGCACAGTACCACCAGAAGGTTGGATACCATAGCAGCTTTGCGCTCCTCGTCCAGTTCCACAATTTCCTTTTCGGAAAGGCGGCTTAACGCCATTTCCACCATGCCGACCGCACCGTCCACGATCATCTTGCGGGCGTCGATCACAGCGGACGCCTGCTGTCTCTGGAGCATGGCTGCGGCGATTTCGGGGGCGTATGCCAGATAGGTGATCCGGGCTTCCACGATCTCAAGACCGGCCTGTTCTACTTTGTTCTGAATCTCATCACGGATTCTCTTCGCAACCACTTCGCTGGAGCCGCGAAGCGACCCTTCATCCGCCATACCGTCCCCGGTGGTATCCACATTTTCAGCCACATCGTAGGGGTAGAGCCGCACAATGTTTCTAAGCGCGCTGTCGCACTGGAGGGACAGGTATTCCTTGTAGTTATCTACGTTGAATACGGCCTTTGCGGTGTCCGTCACCTGCCACATCACAGCGATGGCGATCTCAATGGGATTGCCAAGGCAGTCGTTGATCTTCTGGCGGCTGTTATTCAGGGTCATAATCTTTAAGGATATTTTTTTGCTGGCACCGGTGCCGGCGAGCTGCATGCTCTGACCGCCGGTGGCCAGATGGAAGCGGCTGCCGCCTGATGTACCGTCCACATCGCCGCTCTGTTTCAGTTTGGTTTCCGCTGCGGGATTCAGCGCGCTGCAGAAAGGATTTACCCAGTAGAAGCCTTCTTCCTTCAAGGTGCCGATATACTTGCCGAATAAGGTCAGCACGACCGCTTCCTGGGGTCTGAGCACCACAAGGCCCAAAAACGGGATCCAGCCAAACAGCAGGCCGGCGAGACCGATGACAAAGAGCGCGATTCCAGTGGGACTTTGCGGACCGCTCTCGCTGATGCCGGTGATGTTGCCGATAATGATCGCCGCGAGGGCGGCTGCATACAGAAGCAAGTTCAAAAGAAGCATTGCCATGCCGTTTTTGCGTTTGTTCAAAATTTTCTCTTCCATACTTTTTCCTTTCCTTTACAGTTGTCTTTGGTTTCTTTTTTGGGATATTGGGATGTTTTGATATTCGTATGATATCAAAATGATATCTAAATGTCAATGGGTTTCGAAAAAATAAAGAGAAACCAGGTTTTTTGCTTTTCATTGTATGGTATACTAAATTAACATACGGTTTAGATAAGAAACGCAAGGAGTGTGAAATTGAAGTACAAAGTTTTACTCATCGTGCCGCATCAGGATGACGAAATACTGGTGGGCGGCGGTCTTTTAAAAACACTTGCACATAGAGCGGACTGCGAAGTCTATGTAACTTATATGACAAACGGTGATTTTTTTCCGCATGAGGCTGACCTGCGTCTGGCGGAGGCTTTGCATGTGCTGGAAAATTTTTATGGGATCGAAGAAGAAAATGTTTTTTTTCTGGGATACGGGGATGGGTGGAAGGAGGGCAGACATATCTACCATCAGACCGGGGAAGAGCCGCTCGTCTCAATGGCGGGCAGAACGGAGACCTATGGGTCTGAGGAACACGGGGATTACCGTTATATGAGAGAAGGGAGACACAGCGCGTACCGAAGGGCGGATTTAAAGCAGGATTTAAAAGATGTCCTGACAGAGGTGCGGGCAGATCTTCTGCTTGTGGTGGACTATGACAAGCATCCTGACCACAGGACAGTCTCCCTGCTTACAGAAGAGTGTCTGGGGGAACTTTTCAGAGCTGATACAACTTATCGCCCTCTTGTGCTGAAGCGTTTTGCATATGATGGTGTGTGGAAGGGAAAGGCAGATTTCTTTGAACTGCCGAGGCGCCAGACTGTGCTGGAGGGACTTTTGCAGACCCCCTATACACGGGAAGAAGGGCTTCGGTTTGCTATGCCGGAAGATTGTTCTGTACCCTGGCTTATGCGAAACGTCCTATATATGGCGTTACGATGCCATCGCACGCAGGAGGCATGGCAGAAAGCGGATGAGATTATCAACATTGACGAGGTTTTTTTCAGGAGAAGCACAGACAGCCTTATGTTTGAGGCCGCGCTTTCCGCTTCTTCCGGGAATCCCGAGTATCTGCGGGATTTTAAGCTCTTTGACAGTGGGGATGTGACGAAAGAGGAGCGTGTTTTTCAGGAATGCGGATGGAAGCCGGAAAGAGGAGATCGTGAGAAACAGGTGCGGATTCATTGGAAGGCAGCGCAGACGGTGGGCCGGATTGCCGTGTATGCGCTGGGAAACAGTACAGATGATAAGCTGGAAGCTGTTTTCTGTTTTGACACGGATGCGGAGCCTGTTAAAATGAACATAAAGGCGGATGGAAAAAGAAATGTCTGCGCTTTTGCACCCCGGACGGGAGTGCGGGAGATTACGTTTCAGATTGAAAAGTGGGAGGGTGCCTGCTGGGGCATTACCGAGCTGGAAATACTGCCGCCATCGGAGCCGGAACTGCCGGAGGCACTGGAGGCACAGCTCTTTCATGGAGATACCCTGAAAGTGACTGAATTAGTCAAAACAAGAATGAAAATGGAAAAGGCAGTCTTATCCGTAAAAAGAAAAATTTCCCGATGGCTGCCAAACTGCTATGTGATGCAGCGCTATAACAAAGAGCTTGTTGGGCGCAGACATGTGCCGTTCCGATACAGGGTTTCGTATATTATGGAACGCCTGCAGGCGAGATGAAGAGCCTCTATTTATAAAACAGCAGCCGTTATGTAATCGGCTGCTGTTTTGCGTATCATGTATGGCATTCTCAGAGTTTGCCGCCGGGCGACGATTTTTTAGAGTTTCTCCCCAGTCAACAGCTCATACCCCTGCAGATATTTATCGATGGTCTTCTGCACGATCTCTTCGGGCAGAGTCCAGTCATGTCCCTCGTTGGCTTTCAGCCAGTCTCTGGCGAACTGCTTGTCGAAGGAGGGCTGGCTGTGTCCGGGTTCATATCCCTCGGCGGGCCAGAATCTGGAGCTGTCGGGTGTCAGCATCTCGTCGCCGAGCACGATATTGCCGTCCCCGTCCAGTCCGAACTCGAATTTGGTGTCCGCAATGATGATGCCGCGGGTGAGAGCGTATTCGGCGCATTTTTTGTAGAGGGCGATGGTGTAATCACGGAGTTTTCCGGCGTATTCCGCTCCTTTGCCGGGGAAACGCTTCTCCAGATAGTCCACGCTCTGTTCAAAGGAGATATTTTCATCGTGGTCGCCGATCTCCGCCTTGGTGGAGGGGGTGTAGATGGGCTCGGGCAGTTTGTCTGACTCTTTCAATCCCTCTGGAAGCGTGATCCCGCATACCGTACCGTTTTTCTGGTAACTTGCCCAGCCGCTGCCGGTGATATAGCCGCGGACGATGCACTCGATGGGGAGCATGTCAAGCTTTTTGCAGAGCATGCTGCTGCCATCAAATTTATCCTGTCTGAAAAATTCGGGCATGTCCTTCACATCCACGGAAATCATGTGGTTGGGCAGGATGTCGTCTGTCATGTCGAACCAGAACTTCGACATCTGGGTCAGAACGGTCCCTTTTTTGGTCACCTGGTTTTTCAGAATGACATCAAAACAGCTGATGCGGTCGGTGGCAACCATGATCAGGCTGTCGCCGTTGTCATAAATTTCGCGTACTTTTCCTTCTTTAATGGGTTTCATGGCGTTCCTCTCTTTAATATATAGTAGTTATTATCATACTAAACTAATGTGGGGCGATTGACAACAGAAACTTTTATGTGACAAAGGGAAAGATTTGGCGTAGAATGGAAATATTAATAGTTAGGAAAGCAGGAGGCGAAAGGAGAACGATATGGATTTAAAAGGATCAAAGACAGAGAAAAATCTGCTGGCAGCGTTTGCGGGGGAGTCCCAGGCTTACACAAAGTATACTTACTATGCGTCCAAGGCAAAGAAGGACGGTTATGTGCAGATGGCTAATATTTTTGAGGAGACGGCGGCCAACGAGAAGGAGCATGCCAAGATCTGGTTTAAATATCTGCACGGCGGTGCAATCCCGGAGACCCGTGAGAATTTGAGGGATGCCGCTGAGGGAGAGAACTTTGAGTGGACGGACATGTATGCGGGTTTTGCGGAGGATGCAAGAAAGGAAGGCTTTGAGGAGCTTGCCCTGCTCTTTGAGGGCGTGGCCAAAATCGAGAAGGAGCACGAGGAGAGATACCGCAAGCTGATCCAGAATATTGAGGACGGCGTTGTGTTCTCCAAGGACGGCGACTGCGTATGGCAGTGCCTCAACTGCGGTCATATCGTGGTAGGCAAAAAGGCGCCGGAGCTCTGCCCGGTATGTAAACATCCCCAGTCCTACTTCCAGGTAAAGCCGGAAAATTATTAATCGGAGCGGCTTCCATGAATATAGAAAAAGACAGTCCGGCGGACTGTCTTTTTTTTGATACATAACAGGTGATTTTTTTAAACATACTTGTCAAAGAAAAAGGGGTGTGGTACGATACAGCCGTATTGTATCTCGTATGAGAATAATAACAGGAGGAACTGTACCATGAAAAATGAAAAGACCTATGAACTTGTGCTTACGGCACTGTTCACCGCCATAATTGTGATTATGGCATTCACACCGCTGGGATATATCCCGCTCGTTGTCATCAACGCGACGATTATTCACATCCCGGTGATCCTGGGAGCGCTATTTCTTGGACCGAAGAAAGGTGCATTTTTGGGATTCGTATTTGGACTCACCAGCTTTATCAACAACACAGTAAAAGCGGCTACGGCATCGGCGTTTGTGTTTTCGCCGGTATTGGCCTATCGGGTTGCGGGGGTGTCGGGCATCTTTAAGAGCCTGTACATCTGTTTTGTGCCGCGTATTTTAGTCGGCATCGCGCCCTACTTTGTCTGGCTTCTGATCCGCAGGATCGTGAGAGGTGAGAATAAGGCCGGGAAAATAATGGTAGATTTAATAGCATCTGTTATATTATTTATCTCCGTCAGAGCGTTTGTGATGCGGCTGTTCCCGGAGACACTGAGCGCGGCTGTGTGCACGGTGATCGGTCTGGCGGCAGGTGCGGCCCTTATGACGGCACTGACCGCAGGAGGCAGGAAGAAGGCATCCGCCAATATTGCGCTCTCTTATGCGGGGCTTGCAGGTGCGTTTACGAACACGCTCTTTGTTATGAGCGGCATTTATATTCTCTATAAAGACGCCTATGCCCAGGCGATGGGCGTGGCGGGGGAAGCAGTGCTGGACGTGATCATGGGCGTGGTGGCTTTCAACGGCGTGGTGGAAGCTGTGGTGGCCGCGATTATTGTTACCGGCGTCGGCCTTGCTCTGGCCAGGGTGAAGCCCCTGTATACGGGGAAGGGGCAGGAGGAGAAGGACGCATCTCTTCTGGCGGCAAGAAAGGCATGACGGATTGTAACAGGAAAACAGGAAAATAAGAGAACAATACAAACTTATGATAGAAGTACAGGGCATGTAACCGCAAAAGGGGACATGCCCGCAAAAAAGGGAAAGACAGGGGAAAAAGCATGATTTTAGCAGTTGACATCGGCAATACCAACATTGTCATCGGTTGTATGGACGGGGAGAAGGTATGCTTCGTGGAGCGGGTATCCACGAATCTGGCAAGCACAGAGTTAGAGTATGTAGTGGAATTTCGGACGCTGTTCGAGCTGTATCACATCGGCATGGAGGATATCACGGGCAGCATCATCTCCTCTGTTGTGCCGCCCCTCAACAATATCGTGAAGTCCAGTCTGGAGAAGCTGTTTCATCAGACCCCGCTGGTGGTGGGACCCGGGCTTAAGACAGGCTTAAACATTCTGATGGACAATCCGGCACAGCTTGGGTCGGATCTGGTCGTCAATGCGGTGGCAGGCCTGCACTATTACGGTGCGCCGATTATTCTGATTGACATGGGCACCGCCACCACCATCAGCGTGGTGGATGAAAAGAAAAACTATATCGGAGGCATGATTCTGCCCGGGGTGAAGGTTTCGCTGGATTCTCTCGTAAACCGCACGTCCCAGCTCCCGAGAATCAGTTTGGAGGCGCCGAAGAAGGTCATTGGCAGAAACACCATCGACTGCATGAAAAGCGGCATTGTGATGGGGCAGGCGGCCTGTCTGGACGGCATGATCGAACGGATTTACGATGAGCTGGGCTATCAGGCGCCTGTGGTAGCTACGGGCGGTCTGGCGGGGAGCATCGTACCTCACTGTAAGAAAGAAATTGTCTGTGACAATGAGCTTACCCTGAAAGGCCTTGGGCTGATTTACAGAAAGAACGAAGAGCAGTACAGATAATGCATGGCATGTGAGAGACTGTGCATTTGCCGCAATAGCGGGTGAAGGGCAAAGGGAGGTATAACGGATGTTATTAAAAGGGAAACACATTGTTCTCGGTGTGACAGGCAGCATTGCGGCCTACAAGATCGCATCTCTTGCCAGCATGCTTGTGAAGAAACAGGCGGATGTGACGGTGATTATGACGCCCAACGCCACCAATTTTATCAATCCCATCACGTTTGAGTCTTTGACGGGCAACAAGTGTCTCGTAGACACCTTTGACAGGAATTTCCAGTTCCAGGTGGAACATGTGGCGCTGGCGAAGCTGGCTGACGTTTTCCTCGTGGCGCCGGCTTCCGCCAATGTGATCGCCAAGGCGGCCCACGGGATCGCGGACGATATGCTGACGACTACGCTTCTCGCCTGCCAGTGCCCGAAGATTTTTGCACCGGCCATGAATACGAGAATGTATGAGAATCCCATTGTGCAGGATAATATGGAGAAGCTTAAGGGGTACGGCATGGAAATGATCACGCCTTCCAACGGGTATCTGGCATGCGGTGACACGGGAGCGGGCAAGATGCCGGAGCCGGAGACGCTTTTTGAGGCCATTGTGAAAGCGCTTACGCCAAAGGATCTGGCTGGGAAAAAGGTACTGGTAACCGCCGGACCGACACAGGAGAGGATGGATCCTGTGCGCTATATCAGCAACCATTCCACGGGAAAAATGGGATATGCCGTCGCCAGGGCGGCAATGCTTCGCGGGGCAGATGTGACACTTGTGTCAGGTGTGACGGCGCTGCAGCCCCCCGAGGGCGTGAAGGTGGTGCCGGTGATCTCAGCGGCGGATATGGCGCAGGCGGTCAAGGTGGCAGCTTCGGAACAGGATATCATCGTCAAGGCGGCGGCTGTGGCGGACTACCGTCCGGCGGTGACAGCGGATGAGAAGATCAAGAAAAAGGACGGGGAGTTGACCTTATCGCTGGAACGCACGGAGGATATCCTTGCATGGCTTGGAGCCAACCGTCTTGAAGGACAGATTTTGTGCGGCTTTTCTATGGAGACGGAGCATCTGTTAGAAAATTCCCGGGCGAAGCTTGAAAGGAAAAAGATAGATATGATTGTGGCCAATAGTCTGAAGCAGGCAGGTGCGGGATTTGGCACGGACACAAACGTAGTCACTCTGCTTACGAAACAGGGTACGGAGGAACTGCCGTTACTGTCCAAGGAGGAAGTGGCGGACAGGCTGCTTGACAGGCTTATGGAGCTGTAATACAGATGACAGCAGGAGGCGGCTTGAGAGAGGTGTCTGAGGGAGTGTGATGCCGGGGCTGAACCGCCGCGAAGGGAGACATAGTATGATTCAGGATCTGACGGAGGGAGAGTCGCAAAGGACTTTGATCAAATACACGCTGCCCATGTTTATCAGCGTGGTGTTTCAACAGCTTTATAATATGGCGGACAGTATGATAGCCGGAAAGTTTGCGGGGGAGGACGCGCTGGCGGCGGTGGGGGCATCCTACCCAATCACCATGATCTTTATGGCGGTGGCGGTCGGGAGCAACATCGGCTGTTCGGTGGTGTTATCCCAGCTTTTCGGCGCTAAGGCGTATGAAAAGGTGCGCACAGCCGTGACCACGATTCTGATTACGGGAACGGTCCTCTCGGCGGTTCTGACGGCGGCGGGACTTGTCACGACCCCGGCCATGATGCATATGATACGGACGCCCGAAAATATTTTTGGGGATGGAGCGCTTTATCTGAAGATTTATATAGGCGGCTTTGTCTTCCTTTTTTTGTATAATGTGACCACAGGCATGTTTAATTCCCTGGGGGACTCCACAACGCCGCTCTATTTTCTGATCGGCTCCTCCCTCGGCAATATCGTGCTGGACTTTGTGTTTGTGGCTGTCTTTTCCTGGGGTGTGGCCGGTGTGGCATGGGCCACCTTTATCGCCCAGGGCATTGCCTGTGTGCTGGCCCTTGTCACTTTTGCAAAGAGACTGAAAGGGATGGCCTGCGAGGGAAAACCGCCGCTGTTCTCCCTGGTGCTGCTAAAGAAAATAAGTCTGATCGCGGTGCCGAGCATCCTTCAGCAGAGCTTTGTGTCCGTGGGAAATATTTTTATCCAGGGACTTGTCAACTCCTACGGCTCTGGCGTGATCGCCGGGTATTCGGCCGCCATCAGACTAAACACCTTTGTCATCACAGGCTTTACCACGCTGGGAAACGGCGTTTCCGGATTCACGGCCCAGAATCTGGGAGCGGGCCGGCGGGAACGGATCAGGGAAGGTCTCGGGGCAGGGCTTAAGATGGCGGTGCTTGTGGCGGCGCCTTTTACGGCGGTCTATTTCTTTTTCGGGCGGGCCATGATGCAGCTCTTTCTGGAAGATACGGGCAGCGGCGCCTTACAGACGGGTATGACATTCCTTCGGATTGTGTCTCCCTTTTACTTTTTGATTGCGGTTAAGCTGGTGGCGGACGGCATGCTCCGGGGAGCGGAGCGGATGAGGCAGTTTATGGCAGCCACTTTTACGGATTTGATCCTGCGGGTGATCCTCGCCTTTGTATTTTCTGGATTTTTGCAGGAGACGGGCATCTGGCTCTCCTGGCCCGTGGGCTGGATCATTGCAACGGTGATGTCCTGGCTCTTCTGCCGGAAGATGCTTGGAAAGAAAAAGGCATAATCCGATAGGATTCTGCGCAATATGTTTGGAGAGAGGAGATAAGATTGAAAATTAAAATTTTCAATCGCGAGATTTGTGTCTGCGCGTTGCTTGCCACAAACTCGATATGCGCATAAAGCAGCGCAGAAATGGAGATATCTATGAGAATCGGAATGGGATATGATGTGCACAGGCTGACAGAAGACAGAAAATGTATCATCGGCGGGGTGGAAATCCCCTATGAAAAGGGGCTTCTTGGACACTCTGACGCGGATGTGCTGCTTCACGCCGTGATGGATGCGCTTCTGGGAGCGGCGGCGCTGGGGGATATCGGGAAGCATTTCCCGGACACTGACCCCGCTTACAGGGGGATCTCCTCCGTGAAGCTTTTAGAGCATGTGGCGGCGCTCCTTAATGAAAACCTGTTTCTTGTGGAAAACATTGATGCAACGATTATCGCGCAGGCGCCTAAGATGCGGCCCCATATCGATCAGATGCGGGAGAACATTGCGAAAGCCCTCGGCATAGAGGCGTCACAGGTGAATGTGAAGGCCACCACCGAGGAGGGACTCGGATTTACGGGGAGCGGCGAGGGCATATCTGCCCAGGCCATATGCCTGCTCACAAGCCCAAGGGAGCTTTACAGCGAGGATGTGTCGAAGAACTGCGGCACATGCGGGGGCTGCCCGCGCAGCGGAGCGGGGAAATAGGGAGAGACCGCCTGGTTTCCCGGAACAAAGCAGATTTCTCCGTTATTTCATCGCCCTTCGGAGTTTCGACTTGATCCTCTGGAGGGCGTTGTCTGTGGATTTGTCGTCCCGTCCAAGCACTTTTGCGATCTGTTGGTATCCCATGCCTGTCAGATACAGGTCAAGCACCTGTTTTTCAAAATTGCTCAGTTCCCGTTCGATCAGCATTTCCAGCCTGTCTACATTTTCTTTGTCGATGACCACCGCTTCAGGATTTAAGCCGGAATCGGAAGCCAGCACATTGACAAGCGCTTCCTCCTCGCCGTCGTGTCCCTCGGAGACATTTCCATAGAGGGAGATGTAATTGTTCAAGGGAATGTGTTTCTGCCTTCTGGAGGCCTGCACTGCCGTATACATCTGTCTGGAGACACACAGGTCCGCAAAGGTGAAAAAACTGGCATCGCGGCCGCTGTCGTAGTCGCGGATCGCCTTAAACAGCCCGATCATGCCTTCCTGGATCAGATCCTCGCTGTCTGCGCCGAGGATGTACATGGACTTGGCCTTGCTTCTCACCAGATTTTTATACTTATTCATAATGTGGTCTGTGATTCCCGGCTCGCCGTCCCGCAGGCGGATCAGCAGCTCCTCATCGCTGTAGTTCGTATAGTCTTCCCGCATCGCTTTTCCCCTGGATTTAGAAAAATGATTTGTTTTCGTGTAAAATTATGATAACATAAAAACAGAAAATAAAACAGAGGGGGTTACATTATGCAGCAAAAGAAAAAGCTTTCACTTGCCACGCAGATTTTTATTGCGCTGGTGCTGGCGATTGTTGCGGGTCTTCTGATGGGAGACTATTACGATTTTGCCAACGCGTACATCAAGCCGTTCGGAACGATCTTTTTAAATCTGATCAAGTTTATCGTGGTGCCGATTGTGCTGTTTTCCATCATGTGCGGCATCATTTCCATGAAAGATGTGAGAAAGGTAGGATCCATCGGCCTTAAGACGGTGGCCTACTATATGTGCACCACGGCGGTGGCCATTGTGATCGGCCTGGTTGGCGGCAATCTGTTCAAGGGAATGTTTCCGGCCATTGCAACCACAGACCTGGCCTATGAGGCGGCCGAATCCACGTCTCTGATGGAGACGGTGGTCAATATCTTTCCCTCCAATTTCATTTCGCCTATGGTCAACGCCAACATGCTCCAGATTATTGTGATGGCGCTTTTGATCGGTTTTGCCATTGTCTCGGTGGGGGAGAAGAACGTGACGGTGGTCAACGCCTTCAACGATCTGAATGAAATCTTTATGAAGTGCATGGAGATGATCTTAAAACTTTCGCCTGTCGGCGTATTCTGTCTGCTGTGTCCCGTGATTGCGGAGAACGGGCCAGCCATCATCGGCTCTCTGGCGATGGTGCTTTTGACGGCGTATATCTGCTATTTTGTGCATGCGCTGGTGGTATACTCCCTCACGGTGGGAACGCTGGGCGGCTTAAGCCCGGTGAAATTTTTTAAGGGCATGATGCCGGCGATCCTGTTTGCCTTTTCCAGCGCCTCCTCCGTGGGAACGCTGCCGCTGAATATGGAATGCACGCAGAAGCTGGGCGCTTCCAGGGAAGTTTCCTCCTTTGTGCTGCCGCTTGGCGCAACCATCAACATGGACGGCACGGCGATTTATCAGGGTGTGTGCGCGATCTTTATCGCGGCCTGCTATGGCATCGAACTGACTCTGCCCCAGATGCTTACCATCGTGCTGACGGCTACACTCGCTTCCATCGGCACGGCCGGTGTACCGGGAGCAGGCATGGTGATGCTCGCGATGGTGCTGACCTCGGTAGGGCTTCCCGTGGACGGCATCGCGCTGGTGGCAGGCGTGGACAGGATCTTCGATATGGGACGCACCACGGTCAACATCACGGGCGACGCGTGCTGCAGCATTATTGTATCTAATATGGAAAAAAGGCGTGAGACCGGCAGATAACCAAAGTCCTCTGTATGTGTGATAAATGTGACACAAGATTCAGAAAAAGCAGAATATCGCAATATTTATCAAAAATAATCTCCGGCGGCTGTTTCAGCTCCCGGAGATTATTTTGATAAAAAGAAGAAGCAGTACCAGAATAATGACAGGGCGGACAACCTTGCTGCCATTTTTCATTACAAGCCCGGAGCCGATATAGTGGCCCAGAAGGCAGAAGACGGCCCCTGCCAGTCCGTAGGCGATGTGGACGTAACCGCTGAAGAGAAAGGTGGCCAGGGCGGCCGCGTTGGAAGACAGATTAATCAGTTTCACATTGCCGGAGGCGGTGCGGATGTCCATGCGCGCCGCTTTGGTCAGGGCCAGCAGGAGAAAAGTGCCTGTGCCAGGCCCGTAGAAACCGTCATAGACGCCGATGATCAGGGCGCTGATACATACAATCAGCATACGGCGGGAAGCCGGAAAGGATTCATCATATGCCGGCTTCTTTTTGTCTAAAAGAACAACGGCGGCAACCACGGGCAGGATAATGAGCATCATCCGTTTCAGAATCACATCGCTTGTGAGCAGGACGAGCCGCGCCCCCAGAAAGGAACCGATGAGCGCACACAGGATACCGGGAAGAGCCAGCCGCTTTTCATAACAGCCGTTTTTGCAATAGCGGGCGGTGGAAACCGAGGTGCCGGTAGTGGATGCCAGCTTGTTGGTGGCTACCGCCGCGTGGGGAGAAAGTCCGGCCAGCATAAAAGCAGGCAGGGAGATGAGCCCGCCTCCGCCGCCGATGGAATCCACCAGTCCGGCGAGGAAATTTAAGGGGCAGATAATCAGAAAAGAAAGCAGACTGTTCATGGGGATGTCCTTCCTTTATTGATAAAAATTCAAAAGAAAAAACCCCGCCGTAAACTGACGGGGTTTAGGAAGCTGCTGACGGGAATCGGACCCGTGACCTCCGCACTACCAATGCGACGCTCTACCGACTGAGCCACAGCAGCCTGATGAAAAGGATGTTCCTTTTGTCACCGTGTTATAGTCTATCAAAAAGGAATAGACTTGTCAATACTTAAAATGCACGGATTTTTTGGCGGGTTTTGTCAATTATTACAAATGAATGAGATGTTTTTTTGGATTCATTTAGCAATAATTGTTTAACCGAGAGCAAGAAGTGTAAAGAATAAACAAATATAACTGAATAAAATAAAAGTACGCTATCAAAATACACAAGATAGTGGTACAAAAAACGTGTAAAAGAAAAGGAGGATGAAAGATGAAAAAGTTTTTAGCATGTATGTTGTGCGGCTGTATGGCAGCTTCTCTTCTGACAGGCTGTGGCGGCGGCAGCAGCGCACCGGCAGCAGATTCAAGTGACAGCGGGGCAGCACAGGAGACTCCGTCAGCGGATTCCGGCAGCGACAGTGCACCGGCAGCGGACGCAGGTACATCCGGCGGCGGCTCTGACACGATCAATGTGTGGGCGTTTACCGATGAGGTGCCCGGCATGATTGAGAAGTATATTGAGGCGCATCCCGATTTCGGTTACAAGATTAACACCACGATTATTGCAACCACAGACGGCGCTTACCAGCCCGCTCTTGACCAGGCGCTGGCAGCAGGCGGTGCGGAAGCTCCCGACCTCTACTGCGCTGAGGCAGCATTCGTTTTGAAGTATACGCAGGGCGATGCAAGCCAGTATGCAATGCCTTACGCTGATATGGGTATTGATGTGGATGCGAAGTTAAAGGAAGCGGATATCGCACAGTACACGGTTGATATCGGAACCAACCCTGACGGACAGTTAGTAGGTCTCGGTTATCAGGCAACAGGCGGCGCATTTATTTATCGTCGTTCCATCGCTAAGGATGTATGGGGCACAGATGATCCGGCTGAGATCGAAAAGAAGATTGGCCCCGGCTGGGATCAGTTCTTTACGGCAGCAGAAGATCTGAAGGCAAAGGGCTACGGCATTGTATCCGGCGACGGTGATATGTGGCATGCAGTTGAGAACAGCTCCGACCAGGGATGGATTGTTGACGGCAAGCTCACCATCGATCCGAAGCGTGAAGAGTTCCTTGACCTCTCCAAGAAGTTAAAGGACAATGGTTACCACAATGATACACAGGACTGGCAGGATGCATGGTTTGCTGATATGAAGGGTGAAGGCGAGAAGGATATCTTCGGTTTCTTCGGCCCCGCATGGCTGATCAACTACACCATGGCTCCTAACTGCGGCGGCGCAGCCGTAGGCGAAGGTACATACGGCGACTGGGCAGTCTGCACGCCTCCCATCGGTTTCTTCTGGGGCGGCACATGGATTCTTGCAAACAAGGACAGTCAGAAAGCGGAAGCTGTCGGCAAGATCATCGAGTGGATTACGCTGGACAGCTCGGAGGAAGGTCTGCAGTACAAGTGGGCGAACGGCACACTGAACGGTGAGGGCGGCACGAAGGACGCGGTTGCAAGCGGCACGGTTATGTCCAAGTCCGACGGTTCCATTGATTTCCTTGGCGGACAGAACATGTTTGATGCATTCGTTCCTGCGAACCAGTATGCGAAGGGTACCAACCTGACACAGTACGACGAGACCATCAACCAGTACTGGAGAGACCAGACTCGTGAGTATACATCAGGCAACAAGTCCCGTGAGCAGGCAATCGCTGACTTCAAGCAGCAGGTAGCGGACAATCTGGATGTTATCGTAGAGTAAGTTACAGACACACAGAGTAATCATAATAACTGTTATGGCAGGGCGGACACATTAGCGTCCGCCCTGTTGAAATGAAGGGTAATAAAAATGATTGCGGGAAGGTGGGGAAGGATGAAAAGTAAGAAACCGGGTTATGACAGATATGCGAAATACGGCTATCTATTTAGTATTCCGTTTGTGATCGCATTTTTATTGTTTTCGTTATATCCGACCGTGTATACGGCAGTGATCGGATTTACCGATTTGAAGGGTCTGGGGAAGACGGATATTCATTTCCTGACAGACGATCTTTTCAGGAACTTTAAGACGGTATTGTCGAGTCCGTCATTTCAGCTGGCGTTTCGGAATACGGTAGTCATATGGCTTGCAAACTTTATTCCGCAGATGTTACTCGCTCTTCTGTTAGCGGCGTGGTTTACAGATAAGAGGAGCAAGGTAAAGGGACAGGGTGCGTTTAAGGTACTGCTCTATATGCCAAATATCATTACGGCGGCGACAATCGCTATCCTGTTCAGCGGATTTTTCGGGTATCCGATGGGGCCGATCAACGATCTGCTCGTGCGGTTCGGATTCATCGATGCGCCTATAGAATTATTGAGGAGTAAAACTGTGGCGAGAGGCGTTGTGATCTTTATCCAGACATGGATGTGGTACGGATCCACCATGATTACACTGATCTCTGGCATTCTGGGAATCAGCCCGGAAATATTTGAGTCGGCGGAGGTGGACGGCGCGAACCGTGTACAGACCTTCTTCTATATTACAATGCCCAACATTAAGACCATTCTCCTATTTACGCTTGTTACGAGTCTGATCGGCGGTCTGAATATGTTCGATATCCCGAGACTGTTCCAGGACGGCAAGCCGGACGATGCGACACTGACAACCAGTCTGTTCATCTACAAGCAGGCATTCAGCGGAAGTTATATGTACAACAGGGCGGCAGCGGCGAGCATGGTTATGTTCCTGATTATAGCGGTTCTCGCGGCAATGATGTTCTTTGTTATGCGGGACAAGGATGAGGCGAAGCTCAATAAACAGATCAGACAGCAGCAGAAGGCTTACGCGAAAAAAATGAAAGCCGGAAAGGAGAATGCATCATGTTAAAGAATAAAGAAAATCGTGTAATGAAGATTGTGATATATGTGGTATGCATCTTTCTGGCAGTTTTAAGTGTTCTGCCTTTCTGGATTATGATTGTGAACGCGACCAGATCCACGACGGAGATACAGCAGCATGCAATCTCGCTGATTCCGTCCTCCTATATGATGAACAACATCAAGATCCTGCTCGGCAAGAGCTTTAACCCGGCAGTCGGTTTTGCAAACTCGCTGATCATTTCCATAGGAGCAACCGCGCTGGCAATCTACTTTTCCTCGCTGACGGCATATGCGCAGGTGGCTTACAACTGGAAACTGAGGAACGCGTTTTTCAGTTTTATCATGGTAGTTATGATGATTCCGGCACAGGTGACGATGATTGGTTTCTATCAGATGGTTTATAAGATACATATGACGAACAGACTGTCCATGCTGATTTTACCGGCGATCGCATCGCCGACAATGGTGTTCTTTATGAGACAGTATTTACAGCCCACACTGTCTATGGAGATTGTACAGTCTGCCAGAATTGACGGTGCGAAAGAGTTTATGATCTTTAACAGGATTGTGCTGCCCATTATGAAACCGGCCATTGCTACGCAGGCGATCTTCAGTTTCGTGGCGAGCTGGAACAACCTGTTTACACCGCTCGTACTGCTGACGGATCAGAAGAAATATACCATGCCTATCATGGTCAGCCTGTTGAAGGGCGATATTTATAAGACCGAGTACGGCTCTGTCTATATGGGACTGACGTTGACGGTGTTACCTCTTATTGTGGTATATTTGCTCCTGTCCAAGTATATCATAGCAGGTGTGGCGCTCGGCGGCGTCAAAGGATAAGTTACACTTCTTCGTGGCGCAGTTTATTGCGGTATTCCGTGGGAGAACAGTTTGTGTATTTGCTGAAACAGCGGTTGAAGGTCGTCAGATTGTTGAAACCGCTGCAAAAAGCGATATCCGTAATGGGACGGTTTCTGTCTGCGGTGAGCAATGACTGCGCCGCCTGGATCCTCTTGTAGCACAGATAGTTGTGAAACGTGGTATTGGTGTGCTGCTTAAAGAGGCGGGTAAAATGGTATTTGGAAAAGCCGATATACTCCGCCGCCTGCTCCAGTGTCAGGTCGTCCGCGTAGTGGGTGTCGATAAAGTTGAGCAGGTTGGCGAAAAGAGCGTAGTTTTCCGACTGTTTGTCGGAGGTGTCTTCCACGCTCTTGTCCGAGTTCTGGAGGTAGTGGTCTGCGCCTATGGTGGCAAAAAGTTCCAGCAGCACGGAGTATATGGAGATTTCCCAGAAAACCTGATGGGAGAAATAGAGATCGGCCATCCGCATCAGGGAGTCATAAACCTGACGGTAAATATCAGGGCGCAGAGCGGCTGTGCACAGATACGCTTCGATGAAAGCCGGGTTCAGCGCCTTGTAGTCCTGAAAGCATTGCAGCATTTCAAGGTCGACTAGAAAGATGAAGCGTGCGCCGGACGGCTCGCTGTGCAGCTCGTGCAGCATATAGGGAGGAATAATCAAAATGTCTCCCGGTTTCAGCGTGTAAGTGCTGTTTTTGGTGGTAATGATATATTGATTTTCCGCGCAGACAATGATTTCCATTGCATTGTGGTAATGATTCGCATAGCCTTCGGGCTGGGTATTGTACCAGATGCGCAGGTGGGATTCGGCGATATAGTCAACATACTCCCGCGAACCGCTTACCGACCGTTCTTTTGAGGTCTGGTTCAGACTGCTCGAAATTGAGGGGGGAGGGTAAAGTTTTTCATATTTCACGTTTTTCACTCCTGTCATTTGTAGGATGGATATGGTATGATAAACTAATATTTCAAATGCTGTAGTTTCTTTCAATATCAGAGAAAGTATGCGGTAATTCTTGGGACGCAGACTGCTGAGTCTGCGTCAATTGCAACACATCTCAGAAGCAGTAATGTAAGGCAAAGCCAACAAGAATTACGAAGTAATTCTTGGGACGCAGACTGCCGAGTCTGCGTCAGTTAAGTTATATCTCAGACGCGAAAAACCTTGGCAAAGCCAACAAGAATTACGAAGTAATTCTTGGGACGCAGACTGCCGAGTCTGCGTCAGTTAAGTTATATCTCAGACGCGAAAAACCTTGGCAAAGCCAACAAGAATTACGAAGTAATTCTTGGGACGCAGACTGCCGAGTCTGCGTCAGTTAAGTTATATCTCAGACGCGAAAAACCTTGGCAAAGCCAACAAGAATTACGAAGTAATTCTTGGGACGCAGACTGCCGAGTCTG
>CAJTTT010000014.1:94126-94407 GCA_910579285.1 uncultured Lachnospiraceae bacterium | reverse complement strand
GGATCTGCAGCACCTTATCCCCGGAAGCGCCGACGCTTAAGTTGTACCCGGGCCAGGAGGAGGGGACGCCGGATACGGCAACGGCGCTGTTGATGTACATATCGTTTCCGTAATAGTAGCGGATGATCTGGATCGGGGAGTAGCCCTCGTCGCCCAGATATTTGGAGCCCCACTGGCTTAAGCCGTTGCAGGTCACATTCCTGCCGTCGCAGTAGGAGGTGAAGATGGGCTGGCGCACGCCGGGCCGGGAGAGGAAATTGGCGAAGATGGAGTCCACCAGT
>CAJTTT010000014.1:54518-94116 GCA_910579285.1 uncultured Lachnospiraceae bacterium | reverse complement strand
TCCACAATCCGGTCCACGTTTCCGTATATATTGCGCCCGTGCATCCATTTCTGGTCGTAGGCGGTGGAGGAAGTGATGGTGAAGTTATAGCCCTTATTGCGGTACCATTCGGTGTAGACACGGTTTAAGGTAAAGGACATAATCGCCAGCGTGTTTGCGTAGATGGCGCTCTCCGGCCAGGTGGCGTAGATCTCGGAGGATACTACATTTTTGATATAATCCCGGTAGCGCACATAGTAGTTGGGGGCGGTGGAGTCGTTTGGAACGCCGTCGTGCACGATGACATACTCGGGAATCACCACGCGGCTTAAGACGATTTCGCCGGATTCATCCATTGGCTTGATCTCATCCTCGGGGATTTTGGGCGGATAATCGCCGTAGAGGGTGTGGTCAGGGATGGCGATGATCTCCTCCGCGTCCTCACTCATCTCGGTGGGCGTCATTTCTATATTCTGGACGGCTGTCACGTCAGGCAGCACTTCCACGCCGGACACGATGACCGGCTCGTAACCTGGTGCGCTCACGGAGAGGGTGTATTCCGAGTAGGGCATGGGGGAGTTGGGGGTCAGACTGTACTGCAGCGGCGGTGTTTTTAAGTCCACGGTGTCAGTCTGTCCCGAGGAATTGGTCGTGAGCGTCTCCAGGGCGGAATCCGGCTCTCCAGTGAAGGAGATGGTGATGGAGGCGTTCTCTATGGGAATCAGTCCTACATTCGCGGTGACGTTGATCTGCAGTTTTCCGACCGTGTCGGAGCCTGCCGCCGCGTTGTTTTCCGTCTGTATATTTTCTGGGGTGAGTCCTTCTCTGTTTACGTCCATCCTGATACCTCGTTTTGGGAAAGCATTTCTCTTACCCCTATGATATGCAATGAGGGTTGCACATGCCACCCCGGAAATGATATACTATCCGTATGATTGTGGATGAGATTTTGGAGGGCAAATTTCATACGGATGACGGTACTCTGGATTTTTCCTGCCCGCGTGTTACTCTGTCCCTTCAGGCAGACACGGCCTGCGAGGGGTCTTTTTTCGTGTACGCGCCGGAAGGTGCGGTGACGGAGGGGACAGTTGGGGCTTCCGACCTACGCATGATCTGTGTCACGGAGCGTTTTGGCGGCAGCGAGGATGAGATACTTTACCGCTTCGACGCAGCCGGCATGGAGGCAGGGCAGGAAGTTTCCGGCTCTTTTTCCATTGTCTCAAACAGGGGAGAGTATGAGCTGCCTTTTCAGGTCACGGTGCTGCCTGATGAAATGACTTCAAGCCTCGGGGAAATTCGGAATCTGTTTCATTTTACGAACCTGGCCAGAAGCAATTGGGCGGAGGCGGTGGCGCTCTTTTACTCGCCCTGCTTCAAAAAGGTGTTTACGGGACATGACAGGCAGTATTATGCGGCCTACAAAGGGCTTTCAGCTGTGGAAGGCAGCGAACACAATGTGGAAGAGTTTCTGCAGGAAATTCACAAGAAAAAGCCGGTGGAGCTTCTTCCAGAGGAGAGCCAGATTCATGTGGAAGATCCGTCCGGGGACGCGCAGTTTGCCCTTGTCATAAAACGAAACGGCTGGGGTTATACAAGACTGTGGTTTCAGACGGAAGGGGATTTTTTAAAGCTGCAGGAGGAGTCGGCGGGGGAGGAATCCTTTTCCGATCATATTTTCCGGCTCCATTATCAGATAGATTTGGAAAAGCTGCATGACGGCATAAACTTAGGCGCGATTGTGCTCGTGAGAGAGAATGGGACGATGCGGATCCCCGTTACCGTGGTGCGGCGTGTGCCGGGGATCAGGAGGCTTGGAGCAAAGCGGGAAAAGAAACAGCTCACGGTGCAGCTGATGGCATACTATCAGGCGCACCGTTTAAAGAAGATTGGGACAGCCACATGGCTTGCGGAGACGGACAAGCTTCTGACACGCATGGAACAGCTTGACGATAAGGATGTGGCAGTGAAGCTGTTCCGGGGGCAGATGCTTCTGTCCCAGGAGCGGGGCAATGAGGCGAAATGGCAGATTGAGAAACTGCGGGAGCGGGTGAGTGCGGAGCGGGAAGAAAATCCGGCGCTTTGGTGTTACTACCTCTATCTGACTACGCTCATCAGCGAGGAGGATTCCTATGTGGATGAGGTGGCGGAGGCAGTTTCCCAGATTTACAGAGGGAGAAGAGGAGACTGGCGGATTGCATGGCTGCTTTTGTATCTGTCGGAGGAGTATGTGGAGAGCGTTTCCCGCAGATGGCTGCTTTTGGAAGAGCTGTTTATCCATCACTGCACTTCCCCGATGATCTATATTGAGGCGTGGAACATTCTCTGCATGAATCCAGCCATGCTTCGAAAACTGGATCTTTTTGAGGAAGAAGTTTTGACTTATGCGGTCAAGAATGGGGTGATGCAGGAGGAGATCCTGCTGCAGGTGGTGTATCTGGCAGGGCAGAAGCGGGGGTATTCCAAAAGGCTGTTTGGCATTCTGAAAGGCTGTTATGAGCTGATTCCCCACAAGGAGGTTCTGCACGAGATCTGCACCCTGCTGATCAAGGGAAACCGAAGCGGGGAGGATTATTTTCCGTGGTACCGCGCGGGTGTGGAGGAGAATCTGCGCATCACCAGACTTTATGAATATTATATGATGTCGCTTCCCCGGAATTTTGACGGGGAACTGCCCAAAATGGTGCTGTTGTATTTTGCCTACAGAAGCGATCTGCACTATGAGGTCACAGCGTATCTCTACGCCTATGTGCACAGGCGCCGGGAGGAGCTGGCGGATATTTATGTAAACTATATGGCGGCGATGGAGCGTTTTGTGCTGGAACAGATCGGAAGGGGGAGGATCAACAGGGATCTGACGTATCTCTATGAGAATCTGCTGACGCCGTCCATGATTGATGAGCAGACGGCCCGTTCCCTGGTATCCCTGCTCTTTATGCGGGAGGTCAGGACGGACGCGGAGAATGCCAGGGAAGTGGCGCTGGCCTATGCCTGCCGGACAGACATCAAACGTTTTCCCATGACGGACGGCAGGGCTTTCGTGCCGGTTTATGACAATGACTGCCGGGTGCTCCTGGGAGACGGCGGGGGGAATCTCTTTACGGTGGGTTTGGAATATACCGTGGAGGCGTTGATGCATCCGTCCAGGCTCGCGCAGATGATTGCGCCTTTTGTGAGAAATCATCTGGGCTATGCGGTTTATGCCTGCTATGCCCGTCAGCATACGTTCGCGGTGCAGGAGGACAACGCGGATCTTTTTGCGCTGCTGACCGCATCGGAGCGGATCGAGGAAGAAGAAAAGAAAAAAATCTATCCTATGGTGGTAGACTTTTACCATGAAAAGGACAGAATGCGGGAGCTGGATGAGTACCTGCTCACGCTGGGACCGGGGGATGTGAGCCGCCGGGACAGGGGAAAGATCGTTCGTTTTCTCGTAGGCCGTGGCATGTATGAGGAGGCGTACGAGTGGGTCAGACGTTTCGGTCCTTACGATATGGATGCGAAGACGCTGTTAAAGCTTGGCAGCAGGCTGTTGGATCTGACGGAGACGGAGGACGATCCTTTTGTCACGGGGATGCTTCTCTATGTGGTGCGCAAAGGCAAATACGATGACAATGTGCTCAATTATCTGGTGCGCTGGTTCTCCGGGAGCATCGGGCAGATGCGTGATCTATGGAAACTGGCGGAAGCCTTCGGCGTGGATACCTACAGATTGTGTGAGCGGATGCTTGCGCAGATGCTGTATACGGGCGTCCGGGTGGAGGAGTGGCTGGATATTTTCCGATCCTACGCGAAGAGCGGCGGAAGCGAGCGGATCAGGGCGGCGTTTGCGGCGGCCTGCTGTTATGATTATGTGGTGAAGGATGAGGACACGGACGCCTATGTGTTTGACAGCGTGCGGCAGTTATATCAGGAGGAGGCGCCATTTCCGTTTGTCTGCCGGATTGCCTGGCTCCGCTATTATGCGGACCGCGAGAGGGACGAGGGAGTGCAGAAGCTTTGCGGTATTTTCCTGGAGTCGCTTCTGGCACAGGGAATTGTGATGCCTTTTTATCGGAAGTATTTTGGCTGCGTGCCGCAGCTTAACGCCTATCTGGATAAGACGATGGTGGAGTACAGGTCATCCTCCGGCAGGCGGGTGATGATTCATTATCTGATCCAGGAGGAAGGAGCGGACGGGCAGGAGTATACCCACGAGGAGATGCGGGATATGTTCGGCGGCATCTGCGTGAGCGACTTTATTCTGTTTTTCGGGGAGCAGCTTCGGTATTATATCACGGAGGAAACGGAGGCTGGAGAGCAGCTTGTGGTGAGCGATGTGATCCAGAAGGGGGAAGCCGGGGAGGATATCACTGAAGGCAGATTCAACATATTAAATGATATGATGATCGGAAAGACCCTGCATGATTATGATACGGTGAACGATCTGCTGTCTGCGTATTTCAGGCAGGATCATATGGTGGAGCAGATCTTTACCGTACGTTAACAGTGTGAGAAGTACTTCCAAAGATGTCCCGCCTATTGGACGGGACATCAGGAAGTACTAAGTCTCACACAGGAGAATGCCCCAAAAGGGCATTCTCCGAAGGTTAGGAGAGTAGTATGTTTCTGGGAACAAAGGAGGACAGCAAACCGCATAAGGGAGACGTATTTGTCGGGTATGATCTGGGGGAGAGGTATGCCCAGATCAGCTATTGCCTTTTTGGCGAGGGGGATGTGGAGACGGTTGCGCCCGTGGTGGGAACGAAGCAGTACAACATTCCTTTTATGTTATGTAAACGAAAAGGGACGAACCAGTGGGTTTATGGCAAGGAGGCGGTCAAGAGTGCCGGGGAGGAAGAGATGTGCCCGGTGGAGGATCTTCTGAGCCTTGCCAGAAAGGGAACGGAGCTTGAACTGGATGGGGAGACCTATGACCCGGTGGCGCTTCTGACCCTGTTTATCAGAAAAAGTCTGGGACTGATGAGTTTCATTGTCCCGGTGGAGCATATTGGAGCTATCCTGTTTACGGTGGACAAGATGGATGACCGTATGGTGGAGATCCTTTTGCAGGTTGCGGCCAATCTGCAGGTAAAGACGGAGCACATTTATTTCCAGAGCCATACGGAGAGCCTTTATTCTTTCATGCTGTACCAGCCTTCGGAGCTGTGGGCGTATCAGACAGCAGTCTGCGAGCATGACGGGAAATGTCTGAAAACTTACCGCATGGAGTGCAACAAGAGAACCACGCCCATAGTTGCACTCATTGAGGAGGCGGTTTACGAGACGCTTGTGGTTCCAGAGGAAAATGAGGCGGATGCCGTCAAGGAGGATGCATTCCGGCTGGCGGATGAGCGGTTTCTGGGGATTCTGGAGAAACTATGCGAGGGGAGAATCATCTCCTCGGCCTATCTTCTGGGGGATGGCTTTAGGGAAGAGTGGCATAAAAAATCACTGCAGTTTCTCTGCCGGAACAGGCGCGTATTCCAGGGAAACAATCTGTACAGCAGGGGAGCGGTCTACAGTCTGATGGAGAAATTCGATCCCTGCGAGGCGGGAAAGACCCATATTTTTCTCGGGGAGGATAAGCTGAAGGCCAATATCGGCATGCGGGTACTGCGGCAGGGAAAAGAATCCTACTATGCGCTGCTGGACGCCGGGGAGAACTGGTATGAGCTGCACAAGTCCTGCGAGATTCTTCTCGGGAAGGAGAAGGAAGTCTCCTTCGTGGTCACGCCGCTCAACGGGAAAAATGCGCAGACGCGGACGATTCCCCTGTCGGGGGCGAGAGAGACGGGTGCGCCTTTTACGAGATATAGGCTGGATGCGGCGATGGCGTCTGCCGATACGGTGCAGGTCACAGTGACGGATCTGGGGTTTGGTGAATTTTTCCCGGCCGGGGGACAGAAGTGGGTGGAATCGTTTCAGATTTCATAGATGATGAGGAACGAAAGAGAAAATGAGCAGTCAGATGATCCTGGGGACAGGCAGGCGGGCTGAGAACCCCTATTATATGGAAAGATTTTATGTAAACCTATATTCGGTGGAGGAGCTGTGCTTTCTTTTCGTGGACAGGGCGGAGCTTCTGGACGCGGAGATTGTGCAAAAGGGCATGATCCGATGGCTGGAGGAGGAGTGCAGTCTGAGCGATCTGGCGCATACGCTGGATGCGCTGTTGAACAGACGGGGCTCCACGGCAGCCTTTGTGGGCGCGGTTTTGGAGTATGCGAATCTGTATCCAGCGGATGTGATCGAGAGGACGGTGCAGATCGTGAGGGGCAACGACGGACTAAGCCCCTATGAGAGGCAGAAGGCGAAGGCGGATTACCTGCTGGGAGAAAAGCGGTATCTGGCCGCTTTGCAGCAGTACCAGTGTCTGGCCGGCGAGGTGCCGCCGAATGAAAAACTCCTTCTGGCGAGACTCTATCACAATATGGGAACTGCCTGCGCAGGCATGTTTTTCTACACGCAGGCGGCCGACTGGTTTATGAAGTCTTATATGACGGACGGAAAGCGGGAAGGGCTTAAGATGTATCTGGCGGCGCTGCGTATGGGGCAGCAGGAGAACGCATATATTGATTATATTGCGGCACATCCCGAGTTCCATGACCTGTCTTTGGAGGTGGAGCGGATGGTGAAGCGGGCGGAAGGTTCCTTTGAGGGAACGGATGAAAACAGGATGCTTGTCACCTATCAGGTAATGAAGGAGGAGGGCGCAGGAGCGCTCGGCAGCTCTACACCTTATTATGAGGAGCTCGGGAAACTGACGGCGGGGCTGAAGGAGAGGTACCGCCGGAGCATGAGATAGAGGACGTGGAGGAGAAAAATGGGCTTTATTAAAAGACTGCTTGACAGATTCCGCAGGGACTATGACGAGTACGATGAGGAAGAGTGGGAAGAGGAGGAGTCCTCGCGGGAAATAGACTTTGACAATAGGGAACAGAGAAATGACTATGTAAAGAACTGTCTGGAGAAGATGGCGGATGCCACCAAAGAGCTGGAAAATCTGAACTTCGAGTACAACATGGTCACCTCCTACTTAAAAGATATGGAGGAAATAGAGGCTCTTCCGCCGGAGGAGAGCGAACAGCTCAAAGAGTGCGCGAAGCGGGTGTCCCTTCTGCAGGATAGAAAGACGGACTTTATTGGACGGCCTCATCGGATCACGGACGAGAAGTACCGCATGGTGGAGCGCATGGAAGATCAGATGGAGGAGGCTTTCACAAAAATCACCGAGGCGGAGAGCTATCAGGATCTGATCCGCAAGGACTTAAGCCGTCTGGAAGGGGAGAAACACGCTTACCTCTACCGCAAGAACGAGGTCATGCGGCTGATTTCCGACACAAAAGGCATGGCCATCATCTGTGTGACTGCTCTGGGCCTGTGCGCGATGCTGCTTCTGTTTTTGCAGTTCTTTCTGGAAATGGACACGAAGCTCGGGTATCTGCTCACGATCGGCGTGGCGGCGGTGGCGATTACGCTGATCTATGTGAAGCATATGGATGCCAGAAAGGAACTCAGAAGAGTCGAGACCGGGATTAACAAAATCATCCTGCTGCAGAACAAGGTGAAAATCCGCTATGTGAATAATACCAATCTGCTCGAGTATTTATATATGAAGTACGGCGTGAACAGCGCCAAGGAGCTGACGGAAACGTGGGAGAACTACAAGGTCGAGAAGGAGGAGCGGGAGAAGTTCCGCAGGGCCGAGCTGGATCTGGATTACAGCGAGCAGGAGCTTCTGCAGACCTTGAAATGTTATCAGATAAAGGATCCGGCCATCTGGCTGCACCAGACAGAGGCCATTCTGGACTCCAAGGAGATGGTGGAGATTCGTCACAACCTGATTATCCGCAGACAGTCCTTAAGGCGGCGTATGGATTATAACAGGGATGTGGTGGCAGGTACTTCCCAGAGGGATATCAAGGCTCTGGTGGAGCGGTATCCGAAATATGCGAAAGAGATTATGAAGACGGTGGAAGAGTACGAGCAGAAGTTCAGCTCCTAGACACAAGCAGGCAGTTGGGAGTCCTGCGCATCTAAGAGGCGCTTTGCAAGTATTTGAGCAATGGCAGACGATTAAGGAGGAAGAGAAGGATGAGTACAGACAGGTATGTGAGCCCGCTGTCGGAGCGGTATGCAAGTAAGGAAATGCAGTATATTTTTTCTCCCGATATGAAATTCAGAACCTGGCGGCGGCTTTGGATCGCGCTGGCGGAGACGGAGATGGAGCTGGGGCTTTCCCAGAACGGCAGGCCCGTCATCACGAAAGAACAGATCGACGAGCTTAAAAGCCACGCGGAGGATATCAATTATGACGTGGCGAAGGCAAGAGAGAAGGAAGTGCGCCACGATGTGATGAGCCATGTCTACGCTTACGGACAACAGTGTCCCAAGGCGGCGGGCATCATCCATCTCGGAGCAACATCCTGCTATGTGGGGGACAATACGGATATGATCGTGATGCGCGAGGCGCTTCGTCTCGTGAAGAAAAAGCTGGTGAACGTGATTGCGGAGCTTGCCAAATTTGCGGAAGAGTATAAGGCGCTTCCGACCCTGGCGTTTACCCATTTCCAGCCGGCACAGCCCACCACGGTGGGAAAACGGGCGACTCTCTGGGCGCAGGAGTTCTGCCTCGATCTGGAGGATCTGGATTATGTGCTGGAGAGCCTTAAACTTTTGGGCTCAAAGGGCACCACGGGCACACAGGCGTCCTTCCAGGAGCTTTTTGAGGGTGATCAGGAGACCATTGATAAAATCGATCCCATGATTGCACAGAAGATGGGATTTGAAAAATGCTATCCCGTGTCCGGGCAGACCTACTCCCGCAAAGTGGATACCAGAGTATGTAACGTCCTGGCGGGCATCGCGGCTTCCGCCCACAAGATGTCAAATGACATCCGTCTGCTTCAGCACTTGAAGGAAGTGGAGGAGCCTTTCGAGAAGAGCCAGATCGGCTCCTCGGCAATGGCTTACAAGAGAAATCCCATGCGCAGCGAGCGCATCGCATCCCTCGCCCGGTTTGTGATGGTGGACGCCTTGAATCCGGCGATCACCTCGGCGGTTCAGTGGTTTGAGCGGACGCTGGACGATTCGGCGAATAAGCGGCTGTCTGTCCCCGAGGCATTTCTGGCGGTGGACGGCATTCTGGATCTGTGCCTGAACGTGGTGGATGGTCTGGTGGTGTACGATAAGGTGATCACAAAGCGTCTGATGAGCGAACTGCCCTTCATGGCGACAGAGAATATTATGATGGACGCTGTCAAAGCCGGGGGCGACAGACAGGAACTGCACGAGAAGATCAGAGAGCTCTCCATGATCGCCGGAGCCAATGTGAAGAAGGAAGGGAAGGAGAACAATCTCCTGGAGCTGATCGCAGCCGACCCTGCTTTCAACATGAGTCTGGAGGATCTGCAAAAGACGATGGAGCCTTCTAATTATGTGGGCCGTGCACCCCTGCAGGTGGAAAAGTTCTTAAAAGAGGTGATTGCGCCGATCCTTGCGGAGAATAAAGAGCTTCTGGGAGTGACGGCGGAAATTACAGTATAAATCGTTCTCATGCGGGAGAAAGTCTGAAAACGGCATTCTCCCGTTTCCGTTTCTAAAGCAGTATAATTTTATATTTTTTAATTCGGTTCCTGAGAGCGGAGCATCAGGCCTGCCCCTATATTGGCGGCAGAGAGGGAGACGGTTAGCTTAGACGAACTGCCGATATTTAATTTGTGAAAAAACAATAAACAGAACTTGCGTGAAATAAGCGGATGTGTTAGATTAGAAGGAAACATATTTTCAGAAAGTAAGGTGTGGCGATTGAAAAAGGAAGAGGAATTTGAGCGGGTTGCGATGCGCGTGTCCACAGTAAGCATTATCGCAAACGCTGTTCTGACGGTTTTTAAGCTGCTGGCGGGTGCGCTTGCCCATTCGGGGGCGATGATCTCCGATGCGGTTCACTCGGCTTCGGATGTGTTCAGCACTGTGGTGGTTATCATCGGCATCCGCATTTCAAGAAAGGATTCGGACAGAAACCATCCTTACGGACATGAACGGCTGGAGTGCGTGGCAGCCATTGTACTGGCCACCATTCTGGCGGCAACGGGGCTTGGAATCGGGTATTCCGCGGTCAAAAAGATGGCAGGAGGCGATATTGCGTCTCTGGAGGCGCCCGGTGTGCTCGCGCTGGTGGCGGCTGTTGTGTCCATTGTCGTGAAGGAGGCGATGTACCAGTACACGAAAGTGCATGCCAGGCGGATCGATTCCGGCGCGCTGATGGCGGACGCATGGCACCACCGTTCTGACGCGCTCTCGTCCGTTGGCGCACTCATCGGTATCGCCGGGGCGAGAATGGGGTTCCCGATTCTGGATCCGATTGCCAGCCTGGCGATCTGCTTCTTTATCGGCAAGGCATCTTACGAGATTTTTAGGGATGCGGTGGATAAGATGGTAGACAAGGCGTGCGATGAAGAGACGGAAACCGCTCTGCGGGAATGTGCGGCGGCGCAGGAAGGCGTGCTCGGCGTAGACCTTCTGCATACGAGGGTTTTTGGCAACAAAATCTATGTGGATATCGAGATCTGTGCGGATGGCGGGGAGACGCTGCGAAAGGCCCATGAGACGGCGGAGCAGGTGCATGATTCCATTGAGAAAAATTTCCCCAAGGTGAAGCATATTATGGTGCATGTGAATCCTGGGGAAGTACAGCGCTGAAGATAAACTAAATATTGAGTAGAAACTTGTGCAAACGAAAAAAATGGCATATAATTTTACAAGGACAACATCAGTTCTGGGAGGAGTGCGGCGACGTATCGCCAGTGTCTCGGTTCACACACAAAACATCCCGGAGAACACTTGGCGGCTGAGGTTGTCCTTTTTTTGCGCGAATAAGCAGAGTCAGAAGCCAGCCGAGGGCTGCGCCATACAGGTATGGAAGCAGACATCGGAAGGCTTATGACGAGCAACGCGAACTCGAGATGCGAAGCGTTTTGACGCTTCTTATTCGCGTAAAAAATAAAAAAGAAGCAATAACTATATTGACAAACAAATGAATATATGTTTGAATGTTCATATAAAGATAAATCAAAGATGAATACAATGGGGGTAGGACAGATGACTAGAAAACAGAAAAAGGTCTTCATCAGAATTTTGATTGCGGCAGTCCTTGTGCTGGGCCTGCTGTTCGCACCGATACAGAATCCGTGGCTGCGGTTTGCGCTTTTTATGGTTCCTTATCTGGTGATCGGTTATGACATTCTGCGCAAAGCGTTTCTCGGCGTGATCCACGGGGAAGTGTTCGACGAAAATTTCCTGATGGCCGTAGCTACCGTGGGAGCCATTATTCTGGGGGAATATACGGAAGGCGTGGCCGTTATGCTCTTTTACCAGATCGGGGAGCTTTTCCAGAGTTATGCGGTGGGAAAGAGCAGGGGAAACATTGCGAAGCTGATGGATATCCGCCCGGATTATGCCAACATAGAGGTGGAGGGGCGGATCGAACAGGTAGACCCGGACGAGGTGGAGATCGGCACGCTCATCACGGTCATGCCCGGTGAAAAAGTGCCCATCGACGGTATTGTGGAAGAAGGGGAAGCCTCCCTGAATACGAGCGCACTGACCGGGGAGAGTCTGCCGAGGCAGGTTGGCGCGGGCGATCTGGTCATCAGCGGCAGCGTCAATATGTCGGGCCTTTTAAAGCTGCGCACAACAAAGGAATTTGGGGAATCGACGGTTTCCAAAATTTTGGAGCTGGTGGAAAATTCCAGCATGAAAAAATCCCGCTCCGAGAATTTTATCACCCGTTTTGCCAGATATTATACGCCGGCGGTGTGCTGCGGCGCACTGGCGATCGCTTTGCTGCCGCCGATAGGCAGTCTGATTATGGGATATGAGGCACAGTGGAGCATGTGGGTGACAAGAGCGTTGACTACATTAGTCATAAGCTGCCCCTGCGCGCTGGTGATTTCCATTCCCCTAAGTTTCTTCGGCGGGATCGGCGGGGCTTCCGCCAGAGGGATTTTGGTGAAGGGGTCCAACTATCTGGAAGCTCTCTCCGAGACGAAGTATGTGGTCTGCGACAAGACGGGGACGCTTACAAAGGGCGTGTTTGAGGTGACGGAAGCGAAAGCGGCGGCAGGTTTTTCCGAAGAGGAGCTGGTTGCTTACGCGGCCTGCGCTGAGAGTTTTTCCAGCCATCCGATCAGCAGAAGCCTGCGGGATGCCTACGGGAAGGAGATCGACAGGGGCCGTGTGAAGGATGTGGAGGAAATCAGCGGGCACGGTGTCTGCGCCTGTGTGGACGGACAGCGTGTGGCAGCGGGAAACCGCAGGCTGATGGAGCGGCTGCAGATTACGCCGGAGGAGGTTTCCGGGACCGGGACGCAGGTGTATGTGGCGGTGGACGGCGTTTATGCCGGGTGTATTCTGATTTCTGACGTGGTGAAACCGGGCGCAGGGGAGGCGGTTGCGGCGCTCAGGAAGTCTGGGGTGCGCAGTATAGTTATGTTAACTGGAGATGCAAAGTCCGTGGCGGAAGCAGTGGCTGCGGAGCTTGGTGTGGACGAGGTGAGAAGTGAACTTCTGCCGGCAGACAAAGTGGGCGAGGTGGAAAAGATTCTTGCGGCGAAGGGAAAGAAGGAAAAACTGGCCTTTGTGGGGGACGGGATCAACGATGCGCCGGTGCTTTCCCGGGCGGATATAGGGATCGCTATGGGGGCCCTTGGCTCCGATGCGGCGATTGAGGCGGCGGATATTGTGCTGATGGACGACGATCCGGCGAAAATAGCCCTTGCCATGCAGATTTCCAGAAAAACCTTGCGGATCGTCCATGAAAATATTGTCTTTGCGCTGGCAGTGAAGCTGATCTGTCTGGCCCTGGGCGCGGTGGGCATAGTCGGCATGTGGTGGGCGATTTTTGCGGATGTGGGCGTGATGATTCTGGCGGTGCTCAATGCGACGAGAGCGCTCGCTGTGGGGCGGATGGGGCGCAGCGCGCGTTCCGTGTAAGTCTGGCCCGCGTTACTGGTAAAACCGACTTTGTTACATTTATATTAAAAATGTAACATTTGTTTTAAAAAATACTATGTCTTTCTTGCGCAGTTTGTGTTATTATGAAAAGGATGAGTGGAGGTGACCTTATTTATGAGCACAGATTTGCGCAAGAGAAAGATCACTTATACGATAATATTAACATCCGATTCTCCTGCGGCGAACTATCGGAGAATGCACATCAAGACGGGCGCGCTGGCGGTGGTTTCTTTTGTGATGTTTGTGGCGGTAATCTGTTACGCGGTGTATACGACCATCACTATGGGAGGCTACATAGAGCGGAATGCCAAACAGCTGGAGCAGATCGTCCAGATGAAGGCGGACAACGAAGCGCTGACGGCGGAAAAGGAAAGTCTTGCCGGCAGGATATCCTCACTGGAGGATACGCTGAGCCGCAGGGAGGAGCAGGAGCACGAGCTGGTGGCAGCCCACGAGGAAAATTATATTCCCAAGGGCTTTCCCATGAGCGGCGCGGCGCAGATTAAAGAGGACGATGCGTCAGCGGAAGATGCACAGGATGAGAACGACGGGAATGACGAGGAAGAGACAACGCTGAAAGTTGAGGCGAAAGAGGAGTGGAAAGAGCTCATTTTCGTGGCAGCGGAAGAAACGAAAGTGGTAGCCACTGCACCTGGCACGGTTAAGGAAGTACGGGAGGCGGAAGGCGAAGTCAGCTATGTGATCATCGATCATGGCAACGGGTATGTCACCACCTATCGGAATCTGGGCAGTCCCATCGTGGAAGAGGGAAGCCAGGTCGTGAAGGGTGTGGCGCTTTTTCTCGTTGGCGAGGATAACACGGAGACAGGTTACAGCATCCGCAAGGATGAAAGCTACGTTGACCCGCTTGATATGATTGAGATTAAAGGTTAGGGAGGAAGCTATGTTGGGAAAAAAGTCAGTGGAACAGATTAACGCGAAGATCAGCAGTATCATAGGCGCTGATATGGTAGTAGACGGCAACATCCGTGCAAAGGAGGCCGTGCGCGTGGAGGGAAGCGTGACCGGGGATGTGGAGACAGAGGGCGCGCTCATTATCAGCTCCAGCGGTAAGGTAAAAGGAAACGTGAAGGGCAGCAGCATTATCATCGGCGGCTCCCTGGAAGGCGATCTTACTTCCGGCGGCAGAACCGAGGTGGCTTCTACTGGTAAGGTGATCGGCAATATCCGCACAAAGAGCCTGATCGTGGATGAGAACGCGGTCTTCCAGGGGCAGTGTATTATGAATTCGGAAGCTCTTTCGACTTTGCCGGAACCCGCTTCCAGTACATCAGAAACGGAAGAGCAGGATTCCAAAAAGGATAACAATAATAACAAGTGGAATAAGAGATAAAAAACGTGGATCAGATATCTTTATTTGACAGGGAAATGCCACAGCCGCTGGCGGCGAAGTTAAGGCCCGGCAGCTTGGAAGAATATGTAGGACAGGGACATCTTCTCGGAAAAGGCAAGGTGCTGCGAAAACTGATTGAGCAGGATCAGATTTCCTCCATGATCTTCTGGGGACCGCCCGGAGTGGGAAAGACTACCCTTGCAAGGATCATTGCCAATAAGACCAAGTCGTCCTTTATCGACTTTTCGGCGGTGACGAGCGGTATTAAAGAGATAAGAACCGTTATGGAGCAGGCGGAAAAGAACCGCCAGTACGGCGTCAGGACAATTTTGTTTGTGGACGAGATCCATCGGTTTAACAAGGCGCAGCAGGACGCGTTTCTGCCCTTTGTGGAGAAGGGGAGCATTGTTCTGATCGGCGCAACCACGGAAAATCCTTCCTTCGAGATCAACAGCGCTCTGCTGTCCCGCTGTAAGGTATTCGTGCTGCAGGCCCTTACCACCCAGGAGATCAGCGAGCTGTTGTCACATGCGCTGGCGGATCCCAGAGGTTTTGGGAACCAGACGGTGCATATTGACGGGGAGACGCTGGAGATGATCGCTGTTTTTGCAAACGGCGATGCCAGAAATGCCCTGTCCACCTTGGAGATGGTAGTATTAAACGGGGAGATGGACGCGCAGGGAGCCGTTACGGTGACAAAGGAAACGCTGGAACAGTGCACCATGCGGAAGTCCCTTCTGTATGACAAAAAGGGGGAGGAGCATTACAACCTCATCTCCGCCTTACATAAGTCCATGAGAAATTCCGATCCCGATGCGGCGGTATACTGGCTGGCCCGGATGCTGGAGGCCGGGGAAGACCCGCTCTATGTGGCAAGGCGTGTGGTGCGTTTTGCCAGTGAGGATGTGGGACTGGCTGATCCGCGGGCGTTACAGATTGCGGTGGCGGCTTATCAGGCCTGTCATTTTCTTGGTATGCCGGAGTGCAATGTACATCTGACCCAGGCGGTGGTCTATGTGGCCCTTGCGCCTAAGTCGAACGCTATGGAGGTGTCCTACAACGAGGCGAAGGAGGATGCCGTCAAGGATCTGGCGGAGCCGGTGCCCCTTGTGATCCGAAATGGGGTAACGGGGCTTATGCGTGACCTGGAATACGGAAGGGGTTACCAGTACGCCCACGATACGGAGGAGAAGCTGACCAACATGCAGTGTCTGCCGGATGCCCTCTTAGGGCGGGAATATTACCGGCCTGCCGGCATGGGTGAGGAGGAGGCCTTGAAAAAGCGTCTCGCCGAGATCAAAGCATGGAAAAAAGCGCATGCGGATAAATAGTTTTACATAAATTTGCGAAAGCATTGATT
Source organism: uncultured Lachnospiraceae bacterium (assembly GCA_910579285.1). GTDB lineage: Bacteria > Bacillota > Clostridia > Lachnospirales > Lachnospiraceae > UBA3282. The sequence continues at coordinate 78,430 of CAJTTT010000014.1, read as the reverse complement.
TAGGATTTGTTTTGCTTTATACTTATAAAGTAAGAAACGGGAGCCGGTTTTTACAACCGGCTCTTTGCATGGGTTTAACAAGGAGGTAAGATAGAGAAATCACGCTGATGCGCTGATTTTTCTATCGCGAGTTTGTGTCGGAGCCACAAACTCGGAATTGCAGAGCCAAATTGGAGATTTGGCTCGCAGCCTCCGCAATAAAACGCTCCGGCATGGAGGTAATTATGGTAAAAGCTGTAGTGGGCGCCAACTGGGGCGATGAGGGCAAAGGTAAGATCACGGATACACTGGCAGAGAAAGCGGATATTGTGGTACGCTTTCAGGGCGGCGCGAATGCGGGTCACACAATCGTGAATAATTACGGCAAGTTTGCGCTGCATTCCCTGCCGTCGGGTGTGTTTTACGGGCATACTACCAGCATTATAGGCAACGGCGTAGCGCTCAACATTCCGATTCTGGTGGAGGAGATCAAGTCTGTCACGGACAGAGGCGTGCCAAAGCCGAAAATTCTCGTGTCTGACCGCTGCCAGATTGTAATGCCTTACCATATTCTGTTTGATCAGTATGAGGAGGAGAGATTGGGCGGAAAGTCCTTCGGCTCTACCAAATCGGGGATCGCCCCTTTTTATTCTGATAAATATGCAAAGATCGGTTTTCAGGTCAGCGAACTTTTCGACGAGGATCTTTTGAAAGAAAAGCTGGAGCGCGTATGCGAGACGAAGAATATACTTCTGGAGCATCTTTACCATAAGCCGGCTCTGGATGCAAGGGAGCTGTTTGCCACAATGCAGCAGTACCGGGAGATGATTGCGCCTTATGTGTGTGATGTGTCCGCCTATCTGGATCAGGCGGTTAAGGACGGAAAGACCGTTCTTCTGGAGGGGCAGCTTGGAACGCTCAAAGATCCTGATCACGGCATTTATCCGATGGTGACGTCTTCCTCCACACTGGCGGCCTACGGTGCCATCGGCGCAGGCATTCCGCCCTATGAGATCAAGCAGATCATAACGGTGTGCAAAGCGTATTCCTCTGCGGTGGGCGCGGGAGCGTTCGTGTCGGAGATTTTCGGCGATGAGGCGGATGAGCTTAGAAGACGCGGCGGTGACGGCGGAGAGTTCGGGGCTACGACAGGCCGACCCAGAAGAATGGGCTGGTTTGACTGCGTGGCGTCCAAGTATGGCTGCCGTCTGCAGGGTACCACAGATGTGGCATTTACGGTGCTCGATGTGCTTGGGTATCTGGATGAGATTCCCGTCTGTGTCGGCTATGAGGTGGACGGACAGGTGACCACGGATTTCCCGGTGACATTTAAGCTGGAAAAGGCGAAGCCCGTGTTGAAAAAGCTGCCCGGCTGGAAATGTGATATCCGCGGCATCAAAACCTACGAGGATCTGCCGGAGAACTGCCGTAACTATATAGAGTTTATTGAGGAGCAGATTGGGCATCCTATTACTATGGTGTCAAACGGCCCGGGAAGGGAAGATATTATTTACAGGGAAAGTCCGCTGAACAAGTAGGACTGCAATACGGAGGATAAGGGGCAGCGGGGATGTTTTTTTCCGCTGCCCTGTCTGCAGAGATGTTATCAGATCCTGTCTGCAGAGATGTTATCAGATCCTGTGTGTGGAACGGATTGGTTTCCAGAAAGCGGAGCGCTGGAGAAGACAATATAACACGATAAAAGGAGGGAAATTTATGTTACTTGAGAACAAGGTTGCAATTGTGACGGGCGGCAGCAGAGGCATCGGTTACGCCACAGTGGAGGCATTTTTGCAGGAGGGCGCGAAGGTGGTATTGTGTGCCAGCCGTCAGGAGACTGCGGATCAGGCGGTGGCAAAGTTGAAGGAGGCGTATCCTGAGGCGGCAGTGGAAGGGATATTCCCGAACCTTTCCGACTTTGAGGCGGTGAAGGAAGCCTTTGACCGTGTGGCCGAAAAGTATGGAAGCATTGACATTCTGGTGAACAATGCGGGCGTGTCGGAGAGTACGCCTTTTACCGAATATACAGATGAGACGTTCGAGAGAGTGATGGATCTGAATATCAAGGGCGTATTCAACTGTTCCAAGGCAGCGGGCACGCATATGATTGCGGCGGGAAGCGGCGTGATCCTGAATACTTCCTCTATGGTGAGCCAGTATGGGCAGCCTGCGGGAATTGCTTATCCAACGTCCAAGTTTGCGGTGAACGGCTTTACCCTGTCTCTGGCGAGAGAGCTTGGTCCGAAGGGAATCCGGGTCAATGCGGTTGCGCCGGGCATCACCTACACAGACATGATGCGTCAGGTTCCCAAAGAAGTGATTGATCCGATGATTGCACAGATCCCGCTCAGAAGGATGGGACAGCCGGAAGATATCGCCAATGCCTTTGTGTTCCTGGCATCGGACAGGGCTTCCTACATCAGCGGCGAGGTACTGCATGTGGATGGTCTGGCGAGAAGTTGATGTGAGTTATGTAAACCATGCGCCGTGTAGGAAGCGTGACTGAATTATGTAAACTTGTGATATGCGATGTTTTGAGTTATGTTAACTGAGAGCCGCAAAGAGAAACGATGCGGTTTGTGGTGAAGTTTTTGACAAGGAATGGAAGCGGGAAGATGATAACAACAATCATATTTGATATAGGAAATGTACTGGCGGATTTTACATGGGAAGCGCATTACCGCAGTTTTGGGTACAGCGGGGAGATTCTGGAGCGGCTGGCCAATGCCACGGTTAAGAATCCGCTGTGGAATGAGTATGACAGGGGCGTTATGAGCGATGAGGAGATCGTGCAGGGCTTTATCGAAAGAGACCCCGGTATCGAGAAGGAGATCCGGGAGACTCTGCGGGATAAGGGACCTATGGTGGTTCGAAACGATTACGCGATTCCCTGGATACAAAAATTGCAGGAGAAGGGATACCGTTGTCTCTATCTGTCCAATTTTTCCGAGAGTGCGAGCAGGGACTGTGCGGCGGCTCTTGACTTTATCCCCTACATGGACGGCGGCATCCTTTCTTATCAGGAGAAAGTCATTAAGCCCATGCCGGAGATTTATCAGCTGCTCATAGACCGCTATGAGCTGGTGCCGGAGGAGTGTGTGTTCATGGATGACACGCCCCGCAATCTGGAAGGGGCGGAGAAATTCGGCATACATACGATTCATTTTCAGAGTAAGGAGCAGGCGGTTTTGGAGCTTCGGAAGCTGGGCGTGGAGGCGTAAGGAGAAACACCTGTTGGCTGTGGCTGCAGTCAGCGGGTGTTTTTGTCTGTCTAAAAGTTTTTTGAAAAAATTTTATTTTATGTCAGAAAAATCATTTTGGATGCGAATTATAGGTAAGAAAGCAGATAAGGTGGTGGGTAATGTGGAAATCAGTGAAAAAAATTTTGTCAGGCAGTTAAAAAAGAGAAATGAACAGGCGCTGTATTATGTCATTGACCATTACGGCTGGGTTATGAAAACGGTTGTAAAGCGGCAGATGGGGACGCTTCCGCATCTGTGGGATGACTGTATGAACGACACCCTGTTAGCCGTGTGGGATCATATCGACAGTTTTGACCCGAAACGGTCAGAATTTCAGAACTGGCTTGCCGGGGTGTGCAGGTTTAAGGCATTGACCTATGTGCGCAAATATATTCATGCGTCAAAAGAGGATCTGGTGGACCAGATGCCGGATTGGGAGGACGAGGCGGCCCAGCGGGAATTTCTCCGCCGGGAGTACGAGGAGGAAGCCTGCCGGATTCTCTCCTGTCTGAAGGAGGAGGACGCCGAGATCTTCCGGCTGGTCTTTCTGGAGGAACTGGACACGGATGAGGTGGCAAGTCGGATGCATATGAGCAAGGCGGCGATTTACGGGCGTATCAGCAGAGGCAGAAAGCAGCTGCAAAAGTCCATTGCGGAAAGTGAGGTGTAGGAAATGTCCAGAATATATGAAATGTGCAATGACATAGATTCGGAGAGCTTGTTAGAAAACAGGGAGCAGATGACCGAGGAGGAGAGGGAACATCTGATAGACAGTCTGAAACGAGAGGGAATCCTTCCCGAACAAGGGAAAGGAAAAAGCAGGAAAAGAATGGGGAAAACAATCGGATGGGCGGCGGCAGCGGCGGCGTTTATGCTGGTAATTGTACCAAACACATCCGCCGAGGCGGCGTATGCGATGGAGCAGATTCCGATTCTTGGAGATGTGATCAGAGCGGTGACCATTCGGAATTATCAGTATGAGGACGAGAATTTCTCAGCGGACATAGAGGAAGTGAGGCTGGAAAATGTCAAAATGGAGGGAAGCATTCAGACCATCAACGAGAGCATTGAGGAGATGACAGACCGCCTGATTGCCAGATTTGAGGAACAGGTGGAACAGGGGGAAGGGCATAGCGGCATTTATGCGGGTCACGAAGTAGTGACAGATACGGACACCTGGTTTACACTGCGGATCGATGTGACCGAGATTGCGGCAAGCGGCTTCCAGTACCAATATTATTATCACATTGACAAGACGACGGGTGAAATTGTCTCTTTGAAGGATCTGTTTAAGGAAGGAGCGGACTATATCACCCCCATCAGTGAAAATATCAAGGAGCAGATGCGGGAACAGATGCAGGCGGATGAGTCGAAAGTTTACTGGGTCGATTCCAAAGAAGAGATGGGACATCAGTTTGAGTCGGTGAAAGCGGATCAAAATTTTTATGTAAACCAGGATGGACAGATTGTGATATGCTTTGACGAGTATGAAGTGGCTCCGGGCTATATGGGATTGGTGGAGTTCACCGTAGATGAGGAAGCGGTTGCGGCGGTCAGAAAATAATCCCTGCACCGTATAGAAAATGTCTGGGGAGAACGAAAGTACCTCCCCAGACATGAGTCTGCCGTTACTTCGACATCAGCTCTTCCGCCAGCGCCTCGATCTGTGCCACATTTTCCTCGTTCAATGCGGAGCGGATCTGCACCGCATTTTCCGCAAAGGTGATATCCTTACAGCCTTCCAGTCTGGCCCGCATAGCCTTTGCGGCCATAGGCGCCCAGGTGCCGTTCTCCATCAGGGCGATGGTGCGGTTCTGGTAGCTGTGGGAGATCAGTTCGTCAATAAATTCCCGCATGAAGGGGAACATTTCCGCGTTGTAGGTGGTGGTGGCAAGCACCAGTTTGCCGTAGCGGAACGCGTCTTCCACACACTCCGCCATATCTTCCCTGGCAAGGTCAGCCACGACGACCTTCGGACAGCCTTTGGCGGTCAGCTTTTCTGCCAGCAGTTCAGCGGCCGCACGGGTGTGGCCGTAGACGGATGTGTAGGCGATCATAATGCCTTCAGACTCTACGCCGTAGGAGGACCATGTCTGATAAAGGTTTACATAATATTCCAAATTCTCCTTTAAAACAGGGCCGTGCAGCGGACAGATGATCTGAATGTCAAGGGCTGCGGCCTTTTTCAAAAGATTCTGCACCTGCATGCCGAATTTGCCCACAATGCCGAAGTAGTAGCGTCGCGCTTCGCAGGCCCAGTCCTCGTCCGCATCGAGAGCGCCGAACTTACCGAAACCGTCTGCGGAGAAGAGTACCTTGTCGTGAGCGTCATAGGTGACCATGACTTCCGGCCAGTGCACCATCGGCGCGGCCACGAACTGCAGGGTGTGTGTCCCTAAGGAGAGGGAGTCTCCCTCTTTGATGATCTGGCGTCTGTCTGCGTAGTCTGTGCCGAAAAACTGTTTCATCATGGTGAAAGCAGGGGCGGACGCCACGATAAGCGCCTCCGGGTAATTTTTTGTAAAAATATCTATGCTTGCGGAGTGGTCGGGCTCCATGTGCTGTACGATCAGGTAATCCGGGGTGCGCCCGTCCAGCACAGCTTTCAGGTTCTCCAGCCATTCCTCCTCAAAGTTGGTGTCCACCGTATCCATCACGGCGATTTTTTCATCCAGAATCACATAGGAATTGTAGGCCATCCCGTTCTCTACGGTGTACTGTCCCTCAAAGAGGTCGATGTCATGGTCGTTTACGCCTATGTAGCGAATGTCATTTGTGATCTGCATTGTGGTGTCTCCTTCTTAAATATAATATATTCGCAGTGCCCGCCCGCGCAGTTCAGACCATTGGCAATTACTGCTTTGCGGGCTGTCTCTGCCCGCCGGGTTATCTGAATGAATGCGCACTGCTTATTGCCATCGCGTAGATTATATCATAAAATGGATGGCAGGGTAAAACATATTTGGAAAGAATTTTGGGCGATGAAGACAGGTGTTTTTACAAGGATAAGATATTTCTTTCTCTTCATAGTGGGCGTGTTCATCGGAGCGCTTTTCCTGTGGGGGATTTGTGCGCGGCAAAATCAGGCGGGGGCGCAGGAGACGGAAAGCAATCTGTTGGAGAATAAAGATGCCGGTTTGTCAGAGAATCAAGGAGTTGCGGTAGACTACCCTTTTTCCGGGAAAGAGGAGGGATGGTCTTTGGTCCTGCGGGGAGGCAGTGAAAATGTGAAGGACAGGGAAGCGGCGGACAAAGAATCCGCAGAACGAAACTTTTGTCTGTATGATGAGAGCGGGCAGCTCTTGCAGCAATTCCCCTGCGGTGTCGCATCGGCAGAAGTGACTTTTCGGTATGATGTCTTGTTTGCATATTACAAGGATCTGATCGTCTATCCGGCAGACGCGCAGGAGACGGGAGCAGAAGGACTATGCTATCAGTGGGAGAGTGAGAAACAGAGATTTGTGGCGGATCCCGTGGTGATCCCCTGGTATCAGGAAGGCTCCGTAAGGGAAGAGGCGTTTTTGGTATGCGGTGCGGAAGATGGCACGGAAGAAACTGTGGAGACCAAGTCAATCTGCAGGATCCATCAGGAGCTTCGGCGCGTGATCGAACTGCGCAGATGGACAGTGCGCAAAGATGCGGTGACGGAACAAGAAAGCCTTTGTATTCGGGACTGTCTGGAAGAACAGGATATCTATACGGGGAACGTGGAAAGATGCGAAACGGTCGGCTTGCGGAATGAGAAATATTATCAATATCTGCTTTGGGAAGGATTGAAGCGATTTGGGAGTGCGGAGGACGGCAATCCGATTCGGATGGTAAAGGATCATCTGGAACAGGCAGAGTATGAGGATAAGCAGGCATTTCTGGCGGATTATGGTTTCGCGGGAACGAAGCCGTTTTACGAATACTGTGATCGGTTTGGCAATCTGCTCATGGAGTTATATTTCGATCCGCAGGCAGGAAGGGGCTGCGGAATCCGCTATTATGATTACTATGACGAAAATCTGGAGAAAAGAGCCGGACGTGACGGGTTTGCATTTGAGGAAATGGAAACCGATGTGTGGAAACCGCAGGACACATTTTCCACGCGGGCTATTTCAGGAAAAAATACCAGAGAACAACATTGGCCGCTGGAGATTTATGAGTATACGGAAGATGATAAGCTGTCTTCATTTGAGGCAAAAACAACGGATCTGGTCGATGGGGCGCCGATGGAAGTGAGTCTGCTTTCTTTGGATTATATCTACCGTGATGACGGGACGCTGTATCATAAAGAATACTATCATTATCCCAAATTCTATGGTACCACCGGGTATACCCAGTCCGGCGATTATGACGAGCAGGGGAGATTGGCTTATAAATATAGCTATATTACGCATGGCGCGATAGATGAATATTATCTATATGAAGGAAACAGTATGGAGCCGGCATACTGCCTGCTTCTGGATTGGGGCGGGGGCGGCGTCTGTGTGAGGATGTCCGTGTATCACAGCAATGAGCAATCATAAAAGGAGTATATCAATGCAGTCCGCTGATTTTTCACAGGGTAAGGTCTGGCAGAATATTGTTGCACAGTCCCTTCCTTTGATTTTGGCACAGCTTGTACAGCTTTTATATAATGTGGTAGACCGTATCTATATCGGGCATCTGCCGGGGGCCGACAGCATGGCGTTAACCGGCATTGGTCTGGCGTTCCCGCTGACGACTCTGATTGCGGCGCTCACCTTTTTGTTCGGGACAGGCGGCACGCCGCTCTTTTCCATTGCCAGAGGGGCAGGACAGGAAGAACGGGCGGGGAAAATTCTCGGTAATACGTTTTCCCTTCTGCTTGGTACATCAGTGGTGATGTTTTTTCTCTGCTATCTGTTTCGCAGGCCGGTGCTCTATCTGTTCGGCGCAAGCGATGCCTCCTATGTGTATGCTGATGCGTACCTGAAAATTTATCTGTGGGGGACGCCGTTTACCATGCTTGCTACGGGGTTAAACGGGTTTATCAATGCGCAGGGATTTCCCCGCATGGGCATGATGACAACCCTGTTAGGAGCAGTGTTGAATCTGATACTGGATCCGATTTTTATCTTCGGGCTTCACATGGGCGTGGGCGGTGCGGCGCTTGCCACGGTGATCAGTCAGGCCGTTTCCTGTATCTGGGTGCTCTGGTTTCTGACTGGGAAGAAAGCGCTGCTTCCCATGAAGAAGAAGGATCTGCGGGTAGAAGGAAAACTGGCAAAGGAGATCATGGCGCTTGGTATGTCCGGCTTTATCATGCAGGGGACGAACTGTCTGGTGCAGGTGGTTTGCAACGCAACGCTGAAAATTTATGGCGGCGATCTTTATGTGGGTGTAATGACGGTGATCAATTCCACCAGAGAGATTCTTGCCCTGCCCGTCAGCGGGATCTCGAGCGGCGCGCAGCCTGTACTGGGATATAATTACGGCGCGAAGGCGTATGAAAGAGTACGGCAGGGGATTCGGTTTACTGCCGCTCTGGGAATCCTATATACGCTCTTGGCATGGCTTTTGGTGATCCTGAGTCCGCATCTGCTGTTATCTGTATTTACAGAGGATCCCGCCATGATCGAAGCGGGAGTGGGTGCCATGCGCCTATACTTTTTCGGCTTCTTCTTTATGGCGTTTCAGTTTACGGGACAGTCCGCTTTCACGGCGCTGGGGGACTCGCGCCACGCAATCTTTTTCTCGCTGCTTCGCAAAGCGGTGATCGTCGCGCCGCTGACAGTGCTCCTGCCCAAGTTCGGGTTTGGCGTGGACGGGGTGTTTCTGGCGGAGCCGGTCTCCAATGCGATCGGCGGGGTGGCATGTTTTGTGACGATGTATGTGACGCTTTACCGAAATCTGAAACAGAATAAAAGTCTGACATTGAGGTAGAGATTTGAAAGGATTGCAGAATGTGCGATTGCTGTTTGGCGTATGCCATTTTAAGATTTAGATGCGACATTGTAATATATGGGAGAGAAAAGGAAAAAGAGGAAAATCATGCGAGAAGAATTTTGCAGAACAGAGATGCTTTTGGGTGCGGATGCGATGGACAGGCTTTCCCATTCCCGTGTAGCGGTGTTTGGCGTTGGCGGCGTTGGCGGCTATGTGTGCGAGGCTCTGGCCCGCAGCGGCGTGGGCGCACTTGATCTGATTGACAAGGACAAGGTAGCGCTCTCCAATATCAACCGGCAGATCATTGCCACACGGGAGACGGTGGGAAGAGAGAAGACCGAAGTGATGCGGGAGCGGATTCACTCCATCAACCCGGATGCGGTGGTGCGCGTTTATCCCTGCTTTTTCCTGCCGGAAAATGCGGATCGTTTTCCTTTCAGTGAATATGATTATGTAGTGGATGCAGTGGACACCGTGACGGCGAAGATCGAGTTGGTGATGCGTGCGAAAGATGCGGGCGTGCCGGTGATCAGCAGCATGGGGGCGGGCAATAAGCTGGACGCTTCCGCTTTCCGTGTGGCGGATATCTATGAGACGAAGGTGTGCCCTCTCGCGCGTGTGATGCGCAGGGAGCTGAAAAAGCGGCATGTGGAACATTTGAAAGTGGTGTATTCGGAGGAAGAGCCGGTTACCCCGGCATATGCTGCGGCAAATCTGCCGGAGGAAGGCATGGCGGAGATGGAGGAGCGTTTCTTAGGTGACGCTATGGCAGAGCGGACCGAAGAGAAGGCGGTCGGAAGCACCGGGAGAGTAGAAGATATGGCTCCGGGTGCGCGAAAAAAAACGCTTCCCGGAAGCGCCGCTTTTGTCCCGTCCGTAGCAGGGCTTATCATCGCAGGGGAGGTGGTGAAGGATCTGGCAGGAAGGGGAGGACGGCATAACGGTTCCAATAGCTGACTGTTATAAGCGCGGACCGTGCGCTCTATTTGGAATCACTATTTTCAGACGGTGATTTTTTCATCCGTTCCAGACACCACAAAAACAGCCAGAGCAGAATCGGCACGCCGATGGTGGCGACCAGACACCCGGCGAAAAGCCGCCCGGAATCGCCCAGATCCAGACAGGCCACAATGAACGCGCCGATATACATGCCGACCAGAAGGAAGACGCAGATGAGCGCCCCGATCTGTTTCGGCGTTTTTTTATGGTTTGGCAGCTTTTCTTTATCGCTTTGATGGCTCATGGGCAGCGTTCCCCTTTCTTGCGTTTACAATTTGCAGTCATATCGTGTTTCTGCCGCCGTTTGCGGCTTCCTTTGTACGATACCATATTTCTGCGAAAAAGAAAAGGGAGCAAAGTGGAAGAAGGATCGGAAGAAGATGTTGTCGCGCATACAGGAAATGTGATACGATACATGCATCTGCCGTACAAAGGCAGGCGTATGTTGAGGGGAAAAGAAGCTGTCCGAAAGGACTGAAAATAGGAGAGTGGGAGAAAACAGATGGAAAAAATGACTTTAAACGGTGACAGGTGGCAGATGCGGATCGTGGGGGACCGGGATGTGTATGGAGTGAACGGACAGATCCTTCCGGCGGTGATTCCAGGCTCTGTCTACGGCAACCTTTTACAGCAGGGGCTTATGCCCGACCCTTACGACAGGATGAATGAGCTTACCGCGCTTCCCCTTATGGACAATGACTTTGTGTTTGAGACGGATTTTTCTCTCAAAGAGGAACAGCTCGAGGGGGATTTCCTGCTGCTCCGTTTTGACGGGATCGACACGCTGGCGGATATTTACCTGAATGACGTTCTTTTGGGACATGCGGACAATATGCACCGTATCTGGGAATTTTCCATAGAGGATGCGGCGAGGGTTGGACAGAATACGCTCCGTGTGGAGATTGCATCGCCTACCCGCTATATAGAGGAGGAGAATCAGAAGGTATTTACGGGCGGATCCACAGACGCCATGCTGGGATTTCCCCATCTGCGAAAGGCGCACTGCATGTTCGGCTGGGATTGGGGCCCGAGACTGCCCGATGCGGGGATATTCCGGGAGGTATCGGTTTTATCTGGTAAGATGGCGCGGATTGGACAGGTTTACATAACGCAGAACTGGAGCACGGCAGGGAAAACTGCGGAGACAGAAACGGATGGGAAGAGCGGCACGGCTTCTGCATCAGAGAGTGGTCAGGCTCAAGAGAAAAAGTTGGTTGACATAAGTTGTGATTTGGCGAGTGGAGATGAGGTTGACATCATATATGCCGTGGAGATCGAGGACTTCACAGACGGGAACGGATATGAGATTCGCACGGCCCTTTATGACCCGGATGGCGTACTGGTATTAGAGAAGTCTTCCAGGCGGGGCACGCAGGAGTGCGCAGACGGGGATGCGCAGGAGCCGGAGGAGCAGACAGGATGCGCAGAAAATGTGGTCTGCGCTGACGGGGCGGAGGGCTGGGACACCATCACGGTATACAACCCGAAACGCTGGTGGCCCAACGGCTTTGGGGAACAGCCCCTTTACCGGGCGGAAGTGACGCTCCTTGACGGGGCGGGCAATGTGCTTGATCAGTGGAGCCGCCGGATCGGCCTGCGCACCATGACAGTGAATACGGAGCGGGACGAGTGGGGAGAGTGTTTTGCCCATGAGGTAAACGGGGTAAAAATTTTTGCTATGGGTGCGGACTATATCCCGGAGGACAATATATTTTCGCGCATCACGCCGGAGCGCACCCGGAGGCTTCTGGAGGACGCGGCGGCGGCAAACCATAATTGTGTCCGTGTCTGGGGCGGCGGCTATTACCCGGACGACTGGTTTTTTGATATCTGCGATGAACTGGGGCTGCTTGTGTGGCAGGACTTTATGTTTGCCTGCGCCTCCTACGAGCTGGACGACAGTTTCGAGCGCAGCATCAGTGCGGAGATCCGCGACAATGTGCGGAGGATCCGCCATCACGCCTGCCTTGGCATCTGGTGCGGCAACAATGAGATGGAGACGCAGACGCTGGACGGGGCGTGGCAGCCTTCCATCAAGCAGAAGTGCGATTATATCAAGATTTTCGAGTATATCATTCCGAAAATCCTGGAGGAAGAGGATCCTGTTACGTTCTACTGGCCGTCCTCACCATCCTCAGGAGGAAATTATGATAACCCCTGGGATGAGAACAGGGGAGATACCCACTACTGGGATGTGTGGCACGGCGGCAAGCCTTTCACGGACTATCGGAACTACCATTTCCGCTACATGTCCGAGTTTGGGTTCCAGTCTTTTCCCTGCTTAAAGACGGTGGAGACCTTTACTGCGCTGGAGGACCGAAATATTTTCTCCCGCGTGATGGAAATGCACCAGAGAAATGCGGCGGCAAACGGAAAGATTATGACCTATCTCTCCGCGACTTACCTTTATCCTACAGATTTTGAGATGCTTCTGTACGCGTCCCAGCTTCTGCAGGCTGATGCCATCCGTTATGGGATTGAGCATTTCAGAAGGAACCGTGGCAGATGTATGGGTACGGTGGTGTGGCAGTTAAACGATATCTGGCCGGTGGCTTCCTGGGCAGGCATAGACTATTACGGACGCTGGAAGGCCCTGCATTATGCGGAGAAGAGGGCCTTTGCCCCGGTGATGATTTCCTGCGAGGAGGTAGGGGAACTGTCCGAGAGACCGTTCTGTGTGGCACAGCCTGCGCCCATCGAGAAGTCCGCCAGACTGCATGTGGCCAACGAGACGATGGAGCGGGTGGATGGTACGGTGAGATGGAGCCTGAGAAAAGCGGACGGCGAAGCGCTTCTGGAGGGCGCGCAGGAGGTCCGTGTGGAACCGCTGTCCGGGCTGTGGCTTGAAAAAATGGATTTTTCCGCCTATGATGAGCTGGAGGTTTACATAAGTTATTCCTTTGAGCGGGATGGCAGGACGGTATCTGAAGGCACAAGCCTGTTTACGGCGCCCAAGCATTTTCCGTTCCATGACCCGGAGCTGACCTGGAGAAGGGAAGGCGATGCGCTTGTTGTCACGGCGAAAGCCTATGCGAAAAATGTGGAGATAGCAGGCGTTGACGGGGATGTGAAATTCTCCGACAATTTCTTTGACATGAATCCGGGGGAGAAGCGGGTGGAGATCGTGGCGGGGGACGCTGCGGCGTTTACTTTGAAATCGGTGTATCAGATACGTTGATCCTGCCAAATATGCAAAAAAATTATGTAAACTAAATTGCGATCCATACCATAAAAATTGCAATCTGTGCCAAATCTCTTTTATCTTTTTATTTCCATTATATAATCAAAAAAATACCTGCCTGACAGTCTATGCGTGCGCCGGATATGGCGCACGCTCCGACATCATGCAGTATGTGCATGGTGCGGGTGTGATAAAAATTCAGAAACGTCATAATCGGCTGACAGAGCGGCAGAACAAACATATGGAATGATAGGGACAAAAGGAGTGAGATTTGTGATGGACAGGAGAGGAAGCGATCAAAACAGCGTCAGCAGCAATGAGAGGAGAAAGAAGACTGGACGGCGTATTTTGACGGGCATTTTGGCGTTTGCCATGATATTGACACAGCAGTCGGCGTTCGCGGGCGTTCTCGCGGTGCGGGCTGAACAGAAAGAGGAATCCCATGTCATAACAGGCTTTGTGCCGCTTTCGGAAGAGACGGCGGATCGCGTGGTCGCGGTGGGGACGACGCTTTCGGAGCTGGCTCTGCCAGATACGCTGGAGGTGTATGTCCTTTCGGATGATGCCGAAAATGAAGGGGGGGGGGTAGAAGATCCTGAGAATCCCGACCCGGAGGAAGGCGAGGATGGAACGGGAGAGGAAGAGAACCCTGACGGCGACGGAACAGGCGGAGAAGAGAATCCAGACGGCAACGGAACAGGTGAGGAAGAGAACTCCGGCAGCGGGGAGGAAACGAGCGGAGAAGAAAACCCCGGCGGGGAAGAGAGTGAAAGCGGCGGAATAGAAGACGGCGGGGAAAGGATAGCGCAGGAACAGGGAGCGGGGGCTGACACAGCGTCCGCTGACGGCACGTTGCCGCGGAAAACATTTTGGGACAGAATGACGAATGCGGTGACATCGTGGCTGGCGGGTATTCTGTCGCCTGTCAAGGTGGAGGCTGCGGAAGGCGATACGCCTGTTTTCATAGAGGTGACATGGGAGTCTTCGCCTGCCTATGACGGCGATAGGGAGGGCGTCTATCTCTTTACGCCCATCCTGCCGGAAGAATATGAGCTGGCGGAGGATGTCAGCCTGCCGGAAATTAGAGTGAGTGTGGGCTGTATCCACGGCATCGTGGCGGCGGGGGAGGATTGCCCGGTCTGCGGACTGCAGGAGGAGATCGACGCCCTGCCGGACGCAGAAGAAGTGGAAGAGGCGTTGCAGGGAATGTTTACAGGGACATCCCGGATGAGCGAGGAGGAGATCGAAGCCCTGTACGAGCGGCTTCTTGCGCTTTCTGACACCTATGAGGGTTTTCCCAAGGAGTGGCAGGAGATTGTGGACGCCGAAAAGCTGTTTGCCTTGCTTGCCCTTTTTTCCGGGGAAGACAGGGTGATGACGACGGCAGGCGGGAAGGACGTGCTGATTTTCTCTACCGAGCTTACGAGGAGCTTCTATAATACACAAATACGACCATGTGTGGAGGGTGTGGCGCAGTTCTTTTCGGACGCAGGGTATGGTGTACGGTTAAAAGCTGATGACAAAGAACGACATTTGTCAGAGGACGATATGGACGGTATCGGGCTTATGATTTTGGTTTTGCCAGGGTTGCCACTGATTGACGGGGATATCTCTTTGATGCGGGACTTCCTGGCAGGCGGCGGCAGGATTGTTATGATAGGGGAAAATTCACTGGTGTTTCATAAAGAAGATCGTATCCTGTCGGAGGCGGCGGAAAAGCTGGGCGCTGATTTCAGGATTGAAGACAAATCCATAGGGTACTCTACAAGTATTGCCAAGGGATCTGCCGATATGCCGGCAACCGCTCTGACACAGGATGTAAAGGAGAGTCTTACCTGCTATTTTTTTGCGCCGATTACCTATACGGGAAGCGCGGAACCGATACTTTTGCTGGATGGACAGGCGTGGATGGTGGATCAGGCGGCAGGCAGGGGAAGAATTACGGCGCTCAGCGATATCAACTGTTTTAATCCTCTGGGTGGCTACAACAATTGGAAAGGAACCGAGCAGGAGAAGAAGGACACGGAGGCGTGGATTTTAAGGTGGCTGCTGGACGCCAGAGAAAATCAGAAGACGGTGCTGGAAGGGAAGGACCCGAATCTGGGATTTGGCGGCAGTCCGATTGTCAGCGTAGATGCGAAAGAACATGTGGCGGCGCTGGGTGATTACACCTTTACCGTCACCTATACCGGTTCCGACAGATCACCGAACGGTGTGATCAACGAGGCGACGGTGGGCACGGACGACGTGACCGTAAAGGACAGCGCCGGGGCGTCCCTTCTCATTAGCAAGGCGGAGATTGTCTCCGGGCAGGGCACGAAGAAGCTCGTGGTGCACTACACGGTGGAGGCGCAGCAGAGCAATTCCTTCACACCGGGGGATTACACCATCGACATCAACAATGCTGCCGTGGCGGACAAGGCGGGAAAACAGGTGGGCGGCAGCCCGAAAGCGGCGGCTTTTCATGTGATTACATCTCCTCTGCAGATTACCGGTCCTGACAATCTTGTGATTCCGCAGGGAGGGACTGGTGCGCTCTCCGTGTCGGTGTCTTCCACGGACGGGAAGAGCTATACCTGGCAGTACCAGTGGTATCAGAAGAGGAACGGCGTTTACGAGGCGGTGACGGGCGCGACCCGCGCTGCGTACACGCTGCCTGCGGTGCAGACCGCTGTTCCGGGGGAGTATACCTATCGGTGCGAGGTCTGGGCGAACGGGCATCCGGAGTTTCGGAATCCCTCGGAGGATGCGCTGGTGACGGTGGAGAAGGGGATTGCCATCGACACGCCGACAGCGAAAGAAAATACCGGGAAGGACTGCGAGTATACCCTGTCCGCCACCCTTCTGGAAGCGGGCAGCGAGCGGATCGTGGAGACCGGCTTCGTGTGGGGCATCATGGGCAGCCCGACCCTGTCCTTAAACGGCGGCAGCGCCAAAACGGCGTCCCCGGTGACGGCGGCGAATCAGAAGATATCTGTTGCGGCCACGGGATTGACCAAGACGGTCACTTACTACGGGCGCGCCTATGTGAAGACGGCGGGAGGAAACGTGGTCTACAGCAATGCCGTCTCCTTTGGCAAGACCGGCAATCTGGGACAATTCTCCGTGAAAAATAACGGGAACAACACCTTCACCGTGACGCTCACAGGCGGCGTGGGGGAGCAGATGGTGTTTTACCGCACGGTGAACGGCGCCGCCGTGGGCGGAACTCACTTTACCCACAAGGCGGGGATGCTGACCTTTAACGGCAGCGGCAGCCAGACGGTGACTGTGACGGAAAGCGCCGTTACCAGCACGTTTGGGGGAAAGAAAGCTACGGCTTATTCCAATGCCGACAGGACGTATTCGCTGGAAATTTACCGTCCCATGGGCGGCGCGACAATCTCTGCGGGGACGGCGGCGAGGACTATGACGAAGAACAGCTCCTATGCGATTGACAGAAACGTCTATACCTTCCAAACGGACAATAAAGGGTATTCCGGGAAAGTGACGGATGCCGGATATCGGACAGACGGGAATCCGTGGTTTACGTTTTCCATGCCTTCGCCCAACGATTACCTGAAAGGGACGGCGGACGATAAGCAGGCGCTGTATCTTCTCATGGACGTGTGGGAGGAAGACGACGGCTACCAGTTGATTAAATTTGTAGGTTCGGACGGTTCTGTTTCCGAGTGGGAATTTGAGATTAAAAAGGACGGGAAAGCGGGAAACAGACGCGCCGACGCCCATATTCCCTGCAGCGGGCAAACAGGGAGCAGTAATGATGTAGAAGGATTTACGCAGAAAGAACAAACGGGAAATATGCCTTTTGTGGCGGGGGAAGACTACCTGTCAGTGCCCCTTGGGGTAATGGAAATGGAGGTGCGGTTTAATGCCAGAGGCAGCCTGGCTGACGACTGGCGCTATGAAAACACCAGAGTGTGCACGAAATATCTGGACTCCAATGAGCCCCGTCTCCTCGGCGTCGCGCCCATGGCCCAGACTTCCTACGCCGTCGGTGACAACATCACCATCGCGCTCGTCTTTGACGAGATTGTGGATGTGAAAAATTCCACCCTGGGCAGTGTGAAGATCAAGACCAACGTGACAAACGATCTAAGTTACAGCGGCGGCGGGGACACCAACGTGCTGTACTTTACGGGAAAGGTGACCACGGAATTTAAGGGCGGCGACATCCAGCTTAAAGGCATCACCAATGCATCCTATATCAAGGATATGTGCGATACTTCCGGGACAGCAAACACGAATACCTCCGGCAGTACGCCGATCACAACGACGGGTACGTCCGCGCCGAAAATCACGCTGACCAACAACGGTGTGACGGACGGCATGGCAAAAGCGCAGATTGCCGCGCAGAATGCCGACCTGCTCCAGTATTGTTTTACGCAGGACAGCGGTATGCCTGCGGCGGGATGGATGAAAGCGGGCAGTTTAAACTACACGGCGACAAATCCTGCGCTGACGGCGGGGACGTATTATCTGCACGCTATGGCGATCAACAGGAGCACGGGCGAGGCGGCCTATGAAAAGACTTCCTTCACCGTGACGGCACAGCAGCAACAGGAGCAGGAGCAGAAACTTACGCTGATCGCCGATACGGATAACAGCCAGTGGGCGGGAAGCCGCACGATCTTACTGGAGAAAAAGGGGAGCGGCACACTGACCCTGAGCGTGAAAAAGCCGGACGGGACGACCCAGACCGTGAAGGGGGACAGCTACACCGCCACCGCAAACGGTGAGTATACCTTTACTCTGTCAAATGGTACAAAGACGGTGACGCAGAAAGTGACCGTGTCAAAAATTGACCGCACGAATCCGAAGGTGACGGTGAGTGCGATCCCGACCGTGTGGCAGGCGTCGGCTCCGACAGTCACCATAAGAGGCACGGACACGAATGGCAGCGGGATCGCCAGTTTACAGTACAAGTGGGTGACTGCAAAGGACGCGTATCCCACAAGCGGCCTGACATCTCTTGGGAAAACCGGCGTCAGTGTCAGCGGCACGGTGGGGAACGCTGGTTTGACTGATGGGGTCAACTACCTCTATTACAAGGCAGTGGACGAAGTTGGCAACATGGTGCAGGGCTACAGCAGCGCCCTGCGTCTGGACAGGATTATGCCCACGATCACACTGGGGGCGGCGCAGGTGGACGGGCCAAATGCCGTCTTTTCCGTGACGGTCACCTACGGCCCGTCCGCAGGCAGAACGGTCTGTCAGAAGCAGGGAGACAGCACTGTCTTGTCGGTGCGGGGAAATTCTTCATTTGCAAGCGGGACGGGGAGATATACTTTTGAAGCCGCTTATGGCGTCAATGAGTCGGGGACCTATACGTTTACCGCCACTTCCGGCACGGGAAAGACAGTGACGAAGACTGCGCCGGGTATTTACCAGGTTACGCTGAACGCTGTGGAGGGCATATTCCAGAGTGATCTGCTGGGGGAAGGGGAGGAGTTGTCCAATACCGATACCTGGCTTGTGGTGAGCGGCGGTAAGATTGTGGAACCTGTATACAGCGCGCCGGTCAGGGAGCACTACACGGTGGAAGGCTGGTACACCGATGCCGGCCGCACGAATGCCTACGATTTCAATACGGCAGTAACGGCGAACAGGACTCTCTATGCGAAATGGGCGCCGGAAATCTACGAGGTGAACTATGAGAAAAACGGCGGAACGATAGCAGATGAGACCGCTTTCCAGAAATATACATACAGCAAGGGACTGACTCTGCCAACGGCGGAGCAGATCACAAGGACAGGTTATACCTTTGGCGGCTGGTACACGGACGGGGAATTTGCGGACGACACGAAAGTTACAGAAATTACGGAGACGGACGCGGACGACAAGACTTTCTACGCGAAGTGGACGGCGAACGAGTATACCGTCACATACGATTATCAGGACGCAACGGGAGGCGACAGTACCAGGACGAAGCAGGTGACTTACGACGCCGCTTACGGTGATCTGCCTGCCCCGGAGAAGACGGGATATTCCTTTAAGGGCTGGTATACGCAGACGCTCGGCAAGGGCGACAAGGTTCTGGACACCACAAAGATGACGGTGGCGCAGGATCACAACCTGTACGCATACTGGGTGGACGATATCAAACCTGATGCGCCTGTATTGCAGGAAGATGTGACGCTGCCGGAAGGATGGACGCATACGCAGAAGACGATTCCGCTTACCGTTCACGACGGTGTGGGTGTGACGGAGCTGTGGGTGAGCGTGGATGATCCGAACAATTACACACAGGTGAGCGGCTTTACCGGGCAGCCCGGCAATGACAGTTACGATTATGTCTACGAAGGTTTGCGGGAGGGTGACCATACCTATCGGTTCCGGGCGAAGGATGGAGCGGGCAATGAATCGGAGCCGAGCGAACCGTTTACGGTGAGGCTGGATGCCGCAGAGGCTGCGCTTACCGTGACCGGCCCGAACGTGAGCGCGGAGAAAAAGACGGGCATTACTCTGACGGTGCAGTCCGGCAGCTTTGGCGTAAGCGGCGGCGTATTGTCAGTGAAAAAGGACGGGCAGTCGGAAGAAACGGCGCTTAAGGACAGTGCGGCAAGCGGTGTTCTGTCGGCGGACTTTACCGTGAAAGAAACGGGAATCTATCATTTTTACAGCCGCACCAACGCAAATAAGGAGGCAGGAAAGACCCGGTATGTGCACCAGGTTACCTTCGACAGTGATGGAGGCAGTGCGGTGGAAACCCAGCTTGTGTGGACTTCCCGTGCCACAGAAAGTGATGCGGGTGACAGCCCAGAAGGGACCGTTGAGTGTGAGGTGAAAAAGCCTGCCGATCCGACAAGGAAGGGGTATCACTTCGACGGCTGGTATGCGGACAAGGCGTGTCAGAATGCCTTTGATTTTGATACGCAGATTTATAAGGATACCACAGTGTATGCGGGCTGGACGCAGGATTCTGTGCCGGAGATTACGGCGCAGTTGTCGGCGGAGAGTGCAGAGAGCGGGTGGCATACGGAGAAACCGCAGATTACCCTGCGCTATGCCGACGCCAAGGGTGTTACACAGATTTTGGTTTCCCTGGACGGCGGGGATTATGAGGCGCTTACGAATTTTGCGGGCAGCAGCGGGGCACAGCTTCCCACATCCGGGACGGACACATATACTGAGCTGCTGCAGGGAGATCATACCTATGCCTTCAAGGTGATAAACACAACGGGCTTAACGGCGGAGACGAAACCGATCCGCGTGAAACTGGATACGGTGAAGCCGGTGCTGGGAGACGTCTCCTATAATGAAGGTTATGTAAACCTATGGGACTGGATTATCCATAAGGACAGCCTGATTTTAAGCATCCCGGTGACAGAGGCGGAGAGCGGCCCTGCGAAGGTGACTTACACGCTGACGCCCGGCAGTATGCAGAGTGCGGGGACGGTCACGAAAGAGGCGAAGATCGAGAAGAAAGAGACGGAAGCAGGGGCAGTTTATACGGCGGTGATTGTCATTGCCCCGGATTACAAGGGCGTGATCGGGGATATACAGGCGGTGGATAAGGCCGGAAACGTATCGGAGGCAAAGACAGCCTTCGCAAACGGCATCGGGGTGATCGTGGAAAGCGAAAAACCTGTGATCATCGTGAAGGCGGATCGTCTGCCCACAGATGGGCAGGCTGGTACAAAGCCGGAAGGAGAAGAGATCTCCACAGCCTATTACGAGACTGCGCCGGGGCTTCTGATTAAGGTGCAGGACGGCACGCTGGCGGCTTCCGGGATAAAAGAAGTGAAGTGGCAGATTGGAAACGGCGCCGAACATACCGTGCCGGAAGACTTTGCGACTGCTCTGAAAACGGAGTGCAGTTTCCGAATTGACGGGTTGAACGGGCTTTCCGGCATGGCGCAGGTGAAGATAACCACGGTTGACAATGCAGGAAACAGTGAGAGCAAAACGGTGACGATCAAGATCAAAGGAAAGGAGCAGACGCCGGATGCAGAGCCCGATTACATCGGGGAAAAGCTGACGGGGCTTTTGCAAAACACCGAGTATCTGATCAGACTGCCGGACGGGACGGAGATTTACAGAGATACGGGTGCCGAAGGTCATATCAGCATAGAGGATGACTGGTTTGATGAGACAATCTCCATTATAAAGGAGGGCGATGGCCTCAATACTGAGGACAGCGATCCCCAGAGCCTCGCGCTGGCGGCACGTCCCGCTGCGCCAAGCCTCGCAAAGAGTGACGAGACAATAAAAGGAAAGAAGGACGGAAAAGTTACGGGACTGACAACGGCTATGGAGTACAGTACGGACGGCGGCAGGACATGGACGGCGGCTGCGGGTGATCTCACAGATGTACCTGCGGGAAAATACTTTGTACGGTTGTATGCAACACCGGCTGCGCCCCAGGGCTTGACGGCGGAGGCAGTGGTTGGCGAGGGCAGAACCCTCACGGTGACCTTTGACTCTCGGGGTGGCAGCAGCGTTTCTTCAGTGACTGGCTTGTCGTGGCGGGTGACGGTTGTGAAGCCTGCCGACCCGGAAAAGGCGGATGTGGTCTTTGCGGGATGGTTTAAAGAGGCATCCTGTACGAACCCCTGGCATTTTGCATCGGAGGACGCGGCGGACCGGGTGGAGGCGGATATCACCCTCTATGCAAAGTGGCTGCCAAAGGCCGAGACGCCGGCGGCGGTGATCGCTTATCGCACGGAAACCCTGACAGGGCTTACACCGGGCGCGGTGTATCTGATTGACGGAATGGAGCTTACCGCTTCAGCGGACGGTTCCGTGCCGATTGACGTAAAGTGGTTTGGAAAAACGATTTCGATTATTAAAAAAGGAAACGGGACAAATACTGGTGACAGCAATCCTCAGCTTCTGCCTGTGCCGAAGCGCCCGGCTGGACCGGAGAAGGTGAAAGCGAAGGCGGAGAGCAGAAAGAACGGAAACAACGGGAAGCTGACGCAGACGGACACAACCATGCAGTATCGGAAAGCGGGCAGTGCGGAGTGGATTTCTGTTACAGGGGAAGAAGTCACGGATCTGGAGCCCGGAGCGTATGAGCTGCGTTATGTGGCTGCGGACACGGCTTTTGCGTCGGAAATCGTGGTGAGAACCGTCAAAAAATACAGCCCGCCGAAAGAGGATGATGATAAAAAAGATGACAACGGGAAGGGTGACGATCATCCCGGTGGGGAGACACCGCCTGTCTCAGATGGTACAGAGATGGGCAGCGGCCAACAACCGGGAGAAGGAACGGAACCGGGCAGCGGTCAGAAACCGGGAGAAGGAACGGAACCGGGCGGCGGCAGGAAACCGGGAGCAGAAACGGAGCCGGATGGCGGCGGAAAACCGGGAGCAGATACAGAGACTGGCGGCGGCAGAAAACCGGGAACAGATACGGCGCCGGAACATACAACGGAAGACGGCAGAATTGTGCCGAAGAATCCGCCAGGAGGCGGAATGCCGGGCGGTCAGGACAGTGGCGGCGCAGCGAACGGAGACGGCGCAGGCGGAAGCGGAGACGGTGCAGGAGGAAATGGAAACGGCGCAGCTGGAAGCGGAGACAGTACGGGAGGAAATGGAAACGGCGCAGCTGGAAGCGAAAACTGGTCGGACGCACATCCCTACGCGGTCGGCAAGGCTGTGAAGACAATGACTATCCCTGTGGACGCGGGCGCGGTGATTGTGACTGTCAACAACCTGGACGAAACCCTGTGTACCGCACAGGCGGCAGATGCCGTGGCAGTGGCGAATGCGGTTTTGACGGGAGAGGAGATAGCCCGTGTGTCTTCGGGCGAAACCGTGGACATCCGTATTGACGTGGAGCGGATTGACGAGCGGGTGAGTGGACAGGAGAAGGAGCAGATCGAGCAGAGCATCGGAGAGGCACAGGGAGAAACGCCCGGGCTGACGATCGGCATGTATGTGGATATCTCCATGTTCTTGCGGAGAGGAGAAGGAGAGTGGAATGCGGTTCATAAGACCAATGAGCCTGTGGAAATTGTGGTTGATGTGCCCGAGGAGCTTTCCGAACTTAACGCGGACTTCTATATTGTGCGTGTCCATGAAGGAGAGTGCACGCTGCTTCGTGATTTGGATGATATGACGGAGATAATTACGATCGAGACGGAATGTTTCTCCACCTACGCCATCGCTTACCGGCTGGCGGACGGGAGCGCAGGGCAGTGCAGCCTGTGCCATATCTGCCCGACGTTTTTGGGAATATGTTATTTGATCTGGCTGGCGGTTATGACAGCGGTGATTATCATTGTGGTCATTGTTCTTCGAAGGAGGAAGGATAAGGAACCGCAGGAATAGAAAGAAAGAGAAAGAAAGCCCCGGGCCTGTGTAAAACAGGTTCGGGGTTTTTGACGGAACAGAGTGTTGACGGCAGGGCATATTTGTCATACGCTTACATTGTCGGATGCAGGACAAAGGGACAGAAGTGAATTGAGGTCAGAGTCTGCTTCCGGGGCTGAAAGGGATTGGGGATGAACAGAAAACTTATCATTTTATCGGGTGTGACAGGCATGGGCATGCTGCTTCTGACAGGCTGTTATGGGGATTTGGCAGGGAAGCGGGAAGAGGAAGCTGCTGTTACGGATTCGGGCAAGGCGGTAAGCGGCGTGGCGGAGCCGGAAACGGATCCCTTTGTGCTG
>CAJTTT010000014.1:0-54508 GCA_910579285.1 uncultured Lachnospiraceae bacterium | reverse complement strand
GTGATAGAGGACGCCGGGCAGACAGAGCCGGGTCAGAGGGAAGACACGAAGCAGGAAGAGAAGCCGGAGCAGAACGAATCCGAAACCGAAACG
This sequence comes from uncultured Lachnospiraceae bacterium, assembly GCA_910579285.1. GTDB lineage: Bacteria > Bacillota > Clostridia > Lachnospirales > Lachnospiraceae > UBA3282. The sequence continues at coordinate 54,415 of CAJTTT010000014.1, read as the reverse complement.
GAGGATGTGCCGAAGGAGACGCCGCATTTACCTGCCGTGGGCGGAGAGCCGGCAGATTTCGTGCCGGACGGCTGGGAACTGTGGGACAGCGTGGAACTGGATTTCAATGAGGACGGCATCCCCGATTATGTGGGTGTGCTGCAGGCAGCGCTGACAGATGAGGACGGAGACCAGACATTTCAACTGGAATATCCCCGGATTCTGTTTGCGATAGCGAGTGACGGGGCGGCGGGTTATCGTCTGGATTTTCAGGATGTGAACGTCATACGCACAAGAGACGAAGGGGGCGTTTACGGAGATCCCTATCTGCCGCTGACTGCGGAGGGTACATCTTTTACCACGCACACTTATGGAGGCAGCGCGTGGAGATGGTCGGAGGACTATACTTACACATACCGCGAAGGGGTGTGGTGGCTTGCTTCATCAGAGAGCGCCTACGGATTTTATGATTATATTACAGCATATCAGAGGAATGACTGGGAAAGCGGCGTGGGGATCAGAAAAAAGAGAAGTTCGGAATTTAGTGACATGGATGAGAACATTGCGATGACGAAAAACGGTGATTCGGAGTCGATCGCCTATGATCTGGAATACGAAGTGCCTCTGGATGAACAGATGACGCTGGAACAGGCGGGCAGGCGGTGGTGGCTTGCGCCCGACCGCGTGACGGACTGGGAAGTGAAGGAAACAGTAGTTGCAGCGGATGTGGATATTACAGCGGACAAGATAAAGCCGTCGGGGGAAGCTTTTACGGATTATTGTGATGAGGATTGTCTGCTTTACACCTTTCGCGTGGATTCGGATACGGAAGGGAGCGCCTGTTACCTTGCCATGTACGGCTGGCAGGACAAGGTGCTGTCAGTGCTGGCACAGGGGGAGCCGTCTATTGATGATGCGAAGTTCTATGATGGAAAGATATATTATGTTTCTGAGATCGTGGAGAATGTCACATACCAGATAGCGGGAGCCGGAAAAGAGCGGATCCAGGAAAAAGAGGAGACCGTAGGCGTCAGGCTGAACAGGATGGAGCCTGACGGGTCTGGGAAAGAAGTGATTTTTGAGTACCGTTATCTGGATTCAGCATCGGAAGTTATGGAAGATTTCATCCCATACATATCCATGATCTATGAAATCAGCGGCGGCGAGATTGTTGTGGAGGTGTTTCTGGGAGCGGAACCGCCCAAGCCTCATCCGTTTTATCGGATGAAAGCCGACGGCAGCAGGCAGGAGAGGATCGGTCAGGTGCCGAAGTAAACCTGAAAGTTTCTATTGCAAACCCACCTTATAAGCATTATAATAATTGTACAAAAAGCGCTCCGTAAAGCAAACGGTTCGCCTTGATTTTTAGTTACTTATAAAAAAGCAACCATTATCCTTGGTCGGGGCGGTTGCTTTTTTGATTTCCTCTATTCTTGCGGTTTTCCGCCCCCCTCAGAGAGCAGAACCTTCCACAGATATCATGTAAGGTTTGATAAAAGTCAGCTCGTGTGGTGCATCGGGATGGTTCGTGCGGAACAAAAGCTGCATCGCCATCCGCTTTCCGAGCAGCCCGGTGGGGACGTAGGCGGTGGTGATGCGTCCGCGGACATGCTGGTATTCATCGGTGCCGTCAAAACCTGTCAAGGTGACCGGGTGGGGGACTTTCTCCGGGTTATCGTCCATGTATCTCTGCACAAAATCGGCCACATAGTCGCTGGCGCACACAAAGGCGGTGGGCCAGTCGGACAGGGAGTTCAGAAACCAGTTGATTTCCTCTGCGTAGGAGAAAACGTCTATGCTTTTCGTCAGACAGTATTCCGGGCGGATCGCAAGACCGTACCGATCCATGCTGTCGCGGTAGCCCAGGTAACGTTCTTTGTTGGTCTGGGCATAATTGATGTCACCCAGAAAGCCGATGTCTTTATGGCCAGCCTGAATGAGAAGCTCCGTAATTTCCGCTTCCGTGCGAAAACCTTCTATCAGGATCAGATCCCCGTGCAGCTTTCGGTCTGTCAGGGTGGGGACGGTGTCGAGGAAGACCTTCGGGCCGGGCAGTTCGTTCACCATGCCGAGAATGGTCGGATCATACACGTTTACCACGGCGATGCCCTCCACGCTGTCCTTGGAGAGGATCGAGGGGAGAGTGAAGTCCTTTGTGTAGGTGGAAGGAACGTAAATATACATCAGATTGATGTTATATTCGGAAAGTTCCTGCGCCATACGGTGGATGATTCCCGTCCAGAAGGAGGCGGAGTCGGGCCTTGACACGATCAAAGCTACTGTGTGCTCTGCGTACGCGCCCCCGTTTACTGCCTGCGTGGGGAGTTTTGCATATCCCAGTTCCCGTGCCTTGTCAAAAATCATTTCCTTTAACGAGTCGGATACACCGGCCTGGTTGTTAAATGCTTTGCTGACAGTAACCCTGGAAATATCCAGAGCGTCCGCAATGTCTTTCATCGTAACTTTTTCCATAGAAACCCCTTCCGCAAAAAATTGAATTACTTTTAGTATAGCACAGAGAAACGGAAAAAACAATTTGTGTTTACAAATGTTAATTTGAAACGCGGATTTAAAAGGGAGAATCACTGCTGTGATATTTGCAAAAGTTTATATTTGTAAACATAATTATTCCTGCATGATTTACAAAAATGGGAAAATGATAAAGAAGATGCACAAAAAAACTGAGAAAATTAGAAAAAAGATAACAAAGTTGCATACTGAATGTTGACATATATTAAGCGTGGTGTTAATATAATGTTAACAAAAATAAATAAAATATAAACAAAGGAGGTAAAAGTAATGAAAAGGAATGAGATGTCGGGCGGAGAAAAAGCGCACATCAGAAAGCCCCGGAAAAAGCGCTGGTCCAAAGACGATACAGAGCTGTTTCTGCTGTCGCTGCCTACCTTGCTGTGGTTCCTGATCTTTTCCTATCTGCCGATGTTCGGTGTGATCATTGCCTTTAAGGTGTACAAGCTGTCGCCGGGCGGACATGGATTTATCTACAACCTGCTGCACAGCGAATGGGCCGGATTCGGGAATTTCAGCTATTTCTTCACATCCAACTCATTTACCATGCTTCTGCGCAACACGATTCTTTACAACATCGCGTTCATCATTATCAGCGCCAGTGTTGCGGTGGGCGGCGCGCTGATGTTGAGCAGCATGCGCAGCAAGAAGGCTTCCAAAGTGTATCAGACGATGATGTTTCTGCCCTATTTCATGTCGTGGGTGGTTATCAGCTATTTCGTCTATGCGCTTCTCACGCCGGAGAGAGGCTACATCAACGGCATCATCACCGCGATGGGCGGACAGCCGGTCATGTGGTATCAGGAGAGTAAGTATTGGCCGTTTATTCTCATCTTCCTGAACACATGGAAGGGAATGGGGTACGGTATGGTGCTCTATCTGGCGAGCATTACAGGCATAGATCCTTCCCTTTATGAGGCGGCGGTGATGGACGGCGCCACGAAGGCACAGCAGGCAAGGAACATTACGCTCCCTGCGATCAAGCCGGTGTTCATTATGATGTTGATCTTAGACTGTGGTAAGATTTTCAATTCCGATTTCGGTCTGTTCTATCAGGTGACAGGACAGCTCCCGGCATCGCTTTACACGACGGCGTCCACATTTGATACTTACATATATAATGCGATCCAGTCCTCGGCGCCGATCGGGCAGACAGCGGCGGCATCGTTCTTCCAGGCGGTCTGCAGCTGCGCGACGATTCTTCTGGCCAACTGGATTGTCAGCAAGATAGACAATGAGAACAGGATTATATAGAAGGAGGTGGGGAAGGTGAGTAAGAAAGATAAAAGCGGCCAGTCTCTGAATCAGATTAAGGCGTCAACAAACTTTGTATTCAATCTGGTGTTTCTGATACTGGCAGTTATGTGCGTCATTCCGCTGCTGTTTGTTTTCTCGATATCCATCACGGACGAGGAGGTGCTGCGCATCAACGGATACCAGCTGGTGCCGCAGGTGTTGTCTGCTTCCGCCTATGAGTTCCTGTGGAATGAGCGGCTGACGATTTTGCGGGCAGCGTTCATGTCCATGCTGGTGACTGTGGTCGGTACGATGCTTTCCATAGCCCTGAACACGTCTATGGGATATGTGGTATCCAGACGTAACTTTAAATTGAAGAAAATTTATACATGGATGCTTTTCATACCGATGGTATTTAACGGCGGTATGCTTGCCAGCTATGTGGTTGTGAACAATATTCTGAAACTGAATAACAACATATGGGCGCTGATCCTGCCCCTGGCCTGCTCGGCATTCAGCGTGACCATCTGCCGGACCTTTTTCAGAACGACGGTGCCGGACTCCATCATCGAGTCCGCGAAGATTGACGGCGCGGGACAATTTCGGATCTGGTCGCAGATCGTGCTGCCGATTTCCAAGCCGGTGATGGCAACCATCGGCATGTTTGCGGCATTCGGCTACTGGAACGACTGGTTCCAGGCATCCCTGTACATTCAGGACACGAAAAAACAGACGCTGCAGTCCCTGCTGAACCAGATGCAGAAGAACATTGAGTATATCGCGAACAATCCTTACGGCGGGCTGTCCCTGCAGGAGTATAAGCTGGGTATGCCGACGGAGAGTGTGCGTATGGCGATTGCAATCGTTATCATCGTACCCATCGCATGCACTTACCCGTTTTTCCAGAAGTATTTTATCTCGGGTCTGACGGTGGGGTCGGTCAAAGAATAACGCGAAAAGTAATTCTAAAGACGTTCCGCCATAGGACGGGACGCCAAGAACTTCTAGGAGTTGCCTTGCACCTCCGTCTCACATGGGAGAATGCTAAAAAGCGGCATTCTCCGCATGGCGAAGCGCAAGGTTTTGAAAAGTGGAGATTCGGAAAATAACACAGAAAAAGGAGAGGAAAGATTGAAAATTAAAATTTTCAATCGCGAACTCGTTATGCGCAAAGAGCAGCGCAGAAATGGAGGGAAAAATGATGAAGTGGAAAAGAATAGCGGCGGTTGGCGCGGCAGTTATGATGGCTGCAGGGACGCTTGCTGGCTGCGGCGGCAGTAAGGAAGATGTCGGTGAAGGGGGGATTGTCAACTTAAAGTGGGTGACCATCGGAAACGAAATGCCGAAAAACTACGACAGCTGGATTGCGAAGGTGAATGAGTACATAGGGCCGGAAATCGGTGTGAATCTGGAGATGGAAGTCATTCCGTGGGGCGATTGGGATAAGCGCCGCAGCATTATCGTAAGCACGAACGAACCTTTTGATATGATTTTCGGCACGGGGAATAATTATATTGCTGACATCAATCTGGGCGCGTGCTACGATATTACTGACATGATTGACGCCAACATGCCGGGGCTTAAGGAACTGATGCCGGATAAGTATTGGGACGGTGTGAAGGTGAAGGACAGGATTTACGGCATTCCTACCTATAAAGACAGCTCTATCACCAACTACGCAGTGTGGGATAAGGAACTGGTGGATGAGTACAATCTGGATCTGGCGTCCCTGACGGAGATCGAGTCCCTGACGGAAACTTTCGAGACGTTGAAGGCGGATAAGAACGACTACCCGGTTTATGTTAAGAATGACGGCGTGTACTATATTTTCGACGTGTACGACCAGCTTGGCGCGGGGACACAGATTCTCGGCGTGAGATACGATGACGCGGACGCGAAGGTATGTTTTACGCTGGAGGAGCCGGAGATTTATTCCGCGCTTGAGACGCTCCACGACTGGTACCAGAAAGGTATCATCAACCCTGATGCATCCACCTTGTCAGAGGCGCGCGTCTACAACATGTGGCGTGTGGCGCAGGGCTGGGAGAGCGCAGGCGTCACGGCGTGGGGACCGCAGATGGGCAAGGAAGTTGCGGTGCAGAAGATCGGTGATACGATTCTGTCCAACGAGACCGTGCGCGGATCGTTAAACATGATCTCCATTAACACAAAGCACCCGGAGAAATGCTTACAGCTTCTCGACAAGGTCAATACGGACACCAAGCTGCGCGACATGTTCTTCTACGGGGAAGAGGGCGTGAACTTTAACTATACAGAGGACGGCAGGGTGCACAAGATCAACAACGAGTGGGCGATGGCCGGATACACGCAGGGAACGTTCTTCACGGTGACGTTAGAGGACACGAACGAGACCAACCAGTGGGATGAGGTCAGGGAATTGAACGAGGCTGCGGTATCTTCCGTGATGCTGGGCTTCACCTTCGATTCCACGGAAGTTTCGGATAAACTGGCGAACTGCCGCGAGATATGGCTGCGCTACCGCAGCGAGGTGATGACCGGCGTGCGTGACCCGAAAGACACGATACCCGAGATCAAGGATGAGCTGATGAAAGCCGGATGGCAGGAGGTCATGGACGAGGCGCAGAGACAGGTTGACGAATTTATGGAGCAGCGTGGGAAGAATTTCTAAAGATCAGAGAAAGGGAGACAACTATGGCAAAAATCATTGGCAGATATCTTTCAAACATTCCGTGGCAGGAGCCGGACGGAACAGAGAAACTTCCAGTCTGGAGATATAAGGACAATCCGATCATTGATCGGTTTGCAACGAAACATTCCAACAGCATTTTTAACAGCGCAGTGGTTCCCTATGAGGATGGCTTTGCGGGAGTGTTCCGCTGTGACAGCAGATCGATCAGCATGGATATCTTTGCGGGATTCAGCAGGGACGGCATCCACTGGGAGATTTCCGATAAGCCGATTGAACTGCAGGGCGCGTGCCCGGAAGTGGCGAAGCGGGATTTCCGCTATGATCCGAGAGTGTGTTTCATAGAGGACAGATACTATGTGACCTGGTGTAACGGTTACTGCGGCTATCCTACCATAGGACTGGCATATACGTTTGACTTTAAGACCTTCTATCAGAGGGAAAACGCATTTCTGCCATTTAACAGAAACGGTGTGCTGTTTCCCCGCAAGATACAGGGAAAGTATTATATGCTGAGCCGCCCGAGCGATAACGGACACACGCCTTTCGGGGACATTTTCATAAGCGAGAGCCAGGATCTTACCTACTGGGGCCGGCATCGTCTGGTGATGAAAACGATCCAGGGAGACGAGTCCGCATGGCAGTCCACGAAGATCGGCGCGGGCAGCGTCCCGATCGAGACAGATGAGGGGTGGCTCCTGATCTATCACGGCGTTATCAACACATGCAATGGCTTTGTCTATCGGATGGGCTGTGCGCTGCTTGACCTGGAAGAGCCGTGGAAGGTGAAGAAGAGAACGAAGAACTATATTTTAGGGCCGCACGAACTGTATGAGTGCGTGGGCGATGTGCCCAATGTCGTATTTCCCTGCGCGGCGCTGACAGATGCGGAAACGGGAAGAATTGCCATCTATTACGGATGTGCGGACACGGTGACGGGACTGGCGTTTACAACGGTTGACCGGCTGATGGATTGTATGGAAGAGACAGAATAAGCAAAATGCCATGAAACGCTGCTGGAGCGATTAAGGAGGCTGAAATGTATTTTTTAGATAAGAGAGTGAATGTCATCTGTGAGGAATTGAAGAAGTTAAAGGTAAAACAGAAGTTTGACATCGAGCAGTGGCAGTTTAAGGAGGGAAATTACTTCCATCCGGCTGACGCGGAGGCGGACAGCGCGCCCTGGGAGACGTTTGACTGCCGGAACATGCACTGGTACGGCAAAGACCGCCATTACTGGTTTAAGACGGTCTACCGTGTGCCGGAGGAACTGAACGGTAAGCGGATGTGGCTCCATGTGGGCACCCAGATTGATGAGTGGGATGATGCCAAGAACCCGCAGTTTCTCCTGTTTGTGAACGGGGAGGCGGTGCAGGGCATCGACATGAACCACAGGGATGTGTTCCTGTCCCCGTCTGCCGTGGCGGGGGAGGAGCTGACGCTGGAGCTGCAGGCTTACAGCGGAACGCTGCACACCGAGTTTAATCTGGTCACCCAGATGCGGGAAATCGACCAGAACATTGAGAAGCTTTATTATGATCTGTGGGTACCGTTAGCTGCCTTTTCCAGAATGGAGGAGGATGACAAAAACCGCAAGGACATTCAGGAGATCTTAAATACAACAGTCAATTTTCTGGATCTTCGGACGCCCTATTCGGATGCGTTCTACAGAACTTTGGAGGAGGCCTCCGCCTACATCGATCAGGCGCTGTATTCCGACATGGCAGGATACAAGGATGTGATTGCAACCTGCATCGGCCATACGCACATCGACGTGGCATGGTGGTGGACAGTGGAACAGACGAGAGAGAAGGTGGGACGCAGCTTTGCCACGGTTCTCAAGCTGATGGAGGAATACCCGAATTATAAGTTTATGTCCAGCCAGCCTCAGCTCTACGCCTTTTTGAAGGAGCGTTATCCGGAGCTGTACGAGAAGGCGAAGGAGCGGATCAAAGAGGGCCGGTGGGAAGCGGAGGGCGGCATGTGGCTGGAAGCGGACTGTAACCTGACTTCCGGTGAGTCCCTTGTGAGACAGTTTATGCACGGCAAGCGTTTCTTCCGGGAAGAGTTCGGCGTGGATAACAAGATTCTGTGGCTGCCGGATGTGTTCGGCTATTCCGGCGCACTGCCGCAGATTATGAAAAAGTGCGGCATCGAATATTTTATGACAACGAAACTGGCATGGAACCAGTTTAACAAGATACCTTACGACACGATGATGTGGCGCGGCATTGACGGTTCCGAGGTGCTGACCCATCTGATCACCACGCTGGGCGTCAGCCAGCCCATCAAGGATTTCTTTACGACCTACAACGGCATGCTCCACCCCGACTCGATTATGGGCGGCTGGATGCGTTATCAGAATAAGGACATCAACAACGACATTCTGGTGTCCTACGGCTACGGGGACGGCGGCGGCGGCCCTACCAGAGAGATGCTTGAGACGTCCATCCGTATGGAAAAGGGCGTGAAGGGAATCCCCACTGTGCGCCAGGAGTTCGCACGCACTTACTTTGATGAATTGAAGGAGCGCGTGGGGGATCATAAGAGACTTCCTGTGTGGGAAGGAGAGTTCTATTTCGAGTACCACAGAGGGACGCTCACTTCTATGGCCAGAAACAAACGCTCCAACCGCAAGTCGGAGCTTGGCTTGATGGAGCTTGAGCTTTTGAGTGTATTGGCGGCGAAAGAGATGGCATACCCGGCAAAGGAGCTGGATGCCATGTGGAAGCTGGTGCTGCTAAACCAGTTCCATGATATTCTGCCGGGATCCTCCATCCATGAAGTGTACGAGGTGACGAAGAAGGAGTACGCGCAGCTCGCAGAGCAGCTTACAGAGATGAGCGGGGAGCGCAGACGCGCCATCGCAGGCGAGGGAGAGGCGGTCACGATCTTTAATCCTGTCGGCAGAGAGCGGGCAGATGTCGTCAATCTGGGCTCGTTTGAGGGAAATGCCATCACGGACGGGGAGGGCAATGTGTATCCTGTGCAGAAGACGAAGGAGGGCAGCGTTGCCTTCGTAAAAGGGCTGCCGTCAAAAGGCTATCAGTCCTTTGAGGCGTTTGATATGCAGGAGACGGATAAACCGTTTTGCCTGCACGGCGACAGGGAACTGGAAACGCCGTTTTACAGCGTGAAGTTTGACGAGGGCGGCATGTTCACGGGTCTTTACGACAAGGATAATGACAGGGAAGTGATACAGCCGGGACAGCGCGCCAATCTGCTGCGGATGTACGAGGATAAACCGATCTACTTTGATAACTGGGATATTGACATTTATTATACCGAGAAGTTCTGGGATGTGGATCAGGCAGAACGCATGGAATGGACGGAGATGGGGCCGGTGCGCGCCGTGCTTGAGATCGACAGGAAAGCGTCCAACTCCACGTTCAGCCAGAAAGTGATCTTCTACGCAAACAGCCGCAGAATTGACTTTGTCACCCATGTGGACTGGAAGGAACACCAGACTTTGCTGAAGGTGCATTTCCCGGTGGCGGTACATACGGATGAGGCAGCCTTTGACATTCAGTTCGGCAGTCTGACGAGAAAAACCCACCAGAATACGAGCTGGGATGTGGCGCGTTTCGAGAGCTGCGGGCAGAAGTGGATGGACCTGTCGGAAGGGCATTACGGCGTTTCGCTGTTAAATGACTGCAAATACGGCCATTCCGTGAAGGATTCCAATATGGCGCTGACGCTGATCAAGTCCGGCACGGAGCCAAACCCGGTGGCAGATCAGGAAGAGCACGATTTCACTTATGCGATTTATCCCCATGCGGAAGGCTGGCGGACAGCCGCTGCGGTGGATGAGGCTTACAAGCTGAACCAGCCGCTGACGGCATTGACGGGCACCCAGGGCGGGAAAAACTTCTCCTATGCGTCCGTGGCCCACAGGAATGTGGTTCTGGAGACAATCAAGCAGGCGGAGGATGGAGACGGCGTTGTGATCCGTATGTATGAGTCGGAGAATTCTCTTACCAGGACGAAGCTGACGGTAAATACAGCGTTTGAGAAAGCGTATATCTGTAATCTTCTGGAAGAGACCGAGAGCGAGGCGCCAGTGTCAGGCAGCAGCATTGATGTTGTGCTGAAGCCCTATGAGGTTGTGACGGTGCTTGTGAAATAGAACAGACGGATACGAGATGGAAAGCCCCCGAAACGGCGTCGGCAGTTTCGGGGGCTTTCCTGATCTTAGGGGAGGATAAGTATTTCTTATCTTTTGCTTAGTATCATTGTTGCCCGTTTTTCTTGTTTTATACACACACATCTTAAGGAAATATAAATTTACATTTTCGATGAAATGGTATATACTTAGTAACGAATGCGGAAACGCATCATTTGGTCTGCTCTGTCACAGACGGACAGGCAGGTCAGAATTACAGGATAAAGGTGGTACAGTACAATGGCATTATTACAACAGTGGCGCGATATGGCGTATTCGGAGACGGCGAACAAGGGAGATCTGCAGAGACTCTGGTCGGCCTATTTCCAGAAGGAAAAAGAAATCTATGCACAGCTTTTAAAGACCCCGGACAAGGCGGTAAAAGGCACAGTCAAGGAGCTTGCGGATAAATACGAAGTGGATCTGATGACTATGGTGGGCTTTCTGGACGGCATCAATGACAGCTTAAAGAAAGCGAACCCCATCGAGGAGATGGAGGAAGATACCAAAGTAAGCCTCGGTTTTGACAAAGAGCTGCTCTACAAGAACATGGTGGGCGCCGGCGCAGACTGGCTCTATAATCTGGAGGAGTGGAACGAGATCTTTGATGAGGACAAGAGAAAGGCTCTCTACCGGGAGCAGAAAGAGTCCACGACAGTCCACAAGGATAAGAAGATTTATCCCAACGATCCCTGTCCCTGCGGAAGCGGCAAGAAATATAAGAAGTGCTGCGGGAAAAACGCATAGGATAATTTTACCCTTTACTTTTGAGAGAGTCTGGCATAGAATAGGAAGAGAATTGATAGGTTAACACGTTGACGAGCAGAGTAGAATGTGGAAGGCAGCAGAGAGAAGCGCCCTGGGCTGAAAGCGCTTTTGCGGGAAACATTTGAAAACCAGCTCCGAGTGGCCCCAATACGGCCCGCTGACTTACGTTACAGTCGAATGAGAGGTTTCGTGCCGCGAAAGGCGCACGGAGCAAGCGAGGTGGAACCGCGTAAACATACGTCCTCTGCACAGTCTGACTGACAGTGCAGGGGATTTTTTGCGCGTATAAGCGGAGTTGGAAAAGGCAACGACAGGTCATAATGGAAAGGAAGAGGAAAAATGAAAATTACATTGAAAGACGGTTCTGTGAAAGAATATGCGCAGGCGATGTGTGTCTACGATATTGCGATGGACATTTCGGAAGGGCTTGCACGCGCGGCATGCGCCGGTGAAGTGGATGGCAGGGTGGTAGATCTGCGCACCGTGATCGGGCAGGACTGCAGTTTAAATATTTTGACAGCCAACGACCCGGAAGGACTTAAGGTAATCAGACATACGGCATCCCATGTGCTGGCGGAGGCGGTGAAGCGTCTGTTCCCGGAGGCGAAAGTGACCATCGGGCCGGCTATCGAGGAGGGATTCTATTATGACTTCGATGCCGCGCCTTTTTCCAGGGAAGATCTGGATAAGCTGGAAGCGGAGATGAAGAAGATCATCAAGGAAGGGCATAAGCTGGAGCGGTTTACCATGCCGAGGGCTGAGGCGATCAAGTTTATGGAGGAGCGAAACGAGCCTTACAAGGTGGAACTGATTCAGGATCTGCCGGAGGATGCGGAGATTTCCTTCTATGATCAGGGCGGATTTGTGGATCTGTGCGCTGGTCCGCATCTGATGAGCACGAAAAACATCAAAGCGTACAAGCTGATTTCTTCCTCTATGGCATACTGGCGGGGCGATTCGGACAGGGCGCAGTTACAGCGTATTTACGGCACCGCTTTTGCGAAGAAGGAGGAGCTGGCGGCATATCTGGAGCATCTGGAGGATATCAAACGCCGGGATCACAACAAACTGGGCCGTGAGATGGAGCTGTTCACCACGGTGGATGTGATCGGACAGGGTCTGCCGTTGCTTCTGCCCAAGGGCACGAAGATGGTGATGAAGCTGCAGCGCTGGATTGAGGATCTGGAGGACAAGGAGTGGGGCTATGTGCGGACGAAGACCCCGCTCATGGCAAAGAGCGACCTGTATAAAATGTCCGGCCATTGGGACCATTACAAGGAAGGCATGTTTGTGCTGGGAGACGAGGAGAAGGACAGGGAAGTGTTTGCCCTTCGTCCCATGACATGTCCTTTCCAGTATTACTGCTACAAGAATACCCAGCATTCCTACCGGGATCTGCCGATCCGCTACGGTGAGACATCCACCCTTTTCCGCAACGAGGACTCCGGCGAGATGCACGGGCTGACCCGTGTGCGCCAGTTTACCATTTCTGAGGGGCATCTGATTATGAGGCCGGATCAGATGGTGGAGGAGTTCAAGGGCTGTATCGCGTTGGCGAAACATGTTATGTCAACCTTGGGCCTGCTGGAGGACGTGACATGGCATCTCTCCAAGTGGGATCCTGAGAACCCGGAAAAATATATCGGCGAGCCGGAGGTGTGGAATGAGACGGAGGCGCACATCCGTGATATTCTGATTGAGCTGGAACTTCCCTTTACGGAGGATGTGGGCGAGGCGGCATTCTACGGGCCGAAGGTGGATATCAACGCGAAGAACGTGTACGGCAAAGAGGATACCATGATTACCGTTCAGTGGGATGCTCTTCTGGCGGAACAGTTTGACATGTATTACATCGACCAGAACGGCGACAAGGTACGTCCCGGCATCATCCACAGGACTTCTATGGGATGCTACGAGCGGACGCTGGCGTGGCTGATCGAGAAATATGCCGGCAAGTTCCCCACATGGCTCTGCCCCGAGCAGGTGCGTATCCTGCCCATTTCGGAGAAGTATGAGGCGTATGCCGAGGAGATCAGAAAGGAGCTGGCGAGAAACGATATCGATGTGACCGCTGACAACCGCTCTGAGAAAATCGGCTTTAAGATCCGTGAGGCGAGACTGGCCAAAGTGCCCTATATGCTCGTGGTTGGCGCCCAGGAGGCGGAGGACAAAACAGTGTCCGTCAGAAGCCGTTACGCTGGCGACGAGGGCGTGAAGCCTTTGCAGGAGTTTATCGACCAGATCTGCAAGGAGATCCGCACGAAGGAGATTCGTAAGGAAACGGTGCAGGAGGAGCAGAAAGCGTAGGCCAGGATAAGACGCCGGGAAGCGGGTCTGTCCTGCGCAGGATGGAGTGCGCGCGTATGAGTTTCTGGAAAAAAATGACAGGCAGGGATATAGCGGGACTTTTCCTGTTTGTGTTCAGCCTGGTAATGCTTGGCAGGAGTTTTTCTCTCTGTTTTAGCAACGATATCTGGTATGACGAGCTGTTTACTGTGGGAATGGCGGAACATTCTTACAGTGAACTGGTTCGCTTTACAGCGGCAGACGTGCATCCGCCGCTGTATTATTGTATTGTCAAGTTGTTTGTAGATTTATGTAAACTAATCGCGCCGGGCGTGGGAACGGTTATTCCGGCGAAAATGGTGTCGGTGCTGCCGTATTTTGGGCTGCTGCTTTACGCGGTCGTCTTTCTGCGCAGGCGGTTCGGTCTGTTTGTGGGCGGCCTGTTTCTGTTCTGTGTGACGGCCATGCCGCAGCTTCCGGCCTACACGGTGGAGGTGCGGATGTACGGCTGGGCGCTTTTGTTTGTGACGGCGGCGTTTCTGCATGGCTATGCATTGATCGAGAATTATGTAAACCCGAGAGCGGAGTTGGAGAAGACTGCCGCGGGTGTGGTGTATGGCAGCACAGGAGCAGTGAAGCCGGATTCGGCGTACGGCAGGAGTGATGCGGAGGAACCGCAGGCCGGACGGCAGGTACGGGGCCGCCAACTCCACGGGGCAGCCCTTGTCATATATGGTCTGGCGGCAGCCTACACCCAGTATTTTGCCTGTGTGGCTGTAGTGATGGTTTATCTTTGTCTGCTGCTCGTCTTCCTGTTCCGTGACAGAAGACGGGTCAAGGAGTGGTTTCTCTATGTGGCAGTCTCGGTGATCGGCTATGTGCCCTGGCTCTTTGCGCTGGCGGGACAACTCGGTGCGGTCAGTGAGAATTACTGGATTCTGCCGCTGACCTGGCGCTCTCTTGGCGGCTGTGTGAAATTTCTGATGAAGCCTGCCTTTTCAGACGACAGGGTGAATACCGTTCTGGCAGTGATTTTGTTTGCCGCATACCTCGGATTGTGGTGCCGGTGGATGGTTAAACTCTACCATAATGGAAGAGTAATTGGAAAAAGTAAGGAAAATACAGGAAAATTTTGGCACGCAAATGAGGCGAAAATATTAGAAACAGATGGAACGGCGGAGCGGTTTTTTCTGGCCACGGCGGGCATCGGCGTCCTGGCAGGGCTTGTAGCGTTCGGGTTTGCGGCTTCGTTTTTGCTCCGTCCGATTTTTGTGTATCGGTATATGATACCTGCTCTGGGCTGTTTCTGGCTTGGATTTGCCCTCTGTCTCAATGAAATATTCGGGAGGGGCAATTATAATACAAGAAGAAACAGGATTCTATCCTGTGCCGGGATCGTCCTCACCCTGCTGGTCGTCACGGTCGGCCTGCGGGATTACCGGGCTTTTATGGGTGAGGAGGAATATAAAATACGGCTGATGGCGGAGACGGAGACGGCGCTTTCCCGGATCGGCCCGCAGGACAGTGTCATTTACAATTTTGACCAGGTGCAGGCTGTGACAGGATATTATCTGCCGGAGACGGTGGAGCGGAATCTCTGGCGGCTGGAAGGGGAGAAACTGATACAGGAAATCACTTCGCCCTGCGGGACGCTTGAGGAAGTGGAAGAAATTCTGGAAATGCGCCAAAAGATGCAGGAGGAAGAGAAGGGGAGAAGTCTTTGGTTTATCGGCAGTTTTAACAGCCGTGAGGATATCGTGGCCAAGTGGCGTCAGGCCGGACTGGAGGTAGAAGAGCAGGGGAGTTTTTTGCTGGAACGGTATTGGTTTAACCTGTATAAAATTTCATAAGCCTGCCCATACTGAGTAGTGAATATAACGTGGAGGGCAGATTGAAAAATCGCATTTGAGATTTACGTCGCCTCTTCGTGACAAGTCACTCAGATAGGAGGTAATTATGGCGGAATTAAAATGTGGCGTGGAAAACTGCAGTTACAATCAGGAGAACTATTGCTGTAAGGGAGATATCATGGTGGGAGGCAGTCATGCCTGCAACTGTGACGGGACCTGCTGTGAGAGTTTTTCCCAGAGGCGCGATGACGCCTATGTCAGCTCATTAGAGCATCCCTGCCGTACGATCAGCATTGACTGTGAAGCAGAAAAATGTGTGTACAACTCTAATTACAAATGCCATGCGGAGCATGTGGATATCAGAGGCTGCGGCGCGTGTGACTGCAGGGAGACACAGTGCGCGACTTTCCGTGAGGCATAAGCGGGCGGTTAAGCCCTCTTTTCGGAAGGGATAATATGGCGTTGCCAGTTTTACTATTTTATATTACAATGGATGTGTTGGACGCAGGCCGTTTGGCTTGCGTCCTCTGACGATACGGGAAAGGCAAGTGGAACGATGCATAAAAAGAGAATAAAGGGCCTGCTTCTTGCGGTGTGCGCGGCTTTCCTCATGGGCTGCGGGGACGGGGAGGCTGTACATACAAACGCGGATATTTCCGGGACGGAATCAGAGCTGTCGAAGGATGGCACGGAGGCTGACGGGACAGAGGAATCTTCTGACGGGGCGGAGGAGAAGGAACCGGGAGAAGGGGAAGATGCAGACGGCGGTGAAAGCGCAGAGCCTGTCACCGATGGCAGTTTTATGGCCCCGGTGGAAATGGATGAAACTTTGAAAAATCAGCTAACGGAAGAAATGCTGGAAGAAAATGAGATGGATCTATCTGTGGTGGAGAGCGCACCCGTCACTAAGGGCTGCAATTTCACCTTGCCGGAAGCTTTTTCGGAGTCGGAGGATATCGAGGGCATGTATGTGACCAGACGTTATCCGATTGACGCTTCCACGATATATTATGTAGCCCTCGCCAGGGATGTGGCGCTGCAGCTTATGACAGAGGAGACCTTTAAGGCCCAGGCGGAGGAAAATTTCCGTAAAGAGTATGGGGAAGAGATCGAGGTGACCATCGACAGCTTTGAGAGCATTCGGATAGACGGCTGCCCGGCTTTTCGCATTTTGTGTCATTATCAGGTGGGTGATACGCAGATCTCACAGCTGGAATATGCGATCAACGCGGATAAAAGCTATGTGATCACTTACTCCCAGACTTCTGATTATGACCGTATGGAAGAATACGAAGCGAGCGCAGAGACCATTCATCTTGTATTTTAGTGCCAAATTTTGGAAGTCCGATAAAGTCTTTTGCGGCTGGGGCGGTAAATTTTACAACCATAGATGAGGTCATAAAAGTTTATGACTTAGATATGCTATGAATATCAGCACAAGTTGTGTTGATTAACGCCGCACTTGGGAATGAAGGAGGATATACGGATATGAAGAAATTTTTAGCATTAGGTTTTGCACTGGCGCTTACTTTCTCCAGCACTGTGTGCGCGGCTGAGACAGTAGTGCCCGAAAAAGATTTTGACAGACTTGACACACTTGCTTCCAGCGTGGGGAAGACGCTTCCTGAGTATACTTCCAACGCGGTTGCTAAGCTGGAAGGCGTGCATGGCCAGGCGAAGATCGCTTCCGGCAGCGACATGTTTACGGAGGGCAGGGAGAGCAACGCTACATGCATTGTAGACAAAGTGGACGCAGGAGCAGTCAAATATGCACAGCAGAAGGCAGCGCAGACCGGCGGCGAAATGCTGACGGTTGTAAATCTTACCGCGCCTGGAGTTAACCTTGCAGACGCGCAGGTTGCACTGTGTATCGAAGGCGTGAAGGCTGGCGACAATGTCACTGCGTACAGAAGCGTTAAGGGTGAATGGACTGCAGTTGATGTCACAGCGGTGGCTGACGACAGTGTTACGATCAAATTCCCTCAGAAGGGGATCTACACATTTGTCAAATAGTTGTATGAATGTTTATAATATTATAATATGAATGACAAGTGTGGATATGCGGGCCGGTCCTACAGGATTGGCTCGCTTTTGTTTGCCCAGCATGGGCGTTCTCTAACGGGTGTAAGTTCCGAGCGCGCGTAGGCAACGACGAAGCACATAGCTGAACAGCAAGGGTGTCCGCCGTGAGACGAAATCTGAAAGAAGCTGTAAGCAAACCTCTGACCCGATGGACAGGAATCGCATATAAGGTAGAGAAACTCAGTCAGCTTATCCGGGGTTGGATAAATTATTTCAAAATCGGAAGCATTGAAAGGGCTGTGCGCAAAAATGGAAGGACAGATACGATATCGTCTACACATGTGTATACGAAAACATTGGAAAACGCCAAAGAACAGGGAATATCTGCAAATGTATAAGCAATGAACGGCTGGCAAAGTTTGGACTAATCTCAATGTTAGACTACTACACAACAAAATGTGTTGCTTGTCAAATTGATTGAACCGCCGTGTACCGAACGGTGACGCACGGTGGTGTGAGAGGCAGGCAGGCGAAATAATCGCCTGCCTTCTACTGGATTTATGAACAATGCAAAAAGTGTATTGACAATAGAGATGGAAAAATTTACAATTTTATAGGAAGTAGTGAAAGAGGTTCCACTTTTTTTATGAATATCGGCACATATGTGTTGATATATACCACACTTGAAAATAAAGGAGGAATGAAAGAAATGAAGAAATTTTTAGCATTAGGTTTTGCACTGGCGCTTACGTTCTCTACCACTGTATGCGCTGCAGAGACTGTAGTACCGGCAAAGGACTTTTCCAAAATTGAGACACTGTCTGACACTGCTGTGAAGGCTCTTCCCGAGTATACATCCAACGCAGTATCCGAGATGGATGGCGTTCGTGACCTTCCTGCAATTGCTTCCGCAAGCAATCTCGTTACCGAAGGTAAAGAGACCAACGCTACCTGTGTTGTTGACAAGGTAGATGTAGCGGCGATCAGATATGCGCAGCAGAAGGCTGGGCAGGTTGGCGGCACCATGCTGGCAGTTGCAGAGCTTTCCGCTCCCGGCGTTAACCTTGTGGACGCTCAGGTTGCTCTGACTATTGAAGGCGTTGCAGCTGGCGATACGGTTTCCGTATATAAGAGCGTTAAGGGCGAGTGGACGGCAGTTGACGTTGTAGCTGTAGCTGAGAACACAGTAACCATCAAATTTGATTCCAAGGGGATCTACACTGTTATCAAATAATAAGAGGATTACTTGTAATATTATATCAATGTTAATGACAAGTGTGGATATGCGGGGCCGGTCTTTCGGGACCGGCTCGTATTATTGGAATAAGCGTTTTGCGTCTGTTTATGTGCAGCGGCCAAACGTGCGTAAAGCAGTAAAGCGCGTAAAATAAAAAAAATGGTTGACATATGCAGGCGGCGTATGATATAGTTTCAAATGTGCAAATGCGTGTAAAAGCACAGACAACCAAGCAGAGCATCCGCTCTCACCTTGCAACGGTTTCAGTTCGCAAGCGTTCATAGCCTTTGTACCGCCGAAGGGCGGGTATTGCCGGGCGTTTATGAGCGGGTGGATAGCGAGGCTGTCCGCTCTTTTTTTGAGCGAAGAAGCTGAGTCAGAAGAAAGTTTTCTTATGGGAGGGTAAAACGATTAGCGACTTATTTATCAATGAGCAGATCAGAGACAGAGAAGTACGAGTGATCGGTGTAGACGGGGAACAGCTCGGTGTTATGCCGACGAGGGATGCGATGAAGCTTGCGGAAGAAGCGGGAGTGGATCTGGTGAAGATTGCGCCTACGGCGAAGCCTCCTGTGTGCAAGATCGTAGACTATGGCAAGTTTAAATACGAACAGGCCAGAAAAGACAAAGAGGCGAAGAAAAAACAGAAGATCGTTGAGATTAAGGAGATCCGGCTTTCTCCCAATATCGACACCAACGACTTGAATACGAAAGTGAACGCTGCCAGAAAGTTTATCAGCAAGGGTGACAGGGTGAAGGTCACCTTACGTTTCCGCGGCCGTGAGATGGCGCATATGAATACGAGCAAGCACATTCTGGATGACTTTGCGCAGGCTCTTTCCGATATTGCGGTGATGGATAAGGCTCCGAAAGTGGAAGGCAGAAGCATGACTATGTTTTTAGCTGAGAAGAGATAACTGATCAGTTAAAATAAATGATATCCCGGGTTGATATCTCGTAACAGGAATAAAAATACAGGAGGAACAGTAAAATGCCGAAAATGAAAACCAGCAGAGCTGCTGCAAAACGTTTCAAGGTAACCGGAACGGGTAAGTTAAAGAGAAATAAAGCGTACAAACGCCATATCTTGACCAAGAAGACGACGAAGAACAAGAGAAATCTCAGAAAGCCTGCGATGACCGACAAGACGAACGTAAAGAATATGAAGAAGATCTTACCTTATCTGTAAGGCGGGCATAGAAGAGAGAGTTTGAAATTTAGGAGGAAAAAGACATGGCAAGAATAAAAGGCGGCATGAACGCCAAAAAGAAACATAACAGAGTGTTGAAGCTTGCGAAGGGCTACAGAGGCGCAAGATCCAAACAGTATAGAGTGGCGAAACAGTCCGTAATGAGAGCTCTGGCGTCATCCTATGCAGGCAGAAAAGAGAGAAAGCGTCAGTTCAGACAGCTCTGGATCGCGCGTATCAATGCGGCGGCAAGAATGAACGGCCTGTCCTACAGCAGATTTATGTTCGGCCTGAAGAATGCCGGCGTTGACATGAACAGAAAGATGCTTGCGGAGATGGCAGTCAACGATGCAGCAGGGTTTACCAGCCTGGCAGAACTTGCAAAAGCAAACTTGAAATAAACGTGAGAATTGAGGACATGGCGTATACGCCGTGTCCTTTGTTGTCGTTAAAAATCATAATTGGGAAGAAAACAGGAGGCTTTTATGGGAGTATTGGACGGATTACAGCCGGAGAGCGTCTTTCATTTTTTTGAGGAGATCAGCAGGATTCCCCACGGCTCTGGAAACACCGGGGCGGTCAGCAATTATCTGAAAGACTTTGCCGGTCAGCGGGATCTTTTTTGCAGACAGGATGCGCTTGGCAACATCATTATCATCAGGGAGGCAGCCTCCGGGCTTGAGGGGGAGGAGCCTTATATTTTGCAGGCGCACATGGATATGGTGGCGGTGAGTGAGCCGGACGCCGGGATTGATATGAAAAAGGAGCCGCTCAGACTGAAGGTGGAGGATGGCAGGATCTTTGCTGAAGGCACCAGTCTTGGCGGCGATGACGGGATCGGCGTGGCGTACTGCCTGGCAGTTCTGGATGCGGAGACACTTTCCATGCCCCGCCTGGAGGTGATTCTGACAGTGGATGAGGAGACAGGTATGGAAGGGGCCACAGGGATTGATCTTTCTATGCTGCGCGGCAGACGCATGATTAATCTGGACCAGGAGGAGGAAGGGATTTTCATTACAAGCTGTGCCGGTGGAGCCAGGGTGGATGTGGAGATGCCGATGGAGCGCGGGGAGGCGCCGGGAAAGGCGTATCGGTTTTTAGATTTTCGGATGAAAGGGCTTGCGGGCGGTCACTCGGGCATGGAGATCGGAAAAGGACTGGGCAATGCCATCTGGCTTCTTGGTTCTCTTCTCTGCGGTCTTTCTCAGCGTTATGATATCCGATTGGCGCAGATGAAAGGGGGGCTTGCGGATAACGCGATTCCCCGGGAGGCGGAGGCTGCATTTTTTGTGCGCGAAACGGATTTGCCGGAAATTTTGTCCTATGTGGAGGCTGAGGAGCAGAAGATCAGGGAGATGCTGCGGGAAAAGGACCCCGGATTTGTGTTGGAAAAACTCTGCCATGATGTCACAGTTTCTACCCCGGCATATACAGGAGCGGCAACGAAGGCAGCGCTTGCCTGTCTGTGTAAGCTGCCAAACGGCGTTATTTCCATGAGCAGGGATGTGGAGGGACTGGTTGAGACTTCCCTCAATCTGGGCATTCTGTCCTTGGAAGAGGAGTGTTTCCGCCTGCAGTATGCGGTCAGAAGCAGCATCGACCAGGATAAGGAAGAACTTTGCAGGCATATGCGCCAGATCGCAGAGCAGGCCGGTGCAAAGGCCGATGTCAGAAATGCGTATCCCGGGTGGGCGTACCGCAAGGATTCTCCCCTGCGGGAAAAGATGGTGCAGATTTATGAAAGAATGTATGCAGAGAAGCCGGTTCTGGAGGCCATTCATGCGGGTCTGGAGTGCGGTATACTGGCGGGAAAGATCCCGGATCTGGACTGTGTCAGCATCGGGCCTGACCTGCAGAATGTGCACACGGCCGAAGAGAGCATGGACATAGAATCTGTGGGGCGTGTGTGGACTTATCTTGTGGAAGTTTTAACACAGGAAACTAAGAATTGTTGACAGATATTGACAGATACGGGATAAAATCGTAGAGTATAGATAGATATGGGGATTAGCCCGTGGAAAAAATGTATGATTAAGGTGAAAACGGTAATGAAAGATGGATTGACAGGGCTGGATCAGTATGAAGTTTTTTTAAAGAAGCTGGAAAAGGAAATTGAAAACATCGGTGAAGACCGCATTATTATCGTATACACCGATATCAAACATTTTAAGTATATCAATGATACTTACGGTTATAAGGTGGGAGATTCGCTCCTGCAGGATTTTGTCGATGAGTTTATGGGGAAAACGAATATCATTATCTGTGCGGCCAGGGTGTATTCCGACAATTTTGTTGTGGCCAACAGAGTTCCGCCCGATTACTATTCCAACGAAGAGTTTCGTGAGCTGATCCATAAGCTGAATCAGGAGCGCGAGGCAAAATTCCGTGAAAAATATCTGAACAGCAGATTACAGTTTTGCACAGGCATCAGTGTGGTTGACAAAAACAGCCGCAGTCTGGACGCAGAGACGGTTGTTTCCAATGCAAATCTGGCGAGAAAAGTAGCCAAAGAGATGGAAAATGACAGCTGCGTGCTCTTTGACCAGAGTATGATGGAGGGGATCAAGCGGGAGGTGGAAATCACGTCCTCGATTCCCAAAGCGCTGGCACAGAAAGAGTTCCAGGTGTATTTCCAGCCGAAGATTGATACGGATACGCTGGAGCTGATCGGTGCGGAAGCGCTGGTGCGCTGGCAGAAGCCGGACGGCAGTTTTGTCTACCCGGATGAGTTTATTCCCCTGATTGAGAGAAGCGGACAAGTTATAGATGTGGATTACTATGTGTACAGGGAGGTTTTCAGTTTCCTGTCCAGGCGCATGAAGGAAGGGAGAAAGGTAGTGCCGATTTCCCTGAATGTGTCCAGGGTGCATCTACAGAAAATGCATATTTTACAGTATGTGAAAGAGCTGCTTGAGGAGTTTCAGGTTCCCTGCACTCTGGTGGAGTTTGAACTGACGGAAAGCATTTATCTCGATAATACCGAACAGGCGCTGGAGCTGATCAAAGGGCTGCATGGTTTGGGAATCAAGGTGTCAATGGACGATTTCGGTTCCGGGTATTCCTCCCTCAATCTGCTCAGCAAGCTGCCCATAGACATAATCAAGCTGGACAGGGTATTCCTGAAAGAAGGCGAGATGCAGGAGAGCGACAGAATCATCATTTCCTGTGTGGTGGATATGGCCAAAAAACTGAAAATCACTTCCCTCTGTGAAGGGGTGGAGACGAAAGAGCAGAGCAATTATCTGAAGGAAGTGGGCTGCCAGATGCAGCAGGGATTCTACTTTTCAAGACCGATTCCGCAGGCTGTTTTTGAAAATTTGATGGAAGCGGAATAATTTGTAAAAAATTTATGGAATAGGGCTTGCATTTTTCTGTGGGATTCGATATAATGGTAAAGGTTTTTCGGGGTGTGGCTCAGGTGGTAGAGCGCTACTTTAGGGAAGTAGAGGCCGCAAGTTCAAGTCTTGTCACTCCGATACAAAAATACCTGATAATCACGGGATTTCGTGGTTATCAGGATTTTTTAGTTTCAGGGGAATTTATCATTTTGTACCATCTTTTACCAGATTTTATCATCCAAATTAGGGTACAAATTGGGGCACAAAGAAGATTCACGAGGATGACTATGTTTATTATCGTGATATCGACGGAAAGTATTATTACGGAAAAAATTCAAAGATAGTGAAGGAGAAAATCAAGCAGGAAAAGTCTAAGGCAAAGATATCGGCTTCGGATCTGGAAAAGCAGACATTTGGTGAGTATATGATTACATGGCTGCACTCGATCAGGAAGGGAATAGAGGTAACGACCTACCAATCGTATTTGGATGCGGTCAATTCAAGATTGCTCAATTACCGGGCGTATGATCTGGCGAATGTCCGGTTGAAAGATTTGAACGACAAGATGTTTCAGGCATATCTGAACAGTCTTGCAGAGAACTATTCACTCAATAGCATTAAGAAAGTCTGGGGACTGATTAAAACATGTGTACGGTATGCCGAGGCAAGAGGCGATATGAAGCCTTTGTATCTGGGTGTAACAGTTACAACACCTTCGGAAACCAATGTTGCGGTAAAGAAGAAGGACATAAAGGTGCCGTCGTCAGATGAGATAAGGCTGATTTATGATGAGGCAGTCAGCACCTGTTCCAATGGAGTTTATAAGTATGGAAATACGAAAGACAGCAGACGAAAGATTTTATTGCCGGATAAAGCGTTTGAGGCAATCCTTCATTTTAGGAAATATTATCAAGGGGAAGAGGGATTTGTCTGCGTAAATGATAAAAATCAGAACCATTATACCAGAAGGCTTGTCGAAAGGACGTTAGAGAGGATCGTTAAAAATTCAAAGTGCAAGGATAAGCAGGATGCGGTTATGAAGTTGAATCAGATTTGATACAAATGACGGGATAAATGCGGATTTTAGAAGTAACAGGATTAAAAAATCGGCGTTTATCCCATAAAATAAAACTAGAGAGATGGTGAACAGATGACAAGAGAGGAACAAAAGCAGAAACGCAAGACAGTCGAGCAGATCATTGACGACTGTTTGACGATGACTTGATGTCAATGGTGTTTGATGCTGACATAGAAGCAACGGGGCTCTTGTTAAAGATTATATTAAAAAGAGACGATATTCAAGTAAGCAGGGCAGGAGTTTTCGGAGCTACAGGATTCATATATGGTGTTTATTACTCAGACGGATATCTTTGGACATGGGATACCGATCTATACGATCAATCGCCATTTGAGGAGAATGACGATATCTTTGATGATGGTTCTCATATTGTGTATGTGAATGGAAACTATAAGGGAGACGATACGGTCGGGAGATTGCTGCATGACTTTGGCTGTAAGGAATCGAAGGATATGTATTATCCGGAACTGGCTAAAGGGGTAAAGCATTTTAAGGAAGAAGGAGGGCGAGAAAGAATGTGTGAAGCGGTTGAAAAGTATGCGAAAGACTATGCGGAGCAAAAGGCAGAAATTGTAAGACTGAACAGTCTGTTGGAGTCCATAAGAAATATCATGGCAAATATGAAATTGGAGCAGAGCAGGCCATGAATGTACTTGGGATCAATGAGCATGATAGAGAGATTTTGCAAAAAGGTTATAAGATTAATCAATTATCCATAGATAACTAAAGCGGGCAACCTGCAAACTAAGCAGATTGCCCGTAAAGTTTATATATGAAAATCCTTTCGGGGATGTTTCGTCGCAAGAATATTTCTTTGCTTAGCCACGGTGACATGAGTATATATTTCCGTAACGTTAATGGAGCTATGTCCCAGCATTTCTTGAATGTAACGGATATCCACATCTGCCTCCCAAAGGCTTGTAGCAAAGGTGTGACGGAACATATGCGGTGTTATGTGCTGATCTATGGAGGCGAGGGAGGTATATTTGTTAATCATTCTGCGCACTGACTGGTCAGACAGTGCTTTTCCTGATTGATTCACAAAAAAGTTGTTACAGGACCACCGTTTTGCATGAAAAGCAGCTTCGTATTCTGCCAGAATATGAATGACGAATTCGTTGCCAATTTGAATAAGGCGTTCTTTGTCACCTTTTCCATAAATAAGGATAGTACCGTCATATAAGTTCACGTCACTGACTTTTAAGGAGCAGAGTTCCGATATCCTCATGCCGGTTGCAAACAATAATTCTGTAACGGCGGCGTCTCTGAGGGCATTTTGCTTTTGGTAAGGTGTTTTAGCAATTTCACGCTGTCTGTATATTGTAGACAAAAAAATTCAACAGTATGTAGAGGTATGGTTTTGAGCAGGATTACAGGTTCACGAAAATGTACTAATATTTTGGCAAATGGATTGTGTGTGTAGATGGGCGATGTATTGTTCTATAGGTTCGGAAGTGATTTCTGTAATAGTATTATAAGGATTTCTTTGAGAAGCTGTATGGACGGGATCAGATGGTAAAGCTTGCTTATGAGGCGAAGGACAGGATCAGGGATGAACTTGGATTTGCAGTAAACATCGGTGTTTCTACGAAATTTCTTCTGTCAAAGATGGCAGGTGATTTTTCTAAACCGGATAAGATCCACACCCTTTTCCAGGAGGAGATTGAGCGTAAAGTGTGGCCGCTTTCGGTGTCCGATCTTTTTTCTGTGGGAGGGCTACAGTAGAAAAACTGCACAGGCTTGGTATACAGACGATTGGCAAGTTGGCAAAGGCGGACGAGGAAATGATAAACGCCCATGCTGCTAAGGTGCAGGAGAATGCTGGAAGACCTTATCAAAGAAAAGAAAGCCTGCTGCGGGGAATATCAGGCGGCGAAGAAGGAGATGATCGAGTATAATAATGCGAAGCAGAACGTGGACCGGCTTCCGGGGATTACACGTTTACAGGAGAAACCCAAAGAAAAAGAACACGGATTTATAAATGAAAAAATGAACAGGGAATTGTCATAAAAACAAAAATGTGGTAGACTGTCAGAGAGGAACAATCGTGTTGCAAGGTGGTAGCCTCCCTAACTTGAAAAGAAGGGAGGTGGTGCGGATGGGAATGTTTTCGTTTCAGGATTTGATTCTGTTTGCGACGTTTCTAATTACACTGCTTGCCTACATAGATAGGAACAACAAGCGAAAATAAATAAGCCTACCTTCAACTTGACCGGTTCAGGTAGGCTTATTGTCTAATCATGGAGGTCAACCACTTTGTGGGCGGTTGCTTTCCTCATTTGTATCTATAATATACCATATGGTCGCAATGTGTTCAAGAACTAATTTCCTTACTATCATCCACAACCGGCAGTATCAACTGCGAACAATACCTGTCCGAATCGATCTCCTTCCCCACATAAGATCCCACCAGACTGAGCGTTCGGATATATCCTGCCGGATCGTAAATAAGCTGTAACCGCTCTCGTTAGTCGTGCTGTCAATCGGGTTGTCTACAGCCGAAATGTGTGCAAGAATAAATTCATGGTAATCTCCACTCTTTTTTTTTCCCAAAAAATTATCAAAAAAATCCAGAACCCCCTTGAGTTGTTCACGGGTGGTTATGTTAAAGTGCTAACGATAATAGAATCATTAACCGCAGTCAGAAGGGTCAAGGACTGCAATCTATACCGAAAAAGTGCAATCCGTACCATAACACTTGTTATTTTATTCTAATCTGCTACACTAAAGCAAATGAATTGATCCGTTAATGATTGAATGATAGAAAAAGGAAGTTGGCACGTCATGAAGAAAAGAGACTCCTTAGCAGATATCATAATCGGTATGGGGGGGGGGTAAACCCCTCTGTTTGTGCTGTAAATTTCATATTACATGACCACAGGGCCGTCATTTTCGCGGAGGCTGTTCCACGCCGCGGAAATGGCGGCCTTCTGCGTGCATAAGCAGGGCCAGAAAGCAACACAGCATAAACAGACGGTACGACGGTACAGGGTATACGGGAGGACAGGGGGGATGGCGATGACATACATGATCGCGCTGCTGGACGGCGGGGCTGCCGGGCTGCGGGAAACAGAGGAACGGCTCCGGCTTTATGAGAAAGGGCATCCGGGGTATGGGATGGAGATAGCATGCTTCATGGAGACAGCCCCGTTCATGGAAGCGGTGTGCGGTGGACTGGAGGATGGGGAACGTGCTTTCCACATCCTGTTCATGGATATTTCCATGCCGGGCGGAAACGGCGTGGAAGATGCCAGGGTCCTGCGGCAGAAAGGCTTCGGGGGCGTTATCATCCTCAAGGCGGCATCGGCGGAATACGCGGTGGAGGCCTGGACGGTAGGGGCGTTATATTACCTGGTAAGCCCGGTCAGCCGGGAAAAGCTTGACAGGGCGGTGGAGAAAGCGGTAAGGGAAGTACGGCGGGGATATTTTGCGTGAGGAAAAGAAAGGTTTAGAACCGGGGAGGTACATACAATGGGTGAAAAGAGAGCATGGTTAAAATCAGGAAAAAGGGCGCGTCTGCGTATATGTTCGGCGGGGCTTAGTCTGTCACTGTTTCTGACGGGCTGCGGTCCGCTGTCCATAACGCCCGTTACGGTTCCGGATATCGGATGGCCGGAGGCTGCCGGGCAGGAAAGGGAAAATGAGGAGACCCTGATCACGGGCTTTGGCAGTCTGTCTGACGAGGTGCGGGAGCAGACGGTTCCTCTGGGGACAGCGCTTTCTAAGCTTGCGCTGCCGGACACGCTGGAGGCTTATGTGGCGGCGGATACAGAGGACGGCGCGGAGGATGACGCAGAGTGGGACGATGGGGACAAGGATAAAGATAAGGACAAGGACAAAGACCCGGACGATGGTGATGATAATGGCGGCGAAACTTCCGGCGAAGGAGACGGCAGCAACGGCGGCGAAACTCCCGGCGAAGGAGACGGCAATAACGGCGGCGATACCCCCGAAGGCGGCGCAGCGTCCGAAGACAGCACCGACACCATGAGCACGGACGGCGGCGCGGACACCCCGGAAGCGTCAGACAGCGCGGACAATAAAATAACGGCTGGTTTGCATGTGCAGACCGGCTCCTTCGTCATGCCCGTATATGCCTCGGAGAACCCGCAGGACGGCATGGGAGTGGGGACACTGACGGACGCGCCCGCGGAGGACAATGGCGGCACTGCGCCCAAAAGACCGACCGAAACGGTCAACGAAACGGACGGCACGGGAGATACAGGCAGCACCGGCACAACAGCCGCGCCTACAGACGGCACGGAAAACACAGGTACGACAGCCGCGCCTACAGACGGCACGGGAAGCACAGGTACGGCAGCCCACACAGGCGCGCGGGAAGAACGCGTCACCCTCGAAAATATCACATGGGAGTCCGACCCGGCGTACGACGGGGACACGGAGGGCGTCTACACCTTCACACCCGTCCTGCCGGAGGGGTATGCCCTTTCGGAGAGCGCAGAACTCCCACAGATCACGGTGACGGTGGAATTTCAGGGACAGGAGCTTACGCCGGAGCAGTATGCCCATATGATGGCGGGCTTACAGAATGATCCCGTGCTGCTGACGGAGGAGGACATTTTCGCGGACGACCCGTCCCTTGCCGCGCAGGCAGGCGGGCCCAAAAGGGCGGCCGGGAGGGCTGCGGCAGCTCTTCATCCGGGCACCTATGTGACCACGGATGACAATGAGAACAATGCCGGCACAGGAAATCCGGACGGGGATCTGGATGTGTATTTGAATGCAACTAAGTCCGGGCATCCCATCGAAGCTAATATTTTCATTCCAGAAGGCCAGTTACCTGCAAAGGACTGTTATATTGCTGTGCGCACATATGATGTGAACTGGGGAGACTATGGCTGGATGAAGTGGTCAGAGTATGACAAGCTGTTCGTTAATGGCGTGAGGATCGGCACGCTGACCGGGATCGCGAACAGGTGGAATACTTCCTACTACCGTGTGCCGCTGACCTGCCTGCGGGAGGGGAAAAATACCGTCAGGGTAGAGATATGGAACTTGGTTGGTGCAAGTTTCTGGGATGAGGATGCGGAGAAACATTTAGTACAAGATCGTATGTGGGCTGTCTGTATAGACTGGATGCAGCTTGTCTGCGACGGCGGTTCCCGCGAGGGGATCGAGACCTTTTCCATGATCCTGACGGACGCGGCAAAGGAAAGGGAGAAGGTGGCTGTCAGGGCGGAGACTGTGATCGAGAGCACGGATATGGGCGCGAAGTACGATACCGAGTATTCCATCACGGACAGCAAGGGCTTTATCGTGGGCAGCTATCAGGAGGCGGGCGTGACTGGCGGCACCCAGAAGTTTACGGTCACCATGCCTGAGGATTCAAGGGAAGGCGTCTATACCGTACAGGGGCTGCTGAAGCGGCAGTCTGACGGCGCGGTTCTGGCAACGGATTCCCGGGAGTTCGAATACAGGGGCGGAGAGGTGATGTTTGGTCCGAAGATCACCCATACCCTCTCCCCGGATACCTGGACGAACAGAAACGTCACCGTCACCCCAAAGGTGGCGGACGCATCGGGCTGTACGGATATCAGGTTTACACCCGCCAGCCGGACGGTGGCGGCAAACGGGGATTATGATTTTACCGTCACCTACAAAACGCCGTCCGGGACGCAGAAGACGCGGACCCACACGGCGGCGGTGGAAAACATCGACAAAGAGCCGCCGTTTATCGGTCTCTCCGCCATCACGGTCACGGAGGGCATGACGCAGGCGGCGTTTGAAAAGCTGTTCCGGGAGTCGCTCACCGTCACCGACAACGTGACCAAGGACTGTACGGTGGCCTACACGCTCCCGAAGGTGGAGACCGTGCGGGCGGAAGGCGGCGGCAAGGTCACGGTGACGGCGCAGGACGAGGCGGGCAATCAGGACACGCTGGAGTGCAACCTGATCGTCACAAGCCCCTTCGCGTTCAGTACGCCTGTGGCGAAAAGACAGGGAACCACCATGACCTTCACCCTCACCGCGCAGCTCACCGCCATCGGCGGCAAGACCGTCACGGAGAGCGGCTTCGTCTGGGGCATCACGCCAAGACCGTCGCTCACCCTCAATCAGGGCAGCGCCAAGACCGCATCCCCCGTGACGAAGGCAGGCGTGAACTTCTCTGTAAAGACGAAGGAGATCGTGGAGGGCGTGCAATACTATGCCTGCGCCTACGCCAAGGTGGGAAATCTGTGCTACTACAGCGAACCAGTTTCGTTTGACATCGGGGCGAAGCAGTGCGGCACGTTTACGA
The DNA here is from genome assembly GCA_910579285.1 of uncultured Lachnospiraceae bacterium. Lineage (GTDB taxonomy): Bacteria > Bacillota > Clostridia > Lachnospirales > Lachnospiraceae > UBA3282. The sequence continues at coordinate 23,814 of CAJTTT010000014.1, read as the reverse complement.
TCAAAAATAATAATGACAACACCTTTACGGTGACGAGGACGGGCGGCACAGATGGCGCGCAGACCGTCTATTTCCGCACGGTAAACGGGACATCCGTGGGCGGCACCCACTTTGTCCATCAGGCGTCCATCCTGACCTTCCGGGACGGCGAGGGGGGAGATAAAATCATCAAGGTCAAAGAAAATTCCGTGACGGCCAAATACGGCAGCAGGACGGCCACCGCCTACTCCAATGCGGACCGCACCTACCAGGTGGAACTCTACCGCGTCACGGGCGGCGGGACGCTTGGCAGCACGACCAAAGCCACCCGTACCATGAAAAAGAACTATGATAATTACTCGATCGACCGCAGCCTGTATGAACCAAAGAGCGGCAACGCGAAAAATGACGCCATATGGGATAACAGGGGGAGCTGCCACCAGTATGAGATCACGGACGGCGGCTCAAGAGAGACCAACGGCAAGAATAACGGCATCAACTGGTACAATGGCAGGGTCAACCACAAGGGGCACAAGAGCGATCCCTTCAACCTGCCCCGCTACCATCAGGTCATGCCGGGCACGGGCAGGGAGAAGGCATATTTCCTGGACAGCAAAAATCCTTCTGACGGCTGGGGCTACCGCTATGAGTTGAAACAGTCCGAGATCGAGACCGGCTGGGGGCACCTTTGGGTGGGCACTGCGCCCGCGCCTACAGGAAAACAGACGGTATCCGACAAAAACGGCGCAAGCCCCTTTGATGGGGGCAGCCAGAAATGGGCGGGTTACTTTGACACCAATTACACGGGCACCCTCTATATGCCCGGCGCCGCGGGACAAAACGGAATGCAGGGCTGCAATGAAAAAGGTTCCACCTATACCTATAATGGCCAGAAGTACATGGTGTTCGCCGCGGATGAGACGGCATACATGAACTTTGCCGCCTGCGGCAACAAGAATGATGTGTGGAAAATCAATGACATCATCGACTACCGAATCCTGATCGACACGAAGGAGCCGCAGCTTATCGGCGTGGCGCCCATGGCGGACAGCGCCTACAAGCAAGGCGACGAAGTCACCATCTCCCTGGTCTTCGATGAGATCGTGGACAGCCGGAACAGCCAGAAGGCGGGAGGACTGGACGATCTGGTGGCGAAGACCAGCTGGGGCGATTTCACCTATGTGGGCGGCGCGGACACCAACGTCCTCGTCTTCAAGGGGACGGTGCCGGCAAAAGCCCTGTCAAAGATCACCGTGAGCAGCATCACCCACGCGGAAAGGATCAAAGACCTGTGCGACAATGCAACAGGGACGGTGTCGGCGGGCACGGGCAGCACGAACGTGACGGTGGACACGAAGCAGCCCACGGTGGCGATCACGAACACAAGCCTGACAAACGGCACGGCCTCTGGCAGGATCACCGCCACCAACGCTGACACCCTGCAGTATGCCTGGAGCGAGAGCGAGGCCATGCCCGCGGCGGGCTGGTTTACCTGTAAGAGCGGCGAAACGGTGACCACCAGACAGGTTTCCGGCAAATGGTATCTCCACGCCCTCGCTATCTACGAGGGCACGGGTGTGTCCGCCTATGCCTGCAGCACGGTGTTTGACTTCGGCACGCCGGAGAACCCCAAGTTCCCCCTGCCGGAGCTGACCGCCACTGTGGATAACAGCAGTTGGACGAATCAGAACAGGACCATAACCATCACCAGAAAACCCGCGGGCGCTGCGGTGAAAGTGACGAAGCCCGACGGGACAACACAGACGCTGTCAAATACCGCCACGACCTACGCGGCGCAGACAAACGGCGTGTACACCTTTGTGCTGACCTCCAACGGGGAGACTGTGGCGAAGGATATCGCGGTGGAAAAGATTGATAAAGTAAAACCCACCGCCACATTGACGGAGGCGGGCGGCACCGACGCCGTCTACCATGCGCTGACCATGACCGCAAAGGCGGCGGACACAGATTCCGGCGTGGCGAAGGTGGAGTATGCCTTCACCACATCCCCCACAGCCCCGGCTTCCGGCTGGCAGACGGCGGCAGACAGCGACAAGCTTTTGGACGGCAGGTACAGACTCGAATATACGGCGACAGAGACCACGCAGACAAAAATATACCTTCATGTAAAAGTGACGGACAACGCGGACAACACCTTCACGATAAAATCCGCTGCCTACACGGTCATCCAGGAACCAGCGGCGGGCGATAAACCGGCAATCGAACTGACGGCGTCTCCTTCCGGCGCGGATTGGACAAAGGACGATGTGACCCTCACATGGAAGGTCACAAACGGAGGCGCGGGAGACTGCACGGTGTATGTGGATAACAAAATGCTGACCGGGAAGAAGACCGGCGACACGGACACCTTCAAGGCGCAGACAAACGGCGTGTACACGGTGAGCCTTTCGGATAAAAACGGCGATTCGGCGTCGGCGACCGTGGTGGTAAATAACATTGACAAGGAAGCGCCCGAGATGGAAAGTATGACGGTTTCACCTGAGGGGTGGGCGCAATCTAAGAGTGTGTATGTCACGGATTACAGGGCAAGTGATAATCTGACGTTGCAGTATAACGAAAAGGGCGTGACAGGCAAAAGCGGCAGCGGCGTCACGGACCGAGCCTATTATTTGCCCGATTCCGACAATAAACTTGGTTTGAGTAACAGCAGCGCCTGCTTTACAGCGGACAGGAACGGAACCTATAAAGTCGGACAAAAGGACAAAGCGGGCAACGTTAGTTATCATGACGTGGAGGTGACGGGCATCGACACGGTGAAACCTACAGTGACCGCCACAGTCAGCAATACGCCCCAAGCAAGCGGCTGGTATACCGACAGCACCGTTTCCGTGACCTTAAGCTATGCGGACAAAGAGGATGGGAGCGCTGCTTACGGGGAGTTAAATTACGGTCCCGCCAGCGGCATAAAATCGGTGGAGTATGCCTTTGTCACCCCGGCAGCAGTAAACGCAGCTCCCACCACCCCGGCCAGCCTCACAAGCCTCGGTTCTTCGGCAGTGGCGAAGGGCAGCGCGACCTGCAGCCTGACACAGAACGGCATCTGGTACCTCTACTGCAAGGTGACCGACAACGCGGGCAACGTGACGGAAGGCTGGAGGAAGGCGGACGGGAGCCTGACAGACAATGCAAGCGAAGCTGTGCATATTAAGAAGGATTCCTATAAGGGGAGCGGGACCATCAGCGGACCGGCAGAAAGCCAGCCGGCGGCGAACGGGCTTTCCATGAATTTCAGTGTGTATTACGGGCCCTCCGGCGGGGAGCTGACTGCCACAGGGCAGACGGCCGCGATTGCCACGCTTGCGGAACACAATGGCCCCGGCACGAAGAATCAACAGGTTACATATAACACAAAGGCTATGGGTACGAACTATATCCATATCAAACCCACATCATGGGGAAGCAGGTATTTCTGGAGTTTCTATGTGCGCAAGGTGACCTTTGACAGCCAGGGCGGCAGTGAGGTACCGACGCATCTCGTGTGGACGAAGCAGAGCAGCACATCCACCGGCACGAAGGTGGACTGCGCGCTGGCAAAACCGGCAGACCCCACCCGCACGGGCTATGAGTTCAAGGGCTGGTACACTGACGCGGCGTGCACGGACGGCAGGGAATTTGACTTTGCCAACCAGACACAGATCAGAACCGACATGACGCTGTATGCGAAGTGGGAGGCGATACACTATGACGTGGTGTATCATCTGGGGGTGCCGCAGACGAAAACTTATAATAATGACAATGTTCCATATGAGGAGACAGATTATAATACGATTGCGCCTGCTGATAAAAAGACCTATACCTACGGACAGAAGATGACCTTACCTGTGCCGAAAGTTGCCGCGTCCGTGAGGGGGTTTACTTTTGACGGCTGGTATACAAATGCAGACTACACAGGTACGCGGTATACCTCAATCCCGGAGACGGCGGCAAAGGATATGACGTATTATGCGCAGTTTAAGGATGTTCAAAAGCCAGAGCTCCGTGATAGAACGATTACTGGTTCTTGGAACAATCAGAATGGCTGGTTCAGAATTATTAGCAGATATTCAGCGAAAGCTGTGGAGAATAGGCAGCTTGCGAGATACGAGGTTTCGAGGGATGGGCAAATCGTAAAAGCAGATAATTTTGAGGCGAATACGCGAGTGAAAAAATTTTATTTAAGGGGCACTGAGGATTCTGCAATCGTTTTTAGTTGCATCCAAGAAGGTGACCATACCTATCAGATCCGGGTATGGGATACAGCAGGTAACGTAGGAGAGCGGGAGGAGCAGATAAAGTTTGACACGAAAGTACCCACCGCTGACGATATTACCTACAGCACAGAGCCGGTTACATGGTACACAAACGGCAGTTCCATAAAAAATACGAACAACACCGGCTTCCATCCGATAAAGGTTTTCAGCGAAGCCTCGGCCATCCGCATTCCGGTACATGATAATCCGAATCCGGGAGTAAACGCATCCAGCGGGCTTTGGAAGCTGACGTATATGCAGACCATGCTAAATAATAACGGCACACCGGATGGTGACCCGCAGACAGTGACGGTGGATTTGCAAGATCAGGGCACGGACGGCGTGGCGGAGATCACGCTGTCTGGGAACTGGCGCGGCGAGATTACCGAAATCACGCTTTACGACAAGGCGGGTAATCAGAAAGGGATAGATGATATCGGGGAAGTACTTGTGGATACCACGCCGCCGGAAATCAGAGAAACTTCGAATGGACTGATTTATCTGGGTGATTCGGAAACTAGTAATAATGGTGGATATCGTGAACGCTTGGAGGATAAATGGTATACGACGGCTTATCTGGAAGATAAAGGCATTACCAGAATTTACGGGAGTATTTGGGATGATTGCCGCGTTGCGTCCTCTCGCTGGTTTATAAACGGAAAACGGCTGCAAGATGTTAGTAATTATGCTGGGAAAGGATCTTATGCTGCCCATGTACCCATAATTAATGATTCAAATGAATATATGTATCCGGGCGTGAACACCTTTACGCTGGAGGTCACGGATTATGCCGGTCATACCGTCACGCAGAGCGCGGTCATCAAAATCGGCGAAGAAAATGGCACAGTTCAGGAGCAGACCCCCGTAGCCATCTGCGACTACCCGGCGGACGCGATTGCGCAGCTTGCGCCAAACGCGCAGTATGCACTTACCCTTTCGAAAGACGGCGGCACGATCTACAACGTGACGACGGACGAACAGGGTCGGATTCCGTTTGTGCTGCCTGCGGCAGTGACAGGCGGCACTGAGGTTGACTTGTGCGGTCAAACCAAGCCCATTTCCATCGTCAAGAAGGGCGTGACGGAAAACGGAGTCGAGCGTTCGAAGGATTCTGCGGCGCAGCCGCTTACGATCAATCCGCGCCCGGCGGCACCGAATGTGACGAATGATGATATAACCCCCGAACTTCTGGCGGATGCGGACGACGCGCAGATCAACCTTACGATCAGCGATACCAGTAAGGCATGGGAGTACAGTACCGACAACGGACAGAATTATAAAGAGACGCCTGCGGCAAGCGGCAACAAGAGCACCATCACGAACCTGCCCAAAGGCGGCGTTGATATCCGTGCGAAAGCTAAGGCCAACACTTCAGCAGCGGACAATGACGGCTGGCCCCACGGTAAGGTGCAGACGGTCAATATTGACTCAAAGGCGGGGACCATCACGGCGAAGTTTGACTTAAACGCCACAGGTGACAGCACTGTGTCAGAGCAGCCCGGTAACCAGACAAACTTGAAATATAAGAGCACCCTGACAAAGCCCCAAAAAGACCCCACAAGAACGGGCTATGAATTCACGGGCTGGTATCAGTTTGCGGACGGTTATGCGTCCGGAGCATCGGCGTGGTGCTTTGACGGAGAGAATGCGCAGATCGTCGGGGAAATACTCGGCACGGACAGAAGCCAGTATGAGAGTAAGTTGACAGACGGTGTTTATGAGGTCACCCTCTACGCCGGCTGGCGGGAGAACGTTGCGCCGAAACTTGCGGCTGCGCTGACAAACGGTACGGACAACACGGCAAAGGACCAGAATGCATGGCATCCCGCGCCCCTTGCGATTGCGCTCAATTTTTCCGACAACGTGGGCGTAACGAAGCTGTTTGTCAGCAAAGACAGCGGGACTTACACGGAACTGACAGGAACCGGCATAGGATCCGGCACAGCAAACACACAATATTTACTAAACTATACCGACATAGAGGAGGGGACACACACCTACGCCTTCAAGGCAGAGGACGCCGCGGGCAACACGGCGGAAATGACCGTGAACGCCAAGTTAGACAGCGTCAGGCCGGTATTTGGCGAGGTGAAGTTTGAGGAGGGCTACAAGCATCTCTGGGACTGGATCATCCGCAAGGAAAGCCTTACCATCACCATCCCCGTCACGGAGGCGGGCAGCGGCATAGCAAATAATGGCGTGACCTACATCCTCACCCCGGCGGCAGGCGGCACAGCCACCACGGGAAACGCTGCGGTGAGCGGCAGCCAGACAAAAGGCTACACGGCAACGATCACCATTCCCAAGACCTTCAAAGGCACGATGGAAGTCAAAGTGGCGGATAACGCCGGAAACGAAGCGGTTCCCATGCAGATCGGTGCGTCCGGCAGCGGCATAGAGGGCGTGCTCGTGGAGAGCGCGCCGCCGACAGTAACCGTCAAGGCGGACCGTGTAACATCGGATATGACGGCGGCGGTGACGGATGCGGCGGACGGAAAGACGCTGGATAATCAGAACTATTACAATTCCGCGCCCAGACTTTTTGTGACCGTAAAGGACGAAGACCTTGACGGCGGACAGACTGCGGCGGGGCTGGCATCCATTTCATGGAAAATAGACGACGGTGCGGAGAACCCGGTGGGCGCGGATTACCTCGGCGCAGAAAACAACGCGCCGCTGACTGAGCACAGCTTTGCCATTGGCGGGCTGGAGGGAAAGACAGGCGAAGTCACCGTGACCGTCACAGCCACAGACCAGGCGGGCAACCAGACCATATACCTGGTAACGCTCCACATCAAGGACAAGATGGCATTACCCGTGCCTGCTATTGATTACATAAACGAGAAACTGACAGGACTGACGGCAGGCACGACCTATGTCGTCGGCGGCGAAAAGTTCACCGCGGAGGCGGACGGCAGCATTGCCATAGACGAGACATGGTTTGGCTCCGGCATTTCCATCCATGCGGAGACGAATCATGCAGATACCACGCTGGACAGCGACGACGTGCAGCTTGTGTTTGCGGCACGCCCGGAGGCCCCTGGCGTGACGAAGACCGATGAGAGCATAAAGAAAAAAGGCGACGGAAAACTGCACCATCTTGATGAGAACATGGAGTACAGCACAGACGACGGCAGTACATGGACGGCGGTGCAGACAGCAGACGCGGCACAGGCGGGCTATGCCACGGCGGACGGCGTGATGGAAAACCTTGCGGCGGGTGAGATCCGCGTGCGCGTAAAAGCGAGGGCAAACACGGCGGGCGCAAATGACGGCGCGCCCCACGGACAGTATATCCTCGCCCAGATCGAGGAGGGCACGCCTCTGACCGTTACCTTTGCGACGAACGGCGGCAGTGACCTTGCACCTATGACAGGGTTTGGCTGGAACGATACCGTGGAGAGACCGAAAGACCCGGCGAAGGACGGCTATGCCGTTGAGGGCTGGTATAAAGAGGAAACATTAAATAATAGATGGAATTTTAAGAATGAGGAAAATGCCCATGCCTTAAATGGCACAAACGGCGTAACTACAGACACGCCTGGAATCACCCTCTACGCGAAGTGGCAGGACGACGAGAGCCCCGCCCTCGATGCACAGCTTACAGCCGGTGCGGAACGGGCAGCGGCGGACGAGCGGGACTGGTACAGGGAGCTTGCGGTCGTGCTAACCTATTCTGACAACGAGGCGGTGACGAAGCTCTATGTCAAAAAGGACGACGAGGCCGCTTATACCGAGATCGAGGGGACGCTTGGCACGGAGAACGGCAAAGACGAATCCGGCAATACAAGATATCAGTATGTCTATACAGGTATCGCGGAGGGCGAGCACACCTACACCTTCAAGGCGGAGGACGCCGCGGGCAAGGTGACGGAGACAGGAAAGCTGACCGCGAAGCTGGACACGACCAAACCGGCGTTCGGCACGGCGTCCTATGAGGAAGGGCATAAAAACCTCTGGGACTGGATCATCAGAAAAGACAGCCTGCTCATCACCGTTCCCGTGACGGAGATACACAGCGGCGTGGACACCGTGAAGTATACCCTCATTCCCGCAAATACGGCGGCAGGCGAAGGGGACGCGGCGCACACTGACGCGGACACCGTGACAGGGAACGCCGCGGTGACCGGCAGCCAGAATACAGGCTATCAGGCAAAGATCAGCATCGCGCCCGACTTTAAGGGCAGCGTGAAGATCACCGGCAGCGACAAAGCAGGGAATACAGCGGACGAAAAGACCATCGGCACGGACGGGAACGGCATCAAGGGCGTGATCGTGGAAAATAACGCGCCTCAGATCACCATCCTTGCGGATCGTCTGCCCTCGGAGCCAGCGGCCACCAGAGAGGACGGCACGGAACTTCAGGAGGACGCCCTTTACGACAATATGCCGGGGCTTGTGGTACAGCTTACCGACGACGGCATGGGATACGGCATCACGGGAGAAGGCGGTACAGGGGACGGCAGCGTGACCACCTCCGGACTCGCAAAGGTGACATATCGGATCGGCACGGGCACGGAGAAGACCGTGGAGAAGGATTACGACACAGCGATCGTCACACAGGATACCTTTACCATACCCGACACGGAAACCATGGCGCCTGCTGGGGCGACCACCATGACCGTCACCGTCACGGCCACCGACCAGGCGGGCAATACTGCCACACAGCCTGTGACGATCAGGCTAAAGAGCAGGGAGGCGACGCCGCAGGCAGGGATCGGCTATGTGGCGGAGAAGCTGACCGGCTTACAGCCGAATACCGTATACATCATCAACAATATGAATCTGGAGACCGACGCGGCAGGGACCGTCGCCATCAATGAAAGCTGGTTTGACACGGATGCGACAATCGTGAAGCCCGGCAACCGCTCCACCACCGTGAACAGCACGGCGCAGGAAAGAAATATCCCGGCACGCCCGGAGACGCCTGCGGTGAGCACCACAAACGCAGCCTATCCCGGCGCGCAGGACGGCATCATCACCATCACCGCACCGGCGCAGGGAGCAGCCTATGAGATCTCGGCGGACGGCGGGAAGACATGGAAGGATGCCGCTCTAAACGGCGGACAGATCACGGGACTTGCCGCGGGGGATTACCGCATGCGTGTAAAGGCCGTGGAAGGGAAGAACTTCTGCAGCACGTCTGCGGAAGTGACCGTGGAGGCCACACCGGCGACGCCATACGACACACCGGCGGCGCAGATCCAGTACAGGCTGGAAGTCCTGAAAGGGTTCGAACCGGGGGCGGTCTATGAACTGACGACCTACGGCGGCCCGATCGTGGAGGACGAAGAAGAAGGCGAAGGAGAAGACGACGAAGCGCCCGACCCCACCGTGCTGACCCTTACGGCAGGCGCGGACGGCACCATCCCGATCAAAGAGGAATGGCTGGGCAAAGGCTTCTACATCACAAGATGCGGCAACAACAAGGATAAGACCGTGAGCCCCGCGCAGGAACTCAATATCCCGCTAAGACCTGAAGCACCGGTACCTACAGGCGTGGACGTGGATCCGGCCAACCCCACGGTGCTTGCGGGGCTGAGAGACTTGCAGCCGGACATCGCCTATGACGTGTCTGCGGATGGCGGGAAGACATGGGAGATGAAGACCACCGACGCAAGCGGTGTGATCAGAGGACTGGACGCGCCGGAGACCTATGTGGCGCGCGTGAGCGCGACCGACTCTAACTTTGTCGGAAAAGTCAGCGGAGAGGTGAAGGTGGACAGCTTTGAACTGACCGTGACCTTTATGGCAAACGGGGAGAAGCATCAGGAAATAAAAGTGTATTATGGAAAGAAACTGACCACCGTTCCGGCCGTACCGCCCAAGAAAGACGCGGGCGATCAGATCCTTACGGGCGAGTGGTGCAGGGATCAGGACGGGAATACCCCCGTGGACTTCTCCGCTGAAAAGATCACGGCGGACCTGACCGTGTACGCCTGCTACAGCGAAGGGCGTCTGGTGACCTTAACGACCGGCGCAGGCTATACCCTGACCGCACAGGAGGGCAGCGCAAGCCCCGTGAAGCTGGGCGGCAGCTTTACCTTCCGGTTTACACTGGCGGAAGGATATGAAAAGACCGACAAATTTGCCGTGAAAGTAAACGGCCAGACGGTGGCGCTTTCGGCGGACGGCACCTATACTATCACCAATATCACAGAGAACCAGACCGTGACGGTGGAGGGCGTCAAGAAAAAGAACAGCAGACCGGGCGGCGGCGATAAAGATTCCGGGGATGATAAAGATCCGGGTGACAGCACAGACCCCGGCGATGGCACCAATCCCGACGGCACAAAACCGGGCGATGGCACAAAGCCGGGCGACGGCACAAAGCCGGGCGACGATAAGAAACCGGGCGACGGCAAGAAACCGGGCGACGACAAGAAACCGGGCGATGACAAGAAGCCGGGCGACGGCAAGAAACCGGGTGACGGCAAGCCCCCCGGCGATGGAACCAATCCGCCGGTCGGTGGTGAGGTGCCGAGGATACCGGTGACCATAGAAGACGGAAAGATCGTCATAGATGACGGGAACGGCGGCGAAGATGGCACAGGTACGGACGAAGACGGCGGCAATGACACGGAAGGCGGCGGTATCGCCACAGGAAACGTACCCGGCATGACAGACGCGGGAACCGCTTCACAGAGCGGCCAGAGCACGGTGAGTACTATGCTGCGGCTGGGAGACGGCGCGATCATTGTCACAGTGGTATGTAACGGACAGAACTATACGGCAGGAGTGACCGACACCGTGGCGGTGGCGAACGCGGCGCTGACCCCGGAACAGATACAGCTTGCGGCAGACGGTGAGACCATTGAGATCAAGGTGGAAGTGACGGATATCTCTCAGAGCGTATCGCAGCAGGATAAGGAGGCAGTGGAGAGCGCGATAGAGGAATACCAAAGTGAAATGCCGGGGCTTACACATGGCATGTATATCGACATTTCCGTATTTATCAGAGTCGGAGAGGGCGATTGGAACGCCATCAGAAAGACCGGCGAGCCGATCGATGTCGTCATCGGTATACCGAAAGAATTGCGGGATAAGGGCAGCGCATACTACATCATCCGAGCCCACGACGGCGGGTGCGACCTGTTGCACGATATGGACGAGGCGGAGGGCACCATCACCATCAGCACGGACCTGTTCTCCAGCTACGCCATCGCCTACATAGAGAGCGACGGCACGCACACAGGCACGAAGTGCGGACTCTGCCATATCTGCCCGACCTTTTTGGGGATATGTTACTTTATCTGGCTGGCGGTCATTCTGGCAGTTATCGTGATATTTGTGGTGCTGCGCAGGAAGAAAGAGGAGGAGCAAAAGGAGAACGGTTAAGGAAAGTCAGCGGCTTTTAACGGGGGTTTGGGGTACTCCCCAACAAGCAAAGCGAGCTGCCGGAGGCGGCGGAGCGGGGATTGGGATATCCGAAAGGATATCCTAATCCATTGCTTGCAAAAACGCCTGTATTATACTGATAAGGGAAATAAGCCTTATATGGAATAAAGGATGGAAGGGCAGGGATAAAAGAAATTTTATCGCTGCCTTTCGTGTTGCAGTGCATTTCTTATGTAAAAGAAATGTGGAAGTGTAAAGGGGGAAAACAAATGAAGGAGAGGATGCTTGTCATTGGATATGACAGTCTGGCAGCGCCGGAACGGAGAAGGGGATGGATCTGTGGCGGGGTACATCCATGCTATGCGGAAAGCATAAGGAAAGCGGCAAGGGAACTGGATGGAGGGACAGGGTATTCGCTGGTGCTGATCTCTGGCAGGGTGAATGTTATGGATGCGGTCAGGACGGTCAGACGGGTCAGCAATGTCCCGATACTCGTTATACGGAAACAGTATGACGGCATGGAGAAGATCGCCGTACTGGAGAACGGGGCGGATGAATACATACAGTGCCCGGTTCGGCTGGAGGAGGGTATGGCAAGTGTCCATGCGCTGATCCGAAGATACACGCAGTGGAACCCCTGTTCCGGTTACGTCGGCTGTGAACCGTCGGGGGAGGGGCTCTGCATCATCCCGGAATACCGAAAGGTCTTTGTCAACCGCAGGGAACTGTTTTTTCCGGGGCGGGAGTTTGACCTGCTGCTTACGCTTGTTTCCCGTCCGGGGAGAGTGTTTACCTATGAACAGCTTTTTTATAAGGTGTGGAAGGAAGAAGGGGATTTTACGGAGAGCATCATGCACTCCTGCATAAAACGAATCCGGCGCAGGCTGGAGACTGTATCCGGGTTTGCGGCGGGAATCGAGAATGTCCGCGGTGTCGGATACTGTTACCGGGAGTAAGACATTCCTGCTGCCGGTCTATATAACGTGTATTCAGAGAATTAAAATGTAAAAAAATATACGAAGCATTGTCCCGACAGATAAATGACAGAATGCCGTCCTATGTTTGCGATGATGATATGCAAATACGGATGGGATATGGGAGAGTGCTTTGTCGCTGAAGGATCACAGGGAACGGATCTGTAATACCTTCATTGCCGCGTCTGGTAGTTTTTACCGGGTGCGGCAATTTTTTTGTGCTGCGGGAAGGACAAATCCTTTTCTCATCCGTGCCCCGCCTGTGGGATCTGATACCTGTCAACAGTCAGATCCCGGAGGTGCGTATGAAAGAGAGGAAGTTTTATTTATATATAGAAGGAAAACGGATCAAAGTGAGCGAGGAGGTGTACAAGGAGTATTACAAAGGAGAACGCAAGGAACGGTATTTTATGAAAGACCTGAAAGCCGAGCGGGTGACGATCGACCCGCAGACGGGAAAGGTCACGGTGATGCCGGGGCGGGAGGATTCCTATGAACGGCTTATGGAGAGACACAGACAGTTTGCGTCTTACGGCAGCATGGAAGAAGAGACTGTCCGGTCGCTCCTGCTGGAGCAGGCGCTCAGGAAACTGACGGGGAGGGAGCTATTTCCCTGCCAGATATTCTGCCCCGTCAAACAAGATGACATCAAAGGCACGAGCGGCAACCCGGAGGGTCTGTGACCGGCGCGTGGCTGCGCCGGAACCGCTATGCACCGCCAGTTAAGGAGAACCGGCACATCCCGTATCGCAGGGTCAAAGGGGGATACGGAGGGCAAGGCATGGGCAGCTTCGCGAAGAAGCTGCATTGATTTGAGATTCCGCAGAGCGGAATTATTGCGGTTAGAATGAAATATTCAGATGTATAACGGCAGACCGGGGAAACGCGAAAGTGCGTCCCCTGCGCTGCCTTGCTTTAAGAGAGAGGGGAAGAAAATGATGCAGAAGAATGTGAGTATGGATGAAAGAGATAACAGAGACAGCAGGAACGAGAAGCTGTTGGCGGCAATGGCTTACCTTGGGATTCTGGCGGCGGTGCCGTTTTTTATGGAGAGGAAAACACAGTTTGTCAGATTCCATCTGGGACAGGGCGTTACCCTGTTTGCGGCGGAGATCTTATACGGCATTATATACCAGCTTCTGGTGGTAATGGTCCTGATGGTATCGTGGCGGCTTTATCTGATCGTAAGGATCGTTGGTTATGTGGCGTTCGTATTCCCGGTGCTTGCACTGATCGGGATCATAAATGTGTTGAACGGGCAGGAGAAGGAACTGCCGGTGATCGGGAAGATTCGACTATTCAGGTAGAAGCCGGGCGTAGGAGAGAAGCTGATAATGATAGAAGGGTGGAATGGCTGGTTATGGAAAAGTTTTTAACAGTGAAAGAGGTATCGGACGCATTGCGTTTGGGGAAAACGAATACCTATAAATTGTTTCAAAAGAAAGATTTTCCGAAGGTAACGATTGGGAAAAAGCTGTTGGTGAAAGAAAGCGAACTGGATGGATATTTAGAAAAATACGGTGGAGCAATTATTGAAATATAGTAAATAAATTGTTCCTGCGGCTTTGATGGGACGGATTGCAGGCGAGTGTTATAATAACATTATAGTGCGAGGTGATGATAACAATACTTGATACAAAAAGTGCGCCTAGAAAGAAAGTTGTCTTGAAGAAATATATGGGTAAAGGAGAGAAGATGTTTCAGACTGACGCACAGGATTATATAAAGGAGATGAGAAGCGATGAGCGGATATAAACGGATTTTTTAGATACTGCGTCGTTGATTTATTTCCTTGATGAAGATATAAACTATGCGAAAAGAATAGAGTAGAAATAAAGATAGAAGATATATAGAGAAACTTTCTCGTTCTGACAATAAATATGTAATAATGGTTGAAAATTGACTTTGAACCGTAAATATGTTGTAATATAACTATAAAACGTAGGTGGAAGACCTTTTTTTCGCAACCTATTGTCTGATAGCACAAATTAGGGTACAAACTAGGGTACATTTCGCAAGGAAAGCCGGAAAATCCTTGCCATAGGTATGATAAGGAATGGCGAATGATTGCTCCCTCCATTTATAAGGAGGAACCAGTGATACGGGAATGGGTTCCTGATGCGGTGATTTTGGGACTTTCTATGACAAAATCAGATGAGGCACAGGTGATAGGAACAGCATATCAGGCAGGCATTGATAAAATATATAAATGTTATATCAATGATGAGGGAAATTTAGATGCACGCTTAATACCATTATTTAATTCTACTGAGTGAAGTGTATTACAATATAGGAGGGGGATAAAATGGATAATAATAACCTAATTTCCTATGAGGACATCTATTCTGAAATAAAGGAAACACTTTTGCTGTCTCGCAATCAGGCGTACAGTGCAGTTAATTTTGCGATGGTACAAGCTTACTGGCAGATTGGCCGCATTATCGTGGAACATGAGTAGAATGGCAATGTGCGGGCCGTTTACGGGAAATCGGAGTTACAAGAGTTGTCCAGCCGTTTGACCAAGGACTTTGGCAAGGGCTTTTCTGTGCGGACATTGCAGCAGATGAAAAAATTTTATGTAATGTTTCCAAATACGAACGCACTGCGTTCGCAATTGACTTGGACGCACTATCGCCTCCTGCTGTCGGTGGAAAATGAACAGGCAAGGCAGTGGTATATGGATGAGGCCATCGCCTCTGCATGGTCAAGCCGCCAACTGGAGCGACAAATTTCCACATTTTACTATGAGCGTCTCCTTACAAGCCGTGATCAAACACCAGTGAAAGTTGAGGCAGACGAACTCACAGCGCCATTGACAGCGGAGAACTTTATCAAAGACCCCTATGTGCTGGAATTTCTTGATTTGAAAAATTATCCGGCATTGCGGGAGTCTGACTTGGAGCAGGCTCTGCTTGATAAGCTGCAGGAATTTTTGTTGGAGTTAGGGCGCGGATTTTGTTTTGTGGCTAGGCAAAAGTTGATGCGCTATGAAGATGAAGATTTTTAACTCGACCTCGTATTTTATCACAGCATTTTGAAATGCCATGTGCTGATTGATTTGAAAATCGGCAAGCTGACCCATGCAGATGTGGGGCAGATGGACAGTTATATCCGTATGTTTGACGCGCTGTACAAAAATGAAGATGACAACCCCACTATTGGTATCATTCTGTGTTCCCAGAAGAATGAGGCAATCGTCAAATATTCTGTTTTGAATGATGCGCAGCAAGTTTTCGCCTCACGGTATCGTCTCGCACTGCCGTCTGCGGAGGAATTGCAGCATGAAATTGAGACCGAGCGTAAACGGATCGAGGAGCAGGAGGAATAAGTATGGCATTAGTAGCGATTCTGGCGGATGAAGATAGTGCTTCTTGATTTTTATCGTTATGGGATTCAAAAATTGAGCGGTACTGCTCAATTTTTATTTTCTCTAATTTTTACACGCCATATTTAATATCAAAAATATTTTGACGAAAAAAGAAATTCTTGATACAATAAATATGTAATCAGTAATTATTCTGCCAATGCAGAACATCTGAGAGATCATATGATAGCGAATTACCCAGTTGTGGTAAATTTTTGATGATACTGCTGTAAAACGCGGAAATAGGGGGCTTTTGAGAAGTGACAGGAAACTTTAGGGAAGTAGAGGCCGCAAGTTCAAGTCTTGTCACTCCGATGGAAAGAAATCTGATAATCACGGTTTACGCGGTTATCAGATTTTTTAGTTGTGTTACAGACAAAATAAAAACAGAGGGATGGTGTCTGATGCTAACATAGAAGCAACGGGGCTTACAAGGGTGATGATGCAGTTGGGAATCTGGTACACGATTTTTAGATATGATTTTTTGATTAAGTGTACAAAAACAGGGAGCATCCGCTCCCTGTTTTGTTTTACCCCGCTACATCTGGACAGGCATTTCTTCGAAAAGATATGCTGTAGTTAGAATTTTTTCAGTTTTTTCAGCGTCCCGGGCTTCTTCGGGTCATGGTAGATATAGGTGCATGCGGAATTGGCTCCTGCATGGGCAGAGATCAGAGCGGCCCGTTCCAGCATCTTTAAGCCAAATCTGGTGGTGTTGCAATGTTTCTGTGTTTTCATAGTGATTTCCTCCATTTGTAAATATTAGGTTTTATCATTGGTAGTATTACTATGGTAAACTATACCTTATTTTTTCTGTGAAAGCTATTAAACGTCAAAAAATCGTGGATTTATGTAATATTTCCTGCTGGCAGAGCATGACAGTTACACGGAATATTCTGTCTCCATAGTGAATGGATATTTCCCCGGCATACTTTTCCGCCGTCCGCTCCACTGACACCAGGCCGATCCCGTGGTCACCGTCTTTGCTGCTGCGCAGCTTTCCCAGGCTGTCCAATATGACCTTGCCACTGTAGGGATTTTCCACAGTGATCAGGAGAACGCCTTTCACCAGCCGCACCGTCAGGCTGATCCATTTGTCGTTTTCTTCGGTAAGCTGCCGGACTGCCTCCAGAGCATTGCCGAGAAGGTTTTCTAAAATAATACACAGATCTGAACCTTCCACAAAAAGTTCCGTTGGCACATCGAGCTGGCAGGTTACCCGTATGCCTTCCGCGGAGGCGGCAGCGCATTTGTAGTTGACGAGCGCATCCAGAGCCAGATTTCCCGTTTCCACGGCTCCGTGTCTGCGCAGGCTGTTTTCCTCGAGCATTTTTTCGATTTCCATCCGGGTTTCCTGTGTCATTCCTGCTTCCAGCAGCGCGCGCAGGGCCACCAGACGGCCTTTCAGATCATGGCGCAGAATACGGGTCTGACGATAGGCTTCCTCCCGTTCGGCCGCCTGTCTGACACAGAGGCGGATTTCCTGCTCATAGGCATGATTCTGCCTTTCCATGAGAGACTGGGCGCTCATCTTATCATAAACGTCGAAGATCAAATAGTTGTTTAGAATGATAAAGATGGACAGAAAATAGAAGAAAGCTGTCTCTCCGCTGTGCAGGGCGGCCACATGGGCATAGTGGGTGATGAACATGGAAGAGACGGGAACCAAAAAGAGCCGGATCCAGTATCGGAAGGAGAGCGGGACAGCCAGATCCCGGCCTTTCCACAGTTTATACAGCTGGATAATGATATACATAGCAATTGTAGAGATAAGATTTCCCACAACGAAAGGATCGCCGGCCAGTGTTGTCAGCAGAATGCCCTGAGTTACCACTTCCACCACCATCCGCGATGCGTGATAGATGCAGGAGCGGAATAAAGCCGTTTTAACGTCTCCACAACCGTAGGCGAACAGGAGCGCTGCCAGCAGGATAAGGTTGCCAAAGAGCGTGACCAGGGGATATTTTGAGTTGGAGAACATGACCAGATATAGAAAAAGGACATATACTGTCCAGGCAGCGTAGCGGTATGCTTTGTGGCGTACGGCTTCTCTTCGGAAAGAAGTCAGATAGATGTGGATAATGTGTATGGCAAAAAGTACCATCAGTATATCAAGAAATAACGGTTCTTTCATGTTTATCCCCTTTAACACCTGCCAGCGCGGCAAACCTCGCTCTGGCTGCTTTCCGGCGGTCTTCGCTGATCTGGATGACTCTGTCGTCCAGCATTTCAATTTCCGTGGCGGACATTGTCCTGATGTAGTCGAAGTTCACGAGAAAGGACTGGTGTACCCGCAGGAAGCGACCGTTGAGGGCCGTTACCTGCTTTTCGATATCGTTCATTTTTCCATAGAAACTAGTCTGCCTTGCATTGGCAGTTTCCGTATTCCATTGCGGCAGATGGATGGTAATGATCCGGCTGCTGCTCTCAAAGTATGTAATTTGGCCAAAAGGAATCCGATAGAGCGCTTTCTTATAAGAAAAAGTAAAGTACCCGGTCCGCTGTCTGATCCGCTCGCATGCAGAGAGGAATACGTCCAGAAAGGCCGCTTCATTTATCGGTTTTGACAGGAAACGGAAAGGTTCTGTGCAGAACAGCTCTTTCAGGTGTTCTTCATGGACTGAAATGTATACGAGCAGTGCGGGAATTTCTGCTTTCCGCAGAGCAAGCGCTGCCTGGATTCCATCCATATCCGTCATTTCAATGTCCAGATAAATGAGATCGAAACACATCTGTTGTTCGGTGATGGCCTGGACAAGTGCGGAGCCGTCAAAGAACACTTCACAGTTGATATCTATTTCCCATGCAGCGGCGGTCCGGCGCAGGAGCTGTTCCACGATTCCAGTAAAAGCCTTGTCATCATCGCATATGGCAATGTTAATCATTTGCGGACGCCTCCTGGTCATCTTTCGGGCGGTGATCCAGCGCATACTGACAACACTGGATTACCAGCTCATTAAAGGAGATTTCTTCTTCGTGTGCAAGGGCTATCATCCGGCTGTTCAGTTCTTCCGTAAAACGGATTGTTTTGGAAACGTTAGCTTTTGCATGTGGTTTTTGGATTACAAACACGGCGGTCACCTCGGAATCATAAGTTATGTTATTAATATAACCTTCCAGGGTGATAAATGATACAACTATAAACATAATTATTATTGGTTGCATAAATGACATCATATTGTGGTTGCATTGAAAAGGATGTTTTCCTTACCCCCATTTCACATCATGTGATATGATTAAGAGGTAATGCATATAAAAAGCAGTTTGTGAAGCGGCCGTGCACAAAAGAGCAGGAAGGATAGCAGGAGAGCAATGGAAAAAATAGCGAATAGAATTGCCAGGATACTGGTCAGGGAAAAGATCATTGACGATTCCATGTTGGAAATTTACCAGTATGGCCTGGTAAGAATGATGGAACTTGGCGCTGCCGTTTTTACAAGTTTTTTGATATGCCTTGGCCTTGGCATGATCAGGGAGGGGATTCTCTTTTTCCTCTTTTTTATGCCTCTGAGATCTTACCTTGGCGGGTTTCATCTGCAAAAATATTGGCAGTGTTATATAATGTCATGCCTCACTCTGCTTGCTGTTCTGATAATCACCAGATTTGTTTCCTTTGACATGCGGGTGTCCTTTGGGATGATCCTGTGTGCTTCTGCGGGAATCGGATGGGAGGCAAAAAAGGGGCAGGCAGAAGCGGAGAGCAGAAAATATGCCTGGGTGGTCTGGGGCGTATTGGCGATCCTGCTGGCGGCAGCGGTTTTCTGTCTGATCCGCGGACAGGAGTCAGCCCTCGTTCTGCTGTGCTGTGTCACGGTGATTGTCCTGGTCAGTAAAGTGTTTGAACAAATGCGGGAAAACAGGTAAATATTTCATCTTTACACAAGAACATATGTTTGATAACATGATATTGCATGGATCAACGGGGAGGAGGTGAAGGGAATGGAAGAGAGGCTTTTTGAGGGACTGCTGGAAGACAGGCAGGCGAATATCCCGATTCAGATGATGACGTTGACAGATCGTGACGGAAGAATGACGCCGCTGTGGTTTCGGCTGGAAACGGAGGAGCACGAGGTTAGGACATGCCGGATTGAGCAGATCGTGTCAAGAGATGAGAAGAAGTATGTGGGTGTGCGGGAGAAACAGTTTATCTGTAAAACCAGGTTGGGAAAGGTTTGTAAAACCCTGGAGATGCGTTATAGCGTGGAAACCCAGAAATGGCGGATCTTCCAGTTCCTGTAACGGTGGGAAAATATGTGTTCCATATAGACGTCAACAGCGCGTTCCTTTCCTGGACTGCGGCGTACCGGGTGGATGTGCTGGGCGAAAAGGAGGATATCAGAAAAATACCGAGCATTGTAGGCGGAGATCAGGAGAAACGCCACGGAATTGTCCTTGCCAAAAGCAGCCCTGCGAAGAAATACGGCATACAGACAGGAGAGCCGGTGGCAGCGGCACAGAGGAAATGCCCTGGACTGGTGATTGTGCCGCCGGATTATGGGTTATATGTCAAGTCATCCCGCGCTTTCATAAAAATACTGCAGGAGTACAGCGACAACGTGATCCAGTACAGCATAGACGAGGCGTGGGTTGTGTTCGAAGGGTTTGAAAAATTGTATGGCCGCGGTCAGATGGTGAATATGGCCTATGAACTGAAGGATCGAATCAGGGAGGAACTGGGATTTACCGTAAACGTTGGCATTTCCACAAACTTTCTGCTGTCCAAGATGGCAGGGGATTTTTCCAAGCCGGACAAAGTACACACCCTTTTCCCGGAGGAAGTTGAGGAGAAAATGTGGCCGCTCCCCGTCTCAAACCTGTTTCTGGCAGGACGGGCTACGGTCGAGAGGCTGCACAGCGTAGGCATACAGACAATCGGAGAACTTGCCAGGGCCGATGAGGGAATGATCCGGGCGCATCTGAAAAAGCATGGGGTGACAATCCAGGGATTTGCCAGAGGAGGAGACCTGGAACCTGCGATGATTTCCCACGAGGCAAATAAAGGCTACGGAAACAGTATGACAGCGCCGATGGACATTGTGACGGAGGAGTATGCGAGACATCTGCTGCTTTCCCTGAGTGAGACCGTGGGAACGAGACTCAGGAGCGACGGGGTGATGATCGGCGTGATCAGCGTACATCTGACAACCTGCGAGTTTAAGCGGATGAATAAGCAGATGCAGCTAGACTCTCCCACGAACATCACGGAGGAAATATATGAGGCGGCCAGTCTCCTTTTTGGCAGGCTGTGGGATAAAAAGACGCCGCTCAGACAGCTGGGGGTTCACACCACAGGAGTACAGGAAAATGCAGGCCGTCAGTACAGTATTTTTGATCTGGAAAAAAGTGACAGACTGGAAAAATTGGACAGGGCGGTGGATCAGATTCGCGGGAAATATGGAGAGGACGCGATTTTCCGTGCCAGTTTTTTAAAAGGAAATGTATCCCATATGAGCGGCGGGCTGAATAAAGAGAGGCGCAGCGGGGTTACATTAGGGATAGACGTTGAGGGTGAAAATGTCAGGGATCTCTGAGAGATTGGATCAGAGATGGTAAAACGGATGGGAAGGATGCAGGGCAGAGTATGTGCGGGAGATTTTATATAGATGATGAGACGGCGCGGGAGATCGAAAGGATCGTCAGAAAAATCGACCGTCAGAATGCCAAAACGGGGGAAGTACACCCTTCGGAACCGGCTTTGGTATTGCGGGCAGACCAGGGCAGTATGGTGGCGGAGGCGCTTAAGTGGGGCTATGAGTCAGCCAGAAAAAATACGCTGGTTTTTAATGCCAGAAGCGAAACCGTGAGGGAGCGTCCCATGTTCCGATATGATTATGAAACGCGCCGCTGTCTGATTCCGGCATGTAAATTTTATGAGTGGAAGGATACCGGGGCAAAGAAAAAGGAGAAGTATGAATTTTTTGTGCCGGATGAGATTCTGTATCTGGCAGGGATTTATCACAAAGACCCGGCGGGTGACCGTTTTACGATTCTCACGAGAGAAGCGCAGGGGTGCATGACCGGGATACACAGCCGGATGCCGCTGATCATTCGCGAAGCGGACCAGGAGGCATGGCTTTTTTCGCGGGAGGAAGCGGAAAAACTGTTGGACAGCCGTTTTACGGAATTGCGGAGGCAGAAAAGCGGGGGAGGGGAGTATCGGCAGATGAGCCTGTTTTAGAACGGGATCGGAGCGTGTTTTGACAAAATTCTACAATATTACAGTGTAAAAAGTTGACAGAAATCGGGGAAATGAGTTATGGTATAGAGGACTACGATGCGTGGTCTTATATGCCGTAATTTTTTTGCTGTAGGGAGAGGTTTTGGAGATTGCGGCGGTTTTGGCTGGAGGACGGATAATCAGAAGTTATCTGTTGGATGTGGTTTGGAGGTTAAGATGGATTCAATTACTACAAAAGATTTACTATCTTTTTCTGATCTTGAATTAAAAAATGCAGAGCAAATATTAAAAAAATTTGGTTCGAATCGTTTTTCATCAGAAGATTATTATTATAATGTCGTCTATCAAAAAGAATTTGACAGCTCGAACGATGATATAAGTTTTAAAAAGTTGAAACATCTTGAATGTATTTTCCACGATATAACATTTAATGGCACTGATGGGATTTCTTCGCTGCTGTTTGATTGTACGTTAAGAGGATGCAAACTAAAAAATGCTGGCTTTAACATGAGCGATTTTACCCAAACACATTTTGTATCGTCTCAACAGAATACGCAAATAGTCAATTCCTCATTTGTGGATAGTAATTTTACTGGATGCGTTTTTGATAAGGTTTACGCAGAAGGATGCTCTTTCCAAAGTTCAACATTTGAAGATGCAAAAATTGAGAAATGTAATTTTAACTGTTGTAATTTTGAAAACGTTAAGTTTAGAAATACTTATTTTAACGGCGTAAATTTAACAACGGTCTGTGTTGATTTTGCAGAATTTGAAAATGTTGAGATAGTCGAAACTAAATTTTCTTATTGGGGAATTTTGTGGTCTTTTGGTGGTTTACAGGCAATAAAAAAATATGAAAATACTGTAAAATTAGGATTGCCTAATAGTGATGAATCTGTTACGGGAGCTGATTTTTTAAATCAATTGGAAGCGATCGAAGCACATTTTTATTATTTCTTTAGTCTTACAAATATAAATATTTATTTAGGGAAACAGGAAAAAGCATTTTTATATGTTAGAGAAGGTTTATTGTATAATATACAGATAAAGAATTTCCGCATGCTAAAATATCTTTGCAAGCTGGCTTCTATTAATCACTTTTTTTCAAAAAAGCAATTATCTCAACTATATTATATTTTACAATCAAATAGATTTTTAAGAAATCTTACTAGTTTTGAGCATAAAACTTTTATGAATGAAATGCATGATATTAAAAAACTGTTAATAGATAATCCTTTTGGCCAACCTCAGATTATTATTAGAATATCGACAACTATAGGAGCGGATGAATACAATTTATTATCAGAATTGTTGGGCTATGTGGAAAAAGTAATAGTAAACACCGAGGGACAGTCCTCTCATTATATCACTCTTAGGCACAACTCACCTTATGGCATAGAACTTTTTAATAGTGATAATCTAGTAAATCTCTATTCTCTATTAATATCTTTATTAATAGGAATTTGGGGATGTATACCGCAAATTGATGCTCTTTTATCCGCATTTATAAACATAAAAAAATTACAAGCCAATGACTCTGAGTTGACAAAAAAATTAAAAGAAAGTGAACTTCGGCTGAAACGAGAAGAGCTAAGATCCCAGCAGGTAACAACAGATTTATTATTCTTAGAGAAAGAAAAAAGAGAGCATGAAATACAAACGCAAAAATTAGAAAATGAATTATTAGAACTAAAAATAGAAAAAATGCGCAAAGAGTTAGATGGTTTAATG
>CAJTTT010000013.1 GCA_910579285.1 uncultured Lachnospiraceae bacterium | reverse complement strand
GGGATGATGACTTCCGAAAGTACACTGACTTTTGAGGCGCCTCCCTCAGATCAGCCGCAGGATATCGAACTCACCGCTGCCTATACAAAAAACAGCTCCGTACATTCATACGGCGATATGGCGTATGTCGTTTTACCGCCGGCCGGCGGACAGACTGGGCAGTATAAGTATCAGCGCAAATCAGTCACACCCGGAACATCCGCCAAAACAATATATGCGGATCAAGGCTATGATGGACTCTGCAGTGTCAGTGTTTCGGCAGGCGGAGGAGCGATTACATCTCTCGGGTCATTATCCATTATTGAAAACAAAGGAATGTATTCAACAAATGGATTTTTCGTCTGCATAACACAAGTAGAAAATAATTCAAAATTAATATTAAACGGAGGGGCTAAACTAATGGGAAGTTCAACCGGTGAACTATTTCAAATTAGTGTTATAAAATGCTATGCTAATATTTTATATATTCCTTCGAGTGGAAGTATAGAAAACTCAACTGGAAGAAATTGCTTTGTTGCAAAAATAAATTTATAGGAGGAACGCAGCCCAAAAATAAAAGTGTACACAATGGCAACAGTGTACACTTTTATTTATTGATGGACTTATATTTTTATACCCGATACCGATTCTCACCCAAACTTCGCAATATCATAAGTCAGCGTGATATCTTTTTCCCCGTAAAGCTTAAAATAATTCTGCACGATACGATCCGTCACAACCCGGACATTCTCCCTCTCTGTTCCCAGGAGTACCACCAGGAACTGGGAACTGCTGTATCTCGCACCCACGTCCACACCGCGCAGTGATTTGCAGATCGCCTGCTCCATACACTGCATGGCGGTCTCCATGCGCTCCAGCTTCACCTCGCTGCCGTCTGAAGAAAACAGGGTAAAGAGCAGAAGCTGTGTCTCTTTCTTGCTTCGCATCGACATGTGCTTCACG
Source organism: uncultured Lachnospiraceae bacterium (assembly GCA_910579285.1). Lineage (GTDB taxonomy): Bacteria > Bacillota > Clostridia > Lachnospirales > Lachnospiraceae > UBA3282. Next base: position 95,870 of record CAJTTT010000013.1, on the reverse strand, counting down.
AAATCATACACATGGTTAAATTCATCATAATCCACCTGGAACGCGCCCTGATAGGTCTCACGGTTCCTGATGGCATCCATAATTTTATCCAGATCTCCCTGGGACTGTTCGGGCGTCCGCAGGATGCCCGCCTTCTGGAAGAAGTCGTAATGCCTGCCCTTGTTCTGTTTCACCAGATAGAGCGCCTTATCGGCTCTTCTGAAGAGCTCGTCAAATTCCCTTCCATCGGGGCCGGAAACGCTGATGCCCACCGACAGCTCCGCATCCCGGAGAATTTCCACTTCCTGCTGTTTCTTGTGGAAAGCTTCCAAAATCGCCTCCACCTTCTGCGTGACAACTTCCTCCTCTGTCACACCCGGCAGATAGTACAGGAATTCATCCCCGCCGGTCCGGCATACGATTTCGTTTTCACAGGCTTCTTTCAGCACATCCGCCACTATTTTCAAGGCATAATCTCCCATCAGATGGCCGTGCACGTCATTGATCTGCCGGAAACGGTCCAGATCAATCAGCATCAAGGTTCCTCCCTCCGCACAAAGACTTAAGGAAATATCATGCTCACCCTTCTGTCTGCTCAGGAGTCCTGTCAGATAGTCAACAGGGGATTCCAATATATTCTCGGAGCCCATAGCAATGCCCACGATCTTGCCGCTGTCAAAAATCGGCGTTGCCAGATCTTCCTCGGGCATCCACATTTTTTCTAACGCGCCCTCCTGGATCAGCCCTACAAAAATATCAACCAGCTCAGGGTCCCACTGACTTCCTTTGCCCTTCTCCAGTTCCTGCATGACCACATCGTCATTCAGCCGCCTGCGGTAAACCCGGTTGCTGGTCATGGCGTCATAGGAATCCACCAGACCAATCACCCTGGCAACCAGCGGAATGGATTCTCCCTTTAATCCTTCCGGGTATCCCTTTCCATCGTAACGCTCATGGTGGTATTTCGCACCCACATTGACATTCGGAAACATCTTAAAGTCATTTAAAATCTCAGCGCCCACAAGGGTATGCCCCTTGATCAGACGAAACTCCACGTCTGTCAGCTTAAAGGGCTTATTGAGCACAGCATCGGGCACGCCGATCTTTCCCACATCGTGCAGCATCGCCACATAATAAATATTCTGAATCTCATCCTCAGACCAGCCGAGACGCTGCGCCAAAAGCTCAGCGTACGCTGCCACCCGCATGGAATGCCCTTTGGTATAGTCGTCCTTCGCATCCACCGTATTGGCAACCGTCATAATCGCCTGAATCGTGATGCGCTCCATCTCCTTCGTTTTTTCATCCAGCCTGCGCTGTAAGTCCCGCCGGTAACCGTCCAGTTCGATCGTGCTCCTGATCCTGCTCAGCATGATGTTCGGCTCAAAGGGCTTGGAAATATAGTCGCACGCGCCCACACGGAAACATTCGATCTCTGTCTCCGCGCTGCGGTCAGCCGTCAGAAAGATCACGGGAATCTTACGCCAGCGCGTATCGTTCTGCAGTGTGTCCATCACCTCAAAACCGCCAATATCCGGCATATTGATATCCAGAAGAATCAAATCCGGCGAGTGCCGCTCCAGATATTTAAACGCCTGCTTTCCAGAGTTCACGGCTACAACCTTGTATTCTCCCTCCAGAAGCTTCTGCGCTGTTGCCAGCGTCAGTCTGTCATCATCGACAATCAAGATAATCTTTTTCATTTGTCCCCCATATTAACTATGTAACATACGGCTCTTTTTTCCATTATACGCGCACCAGAGACAAAAAGCAAACAAATCTCCGATCAATTATCCTTACTCATCTCCTTTTTCAGCCGCCGCATAATCTTCTTTTCCAATCTGGAAATATAGGACTGTGAAATGCCAAGCAGCTCCGCCACCTCCTTCTGTGTTAACTCTTTCCCATCCGCGCTGCCGATGCCGAACCGCAGGCGGATGATCGTCTGCTCCCGCTCGGACAGCTTGGCAATCGCCCGGATCAGAAGTTTTCTCTCAACCTCATTCTCCAGATCCTTATAAATGACATCCTCGTCCGTCCCTAAAATGTCTGAAAGGAGAAGTTCATTGCCGTCCCAGTCCACGTTCAGCGGCTCATCTATGGAAACTTCCATCCGATGCTTGTTGTTTCTTCTCAGGTACATCAGAATTTCATTCTCAATACAGCGCGATGCGTAAGTCGCCAGCTTAATGTTCTTTCCGGGATTAAAGGTGTTGATGGACTTAATCAGTCCGATGGTTCCGATGGAGATCAGATCCTCCACGCCCACACCCGTATTGTCAAACTTTTTCGCTATGTACACCACAAGTCTTAAGTTATGTTCTATCAGAATCGATTTGGCCTCGTCCTCATATTCCGTTCCCAGATCGCCAATGATCTCATTCTCCCTGTCGGTCTCGAGAGGCGGCGGCAGCACCTCGGCCCCGCCTATGTAATGAATGTCTCCCTGTCTGGTCATCAGGAACTTCTGATCCCTGTGCACCATTTTAAACTGAATCTTACCGGGAATTGCCACTTTTAAAACCATCTTTTTTCCTCCTAGTTTTCTAATAGCCCGGGGTGCAATATCATCTGGTATTCACTCTCCTCCGATATTCCCGTATCACAAACCGCAACGATGACATGTTCTCTTTTGAGCGTTCCGCCTGCATCCTCAATCAGTACCTCCGGCAGTTCATAGGCCGGGAGAATACCGCTTTGTTTCCCCACACTTCTGTACGGAACCGCATGGAATTTCTCCTGAGACAGACAGGATGCCATGCAGCCGGCAATTTTCCCGCTGATTACGCTCACCGGCGCGCCGCTCAAAGGATCTGACAGGTGATTCCCCGTATCCACCAGGGCGCTTATGCGGATCTCCTGTCCCAGCGACGGCACATAGACGCGCACCGTCCGCAGATTGTCCTCCCGCCTTCTCAAAAGCCACTGTAAGACCGCCTTCATAACCAGATAGGATAACACGCCCGCCGCAAGGGTTAAGAAAAGTCCTCCACTCCCCTTCATAACGGTTCTTAAGCGATTCAGAATCCATATCATACCGCCGCCTAAAAAAAAGCCGGCGGCAGCCATCAGCAGAGACGCCCGAAGAAGACGGCGCACACCGTGTATCTGATAGGTGAGACACATCATACACATACTGACAGGCACTGCGCCGAGTAAAAGCCTGCCTCCCACCGTGAAAACCGGCAGCATCAAAAACAGGCAGCTCATCCCGGCTCCCGCCGCCGCTCCCAGCCATTTCCTCCGGCGCGTGGCAGTACGCCGCATTATTTGTCCGGCCAGGGACAGCAGATACAGGTCAGTTGTCATCTGCAGGATGAAAACACTGTCAATATATAATTTGTAATACACTTTCCACCTCCGTATTTCCTCTTCATTATAGAAAATACGGTCTGCGTATTCTGTCACAATCAGGGAGCATTTCCCCTATTTTTCCAGACAGATAGCAACAAAAATCGAGCGGGAAAGATTTTATTCCTGCGCACTACAAAAATACCACAGGATATCCTCCTGTGGTATTTCACATCTTTCCAAATGGTCATAAATTTCTATGTTGTGTTTTTAAGTATAAATGCATCTGCCTGTCCCATACTGTTATCTACTTTCTCAGGAAACTCGGGATATCCAGCGATTTCTCCTCCACGGAACTCTTAATGTCGTTGGTCTTCTGGATGCCGATCGGTTTAAGGCCTGTCTGCGTCCTGGCCTGTCCGCCCTGCGCCGTAACCGGCTGTTTTAACCCAACATTCGCCGCTGTAAACGCGCCAAGTCCCGCGCCCGTTCCTACCGAGGTTTTTCCCTGCAGGGAGGTGGGGGTTATGTAGCCGCTCTTAAAGCCGAGTCCCGCGCCCTGTCTGGCCGCTTTCTCCTCGATACCCGTAGCGATAATGGTAACATTACAGGTGTCTGTCATACTGGAATCATACATCGCGCCGAAGATGATATTCACCTCATCACCCGTAAGCGCTCTCACATAATCAGACGCATCGGATGCATCCGCCAGGGAGATATCGCCGGACACGTTGATAATCACATGGGTAGCCCCTGTGATGGTCGTCTCAAGAAGCGGACTCTCCACCGCCATCTTAGCGGCCTCCGCTGCCTTGTCATCACCCTTGCCCGTGCCGATACCGATGTGCGCGATTCCCTTATCCTTCATAACCGTCTGCACGTCCGCGAAATCCAGATTAATAATGGCGGGCATGTTGATCAGATCCGTAATGCCCTGTACCGCCTGCTGGAGCACTTCATCCGCTTTCTTAAGAGCTTCAGGCATGGTTGTACGCCTGTCCACAATCTCCAGAAGCTTGTCGTTGGGAATCACGATCAGGGTATCTACATTGTCCTTAATTTTCTCAATCCCGGACAGGGCATTGGTCATACGCGCCTTCGCCTCAAAGCGGAAAGGCTTCGTCACCACGCCGACAGTCAGAATACCCATATCCTTCGCAAGCTTGGCCACCACAGGAGCCGCTCCCGTTCCCGTGCCGCCGCCCATGCCGCAGGTAACAAACACCATGTCCGCTCCCTTTAAAGCCTGCGCAACCTCCTCGGAGCTCTCCTCCGCGGCCTTCTCACCGATCTCCGGCTTCGCGCCCGCTCCAAGCCCCTTGGTAAGCTTTTCACCGATCTGCAGCAGTCTGGTTGCCCGGCAGAGCTGCAGAGCCTGTTTATCTGTATTAATGCCAATAAACTCTACACCGTCTATCTCTTCATCTATCATTCTATTTACAGCGTTGTTGCCCGCACCGCCGACGCCTACGACGATAATCTTCGCAGCGGACTCCGCTTCATTCGACTTAATCTCAAGCAAGGTGATTCCTCCTTCTACTTCCACATGCTCCGTACATAATCATATACTTTATCATATAATTAATTTCCAAACTTAGCAAGCCATTTTTTTCTTTTTATCCCGTTTGCGCCGATTTTGTTATCTTTTTTCCGTATCACTTTCCCGTCAATCCTGCTCAAAGCTGTATGTTTTCGTGTCTTCGCTGTATTCCCGCATATCTAAAGTACCACTTTTTCCCAATAAATCCGGCAGAATATACTGCAGCTTCATAATCTTCTCGTCAATATCCTTATTTTCCCCAAGCGCAATCTTCGCCTCTCCGAAATACAATGTCACCTCATAAGCGCTGTTAAAATAAATCCTGTCCGCCGTGAGAGAATACTTTGCAAGCTGCTGGGTAATATTTAAGATTTCATCGAACAACTCGGGCTTGTCCACCGGCAGCGGCTCGTGCAGGATCACATGGTCGAAGGAAAGCCCTGTCACCTGGGGAATCCCGGCAGTCTCCTCCTGGGACGTCTCCACCACAATGCCGTCCTTGTCAAAATACACATAGCGCCCAAGATACCTGACATAACCGGCCAGCGCCTTCTCGTACACCGTGATGCGGATTGTGTCTTTCGCCTCGATATCCACATCCATAGTCTCAATGAAAGGGACGCCCTCGATTCCTTTATCGCGGTATTTCATGGAGAGAAACAGGGAGTTGTCCCCAAATCTGCCCCCCATCACCATCTCCATAATCTCCTCGTTCGTATAGTGGATACTGCCGTCCACATGAACCGTTGTCACCTTGTAATTATTGGTGATATAGAGAAACCCGCCCGTCAGAAGAAAGAGGAGGGAAAAGAAAACCGCCAGCAGAATCCCAACCCGTCTCGCCTTGCCAAAACGGAGCTTTTCCGGCCTCTCCACACGTTTCCTCTCCCTGCGCCTCTTCTTTTTCGGCTCCTGCACATCCCCGTTCTTAATCAGCCGCAGATTCGGATTCGTCTTTTTTTTCTTTTTTACGGTTTTCTTATCGCTCATCTGCAAACCTCATTTTCCCGTAGTGCGGAGAGTGCCGCTTTTTCGCGCCTCTCCACACAGAGAATGCCGCCTTTCGCCACCTCTCCACACAGAGAATGCCGCTTTTTGCCACCTCTCCACACAGAGAATGCCTCCTTTTGGCATTCTCTCATGCGAAACTTAGTGCTTCTTGGCGTCCCGTCCTATGGCGGGACGTCTCTAGAAGCACTTTTCGCATTGTTATGCAAGCTCTATATCCGCTCCCAGCTCCCGCAGGCTGCGCGTAATGTCTTCATAGCCCCGGTCAATATAATGCCTGTTGGTCACGATGCCCGTGCCCTCCGCCGCAAGCGAAGCCGCGACAAGCGCAGCGCCGCCGCGCAGCTCCTGCGCTTCCACAATGGTGTTGCAAAGCCTCCTGCCGCCCCGGATGCAGGCGCATTTTCCCCGTACCCGGATATCGGCCCCCATTTTCACAAGCTCGGGCACAATTCGGAAGCGGTTCTCAAAAACTGTCTCCTCAATCAGCCCGCCCTGTCCAGATACAGCCATAGCTGCCATAAAAAGAGACTGCAAATCTGTGGGAAATCCCGGATAAACCGCTGTCACCAGACTCTCCTCAAGCCTTCGGCAGGCCCGGCCTTCCACCAGCAGGCCGTCCCGGGACGGCATAAGGCGCACACCCATCTGCCGGGCGCAGGAAAGCACACTCTCCATCTGTTCACAGGGCGCATCCTCCAGAAAGACACGGCCTCCCGCACACATGCAGGCCGCCAGATATGTGCCCGCCACAATTCGGTCAGCCGGCACACAAAAGCGCACTGGGCAGAGCTTTTTCACGCCCTCGATCACCAGGCGGTCTGTCCCCGCGCCGCTTATCTTACCTCCGGCGCGAATCAGAAAGTCACACAGCGCCTGTATCTCCGGCTCTCTGGCCGCCGGGTGGATCACGGTCTCTCCCTCCGCCAGAACCGCCGCCAAAATCAGATTTTCCGTCACACCCACGCTGACGAAAGGCAGCTCATGCACTGCGCCGTGAAGGCGCCCGGCCCTGGCGCAAAACTCCTCCGGCCTCTCCATAATCTCCACGCCCATGCGCCTCAGAGCGCACAGATGCTGGTCAATGGGCCGCTTTCCGATCACACAGCCGCCCGGATACTCCATCGCAACCTCACCCATGCGGGCAAGCAGCGCGCCAAGGAGCATGATTGAGGAGCGCATCACGCCCACGGAGTCGGCCGGCATATCACACTCGGTCACACCGCATGTGTCGATACGGATCACGTCCGCTCTTCTGCAGACCCGGCATCCCAGGCTTTCCAACAGCCGCAGCATATGGTATACGTCTGAAATATCCGGGCAGTTCACAATCTCACAGGTACCGTCTATCAAAAGTGTCGCAGCCAGAATCGGCAGCGAGGCATTTTTTGACCCTTGTATCTTCGTCTGTCCCGAAAGACAGTTTCCACCATAGATACGAACAGCGTCCATAAATTTACCTCTGTTTCTCTTTATGACCTATTCTATCTATATGGATTTCCGATCAAAAATTATCTTGTCCTCATAAATCTTTTAGGCGAATCCCCTTGGCCACGCTCAAAGTGATGCCAATTTCAATCAGCAGGAACATGACGGAAGACCCGCCGTAGCTGATGAAGGGAAGGGATATGCCCGTATTGGGAATTGTGTTCGTAACCACGGCAATATTCAGAATAACCTGGACGGCAATGTGACCCATCACGCCCACAACCAGAAGCGCGCCGTAGAGATCCGGCGCATTGTTGGCAATGATCATAAGCCGCCAGATCAGCATCAGGAACATGATGATAACGGCAATCCCGCCGAACAGTCCCAGCTCCTCACAGATAATGGAGAAGATCATATCGTTCTGCGCCTCCGGCAGAAATCCTCTCTTCTGCATACTCTGCCCCAGCCCTTTGCCGAGCACGCCGCCGCTTCCGATCGCATAGAGAGCCTGCAGCGTCTGGAACCCGGTATCGCTGGAGTATGCCTCCGGGTCAAGCCATGCCAGCACGCGGGCGCCGCGAAAATCCAGATCATCCACATGAGCCTGCGCCGTCTGCACCACATAAAAAACCATAGCTGCCGCCACGAGCAGCGTCCCAGCCCCCAATAAAAAGAACCGCTTATAATCCGGGCAGGACACAAACAGCATCAGCATCGCAATTGCCATCACAATCACTGCTGAACTTAAGTTGTTGGTAATCCCATAGATCAGCCCCGCCACAGGCACCGGGAAACCGAGCACAATCCAGAATCCTTTTCTTGTTCGTATCTGCTTGCCCATTTTACAGATCAGACTGGACAGGAACAGAATCATGCCAAGCTTTGCCACCTCCGCCACCTGCAGGGAGATCGGCCCTATGTACAGCCAGCGCGTTGCACCGCCGGAGCTGTAGCCGAAAGGAATAATCAGTAAGATCAGCACCACCGACCCAATGTACGCCGGCACCGCAAACCGCTCCCAGAAATGGTAGGGAATGTTTGCCACCACCATCATTGCCACAAGTCCCAGTATGGAAGCAAAAAGCTGCTGCCGCAAATATTTGGTGGAGTCTCCAAGCTTTAAGTTCGCCTCGTAGGAGCTGGAGGAAAACACCATAACCATGCCGAAGCCCACAAGAAAGAGCACGATAAACAGCAGGCTGTAATCCATAAAGCTCTCACCCTTTTGTTGTCTTCTACGGGATGCGTTTCTCTGCGCCACTAACAACTCTCCTCCATCTGATTCACCAGTTCCTTAAACCGCTGTCCCCTCACTTCATAGTTCGGGAACATCCCCCAGCTCGCGCAGGCAGGAGACAGCAAAACTGCATCCCCTGGCTCCGCCTTCTCCACACATACTTCAAATGCCTCCTCGAAGGTATCCGCCAGCACGATATCCTGAAGCCCGTGCTCTCGCGCGCAGGCCGCTATCTTCTCCCTTGTCTGCCCGATCAGCACCAGACATTTCACTTTGCCGTCAAAAGCTTCCAGCCACTCGTCATAATCGCTCTGCTTATCGTAACCGCCGCCGATCAGCACTGTGGGCCGGTCCATCGCCCGGATTCCCTGAATGGCAGCATCGGGATTCGTCCCCTTGGAATCATTGTAATAGTCTACGCCCCTCTTTTCGGCCACAAACTCAATCCTGTGCTCCACCGGCGCAAACTCCCTGATTACTGGCAGAATTTCCTCCATCGGCACGCCGCAGGCCATCGTAACCGCCATTGCCGCCATCACGTTCTCCACATTGCAGACACCCACCAGTTTCATGTCGTGTATGTCCATGAGCCTTTCGCTCACCCCGTCTTGTGCCCGAAAGATTTCCTCCCCTTCCAGATAAAACCCGTTCTCCAGCTTTCTCTCCGAGGAAAACCACACCACCCGCGCCGGGCACCGCTCCCCAAAAGTCCTCGTGTAACTGTTTTCATAATTCAGGACACAAGTCTCTGCCTTCGTCTGGTTTTTGCAGACGGCTTCCTTCGCCGCCGCGTAATTTTCCATTGTGTGATGGCGGTTCAAATGATCCGGCGTAATGTTTAAGATTGCGGAAACCTTCGGCCGAAACCGATCGATCGTCTCCAGCTGGAAACTGCTGATCTCCGCAACCGTCACGGTCTCTTCCGTTGCGTCAAGCGCCGTCAGGGTATACGGATTTCCGATATTTCCCACCACATCCACATCCTTGCAGTGGGCCGCCATGATCGCTCCCACCAGAGATGTGGTGGTGGTCTTTCCGTTTGTCCCTGTAATGGCGATCACCGTCCCCTTCCCCATCTCATATGCAAGCTCGATCTCGCCCCAGATCTTTACATTCCTTTTTCGGAAATCCTCCACAAAGGCCGTATCCGTAGGAACGCCGGGACTTAAAACCACAAGCTCCACCGAGGCTTTCTGCTCCTCATTCAATGTGCCGATCACAATTTCCGCCTCTGTGCCGGGTATCAGTTTCTCCCGCACTTCCTCCGGCGTCAGCTTCTCGTTTTCATCGAAAAGTAAGGGCTTCGCCCCTGCATGGCATAAAGCTTTCACAGCCCCGGTTCCGCTTAAGCCGGAACCGACCACCAGCACATGTTTCCCCTGTAAATCCATAACATCCTCCATAATTCCATTATACGGAATCGCAAATCAGTGCGGAGAATGCCGCTTTTCAGGCATTCTCCTGCGTGAGACTTAGAACTTCTTCGCGAAGCAGCCCTTGCTGCGAGTGATTAGAAGTTCTTCTCACGCTACCCCAAACAACGCCACAAGGCACAGCAGCGCCGTCACAATCGAAAATACAGCCACCACCCGCGTCTCTGACCATCCGCACAGCTCAAAATGGTGGTGGATCGGCGCCATCTTAAAAATCCGTTTGCCGCCTGTCAGTTTAAAATAAGTCACCTGCATCATAACCGACAATACCTCTATTACATAGATAAAACCCACGATTGCGATAAAGAGCGGCATCTGCATCATAATAGCCGTGGCCGCCACAAAACCACCCAGTGCAAGCGATCCTGTATCTCCCATAAACACACTTGCCGGATGCACATTGAAAAGCAGGAAGCCTAAGAGCGCACCCACCACCGCGCAGGTAATCGGCTCGATTCCACTGGCTGTACCAATCGCAACCACCGTGAAGAAAGTCGCCACCAGCACCGTCACAGAGCTTGCCAGACCATCCAGACCGTCCGTAAAGTTTGTGCCGTTCACCGTCCCGATCACCACAAAGAACAAAAACGGAATATTCATCCACCCGAAATCCAGATAGACGCCGTCCAAAAAAGGCACTTTCATCGCCAGTGAGACGTCGGTATATCTTTGCAGATAAAATACAAAAACACCTGTTACCAAAAACTGCAGGGCAAACTTCTGCCATGCACGAAGTCCCATAGACCGCTTGAGAACTACTTTGATATAATCGTCCAGAAATCCCACCAGCCCAAAGCCAAGCGTGAGAAACAGCACAGGAATAATGCCCGGATAATCCCGCACAAAAAGAAGGGAGGTGATCACCACGCTCATCAGTATCAGAATGCCTCCCATCGTGGGCGTTCCGTTTTTCTTCAAATGACTCTCCGGCCCTTCCGTCCGCTCCGTCTGTCCCACTTTCAGCCTGCGCAGAAAGGGGATCACCACAGGCCCCAGAAATACACTGATTGCAAAGGATACCAAAACCGAAAATAAAATGACGCTGTTCATGCTTCCTCCAAAATTATATCATCCAAACCCGTGCTCCCGCACTCTCTGTCCGATTTCATCGGACGTTTGCTCATTAGTACCGCATGAAAAACAAATGCCGCTTCAGTCGCAGCTTTTTTGCTGCGACTGTGCTATGTTTTTCATCTGCGGCTACTATTATATTACTTTTCGTCCAAATATGGAAGGATATTCTCAAAAAGCTGTCTCACCACCGGCGCGGCGATCTGTCCACCGTAATAGGTTCCCTGTGGATTATGAATGATCGCCAGTGCCAGAACCTGCGGATTATCCGCCGGGGCAAAGCCCAGAAAGGAGGCGATGTACTTGCCGCTTCCGCGGGGCAGTGTCTGACTGGTAGCTGTCTTTCCTCCCACCTTGTACCCCTCCACTGCGCCGTTTTTACCGCTCCCCTCCGCCACCACCTGCTCTAAGATATACCGCATGGTCTCGGACGTCTCATCGGACACCACATGCTCTCTCACCGGGTAGGTGAAGGACTGGCTGTCACTTCCGTCCGCCCGCACCGCACGCACTGCAAAATGAGGCGTAATCCGCCTGCCGCCGTTAACGATGGACGCCGCCGTAGTGGCAAGCTGGATCGGCGTAATCTGAAAAGACTGTCCGAACGAGATGGTGGCAAGTTCCACCGGCCCGATGTTTTCCATCTTGTGCATGATGGTTCCCGCCTCACCCGGCAGATCAATTCCTGTCTTATCCAAAAGTCCGAACTGCCGGAAGTAAGAGTAATACCGTTCCACGCCTATGCGGAGCCCCACCGTGATAAAGACGGGGTTGCAGGAGTTCATGGTGCCCTGCACGAAATCCTCCGCCCCGTGGCCTCCCACCTTATGACAGCGGATTTTTCGATCTTCCACCATGATGAATCCGGGGCAGCTGAACGTGTCCGTAGGCTTCACGGCCCCGGATTCCAGTCCGGCGGCGGCCGTGATGATCTTAAAAGTAGAGCCCGGCTCGTAGGTGTCATTGATACAGCCGTTTCTCCACATAGCGTTTAAAAGCTCCTGCCGCTTTTTCTCAGAGAACGCCAGCGCGTCCATGCCATCCGGCAGCGTGTACGGATTGTTCAAGTCAAACTCCGGCACATCTACCATCGCCAGAATCTCCCCGTTCTGAGGATTCATAACCAGAATGGATACCCGGTCCGCCTCCTTGGTCTCCATCGTCTGTTTTGCAAGCTGGGTGGCGTAGCTTTGGATATTGATATCCAGACTGACATAGAGATCCCGGCCGCTCACCGGTTCCACCCGCTCCTCTCCCTCCTCGTCCTGCTCCACACCTTTGGCGTCGGTCACAGTTAAGATCGTTCCCGCTTCTCCTTTCAGATATTCCTCATAAATCACCTCTAGGCCGATAATGCCCTGATTATCCCCGCCGGTAAAGCCAAGCGCCTTGGACGCCAGAGTATCATACGGATAGTAGCGCTTATAATCCTCATCCACTTTGACTCCGTCAAGGCCTCTGGCTCTGATGGCGTCACCTACCGGCTTTTCCACATTGCTCTTTATCTTCTCGATCGAAGAATATTTCTCCACCCGTTTTCTCACATATTCCTCAGACAATCCAAGCTCTTTTGAAAGGACATCAATTACCTCCTCCGCGTCCGTAATCTGGCTGTGAATCACTGAAATCGTGCAGACAGTTTTATTGTCCGCCAGAATCTTTCCGTTCGCATCTATGATACGCCCTCTGGCCGCTTTGATGCTTCTCTCCCTCTCGTGCAGTTCCCTGGCCTTGAGCGTATAATATTCAGACTGGAACACCATCAGATAGACCAGCCTTCCCGCCAGCCCGACAAGCACCAGCGCGCACAGAAAAAACACCGTTACCGTCTTACTTCTGTGGTAAGTTTTATGGTTCATTTTTCCTTCTATCAAAGAAAAACCTCACAAAAAGGTATTAATATAATCTATTATCCTTTTTCTGAGGTTATTCTCACTTCCCGCTATTTAAGTTTCCCCAGGTTCATCGCCTGTTCCCGGCGGCGGAGCGGGTGACCACTCGTCATCCGGCTCTTCCCCTGTTTCTTCCCCGGACTCGTCATCCGAAGCGTGCCCCCTCCCTATCCTTGTGCCGATCTGCGGGTCATAATAATCTCCCGTAGCCGGGTCTACCAGATATCCTGTTTCGGGATCCAGAGGAAAATCTTTCCATGTTTCATCAGGCCCTGCCGGTTCTTCGTCCTCCCCAGACTCTCCCTCTGCCGGCGCAGCGCCCTCTCCTTCCCCGGCTTCTCCTTCTTCTCCTTCTTTCGGGATCGGATTTCCTTCCTCGTCTAACTCCTCCGTCTCCTCAGTCTGAGGCGTTCTGATCTGAATCTGGAGCTGCTCTAACTCTTCACGCTCCGTATCACTGAGCTCCTCCGTCATAAAGATATTTAGATAAGGGAGCACTTCCGTCAAAATCTTTTTCACAATTTTGGTTGCGTATTTGGCGTCATCCTGCGACTGCACATTGGGTCTGTCCACAACAACATAGATGACTACCTGCGGGTCATCCGCCGGCGCATAACCCATAAAGGAAACCACATATTCATTATTCTTTCGGGGCAGCGTCTCCGCCGTCCCGGTCTTACCCCCTATCGCATAACCCGCAGGCCTCGCCGTATGCCCGGTGCCGTTTTCCCCGCTCACTACCGTATTGCAATATTCGATAATCTGATCGCTGGTGGACCGGGAAATGGTCTGCTTTAATAGTCTCGGCTCAATATTTTCTATGGTTGCGCCGTCCGCGGTGGTAATCCGGCTCACCACATGGGGCGCGTAGTAATTGCCGCCGTTGATCAGAGAACAGAAACCCGTGATCATCTGGATCATGGTGGCGTTAAAGCTCTGCCCGAAGGAATTGGTGGCGAGATCCGTCATTCCGATATTGTCCGCATGGTAAATCATGCTCGCCGTGCGCGCCTCACCCGCTAAGTCAATATTTGTCTTCAGTCCAAAGTTGAATGCGTGCTGATAATCCACAAACGCTTCCTTGCCGAGCGCAAACGCTACATACATCAACACCACGTTGCAGGAACGCTCTACGCCCTGCTGCACCGAGAGCACTCCGTCTCCGAACGTCTGGTGGCAGCTGATGTCATGGTCGCCCACATGAAGATACCCCTCACAGTTGTAAGTCTCGTTTCCCGTAATGGAACCGCTCTCCAAAGCCGCCGCCACCGTGAAAGGCTTAAACACCGACCCCGGCTCATATGCATCCACGATACAAAAATTCTTCCACAGGGCGTTCAAATGCTGGTACATGACCTCATCGTTCATCGCCGCAATGGCTTCCTGCGTCACATACTCCCCTTTTCCTTCTGTTCTGACCCGCTTTCCATCTTTGTCGAGAAGCGGCATCCCGATCAGATTCTCTGTGTTTCTGACATCGTTTAAGTCAAAGACAGGGTAACTCGCCATAGCCAGCACAGCGGCGGTATTTGGATCCATAATGATACAGCCGATATTTTCCGCGCCGTTGCCCGGCCTTACGTTATCCTTATATTCCTCGTCGAACTCTTTCAGATACTTCTCTACGATAGCCTGGATATTGGCATCCAGACTCAACTGGATATTGTTGCCGTCCTTGGCCGCGATCGTTGTGCGCTCCAGCGTGGAATCATCGTTGAGATAACCGTACTCCCTGCCGTTTACACCGCTCAAAATATCATTATAGTATTCTTCCAGCCCATAAGTACCCGCATTGTCGCCTGTGGTAAAACCGATCAGATCACACGCCAGAGTACCGTTCGGATACTCTCTCTTATACTCATTTTCAAACCATACACCCTTGATATTGGCCCCCTGCTCCTCATCGTCACAGAACTCCTCAAAGGCCGCTTTCTTTTCATACTCCACCCGCTTGGCCATGACATAGTAGGAAGAGTCTGGATGCCCGGCGATATAGGCTCTGACCTGTTCCGTGTCAATGTCAAAAAAGCGTTTCAGCGCATTCAGCGTCGGCTCCAGATACTCCTCTTTCCGAAGCAGCAGCTTGGTATCCAGAATGACATTGTAAACCTTATTGCTCACCGCCAGCACCGTGCCGTTCGCGTCCACAATCTCTCCACGCTTAAAAGGTATTATCGCAGAATCATATTCCTGATGCGACAATACCTGTTTCTTATACTCCTCCCCGTTATCCCTGTTAATCAGAAACAGCCGGACGCTGAGTCCCACAAAAGCTGTCAGAATAAACAGAAACAGAACCAGGAGCTTTTTCTGCATTTTAATTGTAAATTTCAGTACGGAATTTCTTCTCTTTTCACCCAAAAAATCACCTGCTTAATTCTGCTGCGGGATCTCCGCCATCTGCTTCACATAGTCGCTGTTTTCGCTGGCAAAAGAAATAATCTGTCCTTCCCTCGCATACTGCATGCCCAGCTCCTGGATCGCGATCCTTCTAATCTCTTCCAGATCCACGCCGCTCGTAATTCTGCTGTAATCCTCCTCATTGGCAACCTTTAAAGCGTTAAGCTCTCTCTCCAGCGTTGCGATGTGCTTCACACTGTTTGTGATATCCGACTGCAGTCCGATATAATACACCAGAATGATGCCAGTAGCCGCCAGAGCCGCCCCCAGGAACAAAACATAACCGGCGCTCATGTGCTTCGCCTTCTCTCTGTTCCTTCTCACACTGTTATTTACTTTTTTCTTCGGTTTCTCAACGGTTCTTCTGTCCGGCTGTACATCTCTAACCGTGTTGCCATGCACATAATATGCTTTTTGCCGCGCTGCTGCCATAATTCTCTGTTTCCCCTCTTGATATCTCTCTTACTTACTGACTGCTTCCCTTCTTTTTTACGTCTGCCCCATCCGATACGCGCACTGTTTATCTTTTCTCAAACACCCGCAGTTTCGCACTTTTTGCCCGGCTGTTCTCCTCCATCTCCTGTTCGGAGGGCAGAATCGGTTTTTTCGTTATCACAGTTCCCTTTGATGCCTGCCCACACACACAGACTGGAAAATCCGGCGGACAGGTACATGGGTTCTCATTTTTTCGGAAGATAGATTTCACAATTCGGTCTTCCAGGGAGTGGAAGGTAATCACGCAGAGCCTTCCGCCCGGATTCAAAAGAGCAATCAGCCCGTCCAGAGAACTTTTAAGCACCTCCAGCTCCCTGTTGCACTCGATCCTGACTGCCTGAAACGTCCGCTTGGAGGGATGTCCTCCCGTGGCACGCATCCTCGCCGGAATCGCCGCCTTTATGATTTCGTTCAACTCTCCTGTCGTTTCAAGCGGCTTGTCCTTTCTTGCCGCCACAATGCGTTTCGCTATGTTTTTCGCAAATTTCTCTTCCCCGTAATCCCGCAGAATCCGGGTAAGATCCGCCTCCGAATATTCGTTGAGGATCTCCTTCGCGCTCAAAGTCTGTCTCTGGTCCATCCTCATGTCAAGCGGCGCATCGTATCTGTAAGAAAAACCTCGTTCCTCATTGTCAAGCTGATAGGAAGAAACTCCCAGATCCAGCACAATGCCGTCCACCCCGTATACGCCGATTCCTGCAAGCGCCTGCGCCGCATTGGCGTAATTGTCGCGGATCAGGGTAACCCGCTCTCTGTACGGCTCCAGCCGTTTTCCAGCCGCCGCAATGGCGTCCTCGTCCTGGTCAATTCCGATCAGTCTCCCGGTTCCCGCAAGCTTTCCGGCCGCCTCGAAGGCATGTCCGCCGCCGCCAAGTGTGCCGTCCAGATAAATACCCTGGGGTTTGATCTGCAGATTTCCTATGGTTTCCTCGAGGAGCACTGAGGTATGCTTAAATTCCATTTTATCCTTCCTTTACCATATATCCGAACTGCCCCATTTTCTCGCAATTGTGCCGGCACAGGCAGTCATGGCTTTATGCCCTGATCCATCATATCCCAAGTCCAAGCTCCGCCATATGTTCCGCAATCTCATCCATGTCCTCAAAGGACGCGGTCTCTTCGAAACGTTCCCTGCTCCAGATCTCAATCCGGCTGCCGACTCCCACCAGCACCACATCTTTCGTGATTTCCGCAAACTCCCGCAAAACATTGGGAATCAGTATCCGTCCCTGTTTATCCACTTCCGCTTCTGTCGCTCCGGCCAGAAAAAAACGGACAAACTGTCTGGCCTCTTTATTGGTGATGGGCAGGGATCTGAGTTTTTCTTCAAAGCGTTTCCACTCTTCGTTATCATAGACAAACAGACAGCCGTCCAATCCTTTGGTCACCACAAAAGCGTCTCCCAGGATTTCCCTGAATTTCGAGGGGATTATCAGCCTGCCCTTTGCATCAATTGTGTGATTGTACTCTCCCATGAACATATGCAATCACCCTGCCCGCCTGTAACACCGTACCCTATGTGGTCTGCCACGAAAAAGGAATGTTGATACCACTTCGTACCACTTCACTCCACTTTTCACCACTTTTACACCAATTCTATATCAATTTATAGGAAAAAGCAAGGGGAATGTGTAAAACTGGTACTTTATTACCGGTGGAAAAACGACAGAAGCCGGGGGCCGGCACAAGATAAACTGACACAGGGGCTGCTGTGGAACAAAAGAAAAAAGGGAACACAGACGTTTCACTCTGTGTTCCCTTTTTCTACCCTGATTGTGGGTGTTTTATTTTTCTTTTTATAAATTCGGATAAGGATGTCCGCCGCCAAAGCTGTCACAAACAGAATGGCCGCCAGCACCTGCGACACCGCTATGGTTGTGTGGGGAATGAAGAGGGTGTCGGTGCGGATGCCCTCAATCCAGGCCCTGCCGAGGCCGTAGCCGCCCAGATACAGAAGCCACTGTTCTCCCTCGAACTTCTTATGCTTTCGATAAAGCAGCATGACAATGAGCAGCGCCAGATTCCACAGGCTCTCATAGAGGAATGTGGGATGCACCTGAATGTAGTTCGTCCCCTCCGACATATGGGCGGCTATCTTCTCGGAAATATCTCCCGCCCTGACCATCTGCTCCGGCAGTCTCATGGCCAGAAGGCTGTCCGTATACTCCCCAAAAACTTCTCTGTTTGTGAAATTTCCCCATCTGCCGATCACCTGTCCGAGCACCAGACCCGGCACACAGATATCCGCAAGCTGTAAAAAGCTCTGCCTTTTCCTCCGGCAGTATATCCACAAGGTCAAAAATGCGGCAATCACCGCACCGTAAATCGCCAGTCCGCCATTTCTCAGATTAAAAACACCCATCAGATCGTCTTTATATCTGTCCCAGGAAAAAATCACATAATAGATTCTTGCCCCGATAATGGAAAAGATGATGGCATAAATCGCAAAATCCCAGATCAGATCCGGGTCCAGTTTCTCAAGCTTCGCCACCTTTGCCGCAAGAAGCACCCCCGCGAGCACCCCAATGGCGATAATCACACCGTAAAGGGCAATCGGAAAACCGAAGACCGTGAACATCTTCGGCACATTCTTCAGATAAATGCCCAGATTGGGAAATGCAATATCCATGTTTCCCATGATATCCTGCATGTCGGACCTCCTATCTATCCGTTTATTCGCAGCTGCCATTCATAGAATGCTGCCGCATTCTATTTCATGTCGGGCATTCGCCCTATGCGTGCATGAATAACAGCCGCTTTGCCTGCAAGCAGTCACGCTGCTGTTATTCATGCACGCGCAGCTGCTCATTGCGATCACACGTTAAATCGGAAGAGAATTACATCGCCATCCTGCACCACATAATCCTTTCCTTCCATACCGACAAGCCCCTTCTCTCTGGCCGCCGCAAGGGAGCCCTGCTCCAGGAGATCCTTGTAATTGACCACCTCGGCCTTAATAAAGCCGCGCTCGAAATCAGTATGTATCTTTCCTGCCGCCTGGGGCGCTTTCGTGCCAACTTTGATCGTCCACGCTCTGGTCTCATCCTCTCCAGCCGTCAGGAAACTCATCAGCCCAAGCAGCGAATAGCTTGCCCGGATCAGCTTCTGAAGCCCGGACTCCGAAAGTCCGAGGTCTTCAAGGAACATGGCCGTTTCCTCCTCATCCAGCTCCGCAATCTCCTGCTCAATCTGCGCACAGATGACGAACACTTCGCTGTCGGTTTCGGCCGCAAACGCCTGTACTTTCTGTACACCTGCATTGCCCGCGCCGTCATCCGAAAGATCCTCCTCCGCCACATTGGCCGCATAGATCACAGGCTTACTGGTGAGCAGATTGTATGAAGCAAGAAATGCCAGCTCGTCCTCATCCTCCGTCTCAAACACCTTCGCAAGCTTTCCTTCTTCCAGATGCGCCTTGATCCGCTCCAGCAGCGCGTACTCCTTCGCCGCAGTCTTGTCCATCTTGGCAATCTTTGCCGTCTTGGCGATCCTGCGCTCCAGAATCTCGATATCAGAAAAGACCAGTTCCAGGTTGATGGTCTCAATATCCCGGAGCGGGTCGATGGAACCGTCCACATGGACGATATTGGAATCCTCAAAGCACCGCACCACATGGACGATGGCGTCCACCTCTCGGATGTTGCTGAGGAACTGGTTGCCAAGCCCCTCGCCCTTGGAGGCTCCTTTCACAAGCCCGGCGATATCCACAAACTCAATGGTTGCGGGCGTCACCTTCTTGGAATGGTACATATCCCCCAGAAGCTTTAACCGCTCGTCCGGCACCGTCACAATGCCGATGTTCGGATCGATGGTACAGAAGGGGTAGTTGGCGGATTCCGCCCCCGCCTTTGTGAGTGAATTAAAAAGGGTGCTTTTTCCCACGTTTGGGAGCCCGACGATGCCGAGTTTCATGTTATTCTATTCCTCCGTGTTTCCTCAATTTTATTCTTTCCAGTTGCTATGAATCAAGTCTTAATAACCAGGATAGTATATCATAGTAATGTTTAAAAGTAAAATTTTTCTGGCGCTTTACCACATTTCCCGAGTCTTGCCTGCTATACCCACAAAAATGGTAACACATCATTCATCAAGCATTATTGTTCCTTTCTTCGCCTAGCTGCCTGCATACATCCCTGCCGCCATACATAATTCGAACAATATTTGCTATATTCTGAGGTTCTTCCGTCAGATAAAATATCAGATAATTATCTACATGCAAAAAACGGATTCCCCGACTATGCCACGGTTCTTCTCCATAAAGCTGATGACGCATGGGCATTTCTCCAAGGGATCGAATCGTTTGCATAATCCGCTGAGTCTGCCCGGCTGCCGTTTCCGGCGCAAGCAGCCCTAATGCGATATATTCATAAATATCACGCATGTCTTGTCCTTATTCCCATTGATTGATGACTATTCGATATGCGTCCCTGATATTTTTCATTTTTTGAACGCGGTCGCCGTCATCGCTTCCTTCCGCTTGCTCCATCTTGACCGCAGCATGATTCAAGACATCCCATGCATCATTCATTGCCTTCAGATCATTTTCAACTGCCGCAGAATATATAGATTGTACAGCCCATTCTGCCGCGTCTTCATAACTGTCCGCCGCCGAATCGATCTTTTCCATCCTAAGATAAAGATCGCCCGTGTCAATTTGATATACACCTATCAGCCTGCGGTTTTCCGCCGTATAAAGCGAGTGGTCTGCTTCTATTCTGTAATTTATGGCATCCATCAAAATCTTTAGTGCGTAATCACATATTTTATCCATGATACCGCCATTCTCTGGCTGCCGGCTTTCGTCTATCAAGTCAGAAAAACTATTATACAGTACATCTGCAAACAATACATTTGTCTCATAGTCTTTCGGAAGCACTTTTTCCATTGTGCCCACGGCCTTACTTTTCAAATATCTTAAAATGAGCTCTGCCATGATATCCGGCCGCTCTTCCGGGGAAATCTCCCTATCCGTTATACTACAGTATTGCTCCAGATTTTCTATAAACAAATCATCTTCCAGGATATATTGCTGTACCTGGTATACCATTTGATCCTCTACAGGACTGAATGCCTTTCTGCTTTCCTCCATACCTGTCGAGGTCCGACTCTCGCCGTCTCCATTAACCGATCCCCATACCTTAATTCCGGCCAAACCAAGTATAATCAGTATTATTATCGTAGTGATGACTCCAAACAAACACGCCAACTTCTTATGCCCTTTTTGGGAAAGAACCGCTGTAGCAATGGCCAGAACTGATTCCATAACTATCATTACGACATTCGCCATACTATCGGCAACGAAATTGAGATACACACTGCTTTTTCCAATACTTTTCGACCAATCGTACAAACGCACCGCGCACAAAATATCCAGTCCCACCCCGAGTGCAATTGGTATCACCCAGAAAGGATTTTCTCGTTTCCTCTTTTCCCTTTGGTCTTTTCTGCCTCTTTTCTCATTCTGAACGGTTTCTTCGGTTTTTTCGTTTTGCTGAGTTTTCCCGGCAAAACTTTGATTTCTATTCTGTTCTGCCATGTCTCTCATACAAAAAGCCTGCATCGCATAAACTGCTGCTGTTTATTGCGCACAGGCTCTCTTCTCCTCATTCCCATTCTTAAGTTCCTATACTCTTTACCGTGCGTTAACTTTTTAATATCATACCCATTTTATTCTTTCTAATCGTTTGAAATGATTTGTGCCATAAATGCACTCAGCGCTTTATTACCCGCCATGTATCGCATAAACCAGTCATTTATGCTCTGCTTATCCAAATGTTCCACTTTTCCAAGTATGTAGCCTATTTTGCTATAAAGTGTATCTTCCCCAGGGATACCCACCCGTTCTGCCATACTTTCTTCAGACCGTCGACATAACTTAACGATATCAGCCAATTGGCCAAATATATGCATCAGGTTTTCCCCGTCGTTTCCCGCTTCCAAAATCGGTAGAAACGCTTCATATTGCTCCATAAACCGGGCTACTCGCGCTCGCAGAATGTTATTTTGCAGCATCTGCAGCACGATAATGCTGTAATTATCATAATCATACAGTAATAGTTTTTCGATTCCTATGATAAAGTCATCTACCAGCCTCTCCCCTTCACTATTTTCTATTTCCTGGCATTCAATTCGCGCAATCAGCGCATCATCCAGTTTGATTTCCCAGTCGTCTTCATACAGATTTTTAAACTCTTCCAGCAGATCTTTCAGTCTCTGCTTTAACTGCAGCACTTCATGCTGTAGAATTTTGGCGCTTTCCTGCGTGGCTTGATCTCGATTACTGCTCTCCAGATATTTTTTGCATAATTCCGTCAAATAATAGTATCGAAATTTTCCTTCGCTCTCACTGTCTAACAGCTTATATTCAAATTCGTCAAATTTCACCAGTCTATTGGAAAGCGATGCCACAGAAGTGCCTACCGCAAGAGCCAGTTCCCCGTGATTAAGTTTCTTATTTCCTGCTAATGCCTTAATCACATCCCTTCTGCTTTTTGTCAGAAAATCAGATATTTTTTGTTTGCATACTTCGTCTAATATTTCCTGATATAAATCCTCTTCTGGCAACACTTCAGTTCACTCTCCTTTCCACAGTCCATATCTACATACTACATCATGTGTTCATGGAAGTCAATAACACTTCATTATTATGTACTAATTCATTTATTCACTTCACTCTATTTCCGATATTTTACTTTCAGTTTCTCAAAATTCGTCTTTTCACTTCACCGCTCTGTTATTTGCAACAAAAAAAATGTAAAGCCTTTGACAACTTTACATTTTCCCACTTATTCCTCACATAATTCAGTACCGCTTCTTCTCCTTCAGCTCCCGGTACAGCGCCACATAATTCTCATACCGCACAAGGCTGATCCTGCCTTCCTCCACTGCCGCCTTGACCTTGCAGTCCGGCTCACTGATATGCGCACACCCCCGGAATTTACAGAGAGGCTCATGTTCCCGGAACTCGGGATAATACCCGCCCAACTCCTCTTTCGTGATCTCCGGCATATCCAGGGAGGTGAAACCGGGCGTATCCATGATATAAGCGCCGTCTCCCAGCGCAATGATCTCCGAATGCCTGGTCGTATGCCTGCCCCGCTTGATCTTCTCGCTGATCTCCCCGGTCTCCATATGCGTTGCCGGGGAAAGCTGATTGATCAGGGAAGACTTGCCAACACCGCTTGGACCCGCCAACGTGGTGGTTTTTCCTGCCAGCAGCTCACGCACCTGATCCAGCCCTCTGTTTTCCAGCACGCTTATAAATAACACCCGATATCCGCAAGTCTCGTATGCCCGCAGAAGCGCCTCCTTCTCCTCCGGGGAAGCGATGTCCTCTTTGTTAAAGCAGATAATCGTCGGGAGTTCCTGTCTCTCCATACGAATCAGAAATCGATCCAGCAGATTAAAGTTTGGATTCGGTTTCACAATTGCAAAGAGAACCAGAGCCTGGTCCACATTGGCTACCGCCGGTCTTACCAGCGCACTCTTCCGCGGCAGAATCTCCCGGATATTGCCGATCTTTTCCGACTCGTCCAGCACATCCAACGCCACATCATCCCCGACCAGAGGCTTGATTCCCTCTTTTCTGAATATTCCCTTTGCCTTACATTCATAGATGCCGTGCCCTTCCACATGGACATAGTAGAAACCGGCGATCCCTTTCATTATCTTTCCCTGCATACACTCCAACCCATATCGAGAATGCCCCAAGCCCTTCTCACTCTATTCCTCCACGAAATTGACCGGTCTCTCCACTGTCTTTGTCTCCGTTCCACCGCCCTCGGTAGTCGTCTCCCCGGTCTCGGGATTGGTGATCGTGGTAGGTTCTGTCTGCACCGTGAAGGTATAGCGGATGATACCTGTGGCCGACTTGATTCCCGTATAGTTGACGCCCACCGGGAAAGTGGTTGTCTGCGTATTCAAAAGCTGTGTGCCGTCCTGCGCCGTGAGGGTCACATTCACCTGCATACCATTCTGATAGGAAGGATCCTCCGTGGGCGCGGTGATCCCCTCGGAATACTTGTACGTCTTCTGGGACGGCCCTGTGCTGATCCGCAGATCCACAGGCGTTCCTTTATCCACATAGGAACCGACCGAGTAGCTCTGGTAGCAGACCATGCCCGCAAGCGCCGGATCCTCGTGCGGCGTCTCCGTGACATTGCCGACAGGAAGGCCGCTCTCCGTCAAGGTAGCCGTAGCATCCATCTCTGACATTCCGACCACGTCAGGCACTCTGACCTTATTATCCTCCGCTCCCTGGCTGACGCGGATTGTAATACTGGAGCCTGCTGACGCTGTGGTTCCCGCCTCCGGCGACTGGGAGATCACAATGCCCTTCTCCACTTCAGGATCATGGCTCTCCACCACATTTACCACGAAGCCTTCCTTTTCCAGAAGGGCTGTGCCTTCCGTCTGGGACTTCCCGGTCGCGTCAGGAACCTGCACTCCCTCCGCAGCCTCCGCCACCGTGAGTACAATCGTAGTTCCCTGATCTATCATCAGCCCATCCTGAACGCTGGCGCGAAGCACCGTTCCCGCGTCATATGAGCTGCTCACCTCATACTTAATCTCCGGCGACAGGCCAAGATCCAGAAGTTTACGCTTCGCCTCGTCCACATGCATACCCACCACGCGGATCATCTCCACCTGTTCCGAATCCTCTTCCTGGCTCTCCCCGGCCTTTTCTCCGCCAAAAGAAAATACGCCCATCGTCCTGCCCACCAGGAAAATCAGAATACAGCCGATCAGCAGGGCCGCCACCACCGCCAGTATGGTGGTAATCTTCTCCATCTTGGGATCGTAATCCTCCTCGTCGTCCTCCCAGTCCTCGTCATCCTCATCCCCATAGGAGTGGGACATATCCCGGTCTCTTACATCTTTCTTCAGGCGCATGGCCTCATCCATAGAATCCCGGCTCTCCGACTGGCGCTTGATCTGCACCATATCCCTGTCGGTTATCATGCGGGTGGAAGCTTCCTCGTCCGGGTCCGCAACCTTGACAAAATCCTCATCCGGGCTGATGAGCGACTGTTTTAAGTCCACAATCAGCTCAGACATAGACTGGTATCTTCTGTCCGGGCTTTTCTGACAGCACTTAAAGACGATCTGTTCCACACAGATCGGTATCTCCGGCACATAATCCCTCGGGGAAGGAAACTCTTCCTGAATATGCTTGATCGCTATGGCTACCGTTGTCTCGCCGTTAAAAGGCACTCTGCCCGTAAGCATCTCAAACATGGTAACACCCAGCGAATAGATATCGCTCTTCTCATCGCTGTAGCCGCCTCTGGCCTGCTCCGGCGAAGTATAGTGCACACTACCCATGACATTGGAAGTGATCGTATTGCTGGTGGCGGCCTTGGCAATGCCGAAATCCGTCACCTTTACCTTGCCTTCCTTGGAAATAATGATATTCTGCGGCTTGATATCCCTGTGGATAATGTGGTTGTTGTGTGCCGCCTCTATTCCCATAGAAACCTGAATGGCAATGCTCACCGCCTCCTTGACGGACAGTCTTGCCTTCTTCTCGATATATTTTTTGAGGGTAATTCCCTCCACAAGTTCCATGACGATGTAGTGATTTTCGCCTTCCTCACCCACATCGTAAACGTTGACAATATTGGGATGCATCAGCCCCGCCGCCGCCTGTGCCTCGATCCTGAACTTGGACACAAAATTGGCGTTTTCGCTGAATTCCTGCTTTAAAACCTTCACCGCCACAAAACGGTTCAGCTTATGGTCTTTTGCTTTATATACATCTGACATGCCGCCGGTTCCGATCTTTTCCAAAATCTCATACCGGTCAGCGATCATCATTCCTATCTTAATCATGTTCTACCTCGTCTGCTAACGGTTCGATAACGATCACCGATATATTGTCTCTGCCGCCGTTTGCGTTGGCCGTCTCTACCAGTTCTTCTACCCTGTCCCTGAGTCCCCTGCCGTTTTTCAAAATCCGGCATATCGTCTCGTCATCCACCATGTTAGTCAAACCATCCGAACAAAGTAAAACCATATCTCCTGTCTGTAATTCGAGATTGAAAAAATCAACCTCCACTTCATCCTTTGCTCCTACCGCACGGGTAATGATATTTTTATCGGGATGGTTTCTGGCCTCTTCCCGATTGATCCCGCCCATGCGGACCATCTCCTCCACCAGCGAGTGATCCACCGTAATCTGAGTGATTTCCTCCCCCACCACATAAAGTCTGCTGTCACCGACGTTCGCCACCTCCAAATACCGGCCGATACAAGTGGCCGCCACCAGAGTGGTCCCCATGCCGCTCAGTGAAAAGTGCTCGCTGGCCCGCTCTCTGAGAGCCGTGTTTGCCCTCGTGATCGCATGACCCAATATCTTCGTGGGATTTTTTTCAAAGGAGGCGCCGATCTCCTCCAGGACAGTCTCCACCGCCAAAACGGAGGCATATCCCCCCGCATTGTGGCCGCCCATGCCATCCGCCACAATAAAAACATTGGGCAGGTTTCCCACAGGCGCCTCGGAACAGTAAATAAAATCCTGATTTAATTGTCTTCTTTGCCCGATATCCGTCAGCGCATAAGACCTGAGCACAGCGTATTCCTCCATTTTTTGGTGATTTGCATATTTTACCAATTACCCATATTAACATATTCTCTGCAAAAGAGCAAGTTATTTAGACCGCATTCCCCTGATACCGCCATTTTGCCGCCGCATATCAGTTGGCTGTCATCTTCGCCCCGGCTTGACTGTTATCCAAAAACCGCCGTCTGAGCTGGCCGCAGGCGCCGTCGATATCCCTGCCCATCTCCCTGCGGACGGTGGCGTTAATCCCTTTTTTCACAAGAAGTGCCGCAAACGCCTCCACCGCCTGTCTCTCCGACTGTACATAGTCTCTTTCCCTGACAGGATTCACCGGGATCAGATTCACATGACAGTTCAACCCGCGGATCAGAGCCGCCAGCGTCTCCGCATCCTTTTTTGTATCGTTTACGTTCCGCACCAGGCTGTACTCAAACGTAATCCGCCGCCCGGTCTGCTCAAAATAGTAAGCACAGCAGTCCATCAGCTCCGCCAGCGTATACTGGTTTGCAATCGGCATCAGCTCCCGCCGCTTTTCATCGGTGGCCGCGTGAAGGGATAAGGCCAGTGTAATCTGCAGTTTCTCCTGTGCAAGGCTTCGCATCACAGGGACAATCCCGCAGGTGGAAACCGTCACATTTCTCTGGCTTATGTGCAGGCCGTTTTCATCCGTCAGCAGCGTGATAAACCGCAGAAGGTTTTCGTAATTGTCAAACGGCTCCCCGCTTCCCATCACCACCACATTGGAAACCCGCTCCCCCGTCTCCAGCGTGATGGCATAGATCTGATCAAGCATCTCAGACGGCGTAAGGTTCCGCACCAGTCCGTCCAGCGTGGAAGCACAAAAGCGACACCCCATGCGGCAGCCTACCTGAGAGGAAATACAGACCGAATTGCCGTGCTTATAGCGCATCCATACACTCTCCACCATATTGCCGTCAGAGAGCGCAAAAAGATATTTTTTTGTGCCGTCTATGGCAGATTCCTGTACTGCCGCCGTCTGCAGCGCCGTATAATGATAGCTTTCCCCACATTTCTCTTTCATAGCCAGAGGAATGTTCGTCATTTCTTCAAAACTGCGTGAGAGTTTTCTGTGCATCCACTCATAAAGCTGTGCCGCGCGGAAAGGCTTCTCCCCTGCCGCCGCCATCTCCGCTTTCAGCTCCTCCAGCGTGAGGGACTTGATATCCTTCTTCTCCATAATTTACGCTTTCCCTGTTTTTTCTCTTATGCCGGGTTTCCCTTCTTCCGAAGTTTCGCCAGAAAGAAGCCGTCCGTCCCGTGAATCCCCGGCAGAAGCTGTACCATCCCCTGTTTTGCCTCTCCGGCAAGCGCTCCGGGCAGCCTGTCTTCCATGCTCACCGGCTCCAGACCGAAGGATTCACAAATCCATGCCGCCATCTCCCCGTTCTCCCCCGGGTTCATGGTACAGGTGCTGTACATGAGAATGCCTCCCGGCTTTATATAATCAATAACATTCGTTATTATATCCTGCTGCAATTTCTGTATTTCCGACAGAGATTCCTTCGTCACCCGGTACTTGATGTCCTGCTTATGTCCGATGACGCCCAGCCCGGAACAGGGTACGTCCGCCAGCAGCACATCCGCCTGTCCCACGAGGGAATCATCCCGCTCCCGCGCATCCTGCACACGGACAGACACCTGTTTCATGCCGAGGCGTGCACAGTTTTCCTCGATTTTTGCCGTCTTATGGCGGCTCACATCACAGGCAATGACCTCTCCCGTGCCATTCAGTTTCACCGCCGCGTGGAGCGCCTTGCCGCCGGGCGCAGCGCAGACATCAATCACCGTATCCCCGGGGCAAATCCCCGCCGCCTCCACCACCAGCATGGAGCTGACATCCTGCACCGAGAACCGCCCCTCCCGATACCCGGCGAGGCCGCGCACGCCGGACACACCCTCCAGTCCGGCTGCATAGGGAAGATACGGGTGCCTGTGCACCTTCACCCCTTCCTTCTCCCAGACGGCGAGAAGACTCTCCCGCTCCGTTTCCGAAAGACGCTCGTCCAGGCGGACACTCACCGGGCCTCTCTCCAGATAAGCCGCCAGAATCTTCTCGCAGTTCTCCTCCCCGTAACTCCCGGCAAAATGCGAGACAAGCCAGGGCGGCATAGAATAACAGACGGACAAAAAGCCCTGGGGATCCTGCTGCCTGTCCGGCCAGGCAATCTCCCCGCATCCTCTGGCAATATTGCGCAGCACACCGTTCACAAAGCCCTGCAGGCTCTGGAATCTGCGTTTCTTCGCAAGTTTCACCGCCTCGTTGCAGACTGCCGCCGCCGGAATATGCTCCATGAATAAAAGCTGATATACACTCATGCGCAGCAGTTCCCTGATCAGCGGTTTCATTTTAGTAACAGGCGTTTTTGAATATTGATCCAGCACATAGTCCAGCTGAATCCGCCTCTCGATGGTTCCCTCGCTGACATGCTTGATAAACGCCTTCTCCCTGCCCTCCAGATAGTCGTACTTATCCAGCGCCGCCCCGATCAGGACATTGCTGTATTCTGTTTGCCCGGACAGTTCCAGCAGAATGTCCAGGACGATCTCCCGTATATTGATCTGTGCCATGTCATACTCTCCCATCATTCCACTAAATCTGTGCGGAGAATGCCCGTTTTTCGGCATTCTCCTGTGTGAGAGGGAGTTGCCAGGCAACTCCCTCTCACACTAGTCATCCCGGCTCCGGCTTCCTCCGAACAGAAGCACAAGCCTCAGAAGCTGTAAGATCGCCGATGCCGCAGCCGCCACATAGGTCAAAGCCGCCGCCTTCAGCACCTTCCGGCATCCTGCCGCCTCGTCCCGCTCCAGCATCCCATAATCCCCCAGCATGGCAAGCGCCCTGCCGGAAGCATTGAACTCCACAGGCAGCGTCACCACCTGGAAGAGCACAGCCAGCGCAAACACCCAGATGCCGATCTGGATCAACACCTGGTTCATCCCCAGAATCGCACCCAGAAATATGAGCGGAATCCCTGCTTTTGAGCCGATATTGGCTACAGGCACCAGAGCTGAGCGGAATTTGAGCGGCCCGTACCCCTTGTCATGCTGCACCGCATGGCCGCACTCGTGCGCCGCCACCCCGATGGCCGCCACGGAAGTGGAGCCGTACACAGAATCTGAGAGGCGCAGCACTTTGTGAACCGGGTCATAGTGATCCGTGAGGCTCCCGCCCACATGCTCGATCCTCACATCATAGATCCCGGACATCTGCAGTATCCTCTGCGCCGCCTGGGCTCCCGTCATGCCCGTCCGGCTCTGCACTCTGGAAAATTTGCTGTAGGTGGAACTGACCCTGGCCTGGGCCCAGAGACACAGCACAGCCCCGATGATCACCAGCATATAAGTCGGGTCAAAATAATATCTGAATCCGTATCCGTAATATCCCATATTCATTCCTCCAGTCTGGGGAAAACACCTTCCGCCATTCTCCCCTTCGAAACACTGAGCCGGTCTGCAAACGTCCTGTGCCGTTTCCTATCGGCTGCTCATCTCAAACACATCGCCGGCCTTCACCGGGTATCCCAGCAGAAAGTCCCTTACCGCCATGCGCTTTTTGCCCTCCGGCTGCACTTC
This sequence comes from uncultured Lachnospiraceae bacterium, assembly GCA_910579285.1. Classification (GTDB taxonomy): domain Bacteria; phylum Bacillota; class Clostridia; order Lachnospirales; family Lachnospiraceae; genus UBA3282. The sequence goes on along the minus strand of CAJTTT010000013.1, from coordinate 65,941 downwards.
CAGTATTCTGAGAAGACCGTCCCCGGTCTGCACATAGACAGCATCCTTATCCACCCGGACCACCGTGCCAGGCTTACCGCTTCGGGCACAGCCGCCATCGCTCTGCCCAGTCTGCACTTCCAACGCTGCCAGCTCCTGCTCCAAAACCACTTCTTCCCGCCAGATCTTCAGGTTCTTTCCCCGGTAAACGGTGGAAGCGCCCGGCCAGGAAATCAGCCCCCGGATCAGACAGTCCAGCTTTCCCGCCTCCATCTGCCAGTCAATTTTCCCCATAGATTTCTGCAGCATCTTCGCGTAACAGGATTCCTCATCGTTTTGCTTCACAGGGTTCACACTGCCCGCCTCTATCTTTTCGAGCGCTTCCACAATCAGACGCGCGCCTGCCTCCGCCAGCTTGTCATGCAGAGTGTCGGCCGTCTCGTCGGATGCGATCTCCACCTCACTCTGAAACAGCATATCCCCGGTGTCCAGCCCCTTGTCCATCTGCATAATCGTAACGCCTGTTATTTTTTCTCCGTTGATGATGGCCCACTGGATCGGCCCCGCTCCACGGTATTTGGGCAAAAGCGATGCGTGGATATTCACACAGCCGTACTTTGGCATGGCAAGAATCTCCTCCGAGAGAATCTGCCCGAAAGCCGCCACCACAAAGATATCCGCCTCATAGCCGCGAAGCGTTTCCACCGCCTCCGGCTCCTTGACTTTCACCGGCTGGAAAACGGGAATACCGTGCTTTAACGCACACGTCTTTACCGGCGTCATCTGCACTTCCTTCCCTCTGCCCCTGGGCTTATCGGGCTGGGTCACCACCGCCGTCACCTGGTGTCCGGCCTCGATCACCGCTTCCAGTGCACCCACCGAAAATTCCGGCGTTCCCATAAAAACTAGTTTCATATCACTCCTCCTCGTCGCGCAGATCTTCCGTATTCACAAGCGGCCCCTGCACCTTTTCCACATACAGGCACCCGTTCAGATGATCCACCTCGTGACAGATGGCTCTTGCAAGCAGCTCGGTCCCCTCAATCTCAAAGGGCTCCATATTCACGTTATAGGCAAGCGCTTTCACATAGTTGGGTCTGGTCACCTTACCGCTTTTTCCGGGAACGCTGAGACACCCCTCATAGCCTTCCTGCTCCCCGCTCGTCTCCAGTATCTTCGGGTTAATCAGCAGAATCGGGTCTTCCCCGGTGGTGTCAATGACCACGATGCGCTTCAGGATCCCCACCTGGGGCGCCGCAAGACCCACCCCGTTCTCCTCGTACAGCGTCTCAAACATGTCATCGATCAGCTCCTGTAACCGGGGCGTGATTTCCGTCACCTCCTTGCACTGCTTTGTCAGAACCGGGTCTCCGATCTCTCTTATTTTTCTGGTTGCCATACCGCTTTTTCCTCCTGTCTTTCCTGTTTTCTATCCCTGTCAAAAGGTATTCATCGGGTCAAAGTCAAATTGTACCGTCTGTCCCCTCAGTTCCCTTTCCCTGCAAAAATTCTCCAGTCTGTCCTTCGCCTCCACCAATGTCTGGTACACCCCGTGCCTGATATAAAAGGTGTGGCGGTAAAGATCGGATATCTTTCCGATCACTGCCTCCGCCGGCCCGATCACCCGCAGTCCCGCCGCATCGGCCATCTCTGTTTTGACTAAATCAGTCATTTCTTTCCCCAGCTTCTCTCCATCCTCCTGCACGCGGGAGACAATGAGAACCGCCAGCATATGTTCCACGGGCGGATATCCCACAAGCCCCCTGTAGGCGATCTCCTCCGCGTAAAATCCCTGGTAATCCTGCCTGGCCGCATAGACCACGCTGTAATGCTCCGGCTGGTAGGTCTGAATTACCACCTCACCCGGCCGCTCTCCGCGGCCCGCCCGGCCCGCGGCCTGTGTCAGAAGCTGAAACGTGCGCTCCCCCGCCCGGTAATCATTTCGGTTCAGGGAAAGATCCGCCGCCAGCGCTCCCACCAGCGTCACACCCGGAAAATCGTGTCCCTTCACGATCATCTGGGTTCCCACAAGAATATCCGCCTCCTCATCCGCAAAGGCGGAAAGAATCCGCTCGTAGCTGTCCTTTCTGCGGGTGGTGTCCGCGTCCATGCGCAGCACCCTGGCCCCTGGAAATTCCCTGTGAATGGCCTCCTCCACCTGCTCTGTCCCGGCCTTGAACCCCATCAGATATGGAGAGCCGCAGGAAGGACACTTCGCCGCTTTCCTCTCCTGATACCCACAGTAATGGCAGGTAAGCATCCCGTTTCTATGCTCCGACAGGGACACATCGCAGTGGGGACATTTCATCACATGACCACAGGAGCGGCAGGAGATAAACCCTGCATAGCCTCTTCTGTTTAAAAAGAGGATGGTCTGCTCTCCCTTAGAAAGCCGGTCCTGCATCCGCTCTCTCAGTTTCCTGCTGAACATGGAACGGTTTCCCTGCTTCAGCTCCTCCCGAAGATCCACGGTATGCACCATCGGGAGCACACTGTTCCCGGGGCGTTCTTTCATCTCATACAGTTTATATTCTCCACTGACAGCCCGGTAATACGCCTCCAGGGAGGGGGTTGCCGATCCAAGCACCACGCTTGCGCCGCACAGGGACGCAATCTCCACAGCCGTCTCCCTGGCATGATACCGGGGCGAAGTCTCGCTCTTGTAACTGCTTTCGTGTTCCTCATCCACCACGATGACCCCAAGATTCGCAAAGGGCGTAAACAGCGCCGAGCGGGGCCCGATCATCACATCAATCTCCCCCGCCTTTGCCCGCTCGATCTGGTCGTACTTTTCTCCTGCGGACAGCGTGGAATTGATCACAGATACCCGGTCTCCAAATCTCTTATAAAACCGCAGAAGAGTCTGGTAGGTCAGGGCAATCTCCGGGATCAGCATAATGGCCTGCTTCCCCATCGCGATCATCTCCTCGATGATGCCAAGGTATACCTCCGTCTTGCCGCTGCCTGTGACGCCGTGCACGAGATGTACCCCCGGCCGGCCGGCCCGGTAATCCGCGAGCACTTCCCCGATGATGCGCTCCTGATTCTGGTTCAGCCTGGGACGGTTCTCACTCCTGTCCGACATCCTGACCGGGTTTCGATAGCATGCTTCCTTCTCTATGCACAGATATCCCTGTCTCTCCAGCGCCTGCAGAGTGGAAGCCGACACATGAAGCTTCTGCCGGATTAACTCGTAGGGCAGCTCCTCCTCTGTCTGCAGGGCTGCCAGCACCCTGGCTTTCGCCCGCTGATGCTTCCTTTCGCACTCACCGGCCGCCAGGGCCGCCTCCTCGCCGGACAGGCAGCGGACCACTGTCTTTTTCTCAAGCGGCTTCTGCTTCTGTTTCACGGGAAGCACCGTCTTTAAAGCCGCAATGGTGGTGGAACCGTAATTGCGCTTCAGCCAGTACGCAATCCGTATCTGCCTGCCCTCCACGGACATGCCCTTCTCATCCACCGAGCTGACCGCCTTGATCTTTTCGGGGGGATAATCCGTTTCCTCCGAAATATCCACCACATATCCTGTTTTCTCCTGATTGCCCCTGCCAAAAGGCACGCGCACCTGTACGCCCGGTCTCACCGCCTCCGACAGCTCCTCTGGAATCCGATACTGGAAAACCCGGTCTACCTTCTCATGGGCAATATCTATGATGACATCCGCATACCGCTCCGTCATGCCTGCTCCTCTAAAATTTCCCGGATCAGCACCCGCTCATCCATAGGGTATTTTACACCGTTTATCTCCTGATAATCCTCATGCCCCTTTCCTGCCAGCACAATGATATCCCCCGGCTCACCGTGTGCAATGGCGTAGGCAATGGCCTCTTTTCTGTCACAGATTTCCACATATCTGCCGTCAGTCTTCGCAATCCCTGTCTTAATATCGTCAATGATCGCCTGGGGTTCCTCCGTCCGCGGGTTGTCGGAGGTAATGATGGTCAGATCCGCCATCCGGCCGCTGACCTCCCCCATCTCATACCGTCTGGATTTGGCCCGGTTGCCGCCGCAGCCGAAAAGACAGACAAGCCGGTGGGGATTGTAGGCTCTGAGTGTCTCAAGCAGACTTTTGAGCGCCATCGCGTTGTGTGCATAATCAATCATCAGAGTAAACTCATCCGACACGCGCACCATCTCCGTCCGGCCTTTCACCTTGGCCGCCGCAAGGGCTCTCTGTATCTGCGCACCATCCACGCCAAAATGCCGGCAGATGGCAATGGCTGTCAACGCATTGTAAACGTTGAATTTTCCGGGAGAAGCCGTCTTCACCGAAAGCTCAGTCAGCCCGCTGGCCGTAAAACACATGCCCAGACTCCCGCCCTCGTTCAAAAACGTGATATTCTCCGCCCGCAGATCTGCCGCCGTATCAATACCGTAAGTTTCCAACTGGCAGGTGCAGTCTTTCGTGACCGCCTCCCAGTGGGAATCATCCCGGTTCACGATCCCCACTCTGCACTGCCTGAACAGCAGGCTCTTACAGTGCAGGTAATCGTCAAAATCCTTATGCTCATTCTCCCCGATATGGTCCGGCTCCAAATTCGTAAAAATGCCGAAGTCAAAGACAAATCCCTGGGTTCTGTGCAGCATCAGCCCCTGGGAGGAAACTTCCATCACCACCGTATCACAGCCTGCATCCGCCATCATCCGAAAATATTTCTGTATCAGATAAGACTGGGGCGTTGTGTTCTCCGCATGGATATGGGTATCCCCGATGATGATTTCAATGGTGCCGATCAGCCCCACTTTTCTGCCCGCCTGCTCCAGAATGGATTTCACCAGATAAGTGGTGGTGGTTTTCCCTTTCGTCCCCGTGATGCCGATGATCTTCATCTGCTCTGCCGGATGCCCAAAATATGCCGCCGAGGCAAACGCCATAGCATAGCAGGTATCTTCCACCCGGATCACCGTGACATCACAGCCATCGGGAAGTTCCACCTCGTGCTCCACCAGAAGGGCGGCCGCTCCGGCTTCCACCGCCGCCGCCGCATACTGATGTCCGTCTGCCTTCGCACCGGGAATGCAGACGAACAGACAGCCCTCCGTCACCTTTCTGGAATCATATATAACATCTGTTATTTCTTGTTCCACCGTGCCGCACACGCACTCGTATGATATTTCCTTTAACAGTTCACCTATAGACGCCATACTTCACCCCGTTTTCTTTTTCCCTTATTTTTCATATTTATTTATATAGTAAGATAGCACGAAAAAGGCGTTTTTGCAATTTTTCTCTCGTTTTAAAGTTTCTTAATGTTTTTTTATTTTTCCTTCATACTCTAAACACATTTTGGACACAATTACCCTTTATGATAAGTATCAAGATAGTTGATGAATTCACTATCTCCCCCTCATAAGAAAACTGCGAAAGAGCCCGGATGACCCGGGCTTTTTCGTGTCCTGCCGCTTGTTTTTCTTTTGCCTACGCACTATAATCCTGCATCACTATCTGCAGTTCCTCGCGGCCCCGGTATACATTGATGTCGGGATAATAGATCACACTGATGACGATGGCGCTGCTGCCGCCGTAGTAAAGCCTGTCAGCCTCCTCCTGCCCGAAGTGGGCAGCCAGAAAAGCGTGCCACCGCTCCAGATCCCCAAAGTACATCATATCGTATTCCCGTCCGACCTCATCGGCCACCCGGTATTTTCCCACATTTTTATTTTTCCCCAAAATCCGCCCCCGGCATACCCTCACATTCTTCTGGGCGAAGACCGGCTTGGGATTGCCGTTGCCAAAAGGCTCTAAAAGGGAAAGCTGCCTGACAAGTTCCGGGGTTACATAGGACATGGGCATGGGCACATCAATATGTATGACTTCCACAAGATCCTCTTCCTTCAAGCCGCTGTGGGCATTCAGAAAGGCCCGGAACGCTTCCACATTCTCCTCCGGCATAGATACTCCCGCCGCCATCTTGTGCCCGCCGTACTTCGTATACAGCTCCTTACACTCGCTCATCTTGTCGTACATGTGGTAAGCCTCAATGGAGCGTCCCGAACCCTTCACGCCCTCCTCGCTGCGGGTCAGAACAAAGACCGGCCTGTGATACCGCTCCCTGACACGCCCGGCAATAATCCCAGCCAGACTCTCGTGACAGTCCGGCAAAAAGACCACCAGCACTTTGTCATCCCGGATCGGCGTGTTCTCAATCTGATCCATCGCCTGCGCCGTCCCAAACAGTGTCATCTCCTTCCGGCTGTCATTTAACGCCTTCAGCTCCCCCGCAATGGTAACGGCCTGCGCCTGGTCCTTTGTCCGAAACATGGAAAGGGCCCGTTCCGCCGTGTCCAGCCTGCCCGTTGCATTCAGGCATGGCCCCAGTACAAAGCCGATGTGATACCCTGTCAGCCTCTTCTCCGTCAGCTCATTCACCGTGAGCAGAGCGCGCATCCCCGGATTCTCCGACCGCTCAATCTGCCGCAGTCCGTACCTGACCAGAATGCGGTTCTCATCGGTCAGTTCCATCACATCCCCCACCGTGGCAAACCCGGCAAAAGCCAGAAGCTCCTGTAAAAGGGTCCTGGCTTCCCCGTCTGACAAAGCGCCCGCCTCCACCATTTTCTCAAGATAGATCTCCATTAGTTTATATGCCACCACCGCGCCGCAGATGCCCTTATAGGGATAAAGACAACCGCTCTGCTTCGGATCTGCCACCGCATCCGCCGGGGGCATCGTCTCCACACGGCTCTCGTCCGCCTGTACCTCGTAGGGCACTTCATGGTGGTCGGTCACGATCACCGTCATGCCAAGCTTCTTCGCCAGAGCAATCTGTGACAATGCCGCAATGCCGTTGTCACAGGTAAGAATCGTATCCACGCCCTCCCCGGCAGCCTCCTCGATCAGCCGGTCATTCAGCCCGTATCCATCCTGAATCCTGTGGGGAATCACCACGGATACCACCGCGCCGCACCGTTCCAGACAGGCCGTTAAGATATAGGAAGCGCAGACGCCATCGATATCATAATCCCCGATCACCCGGATCTCCTTCTTCTCCCTCGTCTTTTCGCAGAGAATATCCGCCGCCTTCCCGGCATCTTTTAAGAGGTAAGGATCATACAGATCTGCCATCGTGCCGTGAAGAAACTTCTCGATGGCTTCCTCCCCCTCCACATCCCTGTTGCGTATGATCCTGGCAATCACCGGATCAATTCCAAACCGTTTCCCTATTCCATCAAAATCCGCCTTCTTTGCGGACACCATCCATTTTGCCATACAAAATCACTGCCAGACTGCGCTGATCCAGAAAATGCTGCGCATTCTCCCTGGGATCATCTACGCTGCCGTACCTTTCTATAGAAATACCCTCCGAAAAAGTCACAACTTATTGTAACATTTCCAGAGGGTAATTTATAGTACTTTGTTTCCCAGTTCAGCCATACAGATCATGGGCCTGCATAACTGCTCTCTTACTTTGCAGCCTTCTTCACCAGCTTCGTGCGGAACACATACCAGAGCGCGCCCGTCAGGCAGATGGAAGAATAGGTGCCGCATATAATACCAGCCATCAGAGGCAGCGCAAACTCACGGATGGAGGACACGCCGAACACTTCCAGCGAAGCCACCATAAAGAAGGTAGTCAGGGAAGTAAAGATACTTCTCGTAAGCGTCTGGGTGATACTCCTGTTGACCATCTCATCCAGGCCTTCCTTACTCCGCATTTCACGCAGGTTCTCACGCACACGGTCGAAGATAACGATGGTAGCGTTGATGGAGTAACCAACGATCGTCAACATGCAGGCGATGAAGGTATTGCCCACCGACACCCTCACAATCGCGTAGAACGCAAGCACCACAAGCACATCGTGCAGCAACGCGATCACAGAGCTTGCGCCAAAACGGATATCCTTAAAGCGGAACCAGATGTACAGAAGCATCAGCACCGTGGACACCAGAATCGCCTTGATTGCGCCGGACTGCATCTCGGAACTGATCGTTGCACTGATGGTCTCCGCCGTAATGCTGTTCTCGTCCACACCGAAATTGCTCACCATCACCTCGTTGAAGGCTTCTCTCTCCTGCACGTTCAACGTTCTTGTCTTGATAATAATATCGTTGGAGCCGGCCACCTTCGTGCTCATCACGTTGCCGTCCCCGGTGATCTTCTCAATATGAGGAACGATCTGCGCGTCGATCTCCTCGATGCTCATATCCTCGTTAAGGGTCATGGTTGTGGACGTGCCGCCCACGAAATCCAGACTGTAATTCATGGTCATGCCAATGCTCGACTTATTGATGCCCATAGCGATGAATCCTGCCAGAATCGCTGCGATGGAAATACCGAAGAACACATATCTTCTGGAGAGGAAGTTGATGGTCTTTCTCTCCTTCGCCACACCGTAGGCTTTCTCGCTCTGGATGCCCAGCGCATAGAAAATATTCACTAAGAACTTGGTCACCACAAGCGCCGTAAACATGGAAAGGACGATACCCAACATCAAAGTGATGGAGAATCCCTTGATCGTGCCGCTTCCCATAAAGTAGAGCACCAGACCCGCAATCAATGTGGTGATATTGCCGTCCAGAATCGCGGATAATGCCTTCTGGAAACCAATTTTAATCGCATTCTGCACACTCTTGCCTGCCGCAATCTCCTCGCGGATACGGGCAAAGATAATCACGTTCGCATCCACCGCCATACCGACAGTTAAGATAATACCCGCAATGCCGGGCAGCGTCAACGTCACCTCAAAGGCATACATCAGAATGACCAGAAGCTCCGTATACAGACACAGCGCCAGAGACGCCGCAAAACCGGCCACATAGTATACCGCAATCATAAAGATTACCACCAGAGCGAAACCGACTGCCGCCGCTGTCAGACTGGTCTGGATCGCCGCCGAACCAAGCTGTGCACCCACCACGTTGGAACGAAGCTCCTCAAGCTCCAGCTTGAGTCCGCCGATACGGATGGTGGAAGCAAGCTGTTCCGCCTCCGCCGCCGTGCTCTGTCCCGTGATGACTGCATTGCCGTCCGTGATGGCCGCCTGCACATTGGGCACGCTCACAAACTCGCCGTCATAGTAAATCGCAATGGTCTCACCGTTCTCAAAAGCCTTGGTCGTCGCGTCCGCAAACGCCTGTCTGCCCGCTTCATTAAAGGAAAGGGAAACCACGTTTTCCAGATTCCCCATAGAGTCCTGCTGGGCTCTCGCCTGGGCGCCGTCCACCTCCGTACCTGTAAGCACGATGGAGCCGTCCGCCTCCAGTTCCTCCAATGTTTTATTCAACTGATACTGAGGGATCAGATTCCCCTCCGCATCAATGCCGTATCCCATTTCATAGTTATTGTTGCCTTCGCTGTCCGTTTGGGCAATAAAGTAGAGACTTCCGGGCTTTCCAAGCTCCTCCAGAATCGCGTTGGCGTCAGTGACACCGGGAATCTCGATATTGATTCGGTCAGTTCCCTCCTGATACACCTGTGCCTCTGTGCTGTAGCCGTCCACACGCTGCTGCAGCTTGTAGATGGTGTCGCTCATGTCCTCCGCACTGGGATCTTCGTCCCCTACCACCTGGTAAGTGATACTGACGCCGCCCGCCAGATCCAGTCCCAGCTTAATGCTCTCCGCCGCGCCCGACTTGTCCGAGCCGACGCCGAAAACTGCCGTGTATCCCAGCAATCCCAAAATCAGCACATAGACGATCAGACTGACAACCGCTCTGCTCTTTTTCATTTCTAACTCTCCTTTTCCTCATCGGCAAGCGCCGCTTTTATCATAATCGCACACTCGACACGCTTCCTCTGGAGTTCACACCCCAGCTCGTAAGAACCGTTCACGTCGCCGCTCTCATGGTAGGCGTTAGCCGCGCAGCCGCCGCTGCAATAAAATTTCGCGAAGCAATCCCTGCACTCCTTCTTCGCGTAGACATTGCACGCTTTAAACTGATCCCGCAGGTCCTCCCGGACAATCCCTTCTTCCACATTTCCCATGAGAAATTCTTCCTGTCCCACAAACTGATGGCAGGGATAAAGATCTCCCCAGGGGGTCACCGCAAGATACTCCGTACCCGACCCACAGCCCGACAATCTCTTTGCCACGCAAGGGCCACCTTCTAAATCTATCATAAAATGAAAGAATTGAAAACCCTTTCCTTCTTTTTTTCTTCTAATATATTCCTGCGCCAGCCTGTCGTACTCTGCAAGGAGCTTCGGCACATCCTCCATGCGCAGCGCATAATCCTCTGTTTTATCCGCCACAACAGGCTCCACGGAGATCTGTTCAAAGCCTTCGTCCGCCAGATGCAGCACATCCTCGGAAAAGTCCGTGTTGTTGTGGGTGTAGGTCCCCCGCACATAGTAGTTCATCTGGTTTCTGCTCTCGGCCGCCTTCTTGTATTTCGGGAGGATTTCATCGTAGCTGCCCTGTCCTCCGCGGTGAGGCCGCATCAGATCATGGATTTCCTTTCTCCCGTCTATACTTAAAACAAGATTTGACATTTCTCTGTTGGCAAATTCAAGAATTTCTCTGTCTAACAGCACGCCGTTGGTGGTCAGGGTAAAGCGGAATTTCTTGTGGTATGGCTCCTCAAGGGATCTGCCGTAAGCCACCAGGTCTTTCACCACCTGCCAGTTCATTAGCGGCTCCCCGCCGAAGAAATCCACCTCCAGATTCACCCGGCTGCCGGAATTGGCCACGAGAAAGTCCAGCGCCTTCTTTCCCACTTCCAGACTCATCAGCGCGCGTCTGCCGTGGTATTCTCCCTCCCCTGCAAAGCAGTATCTGCAGGCCAGATTACAGTCGTGGGCGATATGCAGGCAGAGCGCCTTGACAACGGTTTCCCGGTTCTTAAAGGCATCTATGTAATTCTCATAAATATCCTCGGCAAAAAGCTGTCCCTGTTCTTTCAGGTACAGGATCTCCTCCACCGTCTCCTCCGCCTCGGACAGCTCCACAGCCAGTTCCTCTGCCACCGTGCGGGCAATTTCCTTCTGCCCCTCCGTTCCCTGTCCAAGCAGCCGTTCCACAACCGGCACGGTATCGTAGGCTGTCTTATCCATCACATGGACACTGCCGCTGTTTACGTCCATCACAATATGGTAACCGTTGCTTATATACTGATGTATCACAATTTTTCTCCTGCCTTCTATCCCTGCTTGCCCTGTCGCGCCTGTCATACAGCCATCCGTTTGGGTCAAACAGTTGGTCAACGTACAAGCAGACCCGTCATGCGCCGCATGCCGGGCCTGTCTTTTTCTGATCTTTTCTAATGATACAAAACGCTTGCGCGAATGCGGCCTGTAACTATCTCGCCTTCTCGCAACTCTGGTTTCCTACCGTACAGGAAGTCTTGCATGCGGACTGGCAGGAGGTCTGGCACTCGCCGCAGCCGCCCTTCTTCATGGACTCCTTCAGATCTCTGGTAGATAACGTCTTAATATGTTTCATCGGTATGCCCTCCTTATGTATAAACTTGCTCATAACTTTAGACAGTATAGCACAAAACTTTTCGCCCGTCAAATTCATGCCGGAATGATTTGCCGGTCAGACGTTCAGCCCACTCCCATGCGCAAAACCGCGCGTTCGCGCTCTTCGCTGCTTCGCAGCTTCTTTTGCCACTGTTCAGCTCACCATCCCGCCGAGCATGCCGCTCCCGGCGCAGAGGAAAAATACCGTCATCATGTTTCCCGCAATATCCTCCACCCCTTTGTTGACCACCAGGGATACAGCCACCAGAATGCCGAAATACAGCGCGCCCATGACAAGCCCCCACAAAAACTTCCTGTGTTTCTCCTTTTTTCCCGCAAGCAGACCCGCCAGAAAGGTGACAATAATATACACTGCGATGATGCAGACGGAAACCACCTTCTCGGACAGACCGAAGCGGTACAGCATAAACGCAAGCAGCAACAGCAGACCTGCCGTCAGAATATAAGCCCCGAGCATGCACTTAATCATAAAGACGGCCTTTTCCATATAGAAATCCTTTTTTCCCATGATATCCCCCTTGTCCTTTTACCACTCTCTTTTAAATATGTATTCTCCCGCACATTAAAACTTGACACTTTCTTATTCTTATACTAATATTTTTGATTATAGATATGGTAAAGGAGTGAAAATCATTGGATACCACAGGTGTCATACAACTCGTCTCGCTGGGAGTGCTCGTATTTTTATCAGCCTTTTTCTCCTCAGCCGAGACTGCCTTTTCAACCGTTAACCGGGTGCGGCTGCGCACTTTAGCCGAGGAAGACCACAAAGGAGCCATCCGCGTGCTCGCCATTTTGGACCAGTACGGCAAAATGCTGAGCGCCATCCTGATCGGCAACAATATTGTCAATCTGTCCGCCTCCTCTGTGGCTACCACTTTCGCCATCAGTCTCTGGGGCAATAAGGCAGTGGGAATTGCCACCGGGGTTTTGACCTTCGTGGTCCTCATGTTCGGCGAAATCATCCCCAAAACCTGGGCCATGCAGCGGGCCGAATTTATTTCCCTCATGTTCAGTCCCCTTATCCGCCTGCTGATGACGGTGCTTACGCCTGTTATCTTTCTGGTGGATATGCTCTCCAACTGGATTCTCAAGCTGCTGCATATCAGCTCCGAGGGAAACAATTTCAGCATCACTGAGAAAGAGCTGAAAACCTATGTGGATGTAAGCCACGAAGGCGGCGTGATCGAGTCGGAGGAGCGGACGCTGATCTACAACGTGTTTGATTTCGGCGATACCGTTGCAAAAGACATTATGATTCCCCGCATCCAGATGACCACGGTTCCCTTAAGCGCTACATACCAGGAGCTGCTCTCCACCTTTCAGTCCTGCATGTTTACGCGCCTGCCCGTCTATGACGGGGATCCCGACCATATCATCGGCATCGTCAATATCAAAGATTTTATTCTGGTAAAAGACAAAGAAAAATTCAGCCTCAAGAAGATTCTCCGGGAGGCCTACTATACTTATGAGTATAAGAACGTATCCGATCTGCTAATGGAAATCCGCGAAAAATCCAGCAGTATCGCCTTCGTCTTAAGCGAGTACGGCGCTACTGTGGGCATGATTACAATGGAAGATATCATTGAGGAGCTGGTCGGTGAAATCCGCGACGAATATGATGCGGATGAAGAAGAGCTGATTCAGGAAACGGAAGAAGGCCAATATCTGGTGGAGGGCGGCATGAAGTTAAACGACTTGAGCGATGCCCTGAATATCGCACTGGATTCTGAAGACTACGATTCCGTAGGCGGACTTATGATCGAAAAACTTGACCGCCTGCCCCAGGATCAGGAAACCATCTCCTTAGAGAACGGCATCACCCTGCAGGCATGCGGCATCAAAAACAACCATATCGTAAAAGTGCTGATTACCCTTCCTCCCGAAGACGAGCAAGAAGGGGAACAAGCTCCCGAGGAGTCCTGATCATCATATGTTCCGGCGCTCCCTCGTCCCGAAGCTTTTCTTCGGTGCGAAAGCCCCAGGTAACGCTGATACAGGGCAGCGATGCATTTTTCGCCGTCTGGATATCCACCTCGGAGTCTCCCACATAGACTGCATGGGAGGCGTCACATCCCAGTTCACGAAGCGCCCGGTACACCGTATCGGGCGCAGGCTTTCTCTTCACTTCCGCGCTCTCCCCGATGGATACCGAAATAAATTCCCCAAAATACTTTTTGCAGAGTTTTTTCACCGCACCGTCAAATTTATTGGAGACAACGGCCAGATGATATCCCTGCTCCTTTAATCCGGCAAGCATTTCCGGCACGCCCTCATAAGGACCTGTCTTGTCCTCACAGTGCTCGGCATAGTGCGCTTTGAAAGCTGCCAGAGCTGCCTCATAGTCAGAATTTTCCACACCATTCGGTATGCTGCGCTCCAAAAGCTTCGGCGCACCGTTTCCCACAAAGGTTCGGATCTCCTCAATCGTATGCACGGGAAATCCAAACTTTTCCATCGCGTGATTGACGCTGTCTGTCAGATCCTCCAGTGTATCGAGAAGAGTTCCGTCCAAATCAAAGATAACTGTGTCTGTCATGCCGCCTTCTTTCCTTCCTGTCTCAACTCGGCTCTACCAGGTTCAGAACCGCCTCAATCTCCGCCCCGTTGTCCGGCGCCGGCTCCAGAATCTCATGTTTTCCGTCCTGTGTGACTCTGGCTATAAAATTCCCGTCCTTCGTGTTTTCCATCGTATAGTACAGCACCTCTTCGGTGTCCCGCTTAAAGACTGCATAAACCCGGTAGCACAACCCCTTTTTGTTGGTTTCATCCGGCATGTCCAGGCGTGTAAGCTGTATCGTGTCTGTCAGATTCAGCGTCATAAAGGAGAAATCCTCTGCCCTGCTGCCGCACTTCTGCCCTTTGGGATAAATCTGCTCGTAAAGTTTCAGAAGAAATGCGCCTCCCTCACGCTGCAGCGTCTTAAGCCCTTCCTCCCCGTTTTCAAACAAATATTTCGGCAGAATGGCATGTGTTACCCGGTTGTGGGCCAGATCCTGAAACTGCTCTTTCGTCAGCTGGACGGTCTTGATCTGTCCGGCCGCCTTTCTGCGTTTTTCCGCAATCTCCAGAACCGACCGATTCAAAACCATCATTTCGGTGAAAGGATTGACCACCACCTCCGCCACCTTATCCTGATTGGCCGCCGCCATAGCAATCACACCCATAAAGGGCATGGCCATCACCATAGGGCTCTTCTTATCCTCTGGAATCTGCTCCGGCGAAGTAAAGATTGGAAGCGCCTGCTCTCCCGTCTCCTTGCGCAGCAGACAGGGGACAATCTTCGTCTCCTTGGGAAACTGCACCGGCTTTCCCGCCTTCAACTGTTCCATGAGCTCCGGGGCAATGTCCGGGGGCGGCATTGTGGGAACCACTACAATGGACTTCTCCAAAAGCTCCATCACTTTCACATAGCTGTCCCTCTCCTTGTCAGAGCGAAAAGCCGCGATCGCCTCCTCCAGCGCCTTGTTATCTATTTTCTGTTCCGCCATATTTCCCTCTTTTCCGCACTACTCTTTGCAAGTTCTTCCGCCGTCTCATTCCTTTTCCGGCGCGGGTGTAATCGCAATCTGCAGTTCCGCAAGCTGCTTCTCATCCACCGTACCGGGCGCTTCTGTCATCAGACAGGAGGCGTCCTTGATCTTCGGGAATGCGATCACCTCACGGATGCTGTCCGCATGAGTTAAAAGCATCACAATACGGTCAAGGCCGTAGGCAAGTCCCGCATGAGGCGGCACTCCGTACTGGAAGGCGCTTAAGAGGAAACCGAACTGCTCCCACGCCTGCTCCTTTGTAAAGCCCAGCACCTCAAACATCTTCTCCTGAATGTCATCCTGATGGATTCTGACAGAACCGCCGCCAAGCTCCACCCCGTTTAACACGATGTCATAAGCTTTCGCACGCACCCTGCCGGGATCGGAGTCAATGTACTGCCAGTCCTCCTCCATAGGCATCGTGAACGGATGGTGCATCGCCATAAAGCGGTTCTCCTCCTCGCTCCACTCAAGCAGAGGGAAGTCCACAATCCAGAGGAAGTTGAACCTGGACTCATCAATCAGCCCAAGCTGCTTCCCAAGCTCCACGCGCAGCGCGCCGAGCACGCTGTAAACGATGTTTTTCTTATCCGCAGCAAACAGAAGCAGATCTCCCTTTTCGCCCTGCATCGCCTGCACCAGCTTCGAAAGCTCCTCCTCCGTCATAAACTTCGCAAAGGAAGACTTGTAAGTGCCGTCCTCCTGCACACTTAAGTAAGCCAGCCCCTTCGCGCCGTAGCCCTTCGCAAAATCCACAAGCGCGTCGATCTTTTTGCGGGGCATCGCTGCCTGTCCTTTCACATTTAAGCCGCGCACGGAACCGCCGCTTTCCAGCGCAGAGGTGAACACGCCGAAACCACAGCCTGCCACCACATCTGACACATCTGTCAGTTCCATCGCAAAGCGGGTGTCCGGCTTATCGGAACCAAAGCGGTCCATTGCCTCCTGCCATGTCATGCGCGGCAGGGGGAGCTGCACATCCAGCCCGATGGCCTCCTTACATATATGTTTGATCAGCCGTTCATTCACATCCAGCACATCGTCCACATCCACAAAGGACAGCTCCATGTCCGCCTGTGTGAACTCCGGCTGCCTGTCCGCCCGCAGATCCTCGTCCCGGAAACACTTGGCAATCTGGAAATACCTGTCATACCCGGAGCACATCAGAAGCTGCTTGTAGAGCTGCGGAGACTGGGGCAGCGCATAGAAGCTGCCGGGATGCACGCGGCTGGGCACCAGATAGTCCCTTGCCCCCTCAGGCGTGGATTTGCACAAAATCGGCGTCTCGATCTCCAAAAATCCTTCCTTCGCCATAAAGGCGCGCATTTCCGAGACGATCTTACTTCTCAGAATCAGTTTTTCCTGCAGATCCGGCCTTCTCAGATCCAGATAACGGTACTTTAAGCGGATTTCCTCCTTTGTCTTGGACTCCGCCTCCACCGGGAAGGGCGGCGTCTCGGATTCGGACAGGACGCGCACCTGCGCCGCACGAATCTCGATCTCTCCCGTCTTCAAGTTCTCGTTGACGGCCCCGGAACGCTTCTCCACCTTGCCTGCCACGGCGATAACGAACTCACTTCTCATCTTCTCCGCCTTGGCGAACGCTTCCGCCCCGCAGTCACACTCCTCAAATATTACCTGCAAAATGCCGGAACGGTCGCGCAGATCCACAAAAATAATTCCGCCCTTGTTCCTCTGCTTCTGCACCCATCCCATTACGGTCACTTCTTCCCCTGCATTGTTTAAGGAAAGCTCCGCACAGCGGTGCGATCTTTTCCAGCCCTTCATTGATTCTGCCATAACTGTGATTCCCTCTTTTCTGTTATGTTGTCTTTGTTATCTTTTCAGTTCCTCTTTGTAAAATTCCTCGAAAGCCTCATATCCCTGTGCGGTGAGCTGTTCCTTCTGGAATTTCTTGTTCTTGTTCATCCGAGCCACCAGAATCTGATTTCCCTTCTCCCGCTCCGCCTGTGCCTTTGCCATCACTTCGCACAGTTTTTCCGAGGGCAGCCCTTTCTCCATCAGATACGCAATTTTCTTTCCCGCCTTCGGCACCTTGAAACCGCTCTCCAAAAGTAACAGGATGATCCGCTCGAAACCGATGGAAAAACCGCAGGCCGGCACATCGTTGCCTGTGAATTTTCCAACCATCTTATCATATCTTCCGCCTCCGCCGCAGCTTCCGCCAAAATGGGGCATGTCGATCTCAAAGATCGTACCCGTGTAGTAGGACATGCCGCGCACAAGCGTCGGATCAAACACCAGCTTAAAGAAGTCCCCCTTGGTGGCCTCCACACTGTCTATGATCTCCTGGAAACTCTCTTTTACCCCTGCCGGAAGCACGCCTTCCAGTTTTTCTGTGATATAGGCGATGGCATCATCTGCCTGTTCCATCCCTTCAAAGAGCGCCAGATACTTGTCCACACTCTCCTTCGGGAATCCGGCCTCCAAAAGTTCCCCGGAAACGCCTTCCCTGCCGATCTTGTCCATCTTGTCTAAAATGATGAAAACCTGGTCGTAAGCCTCCTCGGCAAAGCCGCTGTAAGCCGCCATCGCTTTCAAAATCTGCCTGTCATTGATGCGGATGTTAAAATCTTTGAATCCGATCCTGCCAAGGGTAGTGGTGGTAGCCAGAATCAGCTCGATCTCCGCCAGATTCGATGCCTCCCCGAGAATGTCGATATCACACTGCATAAACTGGCGGTAGCGTCCCCGCTGGGGTCTGTCCGCCCGCCATACGTTGCCCATCTGCAGAGCCTTAAACGGCGCAGGCAGCTCGTTTGCGTGGTTGGAATAATACCGCACAAGAGGCACCGTCAGATCATAGCGCAGACCTCCGTCCGTCAGATCCTCCTCGCTCTTCGCCTCGTCAATGCGCAGCTTCTCTCCGCGTTTCAATATTTTAAAGATCAGCTTCTCGTTCTCGCCCCCCGCCTTGCAGTTTAAGTTGGCAAGGTTTTCCACGCAGGGCGTCTCGATCGAAGTAAAGCCGAAATTGCCGTAGGTTTCTTTGATGATGCCGATCACATAGTCACGAATCTCCATTTCTTCTGGAAGAATGTCCTTCATGCCTGTCATCGGTTTTTTACTTAATGCCATAGTTACCTCCGTGTCAGAGTTGTTTCCCGTTTATTTGCATTGTCATACACAATATATGCTTGTTAGATTTTACACTGTTTTGGAAGGTTTTTCAAGCCTCCTCCTTACAGAGTATCCAGTCAATCGTGGAAATATCGGCTTTACTGCCACCGCAGGCGGACCGACCGCCGCTAAGGATATCAAAAGAAGCGCAACAGTTTCCGCATTTGAGTGCTTCCGATTTCATAGAAATATAAGTAAAATCGGCATCCATATGCGGCTCCCTTTACAGCTCAAACAATCCACGTCCAAAATACTTATATCCTAACAGCTTCCACCTCGGAAATACAACCCAGATCCGACGGCTCTGCGGGTAAAAAACACATCTTCATATAAGTCTGCAACAATCCATAAAACAAGATTACAATAAATACGGTTCTTTTTTCTGCATGACATATCTCACTTAGTTTATTCATCCCTTGGCACAGTCTTCGATGATCAGAAGCGACAATGCAAAAAGCCCCCGAAAAATAATTCGCACAAAACACTCTCCAGTAAACGATACCATCCTATCCTTTTTCCCTATCTCTGTGGTACTGTTCCACCACTGATTTTACTTCTGTTTTCTCTTTTTTGGGGGATCGTAGGATACTTTTGACAATCGGTATATCATTATGATTTTCTCCCTTGTATTTTTCCTTCAGAATATCTGCCAGACCTGAGATATGGGAGCAGTATCCCAATAATGAGACGTCTCTAGATGGGAAATCTAAGAATCAGGCATGCCCAAAATATGGGGACATTGGGGTTATAGCAATTAAAATTTTCCGAACTTTATATTTAAGTTATCATATTTCTGAATCATAGGCTCAAACTTCGCATTCGATAGGTTTCAACCAGTCTATCGCACGCGAAGTTTGAGTAATTATAACTGAAATTATTTATCATTCATTGTAAACTTACTAAAAATTACGACAATAAACGTATATTTATTGCCACTTCCTTTCCATTCTTTTTCGCAATCTCATATACTACCTCTTTATTCTCATAATCCAAGTTTATATTTGGATTTTCATTTTCGTGAAAGAAAATGTTACCAGGATGTCTCCTAATAAACCCAAAGTAATCTCCATGTCTATCCGTATTAATATTCATAACCTTTCCAACTAAAGCAGGTTCTTCAATACTATATTTCTGTTCATCTGTCTTTGCAAGAATTTTAAGCATAAACTTTGTAAATTCCGAGCTATCTTTCATAGCATATCGATATGTCATCCCTTTATAATCGATCCATTTACAAGCTACTTCATCGAACTTAACACTTGCGTCTTTAGCATATCTTATAAATTCTGATTTCTGCTCCAGTTTTTTTAGCAGTTCTTTACAATATTTTTCTATTTCCTTTTTATTATTTATATCTGGAGATTTTCCCATCTGCATTTCTTTTATTAAAAGCATTATATGTAACTTATATGAATAATTTTTCTTAGAAATCGTTCCACTTCTAAATAAATACTCTGTTTGAATGTAAATAAAAGCCGCAACATAATATGGATAAAATGACTGATGCTCTGCAAATATGGCGTTCCCATAATCCTGCAATAATTTTGACTCATGTCTATGACCTTCTTCAACCCGATACAAAAATAGCGATACAAAGCTTTGTATCAATATTCTAAAACTAATTTTTTGATAAGGTCTGACCCGTGGATCATTCTCATACTGTTTAGATCGTCTTTCATAAAATACTTTATCAAACTCTTTAACCTGCATCACAGCAAAAAATTTTTCTAATAATTTATGAAATTCTTTTGTTGTCTCAAACGCTTCATCATATACTATATTCTGCCTATTTGTTCCTTTTACAATGTTATTAACTATCTCATCATTAGATGTTCCTATAATTTTTACTATTGCATAAGCTCCATCCAAATTAATCCCCTCTTTACTACAACGAAAAAGGATATTGCATGTCTGACAGCCATTAACAATTTGCGGATTAGTTATAGATACTTTTCTATTTCCCTCTTGTACTTCATCACATACAATCGTTATACCATTGTTTAGTAAAACAAAATGCTCTGAATTCTTACTTAACGTTGCCCGGATTTCTGTATTGATTGTTGTTTCGCCTTGATAATCGCGCACATTGTCTTCAAATAGATTCTTACGCAACATCCCCTCTGCAGTACTCAATAAATTTACAATTTCTCTGGCATTGCATAAAACAACACTAGAATTATCAACTTGATCTACTTCAGGAAGTGGCATAGAATCCACAAAATCCATAACAACTTTATAGCAACTTTCATTTGAATTTATAATATTTACTAATGCCTTATTATCTATATAATCAAAATCAATGTCTCCAAAACACCGTTTCTTTTGTAAACGTTCTTTAATACTTTTAGTAGCCTCAACAATATGCGGAGGTTCTTCCCAAGTCCCCGCCACAACATAACAAAGTCTTATGCTAGGATTTGTTGCCCATTTAATAATGATATCATTAGACATAATATAATTATATATTTTATGTATTTCATCTATTGCATCACTAATTGGCATTGAGATATTGCTTTCTAAAAAACATTCAACACCATGTGTAAACTTCAAATATTCTCCTAAGTCAAATTTACTCTTATTCTTCGACTGTATAAAAGTAATTTCAAACTCTCCCTTTCTATTTCCTGGAAGAACATCGTCAATATCCTCGCATGACTTAACATATTTTCCATTAAGTGAAATTGCAACTCCATCAAGTCCTAGATCATTGCCCCCACCAACACATATTTTATCCAATAACTCGTATTCTGTTGAAAAAATCCCTGGTTGCTGCTGAGAAAGTATATGGTAATTAACAAATCTTTCAAACAGCTTATCTTCACTCAAGTCTTTAAGCAAATAATCTTTTCTAAATTTCTCTAATTTGGCTTTAATTATCGGTTCTAATGTCATTTTTTCCCCTTTCCCACCTCTAAATACTCTCACATTAACTACACAATTTCAAAAAACTATTACATTAAATCTGTAATACTAATTACCTAATTTTATAAAATATTATAATCTAATTAAAATATAATTACAACAGTTAAATATGAATGTTATAGCTCTTAGCTCATATAAAAAGACTACTTACGAGCACATACACTTAAACAATCTTTTCTTCTTGCTATAACTCGTCTATCTACTTTTTCCGCCATTCGATCCCTCTGGTTCCCAGCATTTGGTTTATCAAAGAGCAGGGTTATAACCAAACACCCTGAACTCTACAATTGCTGTTACAGACGTAATCCTATTGTTTAGTCATACTCATCATAATCCTGTAACGTATCATAGTTCACCAAATGCATCATCTCTACAACATTTATTGTTGTTTCCTTTGAATTCTTCCCTTCTAAACGTAATATAATACTCATCCAAGCACACCTCCTGCTTATAATCACATTCACCTGTTCTATTCGACAAAGTATTATGCTCAGTCTCCAGTAAAGTAAGAAACGTTCGTATGTGATCCTTCTTGCACAAGCACAGCATAACATTTCCTGTCTACAAATCAGTTATGCTTCCAGCCTAGTCCTTGTTTTTCACTGGAAAATTTATAATTGCGTTCTACATATTTAGCAATGCCTTAGGTCCTGTCTCATTGCACTTCCCATTCTATATCTAGCCAAATGTTGAATTCAGTCCTCACTCCATCAAACATCACCCATATATAATACTTAAGCAGGCCGTATCCTGCAAAATACAGATATGTTACGGCCTGCTCTATAGATCCGATTTCGTTTTTTACCCTCTATCTCGACGACGGCACCATCCTGATAATCCGCCCCGCAAACTCATTAAAGTTCTGCGTCTGGAGGATCACCTTCCCAGGCCCCGTGAGCTTTGTCAAAAACAGGCCCTCGCCTCCCAGAAGGATGTTCTTAATTCCTTTCACCGTCTCTACCTCATAGCTGACGCTTCTCTCAAAGGCAACCACATTGCCCGTGTCAACCTTGAGAACCTCCCCGGGCGCCAGATTTTTCTCTACCTTATTGCCGTCAATTTCCAGAAACACCATTCCCGTTCCACTGATATCCTGCAGGATAAATCCTTCCCCGCCAAACAGTCCGGCAGACAGCTTCTTGGTCAAAGTCACATTCAGGTTCACAGTCTCCTGTGCACAGAGAAATGCGCCTTTCTGGCAGATCATACCGCCGCTTGCCCCCACATCAATGGGAAGTACCTCCCCCGCCACGGTTGAGGCAAAAGCCACCATACTGCCCGCGCGCTCCGCTTTATAAGTCGCCATGAAGAGAGATTCTCCCGAAAACATCCGGCCAATGCTCTTTCCCAGACCGCCCTTCATGTTGGAATCCATTGAAATGCCCTCTGTCATCCAAGCCATACCGCCCGACTGGGTGTACATGGACTCTCCCGGCGCGTCAAACAAAACCTCCACTGCCGGCATCGTATCTCCGATAATTCTGTACTGCATACTGAGTTCCTCCTTCGCACAATCGTCTTTTTCCGCTTCCATTTTCTCACATTCCTACCCGTCAGGCAATCCTTTATTCTGGAAATTGCTCTTGAAAAATTGTAAAACAGCGCGCAACTGGTATTTGCTTTTTAGCACTTGCTGAATTCTTTATTCTTATTGCCATATACCTTATAATGGCAATAGGGAGGGCGATTTTTATGAATATGAATATCATATCAAAGTACTTACAATTTTTGCGCAAAAGCAACAACTACACACAAGATGATTTAGCAAAAGAATTAGGCATATCAAGGCAGGCAATATCAAAATGGGAAACGGGAACGACTATGCCCAACTTAGAAGTTTTGTTAAAAATTTCTAAATTATATGACATCACGATAAATGACATATTAGAACCAAGGATACAGCAACAACGAATATCTGATTTTGAACAGATTTCAACAATTTCTGAAAAGGAACTGAAAGAAGTGCTGGAACAGTTTGACACTAATTCGCTTGTAACAGCATTAATGGGGGCATCTCCCGAAACAAATAGTTTTTGCGAAGGACTGTTTCCCAATATAGATTTTGAAATGATAAGAAAAAATATAGGCAGAATTAAGATAGAAACTGTTGAGGATATGCAGAACCAGATAGTTGCTATGATAAATTTGCATATGGTTGACAAGGAATTTTAATATATGAAAAATTCATATAAATTTCATTATGAATACAGGGCTTTTTTGCATAATTGAAGTGCAGCATATATCTTCATAAAATCATCCTTCATATACAAAGGATCCCGGAGATTCCGAGTAACCGAAACCTCCGGGATTTTCCCTTATCCTGCCGTATTAGTTGATAGCCAGACCGGCGCTTGCATAGCCTGCCACCGTATTCACCAAAGACAAACCGCTTGCCGTTGCTGAAAATACCAGCATCAGCCGCGTTTGAGACGTCACCGGAATATTGAGTCCAGTAAGCGCTCCATTTAACAATGTTCCTACAGATACAACTCCAGTAAGTGTCGGCGTCAGGTTGATGAGTGTTCCCGCAATCGGAGAAAATACATTGTTTGGCGTTGCGGACTGATAAATCTGCGCTCTGACCGTAAGATTGGAACCTACAAGGGAAAGCGCCAGCGTTGTACTGAAGAATGCGCTGAATGAAGTGATGATACCGGCACGCGGAACCTGAAACGCAAAGTTAGAAAGCGTTCCGCTTGCGTTTGTAATATCAATCGTACTTCCCAACAGTGTAAGTCCCTGTGCGCTGCTTCCAAAACCAACGAAAGCCGGAATACCCGCAAGTCCTCCCGCTATTGTCGTCAGGGAAACCGGCAGTCCTGACGCAAACGGAATAATCGCTCCCGTACCCGCTGCACCTGTCGGGCCTGTTGCTCCGTCGGCTCCTGTCGCTCCTGTTGCACCGTCAGCTCCTGTCGCTCCTGTCGGGCCCGTTGCTCCATCGGCTCCCGTTGCTCCCGTGGCTCCTGTCGCACCTGTAGGGCCTGTCGCTCCATCGGCTCCTGTGGCACCTGTCGCCCCGTCGGCTCCTGTCGCTCCTGTCGGACCTGTCGCTCCATCGGCTCCTGTGGCACCTGTTGCTCCATCGGCCCCTGTCGCCCCTGTCGGGCCTGTTGCTCCGTCAGCTCCTGTCGCACCTGTAGGACCTGTCGCTCCATCGGCTCCCGTCGCTCCCGTTGCTCCTGTTGCCCCGTCGGCTCCTGTCGCCCCTGTAGGACCTGTCGCTCCTGTAGGACCTGTCGCACCGTCAGCTCCTGTCGCACCCGTGGCACCTGTTGCTCCTGTCGCTCCTGTCGGACCTTCATCGCCCGGACATCCTTTCGGGCCCTGCGGACCAACCGGGCCTGTGGCCCCCTGAATACCCTGCGGGCCGGTTACACCCTGCGGGCCCATAGCGCCTGTAGGGCCGCTGGGACCTGCAGGACCGGGAATACCTCTCGGCCCCTGCGGACCGATATCCCCCTGAGGACCTGCCGGTCCCACATCTCCCTTAGGGCCTGCCGGACCCTGGGGCCCCACATCTCCTTTCGGGCCTTCACAGCCTGGATCCCCTTTCGGACCAATGTCACCGCGGACACCCTGGATGCCCTGAATACCCTGCGGACCTGCGTAGCCTCTCGGTCCTGCACAGCCTCTTGGCCCGGTGTTGCCGGTAGGCCCTACGGGGCCCGTATTGCCTCTTGGCCCTCTCGCGCCGGGTGCGCCGGGAATACCCTGCGGACCCATAGGGCCCGGATCGCCTTTGTCACCCTTTGGGCCGGGACAGCCGGTATCTCCTTTCATCCCCTGAGGACCTGTCGGTCCCTGATCTCCTTTCGGCCCTTCGGGTCCGCGCTCACAGCAGTTGGAATAACACGGATTCGGACAACAGTTACATAAATTATTTTGATTCATACAAAACCTATCCTTTCCGATTATTTTTTTATCGCTAAAAAAATATCTTCTTCTACAAATAATTTATGCAGCTCTGCCACCGTTGTCACTTTTTGTCGAAAAAGGAATTTTCTCCCCGGACTTCAGCTCTGTTCCTTTCTCTGAAGACTGTCAAAATACTGCCTGTTGTAGAGATACGCCGAAGAATACGGCTTACATGCCCCGGCTTTTTCATTATACTCCTGCGCTTTTTGTTGTTCCCCCAATTTGTCATAGCACACACACAGCTGCATGTACGGAACATAATCATAGCTGTCCGGCAGCACAAACCCGTCCGCATATTCCTTTTTCGGAATACGCAGTGCGGTTTCATACCAATAAACTGCATTATGAATGTTTCCACGTTCCAGGAAATGCCTGCCGATTTCACAGCACAGTTCCGCCCTCGGCAGATCAAAGCTCAGGCTTCGCAGAAGCGCGTACAGCGCTGTCTGCTCCTGCCCCATTTTGTAATAGCAGTTTGCGCAGACAGAGCAAGCCTCTATTTTATTTTCCACCCATCCCGCCTCTGATAGCAGAAACGCTTCCAACACGGAAACTGCCTCCTCGTACTGCCCGTGATAATACAATTCCCGGCCATAATAGTATTGCTGCCGCGGATCCAGCGTCTTGCCTTCCGCGAGCAGCCTTCGGTATATTCTCAAATTCCGATCCGGGTCCCCGGCCCCCTCCTTTTTATGACTGATCGCAATATCTGAATAGATCACCCGGCCGCTTGGCGGAATGACTTCATGGACAGCGCCGATCCAGCGGTACCTGGCACAGTTTCTGATCCACCTTTCCCTAAAATAGGAAAAGGAAGGCTTGCCGGCTTCGTCAAAGGAGGTGTTGTATTTCATCATTACCATATCTGTATCCGGCGTCAGGACCTGCTTTAATTCCAAAAATTTTTCCTTTTCCTTCTCTTCCAGAACATCGTCAGCATCCATCCACATACAGTAATTCATGGATGCCTTGGAAAAAGAATAGTTTCTTGCCTTAGAAAAATCATCCCTCCAGGGAAACCGATAAATCTGAGATGTGTAATTGGAAACGATCTCTGCCGTTCGGTCCGTTGAACCCGTATCCACAATAATGATTTCGTCCACAAGTTCCGCTATACTGTCGAGGCAGCGTGCAATGTGCGCCTCCTCATTTTTTACAATCATACAAAGACTTATTGTAGGCATTTTATTTTCTCCCATCCAATCTACTGTCTGCAAAATTTTTCAAGGATCACATTCATGCTGATCAGGGAAGTTTCAGCCGAAGACCGCCACGCAAAAAACAAGGTGGAATCTGTCGGCGCTTCCATGATAAAGTATCTTGATACTGTCAGCATTTCTCTCCCCTTTGCCGCTTCTGCGTATACAGTATACAGATTCTGCCAGCAGTCATTGAGCACTGGTGTCAGTTCTATGAAACCATGTTTTTTCATCATCGTGGATATATAACAGCTGATGGCATAACAGCCAGGAGTCAATCTGATAGAAACGTCGTCAGAAAGAGAGATGTTCTGCGTGATATCGGGAATCTCCGTTTTGAGCGGCAGACAGGCAGCCTCCTGCATGACCAGATTCTGCCCTGTGTAAGATGCAAAGATATAATTTTGTGGATAGCCGGACGGCCCGGCAGGTCCACGTTCGCCGGGGTCTCCTCTCGGTCCCATCGGCCCGGTGGCTCCCTGGGGACCCTGTGGCCCGGTAACTCCCTGCGGGCCGGTTTCTCCCCGTTCTCCAGGACAGCCGGGCGGTCCCGGTTCTCCCCTCGGCCCCATCGGCCCTGGCTCCCCGCAAATACAGGGCGACCCGGGCATCTCTGACATATCCTCTGATTCATCCGTATCTATATGCGGCGCATTCCCGGACATATCCTTGTCTGCCCCGCACATGCCCTCAGAGAAAGGCTGGCCTGTAAACTGACCGCCGTTTCTGTTCGGGGCCCTCATGCCAAACAGGTTCGGCGGAGGGAACATCCAGTTCATGTTAAATTGATTCAATCAAAACCACCTCATTCCTATCTGCTAAGGATTGCTGCTTCCTTATATCCTATATAAATAATATGCGCAGAAAAGAAATTCGTTTTTGTTAATAAATTCTTGACAAAACAACAATCCTGTGATAGCATGTCAGCAATTGAAAAGGTCCTTTCCAGAGTCTTTTCAAAGCAATTACTCGGACCACTCCTTTCGGAGTTAAGGCCATACGGACAGCCGGGTCCACTGCCGATTGGCGGCTTTGCGCTGCCCTATTGATTGAGTTAAAAGCTCAAATTTTATAAGTTGGTTACTTCATAACCGAAATGTGCCCTGTGCACAGACTTGTGAAACGGTCAATAAGAGTGGTAAAAGTAGTATTGCTATATAGACTCTGATCATCCGTATATCTGAACAGATTTTATCGTTCCGTTTTTGCGTTTTCCGCCTTACCTTTTGGCATTGGATCTTTTGCAGAAAAGTGGAATTATGACGTTTATCTGACTGATAACCGCAAGTTGTGCATACAGCGCAGCCTGCGGTTTTGTTTTGCCAGCAATCAGAAAGAAGGCGTAAGAAAAAATTGAAAAATTCTCAACTCCATCCCAATCAGACAAATCAAAACCGCGCACCCATTTATGAGGCGCTGGAATCCTTCCGGCAAATGCGGGTTGTTCCCTTCGACGTGCCGGGCCACAAGCGGGGCCGGGGCAATCCAGAACTGACCGCATTTCTGGGGCAGCGGTGCATCGGCGTGGACGTGAACAGCATGAAGCCGCTCGATAACCTCTGCCACCCGGTGTCAGTCATCCTGGAGGCTGAAAAACTGGCGGCGGATGCCTTTGGCGCAGCCCATGCGTTTCTGATGGTGGGCGGTACGACAAGCTCCGTGCAGAGTATGATCCTGGCCGCGTGCAAGCGTGGAGACGAAATCATCCTGCCCCGCAATGTACATAAAAGCGTAATCAACGCTCTGGTTCTGTGCGGAGCGGTGCCGGTGTACGTCAATCCAGACGTGGATCAGCGGCTTGGCATTTCCCTGGGAATGCGCCGGGAACAGGTGGCAAAAGCCATCGCCGAGCATCCCCATGCGGTGGCGGTGCTTGTAAACAATCCTACTTATTACGGTGTCTGCAGTGACCTGCGTGCCATTGTCAAAATGGCCCACGCTGCCGGAATGAAATGTCTGGCGGACGAGGCACACGGCACTCACTTCTATTTTGGCGGCGGCCTGCCTGTATCGGCAATGGCGGCAGGGGCAGACATGGCTTCCGTATCCATGCACAAGAGCGGCGGCAGTCTGACCCAGTCCAGCCTTCTGCTGGTCGGGCCCGATATTCACGCGGGGTATGTGCGGCAGATCATCAACCTGACCCAGACTACCTCCGGCAGCTATCTGCTGATGTCCAGTCTGGATATCAGCCGCCGCAATCTGGCTCTGCGGGGCCGTACCGTGTTCCATCAGGTGGCCGATCTGGCGGAGTACGCCAGACAGGAGATCAACGCCGTTGGCGGATACTATGCCTTTGGCCGGGAATTGATGAACGGTGACTCGGTGTTCGACTTCGACACTACCAAGCTCAGCGTCCATACTCTGGACATCGGTCTGGCAGGCATTGAGGTGTACGACATCCTGCGGGATGAATACGACATTCAAATTGAATTTGGCGACATCGGTAACATTCTGGCCTACCTGTCTATGGGTGACCGGCCCCAGGAAGTGGAACGGCTGGTCAGCGCTCTTGCGGAAATCCGGCGGCGTTACCAGAAGGATCCGACCGGCCTTCTGAACCAGGAATATGTGGAGCCGGAAGTGGTGGCGAGCCCCCAGGAGGCATTTTATGCGGAAAAACTCAGCCTGCCCCTGGCGGAAACCAAAGGGCGGGTATGCAGCGAGTTCGTCATGTGCTATCCACCCGGCATTCCTCTGTTGGCCCCGGGAGAGCGGGTCACAGCGGAGATTCTGGAACATATCAGATACGCCAAGGAAAAGGGCTGCAGCATGACCGGGCCGGAGGATCCGGATCTGGAGCGGTTGAACGTGCTGGCATAAAAGGAGGAAAAAATGGAAATGTGGTTTAGTGAATTTCATACCCCGGACGTGAAGCACAGCATCCGGGTTAACCGGCACCTGTATTCCAAGCAGAGCGACTATCAGCGTATCGATATCTTCGAGACGCCGGAATTTGGACGGGTGCTGACTCTGGACGGAAATGTAATGCTGACGGAGCGGGATGAATTTATTTACGATGAGATGATTACCCATGTGCCTATGGCGGTGCATGCTGGCATCCGGGACATTCTGGTCATCGGCGCAGGAGACGGCGGCGTGGTGCGGGAGCTGACCCGGTACGACCGTGTCGAACACATTGATCTGGTGGAGATGGATCCTCTTGTGGTGGAAGCCTGCCGGACTTATCTGCCCAGCAACGCCTGCCGGATGGATGACAGGCGGGTCCACATCCACTTCGGGAACGCGCTGAAGTTCATCCGCAGACAGGAGGCGGCATACGATCTCATCATTGTGGACTCCACCGACCCCTTCGGGCCTTCTGAGGGACTGTTCACCAGAGAGTTTTACGGCAGCTGCTACAATGCGCTGCGGGAGGACGGCATCATGGTAAACCAGCAGGGAAGTCCCTTCTACGCTGAGGATGCCGGAGCCATGCAGCGCAGCCACAAGCGCATTGTCAGCACCTTCCCCATCAGCCGTGTCTACCAGGCCCACATTCCCACCTATGCGGCGGGATACTGGCTGTTCGGCTTTGCCAGCAAGAAGTATCATCCCACCGATGATCTGGACACGGCGGCATGGCAGAAGCTGAATCTGCACACGCGCTACTATACCCCCAGACTCCATGTGGGCGCATTCTGCCTGCCTGCGTTTCTGGAAGAGATGCTGCGGGAAGTGGAGGGATAACTTATGCTGAAACCCAATATTGAAACTTTTATCGGCTGTGACTGCAGTTACGAGCGTGCCCAGATGGTTCTGTATGGCGCGCCCTTCGACTCCACAACCAGTTTCCGGCCCGGCGCCCGGTTCGGTCCCGCCGCCATGCGCCACGAGAGTTTCGGCCTGGAGACTTACAGCCCCTATCAGGACGCAGACCTGACAGACTGCGCCGTATTTGACAGCGGCGATCTGGAGCTTTGCTTTGGCAGCGCGCAGGCAGCACTGGCAGACATCGAGGCCCGCGCCTGCGAAATCCTGCGGGATGGGAAATTCCCCATGCTGCTTGGCGGCGAGCATCTGGTCACGCTGGGCGCAGTGCGTGCCGTGGTGAAACAGTACCCGGATCTTCACATCATCCACTTTGACGCCCACGCCGATCTGCGGGACGATTATCTGGGGGCCAAACTCTCCCACGCCTGCGTCCTGCGGCGGTGCCACGAACTGATAGGCGACGGCCGCATCCATCAGTTCAGTATCCGAAGCGGCGACCGGGAAGAGTTCCGCTTTGCCGAAGCGCATACGGATATGCACCCCTTCCTGTTTGACGGCCTGGAAAAAACCGTTGCAAACCTGCGGGAGCAGCAGCTTCCCGTCTACTTCACCATCGACCTGGACTGCCTGGACCCTTCCGCGTTTCCCGGAACGGGTACGCCGGAAGCGGGCGGCGTCAGCTTCCTGATGCTTCTGGAAGCCATTCAGACAGTCTGCACGGCCCGTGTGGTGGGAGGCGATGTAAACGAACTGGCGCCCATGCTGGATCCAAGCGGCGTTTCCACCGCCACCGCCTGCAAAGTGCTGCGGGAATTGATTTTAGCCCTGCATAAAAATAATCGTTAAAAAGGAGATAACCACTATGAGTAGAGTTCTTGTTATCGGATGCGGCGGCGTTGCATCCGTTGCCATCCACAAATGCTGTCAGGTCAGCGAAGTATTCACTGAGCTGTGTATCGCAAGCCGGACAAAATCCAAATGTGATAAGCTGGCCGCAGAGCTTGCCCCCAAGACTACAACAAAAATCACCACCGCCCAGGTAGACGCAGACGATGTGCAGCAGCTCATCAGCCTCATCCATACTTACAAGCCGGACCTGGTGATGAATATTGCGCTCCCCTACCAGGATCTGACCATCATGGACGCCTGTCTGGCCTGCGGCGTGAATTACATGGACACAGCCAACTATGAGCCGGAGGACACCGATGATCCGGCGTGGCGGGCTGTCTACGAAAAACGCTGTAAGGAAGCGGGTTTTTCGGCATATTTTGACTACAGCTGGCAGTGGGCTTATCGAAAGAAGTTCGAAGAAGCAGGGCTTACCGCACTTCTGGGCTGCGGTTTTGATCCCGGGGTAACCCAGGCGTACTGCGCCCACGCAAAAAAGCATGAGTTTGATACCATTGACACCATCGACATTCTGGACTGCAACGGCGGCGATCACGGTTACGCTTTCGCCACCAACTTTAACCCGGAAGTCAATCTGCGTGAAGTTTCCGCCCCCGGCAGCTACTGGGAGGACGGACACTGGGTGGAAATCCCCCCTATGAGCATCAAACGGGAATATGACTTCGACCAGGTGGGACACAAAGACATGTATCTGCTCCACCATGAGGAAATCGAGAGTCTTGCGCTGCATATCCCGGAGGTAAAGCGGATCCGCTTCTTTATGACTTTCGGGCAGAGCTATCTGGATCACATGCGCTGTCTGGAAAATGTGGGAATGCTTTCCACCAGTCCCGTAGACTTTGAAGGACAGCAGATCGTACCCATAAAGTTCCTCAAAGCCCTGCTGCCCGATCCGGCCAGCCTCGGTCCCCGCACAAAAGGCAAGACCAACATCGGCTGTATCTTCACCGGGAAAAAGGCCGGCCAAGACAAAACTTATTATATTTACAATATCTGTGACCATCAGGAATGCTACCGGGAAGTTGGCAGCCAGGCCATCAGTTACACCACAGGCGTACCCGCCATGTGCGGCGCATTGATGCTGCTGACAGGCAAATGGGACAAACCCGGCGTCTACACGGTAGAGGAGTTTGACCCCGATCCCTTCCTGGCGGCGCTGGACAAGTACGGTCTGCCCCGGAGCGAAAGCCGGACCCCGGTACTGGTGGACTGATGGATACCCGCACAAAAGAAAGCCGTCCATGCTTTGCAGGGCTGGACGGCCTTTCACCACGACAACTGTTTGAAAAACTGCCTACGCCGTGTTATATCCTGGACGAGGCCATGCTGCACCGAAACGGTGAAATTTTGGCCAGTGTGTCCAGTCGGACAGGCTGCCGGATTCTGCTTGCCCAAAAAGCATTTTCCAATTATGACCTTTACCCGGCCTTATCCCCCTATCTGGACGGGACAGAAGCCAGCGGACTGTATGAGGCCCGGCTTGGCGCAGAACAGATGCCTGGAAAGGAAGTGCATGTCTTCTGTGCCGCTTATCAGGAATCGGAGTTTGACGAGCTGCTGCGTTACGCAGGGCACATCGTCTTTAACTCTCCACGCCAGCTGGAGCGGTTCGGTCCCTTAGCCAAAAAAGCCGGAAAAAGCATCGGACTGCGTATCAATCCAGAATGCTCCACCCAGGAGGATCATGCCATCTATGACCCCTGCGCCCCCGGCAGCCGCCTGGGCGCCACCCGCGCACAGTGGAATGCCGGCATGTCCCCGAAACTGATGGAACTGCTGGACGGCCTGCATTTCCATACCCTTTGCGAGCAGGACGCCGATGCGCTGGAACACACGCTAAACGCAGTGGAAGAACGCTTCGGCGATGTACTCCCCCGAATGAAGTGGCTCAATTTCGGCGGCGGACATCACATCACAAGGCCCGGGTACGATATCTCCCGGCTGGAAAGGTGCATCCGTTCTGCACAGGAAAAATGGGATCTGCAAGTCTATTTGGAACCGGGGGAAGCCTGCGCGCTGAATGCGGGCTATCTGGCCGCCCGCGTGCTGGACATCGTGCAAAACGGCGGGATAACCACTGCTGTTTTGGACACAAGCGCCGCCTGTCATATGCCGGATGTACTGGAAATGCCCTACCGGCCGCCGCTGTACGGAGCCGGGAAGCCGGGGGAGCTGCCCTGTACGGTTCGTCTGGGAGGGCCAACCTGTCTGGCCGGGGATGTGATCGGAGATTACAGTTTCGCCGCGCCGTTACAGGAGCAAGACCTTCTCCTGTTCGGCGACATGGCAATCTATACCATGTGTAAAAACAACACCTTCAACGGGATGCCCCTGCCGGATATCACGGTTCTTTGCAAGAACAGGGAATTGCAGCGCCTGCGGACCTTTGCATACGCAGACTTTAAACAGCGCCTTGGAACGTAAAAAAGCCGCCTTCTGAGCGGACAGACGTGTTGACAGGACCGGCAGCGTGCCGGTCCTGTTTTATAAAAATGCAATCCTTATTGTCCGAAAAGCTGCCGTTTCCGCTCAATCATCTCATCGATTCTCTCTATATACTGCGCCACGTCCTTCACGTTCTCGCACCGCTCGATTCTGTCGTCGGTAAAGACGCCCTTAGTGATAGAGCCTGCTCCCAGAGCCACAATGGTCTGTTTTTCTTCGTTGATCAGGATATTGTAAATGCCATACTTGCCCCGTCTGGAATAACCCACATTTTCGAAATTGCCGGACATGTTTTTCTGGCGGTAGAGGTAATACGGCACCATATCCATTTCCGCCGCCCCTCTGGAGGCGATATCCATAATTTCCCCTGTGTTATTGTAGGCTGTGGCGCCGTTTTCCGCAATCCACCGTCCCAGTTTCGACGCTCTCTTTACCGCCAGGGAATGCACCGTCAGCGCATCGGGGGAAAGCGCCTTGATCCGCCCTATGGTATGTGCCACATCCGCCGCCGTCTCCCCGGGAAGCCCTAAAATAATATCCATGTTGATATTGTCGAACCCGATCTGTCTGGCCAGATGAAACGCTTCCTCCACCTGCACCACGGTATGCCGTCTGCCGATCAGATCAAGCGTCTCCTGCTTCATGGTCTGGGGATTCACGGAAATGCGCGTCACCCCCATTGCCAAAAGAACCCGCAGCTTTTCTTCCGTGATGCTGTCAGCCCGGCCCGCTTCCACTGTAAACTCCTGCACCTGGCTGAAATCAAAGGCTTTTTTCAATCTGCCGAGAAGCCGTTCCAGCTCCTGCGCCGACAGGGAAGTGGGCGTGCCTCCCCCGATGTAAACCGTATCCAGTATTTTATCCCGGCAGAGCCGGGCCGTCGCCTCAATCTCCTTCTCCAGCGCATCCAGATATTCCCCCACCCTCTTTTTCCAGGCGCCGATCGGATAGGAGGTGAAGGAACAGTACAGACAGGTTGTGGGACAGAAAGGAATCCCTATGTATAAGCTGTAACCGTTCTCATAGTGAAGCGTGCTCAAAATCCGCCGCTCCCTTTCCGCAATGTCCAATGCCAGCGCAGTCCGCTCCTCACTCACCAAATGCATGGTTCTCAAATAATCGGCGGTCTCCGCCTCACTTTTCCCCTGTTCCAACATCGTCATGGCAATCTTCGTGGGACGTATGCCTGTCAGATTGCCCCACGGAAGAGTGATGCCCGTCTCCTCCTGCATGGAGAGATAGAAGAAACGTTTGAAGGCATTTTTATAGGCCGGCGTGCCAGGCGCCTCCTGCGGATGCCAGGTATACACATGTCCGCTCCGTTCTTTGTCCAGGACATCCTCCTTTTCCACATTATGTAAACCATCACTCTTTTTAAGGCTGGAGTCTGTACGAAATATTTCAAGAGTCACTTCCTCCTCCCCGAAAAAGAGCGCCATCACCGGCTCTCCCTCCAAAATTCTTCTATCCCTGATCTCTGAATCCGGCGCGAGCATTCGCGGCTCCCATTCCGGGTAAAAGGACTTTAAAAGCGCCTGTATGTCATATTCAAACTGTGTCTTATTGCTCTCTATAATCTGCATCGTCTAATCCCCTGCATTTCTTTTAACATATATTTTCCTTTCCCCTTTCCTGCTACAGGAATTACGATATTCAGCAGCTGCATTGCCTCAATCGCTTTTCCTGCTTTATAATCACCATAACCTAATTCTTTCTTAATTTCTTTTCGGCCAAAAATCTGATTCGGCTCAAATATTTCTATAATTCTTTTTACATTTCCTGCAATAATGGGGGTTAATTCTTTGCTATATACTGCATCATCAATCATTTGAAACAGCGGTTCTTTCCATTCAAACCGTGGTTTTTCAACATCGAAACCGTGGTTTTCTTTCTCAAACCGTGGTTTTTCAATATCCAAACCGTGGTTTTCTTTCTCAAACTGTGGTTTTCTTTCAAGTACTGCATTGCTTCTAATGATCGTTTGTAACATAAAAGCATTGTTTCTATATTCCGGCCCTTGCAGCCCAATCGCTTCCAGCTCTTTCCACATCCGATCAACACCCTCTCCATATTCTTTCACAAACCGATAGGCTTTCAAAAATTATGCAATCTTAGGATTTCTCGAAAAATGTGTATGCCGGATATTATTTGTCTTTACAAGACCTGGCAGTTTTCCAGGGCTTTCTACAACAATCCTTCCATCAAACATTTTTATCTGATTATCCGTTTCACTAATGCTGTAATCGCGATGCGTAACAGCATTTACAATCATTTCCTGACGGACAAACCTGGGATATTCTTCTTCTGTTATAAATCTACCATCCTCACCTAGATATGTTTTCTCTTTAATTTGTGTATCCAGATATGCAACAGCTTCTGTTATGATTTTCAAAATAGTTCCTTCAAAGATGACATCCTTAATCACATTCATCTCTGTACCAACCTGTTCCTCTGTACCTTCATAGCGGATAAAGCGTACACGGGCTCTAGGAAAATATAATTGCGGATTTTTCCCAAACAGTAATATTGCGGCTGAACTTATCTGCATCATACCATTCTTTTCTTTTACAAATCCTTTATTCTCCATCAAATATTCCATCGTTGTCTTGGAATAGCCAATTTGATCAATGTAATTTTTTACAACGTCCAAATCAATGTCATCTATATTTGCTTCTGGAACAGGCTTATCCTCGAAAAATCTCTCTCCCTTGTCATACATCAACTGCATCCGTTCTTCAAACGTGAGTTTCTTTGACTTATCTCCCACACGCATGAAAACTTCATCTGCTTGATTTGCATGTACTTCCATGCTTGGCTCTATATGTATCAAAAGCACATGATTCTTTCTGCCTTTAAAATCTACACACTGTATTTTTTCAATTTCGACTTTTACATTCGGTACGCAAAAGTCATATGGCACACGGAGAAGTTCATTTAAGCTCCTATTATCATAGTCTACTCCCTCAATTCTACGCGTTATATCGGATATCCCAATAGCAATGGTTCCACCATCCGCATTTGCAAATGCTATGATTGGTATTGCCAGCGCTTTCGGCTCAATATGAACACTCTTCCGCTCAAATATCTGCATTTCTTCAAACGCTAATACCTCTTCTATGGTCATAGCAATCCCTCCCCTGCCACTATTTTTCTTATCGCACATTACTACTTTCATTCTATCACAAATCTATATCTGCAAATGATATAATAATCTCCATTTCGGAGCGTTTGCCCCACAGTGCTACCGATTCCCCGGAAGCCCCATCTTGTCCATCACGCCTGCGGCGTCAATGCCAGGATGCGTCAGATAGAGCCGGCAGATCTGCTCCGCCGTTTCTTCTGCCATTTCATATTTTGCGGCAATTTCGGACACGCTTCTTCCCCGGTCCACGTCCCGCAAAATCAGATGCAGTCTCTCCGCAAAAAACTGCTGCCCTGCCTCTTTTCCCATTTCTTCTGCCGCCTTGCGCCCGCTCCTTTTATCTGCCGTCCTCTGCGTCCCCTGTATGATATCTTTTCTGATCACGCGAATCTCTCCGTTCTCCACTTCCAGCACCGCCATTGTCACAGGCTGGGAAAAACGTCTCGGCCCGCAGCTCCCAGGATTCAGATAAAGACAGGCTCCCTCCCGGCGCTCCTCATACTTGTGGGAATGACCGAATACCACAAGATCATAATTCTCCATCACTTCTGGCATATGCTTTTTGTTATGTACCATGAAAACCCGCAGACCGCAGATTTCCTCCGACAGACTTTCCGGCAGTCCCTCCGCCCACTCCTTGTCCGCATTTCCCCGGACGATATAAAGTGGCACGATCTCCTTAAGGCTCTCCATCACCTTCGGCGTATTGATATCCCCCGCATGTAAAATCACATCGCACCCCCGCAGAATCTCCGCCACCTCTTCCCGCAGCTTCCCATGCGTATCCGACAGAACGCCAATTCGCTTCATGTTCCTCCTCCGTTTTCAAAAATTATTTTACAATTATTCATAAAGATAATTGCGAAACTCCTCACAGCTCTTTCCCAATTGTGCAAATAGTATAACCATAAGCAGACCCTTACAAAGTGTTTAAATCCTTCGGATTAAAACTGTCAGCGCTTAACGAGGTATTTTCGAGTTTAGCACTGTTACGGCTGGATCGGAGCGCAAGCGCGTCTACGTTGATTATACTATTTGTACATTTTCAATACCTATGAAAGAGTTTCGCCCTCACCACCTTATATCTTGTTGAACGGCTCCTTATAGCAGGCCACGCTGCCAAGTTCCTCCTCGATCCTGAGAAGCTGGTTGTACTTCGCCACGCGGTCGCTCCTGCAGGGCGCGCCCGTCTTGATCTGCCCGGCATTTACGGCCACGGCCAGATCGGCGATAAAGGTATCTTCCGTCTCGCCGGAACGGTGGGAAATCACTGCCTTGTACCCGTTTTTCTGCGCCATCTCTATGGCATCCATAGCTTCGCTGACTGTGCCGATCTGGTTCACCTTCACCAGAATTGCATTGGCCACATGAAGCTTAATGCCCGCATCCAGCCGCTTGGTATTTGTGACAAACAGGTCATCTCCAACGAGCTGGATCTTTTCTCCCAGTTTTTTTGTCATCATCTGCCAGCCGTCCCAGTCATCCTCCGCCAGCCCGTCCTCGATGGAAATAATGGGATAACGCTCCACCAGTTCTTCATAGTAGGCCACCATCTCCTCCGTGCTTCTCGTGATCTCCGGGAGTTCCCCGCAGTCCGGCGTCTGACAGCCTGCCTCATAACACTCGGCGACAAAAGAGCCTGCGGTCTCCTGTCTGTACCGTTTTAACTCCGTCTCCCCCGGGAAATGATACACCCCGTCCGCCTCATTATAAAGCTCGGAAGCCGCCACGTCCAGCGCA
The DNA here is from genome assembly GCA_910579285.1 of uncultured Lachnospiraceae bacterium. Taxonomy (GTDB): domain Bacteria; phylum Bacillota; class Clostridia; order Lachnospirales; family Lachnospiraceae; genus UBA3282. Next base: position 27,879 of record CAJTTT010000013.1, on the reverse strand, counting down.
ATCTTAATATCCCGCCCCGGTGTATAGCCCGCCGCCTTGATGGACTCCACAATCAAATCAAGCACCGCGAAAGCATCCGGCAGGGAAGGTGCAAATCCGCCCTCATCCCCCACACCTGTGGAAAGTCCCCTGTCATTACAGATCTTTTTCAAGTTATGGTAGATCTCCGCGCAGATACGAAGTCCGTCCGCAAAGCTTTCCGCCTGCACGGGCATAATCATAAATTCCTGGAAATCAACGGTGTTGTCGGCATGCTTGCCCCCGTTTAAAATATTCATCATCGGCACCGGCAGAAGTCTGGTGTAGGCGCCGCCCAGATACCGATAAAGCGGAATCCCCAGCGCCTCCGCGCCCGCCCTGGCACAGGCCATAGAGACGCCAAGCGTGGCGTTGGCCCCCAGATTGCTCTTATTATCCGTGCCGTCCTGTTCGATCAGCACCCTGTCAATCTGTCCCTGGTCAAAGGCGTCCATGCCAAGAAGCGCCTCTCTGATTTTCGTATTCACATTATTGACTGCCTTGGTCGTTCCCAAACCAAAGTATACCGTCTCACCATCCCGGAGTTCCACCGCCTCAAACCGCCCGGTGCTGGCGCCGCTGGGGACAGCCGCCCGGCCCTTGTACTGACAGCCGCCCACTTCCTTCTCAACGGTCACTTCCGCCTCCACGGTGGGATTTCCCCTGGAATCCAGTATCTGTCTCGCATGTACCTCCACAATTCTCAGTTTACTGCCCATATAAAAAACCTCCTCTGTGCATTTTTCATCCAATGTCCTGACACGCTCATTTTTTGCCAAATTTCCTGCCTGAAAATGAACATGTCAGTACACTAGTATGCACAGAGAAGGCCCAAAACATGTATCCGCCTTTTTTACGGGGCAGACACGGCAAGCTGCATCACAAACCTTACAGGCAGCGCCGGATCTTTCATTTGATTAAAATCCCCAACATAAAATAATTCTTTGTCAGGATAATAGAATGCAAAGGAACCTGTCGATCCGCTGTGGCCTATCAAATCACCCTGCCCCAGAAAGGATGTGGCAAATCCGCCCATTTTTATTCTCATATAGCCGCTTCCATAGCAGAGCGGAAACATAGACAGCTGCAATTTTCTATACGGTCTTGAATCAAGCATTTTTTTGTCAAACAGTTCTCCACGAAAGAATGCCTGCATAAATCTCATTAAATCTCTCGCGGAGGTAATACAGCCGCCGCTCGCTTTACTACACATTATGAATTGCGGTCTATATAACTGCTTCTTCCCATAGTAAACCATAGGTATATATTCTTTTTCCGAGACAGGCAGATACGTTTTAGTCATATTTATTTTTGAAAAGATGTATTGATCAAACACCCTTTCCAATGAACATTGTGTGACTTTTTCAATCATATCGCCCAGTATATTATAGTTCATATCTGCATAGTAGGCATTGTTTTTGTAATTGGGCGGGAAATGCGCTTCTTTTTCTTTCGTTAAAGCCATATTTTCGTCAAAGGATATAAATGTATCTGAAAGGACAGCTTGTTTTTTGATGCTGTTTTTTCCCTCCTCATATATATCTGCCAATCCGCTTGTCTGGCAGAGTAAATCCGATATTTTCAATTCACAGGAATAATCTTTGCCTTTATAAACGTGCAATCCCTTTAGATAAGCAGGTTCGTAAAAATCCAACAGACTATCATTCAATGTTATATACCCTTGTTGAATGAGAATAAAAATACATGCAGCAGTAAACATTTTTGTTATGCTCGCCGCTATGATTGGACTATCTATATCTTTTCCCCCATAAGCCTTTGAAAATACAGTTTCCCCGGTTCCTTTTTCAATCAGGACTACACTTTCATAAATCCCTTTTTTATGCACATATTGATCAAATAGCTTATCATAACTTTTTGCTTTCATAACATCACCATGTCATCTATTTTCCTTTGCCTTTCTGCAATATTTTTGCACTCCTAAAAATAAATGCACTGTGCTATCTGGTACGATTAACTATCAGATCCATAAGCCAGTCTGTTTCTGGTAACGGCGTGTCAGGGATTCTGACTTTTTCCTGTGCAATTCCCTGTATAGCGCCAAAAACAGCGACGCACAATGCATGGGAATTACCCGCTCGAAACTCGCCGCGCCGCTGCCCTTCTAAAATGACAGGAATCCACTGCCTGCAGATATCCATTGATTTCAAAAGCAGCTCTATTTCCTTCTCATTGACTGTTGTATATTGAACAGCATCCATAAACACAAACATCTTACCAAAGGAGGGATTGCTTTCCAACTGTTCAAACACATGCTTCACCGTTTGTAAAAGGTATTCATAAGGCGCTTCCATTGCTATTTCTGTATCTATTCTCATTTCTTCCACACCAATCTTTACCAGTTCAAGATAAATGCTTTTTTTACTATTAAAATAGTGAAACAGCAAGCCCGAACTGACGCCGGCTCTTCTTGCAATTTCGCGTGTACTTGTACCGTAATACCCTTTTTCTATAAAAACATCCAGTGCAACCTGTAAGAGTTGTTTTTTTCTTTCCTCTCCTTTATCCATAAATACCTCTCTTTAAAATTAAGCATTTGCTTAATTTTATATTGTCATCTGACGATTGTCAAGAAATCTACAAAAAGTTTTACCAAAATGTCATTTGAGGAGGGGATAAAAAATCGAGCGGCGGCACGCTCGATTTTTTACACTATCGCAATTTCCTATTATAAAAAGCGGCGGTAAATCTATAAAAGATTTACCGCCGTCTGGCTGATATCTTATTTTACCGCTGTAACGGTGAGCGCATGCATATAGGCATCGTCCCCTCTGGAACAGGTCACAGAAATTTTCTTTCCTTCCACCAGCACCTTACAGCCGGACGGTGCTGCCACCTTGTCCATCTTCAGCTCCATCTCACCTGCGGATGTATCCAGAACAAGAATATTCTCCGTAGACTTGGCTTTCACCGTACCAATCACAGTTGCCTGGGAAGATGTGTCCACCGAGGCTGAGGAACTATCCTTAACGCCCACAAGTGACGCGACATGAAGCACGCTGTCCGAGCCTCTGAAATAAGTTACCATCAGCTTATTGTCCGGCGTCAGAACCATGCCTTTGGAGGAATCCGTACTTTCGTCAATCTTAAACGTAAAATCTCCTTCCGAGGTCGCCAGATAAAGTGTCGATTCATCTGTGTTACTTTTCACCGTTCCCGTCACGGATCTTGTCTCGCCTGTCGGATTCACCACCGGCGTCTGACTGTATGCCTGGGAAGCCGTTCCTGTCTGTGACGTGTCTGTTGAGGAAACGGGCGCCGCCGCCACATCCGCAATGCTGATGGCATGCATGTAAGCGTCCTCACCTCTCGCACAGCTTACCACATACTTCCCGGACACCACCAGAACAGAGCAGTTGCTCAAATCCGTGTTCTTGTCAATTTTTAATTCCATTTCACCCTGCGCCGTATCCAGATGCAGAACATTTTCCGTCGTCTTTTCATTTACAGTCCCGACCACATTGGAAACCTTTGAGGTGTCCAGTTCAACGCTGGGATTCTCCCCGTTTTCTGAGATCGTAACCGCATGGAGATAACCGTCGTTTCCGTTTGCCACCGACACACTGATCTTCTTGTCCGGCAGCAGCATCTTACAGTTTCCTGTGCTGGTGCTCCCGTCAATCTTTATCTCCATCTTTCCGTCTGAGGTGTCCAGATACAGCAGTTTGGCTGTGGTCCCCTCCATCACCCTGCCCTGCACCGTGGCGATCACTTCCTCCGCGTGTACATTAAGCTTCACCCCCGCAGGTGCGAGCAGCATGCCGCAGGCCGCCAGAGCCGTCATGCATAACCGTGCCGATCTTTTGTATTTTTTCATGCTTTCCTCCTCGCCTGAGCAAATGTTGCGAAGGCCGCAAGCCAAATCTCCCATTTAGTCCTGCGATACCGAGTTTGTGGCTTCGACACAAACTCGTGATTGAAAAATCATCACATCCATTTGATTTTTCAATCTTCTCCTCCATCCTATGTTGCACAAGATTACCATAATAAATACTTATGTAAATCTATCATACAACATAAACGTAGAAAAAAGCAAGTATTTTTATCCTGCTGACTATAAAAAATCGAGCGTCGGCACGCTCGATTTTTTACACTATCGCAATTTCCTATTATATAAAAAGAACGCTCCATCCGGCGCTTCGGAATATGTTTCCGTGCTCAAAAAATGATTGCTGAGAAAACGCCTTTGTCCCGCCTCAGTGCTCACTTTGGTCTCGCATTTACTCACCCATTCGTCTCCCTCAAAGTACAGCGTGGCAATCGTCCCCTCCTCATTCATAGCGCCATCCACACATACAAAATGGCAGTAATTCGTATCGCCGCTCTCCGAACAAAAACTGTCCGTTTCGGCATAATACCAGTCTTCCATTCCCCTGCTGCCCTTCGCCACAAGCTCATCGTAAGTAAATCCCGTCTTTTCCAAAAGCAGGGCATCCGCAGCCGCTTTATCTATGGCCCTGAAATCTGTCTCGATTCCCGGCAAATTCCAGCGCGCTATATGTGCCTGTTTCTCCTCCTCCGTTCCCGGTCTCCCGACCCCGGCGCCAGTATAAAACACCTGATAGAGATCGATCTGTTCGGGATTTTCCCATTCTGACAGAAGGAATCCATAATTGGAGTGATCCTGTACCCACTCCGTGTACTCTGCAAGCTCCTCCGGCGTCAGATGTCTGCCGTTCTCTGGTTCCTCCGCCAAATCCTGATCTGTCTGCCCGTCTTCCGGCATCTTTGACAGTTCCTCCTGTATCTGCACATCTTCCTGTCTTTTTGTCTCTGATGTGTCCTCCTCATTTTCCGGCAAGGCGTTGGCCTTTTCTTCGTCGTCCGCTTCTATCTGGTCCGTTCCCGCCTCATCCGAATGCTCCGTCTCGTCCGATACCACGGCAATCTCCTGCTCCAGCGTTATACTTTTCTTCTGCCCGCAGCCGGCACAAAGTCCCAACACGCAAAGCCCTGCCAAAAGCATCCCTTTTCTACGCATATTCTGCTCCTCCACATACAATTGCCATTATCGTCCCGCACCATTATTCGTTTCGGATCGCCGCCAGCGGACTTAAACGCATCGCCCTTCTCGCCGGGAAAAACCCTGCCAGCATGCCCACCATCACCGCAAACACCAAAGATAACAGCACCAGCCAGACAGGAATATAGGAAATACCGCCGGACACATTCATATAGTCATTGGCGCCCGCCGACACCTTATTGATCACCACAGAAAGAATGAAGCTCAGAATCAGACCGATCACGCCCCCGATAAAGCCGATAAAACCGGCCTCCATCAGAAAGAGACTGCCGATATTGCGAAGATCGCATCCCAGCACCTTCATCACGCCGATCTCCTTCGTCCGCTCGTAAATGGACATCATCATCGTGTTGGTGATACCGATGGCCGCCACAAACAGGGACACCGCGCCGATGCCGCCGAGTACCGCCTGAATGTAGCCCATCGTCTTCTGCTCGGACTCCACCCATTCCGCCTGGCTGTATGCGTCATAGCCCATATCCGTCAGCGACTTCTGCAACGCCACCACATGATCCATGCTGTCCACGTTGACCAGAAGCTGACTGTAGTATATCTCCTTGTAGGGCTTTCCTGTCTTGGTTGTCGGCTGCCCCGGTATTCTCTTATTCTTAAATATCTTTTTCAATTCCTTTATGAGTTCATCAATATCACAGTAGGTATACCACCCATACTGGGACCACTCATCCTCGCCGGGCGATGCCTCCACACCGCAGGTCTCGATCAAATATTTCTTCGGCGGCTTCTTCGTCTGCCCATTTTCATCCGTGCTGCCGGACTCATAGTATGCATCCATATCAAAGATCACAAAAATGGGATCTTTCATCAGATCAATGTCGGGTAAAACGCCCGTCTCCCAGTAGGAGCCGCCGCTCCCCTTGGAGTTGTAAAAATCCTGTAAAACCTGACAGCCGTAGAAGAAAGTCAGTTTATCATCGTTCCCGGGAAGCTGTCCCTCTCCAATCTTGATATCCATATCTTCAAAATACGCCTTCGGCATACCCTGTAACTGCAGATATCCCTCATAGCTTCCGTACTTGGCAAGCGCCTGGGTGCGCAGCATGGGGTATACCGATTCCACATGCTCCATCGCTAGGATCTCATCAATCAGTTTCTGGTCCAGCCGTTTTACCTCCTCCGAGGAAGAATCACCCCACGGTTCGTTCACCGTGACCTGGGTCAGACTGCCGTAGGACTCGTACTGCGCCATCAGGGAACGGCTCAGGCCAAGTCCCAGAGACACCATGACCACGATGGAAGCCACGCCGATCACTACGCCAAGCACCGTCAGGATCGTTCTCACTTTTCTTTTCCAGAGATTACCGCTGCTCATCCGCAGCAAATCAAGAAACTTCATTCCAGCTACCTTTCGTTTTACAGCTCTTTCTCCAGCTCTGCAAGCTCGGCCGCCTCCGCTGCCATTGCCCGCTTCTTTTTGCGCAGCTTGAAGAATACCCCAAGTCCTGCGCCCACCACAGCCACTGCGCCTGAGACGCCGCCTACGATCAGGCCGGTGTTGGACTTGCCGCCTTCCTCACCTTCCATCATCATGTCGCCGCCCATCATATCATCGCCCATCATCATGTCGTCCATCATAGGCTCTGCCACAAAGAGGGTAATCTCCTTTTCCTCCGTGGTCACATTGCCCGCATCGTCCTCATAGCTAATTTCCAGCTTCACAATGCCGTCATCCATCGTGGCAGCCGCGCCAGTCAGCATCACATCCACATTCCCCGTGTTGCCGGACTGGAGATTCCCCACAAAGGCTGAAGCCTCCGCAATGGAATCCGCAACAAATTTCACCTGCACGTTATAAAGGGTTGTCTTTCCTGTATTGTAAATGCTGAACATCACGTTGGACTGGGAACCTACCTCGATATTGTCGGGCACCACCTCCGGGATGCTCGTGTCAAAACGGCTCTCCTGGGAAATCGGAATCGATACGCTGGCCTTGTCTGTCAGGTCAAAGACCGTTGCCGCATCGTATTTCATGTTGACGTCCAGAACATACGGCTTCTGCGCCAGATCCGCCTTCGCCGTCATCTCAATCTCGATATCCGCCGAAGTGTCCGGGGCAATCTGCTCCATGTAGACAGAGCTGGATCCCGATGTCGGCAGAAAGGCGGAGTAAGTGTTTGTCTTATCTTCCCCCTCCTGGGCTGCCTGCATATCGAACAGCACATTGGTCACCGTCGTGTCCTTGGATGTATTTTTCACATGAATCGTCAGCGTAAACGTTTCCCCGGCAAAGACCTTCTCCGGGTTTGTCTCAAAACCTGTCACCACAATGCGCGGCTTGGAGCCGGAAGCCTCCTGTCCGTTGCCGCCGATAATGCCGCTGCCCGGCTTGCCGATGGTCTTTACATACACCGTAAGCTCCGCCGGCTCTTCACTGCGGACGCCTGCCTTTGTGTAGGATATGTGAAACTTTAACGGATAATACCCCGTCATTACGTCACTTCTCGTCTTAAAATGAAACGTAAATTCCCTGCGGTTTTCCATTGCCGCCTCTTTCGTCTGGCACCCGGGAATATAGGGCTCCGTCTGGAGATAATTGGTCGCATCCGGCTCGAAGGGCCACTCTGTCACAAGATTGGAAACCACCGGCTCCACAATCAGGTCGTTTAACTCCTCCGTGCCAAAATTGATGATAGGAAGCACGATGGAAACGCCCTGCCCGTAACTCACGATAGGCGTCTGCCAGTTGTCCGCCACCTGTATAAACTCGCTTGTAGTCTGGGTCACTTTCGCCACCGCCGCCGACTCCATGTTCCCCTTGACCGAAGAGACATAAGACCACAACTCCGTCAGGGACATGTCCGTGTTGGCGATATAGTAAACTGCACTGTCAAAAAGTTTGTGCAGCCCCTCCATCACTTTCTCATCCAGATGATAGCGCACCTCCAGACTCTGCATATAGTAGAGCAGATCCTCGTCAGCGTCAAACCGATCATCATCGGTAATCACCCGGTCGGAAGTCCGCTCCACATATTGGATTTCATTCGCGCTGACGCTATCCTTGTTCTCCTCCGCAAAAACCACTGCCGCAGCGTCCCACACTCCCGACTGTCCAAACACGGACAACGCAAAAAACAGGCCCGCCAATCCGCCTGCCAAACGCCTCACTGCTCTCCCACAGCTCCTCATTTTTTCTCTCATCTCTCCTATCCTTCCAATCTGCAAACTTTTCAATCTTCTCCCGTCTGTACCGCAATCTCCTCCGGCATATCCTGTCCGCTCCGCTCCTCGATCTCCAAAATTTTTCCATCCCGGATTCGGATCACGATATCTGCAAAGCCCGCCAGATAATTGTCGTGGGTAACCATCACCAGGGTCTGGTTTTTCTCCCGCACCACCCGCTTCATCAGGTTCATCACCTCCACGGAAGTGTTGGAGTCCAGATTGCCCGTAGGCTCATCCGCAAAAATGATTTCCGGCTCCACCACAAGCGCCCTGGCCACGCCCACGCGCTGCTGCTGTCCGCCGGACATCTGGTTTGGTCTGTGCCGCTTGTGTTTGGTCAGCCCCACCAGATCCAGCATCTCCTCCGCCTTTTGGTTCCGGCTCTTCTTATTCATGCCCTGAAAAGTCAGCGGCAGCGCCACATTTTCTATGGCATTCATGGTGCCCATGAGATTGAAAGACTGGAAGATAAAACCGATGTGCTCCCGGCGGAATGCCACAAGCTGGTTTTCCGTCTTTTTCTCCATATGTTCTCCCGCAATCACGATCTCACCCTTGGTCGGTTTTTCCAGTCCTGCCAGCATGTTGAGCAGTGTGGACTTGCCGGAGCCGGAGGCGCCCACAATAGAGCAGAAGCACCCCCGCCTGATAGAGAAGCTGACGCCGTTTAAGGCGCGCACCCTCTCCTCTCCGACCCGGTATATCTTATAGAGATCCTTCACCTGTATCACAGGTTCATCCCATCTGTTCCCGTCCACGTCCGTTTCCTTTCTATAAATATCGTTCATTTGTGTGAGAGGGAGTTTCAAAGCAACTCTTCTCACACTATTCACCCGTATACGCCGTAGCCTCCGCCACAAAATCCGGCACCTGTCCCGCATAGAAGGAATAGGCAAAATAATAATTATCCCTCTGATAAGGATAAGTCGAATCCCTCTTAAACACAATCTCCAGCGAGTAGTTGTCATCCAGATCCTTGTAGTCTGCCCAGGGCGCGTCTATCCAGCTGCAATAGATGTGGGGCAGAATCTGTGCGATCTGTTCCTCCTCATAGAAGGTTTCGGAAACTGTGTAATCCGTGTAGCCGGCATCCCATGTCTCCGCCACAGCCCTCGGCTGCATGTCATAGTCCACCGCGTTATCCTGCTGTGCCAACTCATTGTGGTAGCAGGTCACCGTAACCGACTCGATATCCGCCGCGTCAAGCTCCATCGGATAGTAAGCCTCCAGCTTTTTCAGCGCGGAAACCGTATTTTCAAAGCTGTCATACACCACCCATTGTCTCTGGTTATAATCCCCATAATGAAAATAGAGGATACCGCATGGGCGGTTATGGCGCACCAGCGTGAAATCAAACTGCTCCATATCTTTCAGCCATGCTTCCCGAAGTGTCCCGGCCTCCTCCACAGGAATCACCGCCCTTGCCGGGCCGTTGGAGTAGGTAATCCGTGCCAGATCCGCATAGGAAGTCTCGTCCGTGATCCCCTGGAACACGCCCTTTTTAAAAGCGTCAGTCCGAAAGATCTGATTGAGAAGTTCCTCCGTGCCCGGGTCATCATAATCCACCCGTATCATTCTGGCAGCCATTCTGCCGGATTTCAGACGGTACAGAATCTGCACAGGGCGGGCATCTCCCATCTGTTCCGTGTCAGCCTCTTTCACCGACTCTGCCAGAGCCAGAACAGGCGATACATCCGTCAGAAACATATTTTCTTTTTCAAACTCACCCTGACTGAAATACTGTCGGTTTTCATCCCAATAATTATCATAGTACCCGTCTGCTGAAATTGCAATACTCTCCACTTTATTTTGCGCCGGTATGTAACTGTCATACCCAAATATATCCCATTTAAATATGCAAAATATTGCCAGAATGCCGGCAAGCGCAACGCCGCTTGAGGGCAGATGTCTGAAAATGCTTCTGATATCGAAATCAAAAAGCACCTCCGCTGCGGCGCAGAAGATCAGTCCGCCGGCAAGCATTCCAGCAATCTGCAGCAGTTCATTCTCATAGGAAGTATCGTACACCATCCTGCCCGCCAGAAGCGCCACAGGAATTGCCACCGCCACCTTGGCCACAGGCTTCAAAAGCGGAAAGGCTACGGCACTGCCCGCCGCCTCGGACGGTCTTTTTTTGTAGGCCAGATACGAAAGAGCCAAAAATGCAGTGCCGATCAGTATCCACTTCGCTACAATCGGCATGGCGATGGCCGCCGCTGCCGCAGCATCCTGCGCATTCTTAATGTTCCAGATATGAAGCGTACAGTCATAAATCACCGACAGCTTCGGTTCCGCTCCCAGATAATATTCGGAATAGGTATTGAAAAAGATCCGTTTCAATGCACTGATCTGGGTCTGCAGGCCATACTCGTACAAAACAAACGTCAAATACGCACAGACTGTCACAAAACGGTTTCCCGTCAGCATCACCGCCAGCATCATCATATGGTAGAAGGCCAGGAACAGGAACAGGTTCCACACGAAGGCAAGTCCCGCGTTTGCCAGCACCTCCATATTCACCGCCCCCTGGGCAGCAGCGATGACTGTTCCCAGAGCCAGCCCGGAAAGGTTGGCCACAAGATAAATCACAATACCGTTTAAGTAAACCACGGCAAACCTTCTGTCCTTTGAAACAGGCACACTGTGATACATATCCACCTTTTTTCTGTCAAACAGATAAGAAAAACCCTGCATGCCGATGATGGCCGCCAGAAGAAAGATCGTCCCATAGAGATTATCGGAAAACCCAAGGGCATCCCTCGCCGCCTGACAGATCGCCTGCTGAAACTCCGCCGGGGTTCTGAAACTTCCCGCCTCCTGAAATCCTCTGATCCTGCTTAAATAAATCATTGTCATGCCGCCGTACAGGAGAAGCTGGGACAGCACCGCCACAATCCAGACCCATACCCTGCGTTTCTGATTTTCCCTGCAGCTAGCCAAGAATGAGTTTTTTGATGTCATAACCTACCACCTCCGTTTCACTGATAAATATCTCCTCCAGGGATAACGGCAGCACCTCGTAAAAAATCGTATCCACCGTGGCAAACCGCGCCTCCACTTCCTCCCTCGTGCTGCGCACCGTGATCGTGCAAAGAGATCCCCTCTGTTCTTTCTTCAATACTTCCAGTCCGTTTAACGCCTTCAGTTCATCCTCCACCGCGCTGAATACACACTGCACCTTCTGGATATTGCACTTCATATCTTCCAGATCCCGGGAAAGCAGAACGCCGCCCTTGTGCAGCAATCCCACATGATCACAGATATCCTCCAGCTCCCGCAGGTTATGGGAAGCGATCACCGGGGTCAGCCCCCGCTCCTCCATCTCTTTCGCAAAAATGGACTTAATGCCCTGGCGCATCACCGGGTCAAGCCCGTCGAAGGTCTCATCGCACAGAATATATTTCGTGTGAGCGCATATCCCGAGAAGCAGGGCAAGCTGCTTTTTCATACCCTTGGAAAAAGTGCTGATCTTCCTGTTTTTGTCCAGGTTAAATTTTTCCAGATACCGATAAAATTCCTCCCTGTCAAAATTCTCGTAAATGCCGCTGTAATAGCGCTCCATAGCGCCCGCGTTGACATTTGCAAAAAAATAAGGTTCGTCGGCGATAAAAAACAGCCTCTTCTTTGCCTCCACATTGTCATAAACGGGCATATTATCCACCGCAACCGTGCCTTCGTCAGGCTTAATCACGCCCGCTATCATGCGCAGTACGGTGCTCTTTCCCGCGCCGTTCGTGCCGATCAGTCCGAAAACCGTTTTCTCCCTGATCTCCACGCTGACTTCATCGACGGCTTTGATCTTGTCAAAATGCTTCGTCAGATTATGTATCTCAATCATATACTCCCTCCTTACCAGAGCTTTCTCTGTGAATCTGCATGAATTTCACCGAACCTGCCGCCGGTTACACCTGCAGGTTCTCAATCTCCAGAACAATCTCCATCTTCGTCATGCCGATTTCAAGTACCTCTCTCACCAGCTTTAAGATCTGATCCACATATTCCTTTTTGCGCCGCTCCACCAGACTGCTGTCTCCGAGCACGAAACTGCCCCTTCCCTTAACGGTATATATAAATCCCTGCCGCTCCAGCTCCGCATACGCCTTCTGAATCGTATTTGGATTGATGGACTGCTCCATTGCCAGGCCGCGCACTGACGGCATCTGTTCATCCGGCTGCATGACGCCCTTTAAGATCAGCGTCTTGAACCGCTCCACAATCTGTTCATAGATCGGGCGGGTGTCCTTATAGTCTACCAGTATCATGTGATCTCCTTTCCCGTGATTTTCCCCTTAATTCTCAACAATACTAACTGTACTATTAGTGATGGTACACTTAATATACAAAATAGCGGAGGCCATGTCAAGCCTCCGCCAGCAATCTTAAGATTTATTTCACCAGCAGAGATTTTCCTGTCATCTCCGCAGGCTGCTCCCTGCCCATCAGTTCAATGATCGTGGGTACGATATCCGCAAGGCACCCGCCCTCGCGCAGCTTGTACGCAGGATCCGCATTGACCAGAATGAAGGGAACCGGGTTGGTGGTGTGAGCCGTGAACGGCGCACCCGTCTCCTCATCAATAAGCTGCTCTGCATTGCCGTGGTCCGCGCAGATGAACAGCACGCCGTCCACCTCTTTGACAGCGTCAACCGCCTTACCCACACACTCGTCCACAGCCTCAACCGCCTTGATGGCCGCCTCCTGCACGCCGGTGTGTCCCACCATATCGGGGTTCGCAAAGTTGATGATGATCACATCGTAGGTGTCGGATTTGATCGCCTCCACCAGCTTGTCGCATACCTCGTAAGCGCTCATCTGGGGCTTTAAGTCGTAGGTCGCCACGTCCTTTGGAGAATTGACCAGAATGCGGGTCTCTCCCTCGTTCGGCTCCTCCACGCCGCCATTGAAGAAGAAAGTCACATGAGCGTACTTCTCTGTCTCTGCGATTCTCGCCTGCTTCATGCCGTTAGCCGCAAGCCACTCGCCGAAGGTGTTGGTAACCGAAATCTTGTGGAACGCCACCTCCTTGTTGGGAATGGTCGGATCGTAATCAGAGAAGCACACATAGGTCAGATCCAGTCTCTTCTCCCTTGCAAAGCCCTTGAAGTCATCATCGCAGAAGCTTCTGGTGATCTCTCTGGCTCTGTCGGGACGGAAATTGAAGAAAATCACGGAATCGCCGTCCTTGATTGTCGCTGTGGGCGCACCGTCCTTCATCACCACCGTGGGCTTCACGAACTCGTCCGTCTCATCCCTGTCGTAGGAAGCCTGGATTCCGGCAGGGCCGCTCTGGGCCTCTAAGCCCTCGCCTTTGGTGAGCGCCAGATACGCCTTCTCCACTCTGTCGTAATTATTGTCACGGTCCATCGCATAGTAGCGCCCCGTCACGGTAGCCACCTCACCGACGCCGATCTTTTTCATCTCGGCCTCCAGATCCTCCACATAGCCTTTGCCGCTGGCGGGCGGTGTGTCACGTCCGTCCAGAAAAGCGTGCACATATACTTTGGAAAGGCCGTTTCTCTTTGCCAGCTCCAGCAGGCCGTAAAGATGGGTGTTGTGGCTGTGTACACCGCCGTCTGACAACAGGCCGAACATGTGCAGGGAGGAATCTTTCTCCTTGCAGTTGTTCACCGCGTCAAGCAGGGCCGGATTCTCAAAAAAGGTGCCGTCCTGAATCTCCTTCGTAATCCGGGTAAGCTCCTGATACACGATGCGTCCCGCGCCCATGTTCAAGTGCCCCACCTCAGAGTTTCCCATCTGGCCGTCAGGCAGGCCCACCGCCATGCCGCTGGCATTTCCCTTCACGAAAGGGCACTCCGCCATCAGTTTTTCCATCACCGGCGTCTTCGCCAGCGCAACCGCATTCCCCTCCGTCTTGTCATTGAGGCCGTAGCCATCCAAAATCATCAATACTGCCGGTTTCTTTGTTCCCATGACTGATTTCTCCTTTTCTATTTCCTTCTTGCCTGATACTACTTTTTCATTTCCCAATTTTGTCAATATCCGCAATCTCTCCTGCCCGATACAGCTATATTATATCCGCTTTATAAAAAAGTGTAAAGTTATGCCGCTTGTTTTTCTCACTTTTCCATTATATAATCACCACTATGGAACACATACACCGTATCAAATACCAGAGCCAACTATATGAACTCCCCTACGCGGTGGTTTACAGCCGGCGCAAAACATGCGCAATCAGCATCAGTGCGGATGCAAAAATCACTCTGCGTCTGCCCCTTGGCACATCCGATTCCCAGATCCGCCGCCTGCTGCTGGACAAGCAGGGCTGGATCATCACCCACTATCTGGATGCCGTAAAACAACGGGAAAACCGCCCGGTCTCCGACTTGACGCAGGCCCAGAGAACTGCCCTCGAAAAGCGCTATATCGAGGCCGCCCGGTCATACTTCCCAAAGCGGGTTTCCTATTTTCTCCCGCTCACCGGCGGAAGCTTCGAGCGCATCACCATACGCGGGCAGAAGACCCGCTGGGGGAGCTGCAGTGCAAAAGGCACCCTCTCCTTCAACTGGCGGCTTATGCTGGCGCCGCCTGCGGTTCTGGACTATGTGGTCGTCCATGAACTCTGTCATCTGACCCACATGGACCATTCCAGGGCATTCTGGGCGCTGGTGGAGAGCGTCTGCCCGGACTACCGCACCCATCGGAAGTGGCTCAAAGAGCACGGACATGAGCTCGTCCTATAAGTCGTCAATCCCATTTCGTCTTGATCCGCAGACCGCCGTAGCGGGGTTCATAGTCGGACTCCCGTCTGTTGTAGGCGCTACCGTCCCGCCTGACATCCTTGGGTTTTCCGTTCGCATATCTGTTTTTATCCCGGTTCTTCTCGCCCTTTGTCGCGTATCCGCCTTTCTCTGCGCCGGATTTCTTTGCAAAGCTGTCCTTATCGTTCCCTCTGCCCGCCTTTGCGCCATTTTTTCCGCCAAAGCCTCCCCGGTTTCTGTCGCCGCCTGCGCTCTTTCCGCCAAAGCCGCCCTTATCGCCGGCCTTTCCGCTCTTTCCGCCGAAACCGCCACGGTTCCTGTCGCCGCCGCGGCCGCCGCGCCCGTTTTTCATGGGTCTCTTTTCAAAGAAGAATTTCTCCGTGCGGATGTCCTCGATCTCATCCCCGAGCTTCATCTTCATAAACGCCGCCGCAATCTGTGTGGCGCTGTACTGTCCCAGCGCCACGGCATCGAGAATGTACTCTGTCGCCCTGCTGATATCCTCGTTCTCGATCACATCCGTGGCTTCCTTTAATATTTTTTCCGCTTTTCTTGCCATGATGTCCGCCGCGCCCGGCACCTTGCGCTCCTTGATCTTCGTGTGGCAGATGCGCTCAATATCGCGTATTTTATAGGCCTCCCGCCCCACCACAAGGGTAAAGGACCTTCCTGTCTTGCCCGCACGCCCGGTTCTGCCGATGCGGTGCACATAGTATTCAATGTCATCGGGCACGTCAAAATTGTAGACAGCCTCCACGTCGCTCACATCGATGCCTCTGGCCGCCACATCGGTGGCAATCAGAATATTCGTCCTGCCGCTCCTGAACAGGTTCATCACCGTGTCCCTCTGGCCCTGGGTCAGATCTCCGTGAAGACCCTCCACCTCATAGCCCCGGCCTTTTAAATGCTCCGTCAGCTCATCCACCATCCGCTTGGTATTGCAGAAAATCAGCGCGCGCCCCGGCATATAATAGTCGATCAGCCGGCAGAGCACTTCCTCTTTATCCTGCTTCCGCACCTGGTAATAAGCCTGCTTGATCAGCGGGATCGTCACCTCCTTGGGCGTCATCTTCACATAGGCCGCTTCCTTCTGATAGGTCTTTGTAATATCCAGAATGGGCTTAGGCATCGTTGCTGAAAAAAGCCCTGTCTGCCGCTCCTTGGGCATCTCCTTCAGAATGGTCTCGATATCCTCCCTGAATCCCATGTTCAGCATCTCGTCCGCTTCATCCAGAACCACCGTGTGCACCTGATCCATCTTAAGCGTATGTCTGCGCATGTGATCCATCACACGCCCCGGTGTGCCCACCACAATCTGCACGCCGGTTTTCAGGTTTTTGATCTGTTTGTAGATTTCCTGGCCGCCGTAAACCGGCAGCACCTTAATCCCATTCATATACTTGGCAAACTTTCGCAGTTCATCCGCCGCCTGCATGGCAAGCTCTCTCGTAGGACACAGAATCACCGCCTGCAGGGAATGATTCTCCGGGTTGATCTTCTGCAGAATCGGAATGCCGAAAGCAGCCGTCTTTCCTGTTCCCGTCTGGGCCTGCCCGATAATATCACGTCCCGTCATAAAGAGTGGAATGGCCTGTTCCTGGATGGGCGTCATATGTTCGAATCCCAGCTCCTTTACTGCCCGCAGAATCCTGCCGTCAATCCCTGCATCCTCGTAGCGCAGCGCTTCCTTCTCCTCCCCCTCTTCCTGCCCTGCAGCGCCGTCATATCGGTCCGCTGTCAGGATCTCTTTCTCCAGAAAGGCGTCAAACTGTTCGTTTTTCTTCTTTTTTTCTCTGTTCATGTTACCCTCATTCTCTCATTAAAATTTTTATGTTATCAACACACAGGCCTAAGACCGGGCCGGAAAACCTTTCCCGCCCGCCGCGCGGCCCACATGCTGCTTTCACAACAGACTTTCTCCTGCGGGCCTGCGCATAAAAGGCGCTGCCAGCTTTTGAAGCATGGCAGCACCTGTCAACCACTCTCCTGTTTCATTTTACATGCCTGTTCTTTCAGGCACGGTAAATTCTGCGCAGTTTACTCACCGCACGGTCGCGGATCAGGCACTCGCCATGCTCCTCCAGATACCGCATGCGCTCATCGGAAAACGCAATCAGATTCCCAAACTCCACGGCCTGGGCGCTGATTCTGTTGAACGCTTTATAAGAAAGCCGGTTTTTCTCAAGTACCAGATAGTAATCTTCACCCTCCTTAAAGAGATGACTCTTCACGGAGTATGTATTCGGAATCGTGGCCGCATACTGCATGGTCTGATGCATGCTGCCAAACACAAACATTCTGCGGTTTTCGTCCTGCTTATCCGCAGTCTGTGCCGTCTGGGCTCTCTCCTCCTGCCCTGCCAGCTCCGCGCTGAATTCCTGCAGCACTTCTTTCAAATTCTGCAGCATCTCCTTAAAGGCCGCCGGCCCCTCATCCGTAAAGGTTACTACAAGGCCGTTGTCTTTCAGCGGGGTAATCTGCATCGCGATGTTGCCGTTGTTAATCTGGTATCCAACCTCGTCATGCGCCCGCTCAATGATATCCCGCAAAAATTCCTCGCCTCTTTCATTGCGCTCAAAGATATCCGATAAGGCAAGCCCATACTCGGCCATGTCATCCGCCGAGACAATACACTGTACTGTCGCATCATTGATCTTTTTATATTTCATGTATTTCCTGTCCCCTATCCAAAGTAAAACGCACACACTGCTCATTGCCTTCGCGCAAATTATACCACAAAGAAACGCAATAAGAAAGAATCTTATCGCGTTTCTTTTAAAAAAACTACTTTCTCCTACCAGAGAGCGCGGGCCACATAAGATTCGTCTATCCTTGGATGCTCCAGACGAAACCCCGTATCGCTGTTCTCATCCTCCACAACCTGTACGGCAAGAACAGGCAGGCCGTCAAACCACAGCCCCTCGGCGCCATTCAGCTTAAGTCCCACCGACAGATACACCATCGTCCCCTCATATACTTCATCCGGGTACATCTGATCACTGCCCTCATCACTGTCAGAATGCGGCTTCTCCCAGCCCGGACCGTTCAGCGCAAAGCCAACGGTATCAGGTACGATCTGCACATCCTCCGGCTTCCGATCCCGGTAAGCAGAGATGTCAATATCGCCCAAATACATATCCCCGTCGTAGGCCACATGCACTTTTGCCGCCTCCTGATCAATGGTGAAACTCAGATATTCCCGCGCCCACTCGACACAGTCCTCTTCCGTAAGGCTCTTTAAATCAACCGTGCCGGTATCATAGCGGAATCCTTCGTAAAGCCGCCATTTTTCTACCTGTCCGCTCTCTTCGGCAAGAAGTTTCCACATAAACCTTCTTGGCCATCCATCCTCAGCCGCCTCCAGAATGCGGATATTATCTCCGCTTTCATTCTGGTAAGAAGCGCACCACGGTATATCAAGGGTTGTCACGTCTTCCCCAATCCGTACCTTTAACCCCCGGAATCCAAACATTTCCGTATAGAGACCGTACAGGGAAATCAGCCCCTCGTCTTCACGACAGAGCAGATACCATCCGTCTTTCGGTTTTTCGCCTCCCTTTCCCTCCTGCCAGTCATAATAGGACTGCACATCAAATTCCCGGTTTTTCATCAGTTCGCTGTCGTCCTTCCCCTCCATCTCACCGTGGTAGTGCAGGGTTTCCGCGAAGTCCTGCCATTGCGCCTCCTGCTGGGCGCTCTCCTCCACCTCTCTGATCTGTTCCTCCGTCAGTTTTTCATGTTCTGCCGCCTCTTCGTATTCTTTCTGCATACGTTGAGATTCCGGGTCATTCTCCTCGGTGCCTGTCTGGCGGCTCTGTGTGGCATCGGCCGCCTCACCCTGCCCTTTCACACCCGCTGTCTGCTCTCCTGTCTCTTTCTCCAAATTCCCGTCTTCCCGGTCTGCCCCCGTGAAGGCACAACCGCAGAACAAAACAACTGCCGCAAGAACAACCGCCAAAACCGTCCTTTTCCTCCGGCCCGTCTTCGTCAGCGCAAGAATCCTTTCTCTGACGCTGTGCTCACCGCCCTCCGACATAAAAGGCATACCCGGACATTTCTCCCTGCCCTCTGCGCCGTCTCTCAAAAAGGAAAGGAGGGTTCTTCCGTAGGCAAACCGCTGAGGCTCCCCCAGCAGACGCACCGCCGCCTCATCGCAGGCAAGCTCGCTGTCCTGTCTGGCTCCATAGGCCGCCGCCCATACAAAGGGATCAAACCAGTAAACCGCCGCCAGCAGGCAGCGCAGGAAAGCCCACAGTCCATCCCCGTGCAGTGCATGACAGTATTCATGGGCCAGAATATGTGCAAGCTGCTGCTTCTGCTCCAAAGCCCCTTCTCTGATATAGATATGCCGTCCTGCCAGGCAGGGACTCGGCAGCCCTCTGACCTGATACACTTTCATCCCGCGCCCGGAAAGCCGTCTGGCCAAAAATCCCGGAATTTCCGCCGTTTGAACCTCTCTCCTGTTACAGCGCAGATACCGTTTGAACCGCTGCCCGGAAACAAGCATATAACCGCCCACAGCCAGAAATCCCAAAAGCCACAGAACACCGAGCAGGGAAATCCTTCCTGATCCAGGCACGCCTGCTTTCTCTGCCTCGCTGCCCTTTCTCTGCACTGCACCTGTCTCCGCCTTTTCGGAAACAACGGCTCCCAACTTCATCTTTTCCGCATGATCCGCCGGCATGATCCCGTCTCCCGGCATCCCCTGGGCATCCGCCGATTCCACTCCCGTGCTCCGCGCCCCGGCATCTGACATACCATCGGCATGCGTCAAATCCCAAGCGTTTCCCAAAGACTGTTCCCCGCCGTTCTCTCTCTCAATGAAAAATTCTCCTGAATCGTGTCCGGCAGCAGATTCATCACACTGAAAGCGCTTGTCCCAAAAGAAAACGGAACAAGCAGTCTGACCGCCGCCAGAAGCCAGAGCGCATATCGCAGCCTCATGCTGATCCGCCCCAGAGTCAGCTTACGCAGGCAGAAAATGCCGATAATTAATACCGTCGATGTAAACAGAATCTCAAGTATCATATCCATCCGCCCTCCTTTTCCGAAACAGCCTGTCCGCCTTCCACGTCCCTGCGCCCTTCCTCCGCACGCATCAAGATCTCATGGAGCTCCGAAATTTCCTCCCCGGAAAGCGCTCTGTGCTGCACCATCGTGTTCAACATCAGTCCCATGCGGCCATCGAAGACCCTCTCCAGAAACTCTTCCGTCTCCTGCAAAACCGCCTCCTGCCTCTCAATCTGCGGATAGTATAATTTTGCGCGCTCTCCCGGCTCATAAAAAACCGCGCCCTTATCCTCCATCCGTTTTAAAAAGGTCATAATCGTGTGCTTGGTCCATCCTGTCGTTTCCTGAAAACGCCGCGTCATCTGCATAATCGTCTGCGGCGCCTCTTCCCACAGTGCGCCCATCACTTTCCATTCCGCCTCTGATAATCTGACCATCCTTCATTCCCCCTTCTCTGCGCAGCCTCCATTTTCTACAACCCAGAAACTGAGTGCGCACCAGTCTGTGAATAGCTGCTTCCCGCCACAGCAAAAAGGTTGACATCTGCCTACCATTCTTTTCTCTTATCATAGAGTACTGGTAGTCATCTGTCAACCTTTTATTTCCTCCCCTCTCCCTTTCTCACATCGCTTCTTTCCATGTCGCTCACCTTCCATTGTCTGCTTTTATCGTTCTTGCGCATATTTTATCTGACTTTTTGTACTTTCTATGTATTTTTTAGACTATTTTCTTTCCATTTCCATTAAAAACTGCTAAAATAGGGTTAAGGAAACGGAATTCCTGCCGATATCCTTAGTAGAACAAGGAGTTCGCTGTGCAGTATAGGATATGGCCATATCACAGAAACGCACAAATATGAATCCAAGGAGGGATTAGCGCAATCTATGCAAACGAATGGACTTATAAAGTGGAAGCGGTTATGGCGGTCACCCCGGTAAAGAAGGCAGCTTCTGACAAAAATCGCCAGTCCAAGCAGAGCCCGTCCCAGGCTTTCGCCAAGAAATTCTTCGCCGAAGTGCTGGATGAGGCCTTTGAGAAGGAAAAAAGTCGAAATATCGAAATCCGAACGACCGGGTACACGAAAAACGCCCTTCCTTTTCAGAATTTTGTAAATTTACGGGAATATTCTTAGAATTGCAAAAAATACAAAAGAAATCAGAAACCTCAGCGCGTCCGAACTGAGGTTTCTGATTTTTATATGCGCCATTTGTTTTTCCTTTGCGGGCTATTAAATTCGCAAACCTGCGCCTGTTTTGCTTTTGCATCAAATGATATAGTTCCCGCTTTTCTCTCCGTGCCACGCAGCCAGATCCGCCAGCGTCACACGGTCCACCACATCGCTGACCGCCTGGTTCAGCATCTGCCACAGCCGCAGGGTAACACAGTCCTCCTGCCTTTCACAGGCGTTGACCTCATCTTCCAGGCAGGCCACCGGGGCAAGCGACCCTTCCGTCAGTCTGAGAATCATGCCTGCCGTGTACTGCGCCGGATCTTTCATCAAATGATATCCGCCCTGCGGTCCCCTGACGCTCTTCACATATCCCGCCTTATTCAGTGTAGAGATAATCTGTTCCAGATACTTTTCCGAAATCTGCTGTCTGGCCGCAATATCCCGTATTCTGACCGGATCGCCGGTATCATAAACCGCCAGATCCAGCATCAGTCTGAGCGCATATCTGCCCTTTGTGGAAATTTTCATCCCCTGCTCTCCCTTCCTGTCCGTCAAAAATGCTGTTAGAAATCTTCCATTTTCCTATCGCTTTAATATGCTTTACCAAAGTTATATAATAAAAGAAAAACCCTGTCAAGCCATGCCCCGGCGGGAAATCAGGTACTCTGGAAACAGGAAAAGCAAAAATTAGAAAAACAGGACTATTTTCCCATTCCCCCTATTAAGAAACGACCGTCAGAGGGCGATATATATGATAAGAGGTGAAGTCCGAAAACCTCCCGACAGGTAAACGGATTTACTGAGTAAACAGGTAAGCTAAGGAGGGCGATCACATGAACAATATGAACGGTGTCAACAGCTATAATGCCTTGCAGAAGAACCTTTACAGCACGGCATCCCAGAGCAGAAAAACTGCCAAGGCTGACGACAAAAAAACCGACAGCACAAAAAAGACAAACACAACCAACAACTCCGTGCAGTTGAGCGACAAGGCGAAGGCTCTTTTGCAGGAGCTGAAGAAGACCTACAGCAATGCGGACATCTATGTTGCTGAATACGAGACCGAGGAGGAGGCTGCTCAGTATCTCTCCCGGGGTTCTAAGGATTACAGTGTGCTGATTGATCCCGAAGAACTTGAGAAGATGGCCAACGATGACGAGGTGAAAGAGAAAAACCTCGCTCTTCTGGATGAATCTCTCAACAAGCTCGGCGAAATGAAAGAAGAGCTGAAAGAGACCGGGCGTGAAGACGAAGTCGTTACACTCGGCGTAAGCATCGGCAAGGACGGACAGGTATCCTACTTTGCAGAACTTGAGAAATCCGGCGAGCGCACGAAAGAATTCGTGGACAAAATGCTCGAGGACAAGAAGGAAGCCGCTAAGGATGCAGAGGCAGATAAGACCGGCAAAGCGCAGGATCTGTACAATTATGAGCACAGCAAACGCGCTACTATAACGGCAGGCAGCGTAGAGGATCTGCTCGACAAGATCAAAAACTTTAGCTGGGACAATGTAAAAGAAGAGACAACCATTCCCATGCCCGGAAAGAATTTTGATTTCACGGTCTAACCAGATCGAACAAGTTCGATCGCGGGATCCGCTTTGCGGACTCGAAATATTGAAATATTCTACACACAAAAGAACCGCTCTCCGGCGATAACGCGGAGGGCGGTCTTTTTATATAACAGGAAATTGCAATAGTGTAAAAAATCGAGCGTGCCGACGCTCGATTTTTTATTGTCCTAAAATCTCTTGATCTTCTTTGTGGTATTCTTTTCAAACTCCGTATCGCGCAGTTTCACGCTCACCACGCGCTTATACAGGGGCGCATTGTCATTGTATGCATCGACAATCTTCTGGATCTCGCCCTCCACATTCTTGATCTTTTTCCTGGCAGCGTACTCCAGATCGGGGAAAATCTCCGCCTCGATCACGCCATCCTTCTCCCTCACAAGAATCTCCTGCACGAGACGCGCCGCGCCGATCCTGTTTTCCAGCTCCTCCGGGGAAACATTCTCTCCGTTTGGCGTGATAATCAGATTCTTCTTTCTTCCCGTGAGGAAAAGGAACCCGTCTTCGTCCACATAGCCAAGATCTCCCGTCCGAAGCCATCCGTCCACCAGTGTTTCCGCTGTCTCCTCCGGCATTTTGTAATAGCCCTGCATGACGCTTGAACCTCTCACCCAGAGCTCCTCGTCCACCACTTTTACCTCACAGTTCGGCATACATTTGCCGATGGAGCCATCCTTTTTATCGTTGGGACAGTTGGAGCTGATCACAGGCGCACATTCCGTCATGCCATACCCCTGCAGAATGGTAATCCCGTACTTTTCAAACCGTTTCAGGTAATCGGGATTTAAGTACGCGCCGCCGCTGCATATGGTATGAAACTGTTTTCCAAAGACCGTGGCTTTTATGATGGGCGCCGGGAGCCAGTCAGTCTCCTCCAGCTTCTTGGCAAAGGTCTCAATCATAAGCGGCACCATAAGGATGATGTTCGGCTCAAAGAGCTTGATATTTTTTAACACCCGCAGCAGGGAATCGTTGATGCAGATCACCGTTCCCAGAGACATGCCCTTTAAAATATCCATGCTCAGGCAGTAGGCATGGTGAATCGGCAGTACCGAAAGCAGCACCATCCCCGGTTCAAAGCCCATATCCTGTGCCGTGGCATTCTCCGCCAGGTTCCTGTGGGTCAGCATCACACCCTTGCTCTTTCCCGTGGTGCCCGAGGTAAACATGATGGTGGCCAGATCTTCCGGCTGCGGGCTGTGGGAATAGCCCGGCTCCTGCCCGCGAAGCAGCTCCCCGAAAAGAATCGTCCCTTCCGGCACATCCGCCGCAGATGCCTCCGGCTCTGTGGCAATCCTGCATTTCAATTTCGGGCATTTTTCCACCGAAAGCTCCGCCACCGCCGCGCGCGCCTTATCATACACCAGCACCGTCGCATCCGCCCGGTCGATCAGCTCACACAGATCTTCCGCCGGAAGGTTGGCATCCAGCGGCACAGCCACGCTGCCGCCATTCACCGTGCCGTAGTAGGAGACAAGCCACGGATAAGAGTTGTCTCCCACAATCGCTATGTGGGCGCCCTGTTCGCCGAGGCTTTCAAGCGCCGCCGAAAAGCGCTCGCTGTCCTCCCGAATCTGCCGGTAGGTCTTCGCCTCCACGACCGTCTCTTTTTTGCCGTTTCCTTTATCTCTCTTCGCCTTGTAACGTACCGCATCCTGAGGGCCGTACGCCTCAGACGCCTTGACTAAAATTTCTCTGATCGTACTACTAAATTCGTTCATACTTCCTTCCATTCCGAAGCGTCCTGTGCCGGAAACCGCAGGCATCCTGTCATATACCGCACTGGATCCGAAACCATTTGTAACGCTTCTGCACAAATTCCCGATGAAAAAGCAACGCCATCAGATCGGTTTCCCATCTGTTACAAGCTCCCGAGGTAATCCACCGCCTCCTGCACGGTGCGGATGCCTGCTGCCTTCTCCTCCTCGATCTCCACCTCAAACGTATCCTCCACCTCGCCGAGCATACTCATAAAATCAAAGGATGAAAAGCCAAGATCCTCCATAAACCGGGACTCCGGCCTGATATCTTCCCTCTTCACTTCCACATAGTTCATAATGATTTCCGCCAACTGATCAAACATATCCTGTCAACCTCCTTTCCTAAATTAATTTGATGATATCACCAATCTTCATATTCGGGTTTTCCGTCCCTTTGAACATAATCTTACACATATAATAGTAGAAACGCTCCAGCGTCTCACGGCTTACCGCCGCCACCTGATGCTCGAAGTTGAAATCCAGTCCGTTGTCATCGGAACGGTGCATCACCGTCAGATACATAGCCTGCGTAGTCGCTCCGTTTGGATACCATTTTGTCTTATATCGGATATCCCCAAGCTGATCTAAACCTTTTTCCTTCAGGGTCAAGGGCTGGTAGGTCAGGGACATAGGTTCGTAAGTTGCTCCCTGCGGCGTATGGTAGAGTCTGCTTCTGTAACCGAAATACTCCACAGGATTGTAATTCGTGTGACGGAACACTTCATTCTGCCCGTTGCGGATGGCAAGGATGCCTTCCATAAAAGTCTGGTCTTTGGAGAGAATGGTCCGAAACGGGAAGGAATGGATTCGGGTTCCGCCCGACTTCTTCTCCATAAGGGTTGCCCTTCTGGCATACGCCACGTTGATGGACACATCATCGTTGTCATTCATTTTCTGCAGGTATGTGCGGATTCCCATGATCAGCAGACACTGCAGGGAAATATGCTGCTCCTCACAAAATCGCATCAGCCTCTGGGTCGGCTCTTCCTCCAGATGAAAAATGTCGAGCGCGGAGTCCACTTTTGCGGTTGCGGAAAAGGCCGCCCTTGTTCCAGGAAACTGTTTTCTCGCCGCCTCCAGCTGCCCCGGCCCCTCGATGCCGTTAAAGATCGGCTCCGACTCTCCGATCAGCTTCTCAAAATATTCTCTGTCTCTGGCCTGCGCTCTGCTTCCCGCCTCGTAAGCCAGATCTTTCTCCAGCTGCTCTGTAAAGGAGCGCATGTCTGACGGATAGGCAACTCCCTCAAATTTGGCATTACAGTAAAGCTCGATCACGTCCCGCAGGAAACAAATCAGGGACTGTGCATCAAGCAGCATATGGTCACCCAGCACATAGAGACCCTGGCAGCCGTCCGGCGTCTTTATCATCACCACCCGGTTCATGGGACTGTCCTCTCTCTGGAAAGGCACCCGGGTCCATCCTGTCATAATCTCGGCCGCTTCCTCCATCGTTTTGCCCGTGAAGTCCACATACTCGATATCCCGCTCTTCCTTCTCCGCCACATACTGGTACCACTGCTCTTCCTTCTTATCGTAAGCAAAGCGCACCCGCATGGACTCACAGCGCTCATACGCCTTGTAAACCGCCCGTTTCAGTTCCTCGATATCCAGTTCGTATTCTATTGTCAAACTGGTTCCAATGTTTACAACCTCTTTCTTCGGGCAAAAATCCATATAGAAAGTATGGAACTTCTGCGCCACTGTCAGAGGATACGTCTTCTGACCCTTTCTTGTTTTCATAGCTCCCTCCTTCATTCCGCTTTGCGGCATCTCCAATCGGTGCGGAGAATGCCCGTTTTCTGAGCATTTTTACTCTATCACTTCGCCGATAAACTCCGTCAACGCCTTCTCATAGCTTTCCGTATCTTTGTAGTAGCTCTCCGCGTGGGCGGCTCCCTCTATAATGAGCTTTCGCTTCTTTGAAACACAATGTTCATAGATCTCATCACACATGCTGCACGGCACAAAAGTGTCATTTCCGCCGTGGATAAACAGGATCGGCACCTCCGCCTTCTCCACCTCCCGCTTCGCGTTACATTCGTCCATACCGTAGCCCGCAAGTTTCCTGTTCACAAGATCCGCACCCGGAATCAGCGGAAAAGCCGGCAGATGGTACATGGAGTGCAGCACATGGGTAAACACTTCTTTCGGGGAGGTGAAGCCGCAGTCGGAAACAATGCCCTTCACCTGCTCAGGCAGCGATAGGCCGCTCAGCATCAGAAGCGTCGCCGCTCCCATAGATGTACCGTGGAGAAGAATTTCCGTCTCCTCACCGAGCTCTTCAACTGCCCATCTGACCCACCCAAGGGCATCCTGTCTGTCGAGACATCCAAAGCCGATATATTCTCCTTCACTTGCGCCGTGGGCCCTGGCATCGGGCAGCAGCATGGCAAAGCCCCTCTTCTGGTAGTAATCCGACAAACCGATATAGTCAGACATTCCCTGGCTGGTGTAGCCGTGGAAGCAGATCACAAGTTTCTGTTTCCCCTGCTGATCCTGCGCCGGAAAATAAGTGGCATGGAGCTTCAAACCGTCAAAACTCATCTGCCACACATCGTTATGGGGACGTTCCAGCATGGCTGCTTTCCGCCCCTCAATGAGCGGCATGTACTGGTTCCAGTCCGTACCCGCCATCTTCATGGTACGCTCGGTTTTCGCCCTGCCGCGCTTCATGGTGCGCCCGTAAAAATAGGCGATCTCCCCGCCGCAGACTGCCGCCAGAAGCCCTGCTCCCAGCACTGCTTTTTTTAATATTCCCTTCTTTTTCTTCATTTCTTCTTCGCCTTCTTTTCCGCCTTTTTCATCTCACGCTGTTTGGCTTCAATGATCTCCTTTAAGCGCAGCGCCTTGTCAATATTGCCCTCCACCTTAAGTTTCTGGGTTGTGAACGCCCACACCGGGTCCATTTCGCCTTCCGCGATCTTTATGAGCACATCTGGCGCGCAGATAAATCTGGCATCCCTGTCGTAATATTCGTAAGGCTCCACATAGAGCACCCCGTCCTTCACTTCCACATAGAAAGCGCCTCCCGCCTCCTCATCCTCAATGTCAAACTCAAAAGCCAGATGCTCGTGGATATCGCTCACATCCGCTCCCATGAATCTTCCCTTAATGTCGTAAAAAAAATCTGCGTAAGTCATTTCCCTTTCCTCCTGGCGGAGCCGTCCGCTCCAATCTCATTCCTTTTTCATTTTTCGACCATCGGTCGATTTTATCCTCTCTAACAATATCACATGTTTCGACCAGCGGTCAATACGTTTCAAAAATAATTTTACGCAATCTCCTCATGTCGATTGTCCACACCGCTAATCTGTGATACAATCGACACAATAAACACCCATTTTATTTACCGGCAAAAAATCGAGCGTCGGCACGCTCGATTCAGAGAACGCTTCGCATTCTCCTTGAA